>JBNIDR010000008.1:69330-98335 GCA_050108155.1 Bathyarchaeia archaeon | reverse complement strand
ATCTCTCACCCATACACCCTGCTCAAGCCGCCCCCGCTGTACTATAAGGTCAAAGTGGCGCATTACACCGCTGTGGCCTTCCATCATGACGTTTTCGCCGTTGACTTTGAAGCCTTCTTTTTTGAAGTACTTAACTGCCAACTCCATCAAAGGCGAACGCTGCTGCTTGTTGCCGTCTGTACTCATGCGCTCCTTGTAACCCCTTACTAAACAGTTATCTAGTTGAAGGTGGAAAAGGCTTTCGGATGCTGACTCCACATTGACGGTAACTTGCATCGTGAAATGCACAAAATGCAGCGGGTACATGCTGACAGCGCTTACTCAAAAGACCAAAATCTGCCCCTACTGCGGCGCGCACGTCAATATCCAGCGTGCACAGCGAGTTGCATCTGCCGCAAACGCTTTTGAGGCATCCGAGATTCTCCGTAAACTCAAAAGCGAGCAGGGCTTCAACCGCAAGCCTTAGCGGATTTGATGCAGCATCTCGCAGGTTTTGCAAAGCTCCTGCGCTGATGGCTCACCGCATTCTGTGCATGTTCGAAAGCCCTCTTTTTTCACTGTTTCTTCAACGGCGGGACGCAGTTTCTCCATTGCTCGAGCAACAGTGAATTTGGTTCCAGCATGCTTCTCCTCCATGCGGTTAAGCATGCCGCGTATGTCGTTTCTCAGAGCTTCTGAAGCATATGGGCAGGGCGTGTCCTGAAAATCGATCTTTTTAACGTAAGCATACAATGCGCTTTCGCGCTCGGGAATTTCGCAGAAGGGCTTGATTTTCTGCACAAAAAGCGGATGCACTTCATCACTGACTGGCTTCTCCTTTGCAAGCCTTGCGATGTCACCTCGAAGGATGTTCATCAGCACAGTTTGAGCTTCATCATCCAGAGTATGAGCGGTTGCAACTTTGGTTGCTTTAACTTCACGAGCACCAAGATTTAATGCTCTGCGACGCAACACACCACAGTAGGCACAAGCCGTAAGTGCCCTGTCGCCCTTAGTGCTTGCTTTCTCGACAATTTCGTCAAGACTAAACCCATAGAGCGCCTTAAAAGACACAATATGATGCGGAACCTCAAGCTTCTTGCATAGCGATTCTGCAATATCAAGAGCTTCATCGCGATACCCTCGTATACCCTCGTCCACCGTGACAGCTGTAAGTCTGGTTTGAGGCCGAAACTTCCTAAGCTTTGCTAAAATATATAGCAGGCTAAGGCTGTCTTTTCCGCCGCTAACTCCCACCGCCAAGTGATCGTTAAACTTGAGCATATGGTAACGCGTAATTGTTGAGCGAACTTTTGCTTCTATAGAAGCTGAAAAGCATTTCTTGCAAAGCCGTTCACCTGAGTATTGCCTATAAAAGAAAGCTTCATTGCGTTTGCAGACCTTGCAAAGTTGCGGCTCCATCTACTTCACAGCATAAGTTTTGTTGTGTATAACTAAATAAACGATGCCGCCCTAAAGGTTCGATTTGGCGGGCAAACATGGCAGTTAAACCCACAAAACACCAAGACACCCGAGAAGTAAGCTACAACATGGAGCGCTGGAACAGGCTCCGGCTACTACGCAAAAAAGCAACAGAAGTCACGGCTGCCTTGGAAGCATACCATTTACCTGCAATCGTGCATGGCAGTGTAGCACGAGGCGACGTAAAAATAAACAGCGACGTGGACGTATTTATCGCCGAAGCCCAGAGCAGTTTCCAAGTAGAGATGGCCCTTGAAAAAGCAAAAATCCCGATAAACACCCGCTTCATCGTGCAAGCCACCCCAAACTATGCCATGAAAGCCCACATAGAAATCAACGAAAACACAACCGTCACGTTTCCTCTAATGGAAATGCGTCGCGTTGAACGCGAATTCTACCGTTTTGGAGGCGAAATTAATCTTTCTCAGCTAGAAGCGGATGTACGTGTTGCAGGCGTAGATAAGAGGCTTATGCTTATTGAGCCAACACCCACAGGTCATAATGAAAGCAGCATAGTCGGCAGAGAAGAAGTAGTTGCGAAATTATTGGGAATATCCGCGGAAACAGTTCTGGACAGGGTACATACACTCCTAAGACGGGATTCAGTGGGCAGAACAGGCGTTTTTATAAAAAAACAACTTATGCCTGATGAAACATTTGAGTTAGCTCTAAAAAGATTGGCTGAGGCAAACCCTGCGGTTCGCCGCCGAATAAAAAACTAAAGGGGTTTAAGAGGGGTAGTAGATGAGTTCTTTTTCTTCTAGTAGCTGCTGGATTTTGTCGACTGCCTCGTAGACTTGCTCTTCCTTCTTTGCGCCGACACAGACAAGTTTCCCAGCTGAGAAGATTAAGAAGACTACTTTAGGTTCATCCATGCGGTAGACTGCACCTGGAAACTGCTCTGGCTCATACATTACGCGGCTAAGTTTATAGACGAGACTTTCGAGGTCAATTTCTCCACCGAGTTCTGCTGACGCAACGATGTTTTGGATGTTAACAATTGGTTTCTCAGTGATTTGGATACCTTCGCTACGGAGTTCTTTAACAACTTTCTCTACTGCACTACGGCTTTCCTTCTCGGATTTCGCGCCTGTACAAACCATTTTACCTGTGCCGAAGATAAGCGTGGCAGTTTTAGGTTTCTTTAGGCGAAAAACAAGACCCGGAAAAACAGATGGATTATATTCGGTCTGCGGGAATTTCTCCACGATCTTCTGTAAGTCGATTTTCTGGTTAAGTGAAACTGAAGCGACAATGTTCTGGATGCTTATGATGGGTTTTTTTTTACTCATGTCAACTCACGTGCTTCCCTATTTAAATAACAGAGTGAGTATATAAGAGCATCTATTTATAAAGAGAGTTTTAGCGCAGCCACGGTTGATTTGTAGGCGTTCAAATCAAAATTTACCAGTCACTATAGCGTTTTAGCATTTTCATAAGCAGTATTTGAGTAAAAGCAAATTTATCCCAACTCCACAATCACTTACATAAGAAACTTGACAATACAATTAGCGGTGCACTTTAATGCCAGCAGATTTTAGAAAAGCAACGCTTTGCTGCCAGCTTGCACTTTGAGCCAAAAGCAACAGGCAACCCAACTGAACCCGAATCTTAAAACCAATAAACTCAAAGTTAATTAAAAGCCAAAGTAACACGTCTCCGCCATAACCAAAAAAAGAAAAATCGCTTTGATGCTTAATGCTTGATTGCAATTAACTCGTATTTGTGGGGTTTGTATCCTGAAGCCTTCATGGTTTGCAATGCTTTAAGTCTGTTATAATCACCCAATGCAGACTCTAGGGCATGTCGCTCTAATTCCGCTGTATACTCTGTTTCATACACTTTAATTGTTGCCTGATAGATTTTTGCCCGCTTAAGCTTGCCTAAGTCGATTTTGGAATCTGCACTCAAACAAAAAGGCGAGTTCTCCGCCAAATCTACGGCGTCAACATATCTGGTGCGAGCCTCAACACGAGTAACCCTGATCTTTTTTTGCACAGTTTCAACGAGTTTCCAGTCGACCTTCATCATAGCCATCAAACGGTCTTAAGTCATGCAGAGGAAACATAAGAAAATTGTCGTGAAAGAGCAAGTTAACTGCTGGGCGGTTCATGGTATATTGCAAATCTAAGCAGCGCCGCTATGCCTCCTAGCGATAGCAGCTTAAACCCCGCTTCATGCTCTGTGCTAACTACAGTAACTGTTGCCTGCCGACGCTCAACAGAACGCATCAACTCCTCAAGCTTTAGCCTCTTTTCCTCGTCAGCATCGCGGATAATTGTGTCAGCGACGACAAGCTTTTCGATAGCGCCCATGTTAGCTGCATTCTCCACAGACTCCAGACCATAGGTAACATTGCCCCCGCCTTTTCCAAGTCGCTTCATTATTTCCTCTATAGCCTCGGTTTCGTCAACGATTCGAAGTGTGTGAGCCGCCTTCAACAGCACACCAGAACGTAGAGCTTCACCGATGCCTGCGGTACCACCGTTGTTAACGCTTTTTATATCTGCAATTGATTTGGCAAGCTCTTTAGATTCATCTTGGAGATAGTTTACGAAGTCGTTTTTTACGTAGCCAGCGCCGATGACTACTATGGGATTACGGTTTGCGCTCCAGAGTTTATGCAAACTTTCGAGAGCCAATTTGAAGTAGCCTTTGGTTGCTTCGACCCGTTTGTCTGCATCCTGTTTACCTGGCAGTCTAGTACGCTGCTCAACGCGTGTTTCGTATCCATACTGTTTAGTTTCNGCAATGGCAAATCCTTCATCGTCGATAGAAATTATAAGCAGAGGTTTTTCTGCTTCACTAGCTTTTGTTATTCTATCAAGGAGATGTTTAGGCCACTCCTTCTTAACAATAGTCATCTGCTGATTCAACGCAACACTAATCGTGTGATGCGCACCCGTCGGGATGATGTCTGGGGCGTGAATAATTAAGCCGTGAACACGAAGTTTACCCAAGAATTTGTCCCAGCTAACCGACTCCACCTTAACCCCCATAAAAGCTGTAACCCTCTCCCCACTCTTTGGTCGTGAAGTAGCAGTGTCGGTTTTGATGGAGCGACTACTCATGGCATAAACTTCGTCGCCCTTGTAAATGACGTTATAGAGGTGCCAAAGGTCATCTGGGGTGTCGGGGACAACTTTGATGAAGCCTTGGTGCAGGTTCTTCTCCGTTATCTTCAAGTTTGGTGCACTTCGGGATAGTTGAATACAGTTTCAGGTAGAAATAGAATACGGGATTATATCAAGATTTAATTTGGTTGCTTGAAATTAAAAAATGTTTGGGGGAAGAAAAAAACTTCCCTATTTTGGGCTGCTTAGATCAGGTGGAGCAGATTGAGGAACAGCGGGATGAAGACTATTGACAGCGTTGAGAGCAGCTTTATGAGGACGTGTAGGCTTGGGCCTGCTGTATCTTTGAGCGGGTCACCGACTGTGTCACCGACGACTGCTGCAGCGTGGGCTGGTGAGCGTTTGCCGCCGAAGTGGCCTGATTCGATGAATTTCTTTGCGTTATCCCATGCACCGCCGCCTGTGTTCATGAAGAGTGCTAGTGGTACTGCGCTGATTGTGGCTCCGATTACGAGTGCGCCGACTGCGATTGGACCTAAGAGAACACCGACGATGATTGGTACTGCCACAACGATTAAGCCTGGGATAACCATGCCTTTGAGTGCTGCTTTAGTGCTGATGTCTACTGCTTTGCCATAGTCTGGTTTGCCTGTGCCCTCCATGATTCCGGGGATTTCTTTGAATTGGCGTCTGACTTCGGCGACCATTTGTGAGGCTGCTTTGCCGACTGCGCTGATTGCTTGTGAGCTGAACAGGAAGGGTATCATTGCTCCAATGAAGCCTGCAACAAGGACTGTTGGCTGGGAAATGTCGACAACGAAATGTGTCAAGTTCAATTTTACCATGGCTTCTGTTGCGTAAGTTTGGAATAGCAGTTGAGCTGCCAATAGTGCTGAGCCTAATGCGAAGCCTTTTGTTAGCGCTTTGGTTGTGTTACCGACTGCATCAAGAGCTTCCATCGTTTCGATGCCAGTTTTTTCGCCGGACATTTCAGCGATGCCTGCTGCGTTGTCTGCGATTGGGCCAAAGCCGTCGAGGGCTAAGACCATGCCCATAACTGCCAATAGACCCATAGTTGCTAATGCAGTGCCGTAGACTCCGCCGGTGTAACTATCGATTCCGACTTGCAGGGCAAATTGTGAACCTAGCACATAGGATATTAGTAGAGCGATGACTAGAGTGACAATTGGCAACGCGGTTGTTTCTAAACCTACTGCGAAACCAGTGATGATGTTTGTTGCGCTGCCTGTCTGGCTTGCTTCTGCGATGGTCCGGACTGGTTTTCTGTCACGACCAGTATAGTAGTCTGTGATTTGATCGATAAGTACGCTCGCAACTAAGCCTGTGAGTAAACAACCAAAGATGTAATACCAGTTGTTCCCGAAGAAAGCGATTGATGCTATCAGAAACAGAACTGCAGAAACTATGGTTGTAACGTTGAGGCCTTTTCGGAGCGCCTTCATTGGGGTGTGTATTTCTTTGTCAGTTAACTTTACGAAGGGCATTGCAACCAATGTCGAGAATATGCCCAAGGCTCTGACAATCAGCGGGAAGATTAGGAACAATATGTTTCCTGTGGCTGCGCTGACTAAGCCACCGATGACCATGCCACCGATGTTTTCGCCGACTGCAGATTCGAAAAGATCTGCACCGCGTCCAGCACTGTCACCAACGTTGTCACCGACGTTGTCTGCAATGACTGCTGGGTTGCGGGGGTCATCTTCAGGGATACCTGCCTCGACTTTGCCCACGAGGTCTGCGCCGACATCTGCGGCTTTGGTGTAGATACCTCCACCTAACTGGGCAAATAATGCGACAAGTGATGCACCAAAACCCATACCCACTATAGCGCTTGCGACGCTAGTTCCCACGTCAGGATTAACAGCGAATGACCCTGAAAAGAGAACATCCCAACCGCCATAAGCTAAGAAAAGCAAACTTACACCCAACAAGGATAAACCAACTACTGCAAAGCCCATTGTTGCGCCACCGTAGAAAGCCGTTTGTAGCGCAGCGTTAGGACCGTTTTTACCTGCGGATACAGTGCGAACATTTGCTTTAGTAGCGTTGTCCATAGCGATGTAGCCAGCCGCTAAGGAGGCAGCCGCGCCTATTAGGAAAGCTACGGCGGTTTTAATTCCTGCTTCAAAACCGTTTGTATAGGAAAAAGCCGCCGCGATTATCACAAATAGGATAACGATAATTATTGTGATTGTTTTGTATTGTCGCTTTAAGAATGCGTATGCGCCTTCGCGAATCGCATTTCCGACTTCAACGGCTTTCGGTGATCCGGGGCTAATTTTGCCGATTTTTCTCATTAGTAAGAGGGATACTAGTATAGCGATTATACCAGCGATGGGAGCAATCCAAAATACAGCGGGATTGTCAAGAAAAGTCAAGGTTTGTAGTGGTATGTACATGTTCAACAACCCTCTACCATTTTACTTATATAATTTTCCATGCCAATCCTTTAATTTATCGTTTGAACAGCTATTAAGCGAAATCTATTCAAATATACTTGAAATAACGCTTGGTTGCATTTTTAAGAGGGGCTCACATATTTCAAATAAGAACATAATACAAAGTGAATGAATGATGCCGCAAAAGTTAGCAGTTGTCAAAGTAGGCACAAACGGCATAACCACAGGCGAAGGAAAGCTGGATGAGCGGGAGATGCGAAGTCTCGTAGCTCAAATCGCCGCTGCACACCAAAGAGGACACAAAATCATCTTTGTAACTTCAGGCGCAGTCGCTGCAGGAATAGCGGAACTTGGAATCCCTCCAAAACCTAAAGATATTGCATTTCAGCAAGCAGCTGCAGCTACAGGACAAAGTGTTTTGATGGCAAAATACCGCGAGTTCTTCAAGAAATACGATCTGAAAGTGGCGCAGATACTACTAACCGCGGAAGACCTCTCTAACCGTGCATCTTACGTTCACACATGTGACGTGTTAAAGCTGTTGCTTAAAATCGGAGTCATCCCGATCATCAATGAAAACGATGTAACCTCTGTTGACGAGTTGATGCATGCAGAAGGCTACAAAGTTAACTTCAGTGATAACGATAATCTTTCGGCTCTTGTAGCGGGAGCTGCGGAGGCAGATTTAGTAATCATACTCTCCGACGTTGAAGGACTCTACGATAGAGACCCCTCAAAACCCAACGCGAAACTTATCAAAACTGTGGATGAAATCACCGCTGAACTGAAGGATTCCCTGAGCGGCAAAAGCAAAAGGGGCCGAGGGGGAATACAAAGCAAACTAAAAGCCGCGGAGATCGCAACTGCCTTTGGCATCCCAGTCGTCATCGCTAACAGTCGCCGCGAAAACGTGATAATCGACGTTTTAGAGGGCAAGGAGGTGGGCACATACTTTAGACCCCAAAAGCGCATGCCCGCCGTAAAACGTTGGATTGCCTACGGCGCTGCCGTGAAAGGCACAATCTACGTTAATGAAGGCGCAAAAAAAGCCATTCTTGAAGGTTCAAGCCTTCTACCTGTAGGGGTAACAAAAATAGTGGGCACATTTGACAAGGGCGACGTTGTCAGCTTAGCAGATGAAAAATGTGAATTTGCTAGGGGTAACCCTAACTATTGTAGCGCTGAGTTAAACCTAATTAAAGGGTTACAGGTATCAGATGTACACAAAAAACTAGGTGCAGACAAACCGAAAGAGGTTGTAGAGCGCCGAAACATCCACCTAATTGAGGAATAAACGTGATTGAGGAAATCTGCATTAAAGCTAAAGCAGCCGCCTACGAAATGGGCAAGGTATCAACTGAAGCTAAAAACGCTGCGCTTCAGAAAATGGCCGCTGCTCTGGAGGCAAACACTGAAAAAATCTTGGCTGCGAACAAGATCGATGTTGAAGCCGCCAAAGCCAGAGGAATAAAAGCCTCGCTTCTGGACCGCTTAGCTTTGGATCAAAAGAAGATCCAAAACATGTCAAAGGAGCTCCGAGAAGTTGCAGCGTTAGCTGACCCAGTGGGTTCTGTACTGGCAACTTGGACTCGCCCCAACGGATTAATTATCAGTCAGGTACGCGTCCCACTGGGGGTTGTCGGCGTAATCTATGAGTCCCGCCCCAATGTGACCTCAGATTCAGCGGGTATCTGTATCAAATCTGGAAATGCAGTTATCCTCCGAGGGGGCTCTGACGCGTTGCACAGCAACGTTGCCATCGGAGATGTTCTAAGAGGAGCGCTGCAAGAAGCAGGCTTACCTGTGGACGCAATTCAAATCGTAAACTCGCCTGACCGCAAAGACGCAGAGAAACTCATGGGTATGCGGCAATACATTGACGTTTTGGTTCCACGCGGCGGAGCAGACCTTATCAACACTGTCATCGAGAAATCTCGAATTCCAGTAATAGAAACAGGCACAGGTAACTGTCACATCTACGTCGAGGAAGACGCAGATTTAGAAAAAGCCACACCCATCGTAATAAACGCGAAAGTGCAGCGCCCCGGAGTCTGCAACGCAGCAGAGAAGCTACTTGTTGACAGCAAAATCGCCAAGTCTTATCTCCCAGTCATAATCGCTGAGTTACGCAAAAACGGCGTGGAAGTCCGCGGCGACCAAGCAACCCGCAAAATAGTTCCCGACGTTAAAGCCGCCGTCGAGGAGGATTGGTACACCGAGTACTTAGACTTGATTATGGGCGTAAAAGTTGTGGATGGTCTCGACGAAGCCATCGCGCACATCAACAAGTATGGCACTCACCACAGCGACACCATAGTAACCCGTGACTTCGCTAAAGCCACAAAGTTCCTCAAAGAAGTGGACTCAGCCGCTGTCTACTGGAACGCTTCAACACGGTTCACCGACGGCAACCAGTTTGGGCTCGGAGCAGAAATCGGCATATCCACGCAGAAGCTTCATGCACGCGGCCCCATGAGCATCCAGCACCTAACTACAACAAAGTATATTGTTGTAGGAAACGGACAAATCAGATAGACACCCACCAACCCAATCTTTTTCAGATTGTCTTCAATTTGATGCATTTGAGCCATTGCTATTTGACTTAACGCTTAAAGCTTATATGCAGCGTTTACTTGCATTTCTAGAGGAGGGCTTAACGTGGAGTTGCCCTCGTGGAAACTGCATTCTCAGAGATTTATCCAATACCGTTTTGTTGTCTATGCTTTTATGGAGAACCGAATCAAGCGGGGAGGAGCCATCTTAAATGCTGGTTGTGGCCCGCTCTTCGATGCCCCAGAAGATTGCATACTGAAAGTACAGGCTGTAGGCGTAGATATCTCACGAAGCAACATAATGAAAGCAAAAGCACTCAATAAAGGAGCCAGTTTTATTGTAGCAGACATAACTGCGTTGCCATTTGCACCTGAAACATTTGACGGAATCTCATCAATAGATGTTCTTGAGCATGTGCAGAACAAGAAAAAAGCGGTAGATGAGTTTGCTCGGGTAACAAAGAGCGGCGGATTCTTCGTGGGATGCACAACTAACCTCTGTCACCCCGTTCTGCTGCTTGATTCTAAACTTCCTATGCTAATGAAGCCCTTCGTAGACAGACTCGCACCTGGACACTATGAACGCCATTCCCGATTTACGCCTTACCAGTTCAGCGGCACCTTCACACATGCAGGCTACCAAATCGAAAAACTGGTTTTATCCCACTCAATAATCGTGGACCTCATAAACAGGCGATACATTAGCTATCTTGTGATACTGTTTCAAAGAATTACTCAGAAGCCGCCGCTACTTTTCTTTAAAGAAATGATGATTATGCAAGCCACTAAACAGACGATAGCACAATCCAAGAGGCATTTGGGTTTTAACTTTGTGGGTGCTTGTGGTGTTGGGCTTTCAAGGTTTCGAGCATGGGCTGTTGCACTGCGTTTTTCAGCTGCGGATAGAAGTCAAAGTGCAGAAAAAACAACTGCATAACAAATAACTAAGTAAATAAAAAGAAAGATAGGCTGATAGATTTTATGCTGGCAGTGCCCATGGGAGTTGTCCCATGATTGGCTGAATTAGCTGCAGCACAATGTCTGGGAACAAGCCTAAGATGAAGATTGCCGCAACAAGCATGAACACTGGGATTAGGAGGTACTTGTTCTCTTTTATGCGGGTCGTGACCCCATCTTTGGGTGCTTTGCCATACATTATGTTGATGAGGCGGAATATGTATGCAGTCTGGACGACGCTTGTGATGACGCCGATGATCGCTAGCCAAGTTAGGTCAACGCTGATTGCTGCGGTGAATACCATGTATTTTGCGATAAAGCCGCCGAGGGGTGGGACACCTGCAAAGCTCAAGCCAGCCAAAACCAATGCGAGGCTTGACAAAGGCATCTTTTTGCCTACACCTGCGAAGTCTTCGAGTGTATGGAACCCTTTGCTGTTGATTATGCCAACTGCCATGAATGCTACTGCAGTGGTAAGGCCGCCGATTAGTAGGAAGTAGAGGTTGCCTGCTAAACCGAGTTCTGTTGCGCTAGTAATGGCGACGAGGTTGTAGCCGACGTCTGCGACGCAGATGTATGCAACTAAGCGTTTGATGTTGTTTTGGATTAAAGCAAAGAGGTTGCCGACTATCATGGATAATGCAGCCATTACGGCTAGCATTAATGTCCAGTCGAATATGGTTATGCCTCCAACGGATGGGGGCAATATTATGAAGAGGAGTATCCTGATTAAAATGTAGTAGCTGCCTTGGTCAACAAGCGCTGATAGGAATGCGGATGAGGGCGCTGGGGCTGCTGTGTATGCGTCGGGTAGCCAAAAGTGGAAGGGAACTATTGCAGCTTCAATTGCGTAGCCTGCGGCGATGAAGACAAAGGCGATTATTAGGAGGTTTATGTCGCTACCAACTAAGGTGCCGCTTATCACTTCGCGTATAGTCACATAGTTTAAGCTGCCAGTTATACCATAAACGATTGAGAGACCAAGAAGGACAAAAGCTGACGCTATGATGACCATTATGAGATACTTCAAAGTGGCGTTGAGGCTAAACGCGGTCTTGCGATATAGCATCAGAAACGCCGCTGCTGCTGTTGCTGCCTCCCAAAATATGAAGAAGGTCAAGAGGTCGCCGGCTAAGACTGCACCGATTAGGGCGCTTGTTAGAAGGAGCATTGTTGCTATGTATCGGTCTGAGGGGCGATCTGCCGAGTTAACAAACAGCACAGTGTATATCATGATTACAGCTGCTATGGCGACGATTATGATTGCCATGTAAATTGAGATAGCGTCTATGTAGAAACTGGTGGCAATCGCCGGGTCCGCTGCAGCGTCTAAGGTTATTGTGGTCGCCACTGGGTTTGCTACGCTGTAGTAGGTTAAGGCGAGGTTAGCCACGGTTAGACCTGCTATGATAAAGATCGCTATGATCCACGCCAATGATAGGGCAGTTTTGTTGGCGCTTTTTCGGATTAGCTTAAAGACCGGGATTGTAAGCAGAGCTGCGACTATTAGAGTGAATATTGGTAGTATGATGTCGATTATTGTTGTCATTTTTTAGACCCCCATTGGACCGAATGTTACTGTTTGAATTAGCTGCATAAAGAAGGTCGGGTAGATGCCGATTACCACGACAAGCACAACAAGGATTGCCAGCGCCGCCTTCATGTAGTTGGGTACATCAAGGATTTTGTGGCCGTGTTCTGATGCTTTAGTCTCAGCAGCTGGTGCGTGCTCGCCATGTGCGTCTTGAACTGTGACGCCAGCTTCCAGTTCTTCTTTGGATTGTCCAAGGAAAACTTTGGAGATGAACCGCAGTGAGTAAGCCAACGAGAAAACGGTGGCGACGAGCATCAAGGCTGTTGGAATGATATAGAAGCTTCCGCCGGGTGACTGAATAATTTGGAAAGCGCCTACGAAGATTAGAAATTCGCTGATGAAGCATGCCAGCGGAGGAGCGCCTGCAATGCTTAAGGCTGCGATTGTACCTGAGACAGCTGAGAATGGCATTTTGCTTGCTAAGCCACCCATCTTTCTGATATCTCGTTCTTCGGTTTGGTGCATGACTCCGCCTGCAGTCAAGAAGAAGAGACCTTTACTTGCGGCGTGAGTGATGAGGTGTAGTACTGTGCCGACTATTGCAATTGCTGAGGCATCTGCCAGAAGTACTGTGTTGTTAGTTGCTAGTGCAACTGGGAATAGTGAGAGGCCAAACATGATGTAGCCCATGTGGGCGATGCTTGAGTATGCGATGACACGTTTTATGTCGGTTGCAACAAGCGAGAGTAATGAGCCGAAGAAGGCAGTGACGATGCCGATGACTGATAGAACATGGAGGAAGTTTGTCCCGAAGGTTACGCCGACGGCTGGGAATACCATGCCAAAGGATAAACGCAAGATTGCGTAAGCGCCTGCGCTGATTATGACGCCGCTTAAAAGAGCGGACATTGGTGCGGGTGCTTCTGAGTGTGCATCGGGTAGCCATAAGTGAACTGGAAAAACAGCCATTTTTACAGCGAAACCACCTGTTAGAGCAACCAGAATCCACTTTGCAATATCCGAGTTTGCAGGCGTTGCAAGTAAGCCCTGTGCGGTCAGCATGTCTGTAGAGCCAGTGATGTAGTAGGTTGCTCCGATGCCCAGTAGCACGAAGACTGCTCCTGCATGGGTGAATATGAATAGTTTTAGTGCGGACTTGTAGCTGTTGCGATAACCCCATTCGCCCACTATAAAGTATGCGGGAACCAGCATAAGTTCCCAACAGAAGTAAAAGAGTATCATGTTACTTGTTAGGAATACGCCGATTAAGCCCACTGATAACATGCAGAGGAGCGCGTAGTAAACAGGTAGATTCTTTTTTCCAGCCATGTAGTTGATAGAGTATATTGCAGCTACGAAGATAAGCACCAAACTGATGAGTGCTACCGAGGCGCTTATGCCATCAAGGTATAGAGAGAAGTCGGCATTGATTATTGTTGGTATCCACTTGTAGCTTTCTTCGTAGTGCCCACTAGCCATGATAGTCGGCACAGTGGAGAATACAAGAGCCAAGTTTATCAAAGCGATTATGGCAACAAAGGCTGCTGCCGCTTTGACTGACTTCTTTCCTGTTAAGTATACGAAGGGGATGCTTATTGTTGGAATAGCGAATACGGATAGTAAGATTGGTAGCGACATTTTTATGCTCCTCCGAAACCGACGGTTAAGAGAATTAACACCATGATTATTATGAAGCCAACAACGGCTGCGGCTACATAGTTTCTAAACGAGTCAGAGGGACCCTTCTTGAGCGCCATTGCCTGTCCAGGCTCGGCTGCACGACCGATGTCTACACCAGCTTTGTCAGGAGCGTTGGCGAACACTGCGTTTTCGAAGCGTGTAAGCAAGTTGGAGAATCCTGTGATTCCTCTGCCAATTGCGTAGTAGAAGTCATCAATGAAGTACTTGTGGTTTAGTAGTGCAGTAAGTGGGTTGTTGCCAGCGGCGATTTTACGTAGACCTTGGAAGTCCTTGTAGTAGGTCCAGTATCCCAGCAGGAAAACGGGTAGAAGTAGCGCCATGAATAGTGGGAACTCATAGGTGAGGAATGCGCCGAGTAAGCTGACGTGTTCAAGTGCTAGACCCATGAAGCTCAGCACAGCAGGTTCTGATAGACCCCAAACAATGCATAGTACAGCTAAGACAGCAGCGGGAATAAGCATAACTTTGGGTGCTTCGTGAACATGCTGTTTCTCTAAGTGCTCAGAGGGTTTGCCCATGAAGACTAAGCTGAACATGCGGACACAGTAGGCAAAGGTTATTGCTGCAGAGGCGTATAGAACGATTGTTTGGATTAATCCTGCAGTGGTTCCGAGTTCTGAGACACTTGTTAAGATTAAGCCTTTACTGAAGAAGGCTGCAAAAGGCGGAATGCCACTGGTAGTTATTATCATGACAAACATCAAACCGAAGGTTATTGGCATTGCTTTTCTTAATCCGCCCATAAGCCGCATGTCTCTTGTGCCTAAAGCGTGGATGATGCCGCCTGCGAGAAGGAAACCGAGACCTTCGAAGAAAGCGTGGCTGACCATGTGGAAGAGACTTGCAAACCAGCCGATGGATGCGGCACCCTCGACTGCTGCGCCTAAGCCCGCCATCATGAAGCCGATTTGGCTGACTGTGGAATATGCAAGGACTCCTTTAATGTCGGTGGTCATAAGGCCTAAGGTTGCGCCGATGAAAGCGGTTATTACACCAATCCATGTGACGGTTGGGAACCATGCTACTTGTAATGCTTCAATCAGGACTGGAGCGACTGAAAAGATAAGAATGAATCTGGAGAGAAGATAGATACCTGCTTTGACCATTGTGGCGGCGTGTAAGAGGGCGCTGACTGAGGTGGGCGCTTCCATTGCGCTATACAGCCAGGTAAAAAGCGGGAACTGCGCTGACTTTGCGACTGCACCGCCCAATATTAAGAAGGCGGCAATTACGAGCAAGCCTGTTTGAGTTTCCGCGATTACAGGCAATTGGCTGATTATGGTGCTGAAGCTGAAGGTGTTAAACAGGAAGTACAGTATGCCGATGGCGGCGAGAAGCATGATGTCGCCGATGCGGGTCATTATGAAAACTTTAACACCAGAATGGATGGATTCGGGTTTTTTGTACCAGAACGAGATCAAGGCGTAGCTGCATAATCCGACCATTTCCCAGAAAATAAACATCTGAAGCATGTTGTCGGAGAGGACTAAGCCGATCATGGAGCCGATGAAGAGAAGCAATAGGTAGTAGTAGCGTGTTAAGCCTTCTTCGCCTTTCATGTAGCCCTGCGAGTAAACAGCGATGACTAGGGCGAAGAATGCAACTAAGCATGCGAATAGCACGCTGAGGGGGTCAACGTAGACTCCGGCTGTTATTCCGCCTGTGAGCCATGGAACTTGATAGTATGTTGCTGTTGGATTGTTCCAGACGCTCGGCACCAGCGATAACGCTAAGATGCCTGATATTGCGGATATTGCGATGACAAAGTAGTTCCTTGCCTTCTCGCTGTATTTGCCAATTACCGGGACAAAGCAGCTTGCGATGAGTGGGATAACCCAGACGAACCATGCGGAGAATTCTTCAAGTATCATTGTGCTTCAACCTCACTTTCTGTTGTTTCGGTTTCCTGCATCTTTGCCATGATTTTAGAGATATCGCTTGTGCCGTATCTCTTTGAGACGATTACGAGCAACGCTAAGATTACTGCGCTAACGGCAGTGTCTACTGAGAAAGCCAAAATCAGGAGGGCTTGGCTTAGACCCTGCGGAGCAGCAACAAGCATCACGAAGTTTAGGGTTGCAGCCGTCGCTATTAATTCGATTGAGATGAAAACTTTGAGTAACTGGCGGTTGGTAAGTAACCCGTAGACGCCGATTACAAGCATAACGATGGATAATATAACGAAGTCCATCTACTTCTTCCTCCTCTCATAAAGAACTATACCGATTCCAAGCGCCACCGTCAAGATAACAATGGCCTGTAGCAAGATGTCAACGCCTCGCAGATTCCATAATGCATCACTTATGGAGATGTCGGTGGCTACGTCTGTTTGTCCAGAAACTGAAAGGAAAATAGCGGGTAAAGACAGCACAACGCCAGCGCCGAATAAACCGGCTGTGCGTGCGGGAGATGCTTTTTTGAGCGATTTTTCACCTAACATTTCGCCGGATAGGAAAAGTATTGCGAGGGTGCCGACGCCGACGACGAATTGGAAAATTGCTGCGTAGATTGCCCCGTTAAAGTAGTAGATTAAAGCGGTAAATAGGAAAGTTCCGGATAATGCAGCTACTGAGTAAACTACTTCGTCAAGGAATAATGCGAGAACCGCTGATACGATTAATCCTACTGCTAAAATTTCAAAGATCATTGAGATGCACCCTTCTTGTTTTTGTACGATGGCTCCATCACTAATGACTTTTTATCGGTTGTAGCCAACTCGTAGAGGTCTGACTGTTTAATTGCTTGTCGTGGGCAGGTTTCGACACATTGATAGCAGAAGATACATTTGTTGAGGTCAATTTGCGGCCGCAGTTTCCCTTCTTCAACTTTAACGATTTCGATTGCGCCAGTGGGACAATCTCTTTGGCAAACTCTACAGTTGCTGCCCCTCATAGCTTTGATGTCTAAACGAAAGTCTGGTCCGCATCCAAAGTCGATAGCGTTACAGTCCTTAATTTCGTAAACCATTTTACCTCTAGAGTCAGCGGGAAGCGTGGGCTTAACAAACGGATACTTTGTCGTCGAAGGTTTAGTGAAGATATGCGATACTGCCCGTTTGAATATCGGAGATATGCGTGATTTCGATTTCTTTTTCTCATCAGCCATCTAAGGTTACACTCCAATGCCGAATGGATGATACACCCAAGTTACCAGCGCTACAGTCACCATAAGCGAAAGCAACGCTGCAGGCAAAAGGATCTTCCAGTTGCCAGTTAAGACTTGGTCAATTCGTAAGCGGGCAACCACTGTAGTGATGTACTCGCTGATTACTACAACGATTAGCAGTTTTAGCACGAACCAAAGCGTGTAGAAAAGCCAGTCAAGTCCGAAAAACACTGGCCCGCTTGGACCACCTAAGAACAACTCAACAACTAAAGCTGCTCCGAAGACCACTTGTACATCGCGGGTTAAATGCAGGAAGGCAAGTTTTGCGCCTGTGTACTCTGTTTCTAAGCCTCCGACAACCTCGCTTTCTGAGTGAGGTACATCGAAGGGGTCTTTTTCGAGTTCAGCCTGCATAGTGATAACGAATAAGACGAATGCCCACGGCGCAAGCAGAATATAGGGGAAGCTTGCTGCAATAGCGCCGATTTGAATTGTCCCAGCGATGAAAGCAGGCGTTAATGCGAGAATGTATAGTGGAATGTCGTAACCCAAGAATTGAGTTAAAACTCTGGCTGAGCCTATTGTTCCATAGGGGTTAGCTGATGCCCAGCCAGCCATGAACAAGAGGAAGTTTGCTATGGTTGCAAACGCTAAAATTACGATTAGGTCGCCGCTAAATCCGCTGGTAGCGATGCTTGTTCCAGTAGAAAGAACACTGGCGCCGTCTATAGGTAAAAAGAGCATTGCAAAGACCATGATAGAAAATGCTACCAAAGGAGCATAGCGGAAGACCAGCTTTTTTGTGTCTCTTGGCTCAATGTCTTCTTTAGTCAGCAGCTTGATGAAGTCTGCTAGGGGCTGAAGTATGCCGCCTGGCCCAGCAACCATTGGTCCAACTCGATTCTGGATACGGGCTTCAAGCTTTCGCTCCACCCAATCGCAGAATAAGGTCAGGAACAGGATAAATGTGAATCCGGGAAATACCAGTATTCGGAAGATGAGGAGGAGGTCAATCATGTCTGTCACCTATCACCTGTCAGTGCATGAGAAGCATGGGTCTAAGCTGACAAAGTTTGATGGTACGTCAGCTATGCTCTCACCAATTGCTGTCTTGAGGAATGATGGAATATTAGCAAATGTTGGAGTGCGGATTTTGACGCGTTCAGGCATATCTGTTCCGTTGCTTCGCACATAATAGAAGAGTTCTCCTCTTGGCGCTTCTAAACTAAAGACTGCTTCGCCGACAGGTACGCTTCGTGGAACCTCTACCTTAATTGGTCCAGAGGGCAAATGATCAAGGACGTAATCGATGATGTTGAGGCTTTCTTCAACTTCATCCATACGCACATTCATTCTCGCCCATGTGTCACCATCTGTGTAAACGATTTCTTTGAATGGAATTTGATCGTAGACTTCGTATGGAAGATCTTTGCGTACATCTAAGTCGACTCCGCTGCCTCTTGCCACTGGACCCGCAACTGCAAGTTTAAGGGCGTCTTCTCGACTGAGTACACCAACGTCTTTCATGCGTAACCGCAATGTTGGTTCGTCATTGTAAATTTTGCGGTAAAAGGGTACTTTTCCTCGGAGATCAGATATGACGGATTTTATTTTCGGGATCTGCTCTGGTGTTATGTCGCGTCTGACGCCACCGATGGTGATGAGTGAACCGTAAACGCGGTTGCCGCTGGTTAACTCGATTAAATCCATTATGGGTTCTCTGTCGCGCCAGAAGTACTGGAAAATTGTTTCATAACCAATTTCGAGGCAAGCGTGACCCAAAGTTAAGAGGTGACTATGTAGTCTGTTTAGCTCCAATGCGACAACTCTTAGATATCGGGCTCTTTCTGGAACGTCAGGTTTGAGGATTTTCTCAACTGCATTTACGAAGCCGCAAGCGTGAGCTGGGTTGCAGATTCCACAGACGCGCTCAACCAAGTAGATATCTTGGAGGAACGTGCGTGATTCGCTGGTTTTTTCTATTCCACGGTGAACGTACCCGATACGGGGTTCTACTTTGGTAACGGTTTCTCCGTCAACAGTTACTGAGAATTTTTCGGGTTCCAAGAGAGCTGGATGCTGGGGACCAATAATAATTTTTACTTGTCTGCCCTCAGCGTTTTTGTTTGCTTCTCTTTCAGGAGTTGGGACAAGGTGAACTTTTGTTGCATCAACGTCTTTTCGAAGCGGATAGACACCGTCAGGCCAGTTTTCTGAGAGCACAAAGTGCCCATTAAATTCGTTACCCTCGAATATAACACCCAGTAAATCAGTAACCTCAAGTTCGTGAAATAGCGCTCCAGGGTGAATATCAATAACGGTTTTTATTTTTGGGTTAGCCTTTGGCACTTCAGCTTTGATGGTGAAAAATGATTTAGAAGTGTGAATGTGGTAGTAAACGCCCAAGTTTTCTCCAAAGTCCAAACCAGTAATTGCGGTTATGCCAGTTTTCTCGTCCGCCTCGATCATCGTTTTCAAGACGTCATAGTGTAAGCCATTCTGGGCAACTATAGCGGCTTCGCCGTCAACCCCTTTCTGAATTTGGATTTTATCTCCGAATTTGTTTTCAAGTAAACTTATCAGATCTACTTTACTGTCTGACATTTATTTTACCTCTTCAATTTGTTGAAGCTGCCTGATGTACAGCTTCCTGTTCGGGCGCCTCTTTTTGGGCTTCTTTTTTGGACTTAGGGGGGTTAATAGCGTTTAGGAGCTTAACGACCCCGTCAATGATTGCTTCTGGGCGAGGCGGGCAACCGGGAATGTAGGCACTGACGGGCAAGACTTTGTCGACTCCGCCTAGAACGTTATAGTTGCCTTCGAAAACTCCGCCGCTGCAAGCACATGCACCAATGGCGACGACAAATTTTGGCTGAGGCATTTGGTCATAAACACGCTTTAATCGCTCAGCACATTGCAAGGTTACAGCACCCGTAACTAGTAAAACATCAGCATGCCGCGGGGAAGGTTCAAGTTTTATGCCGAATCGTTCAACGTCGTATTTTGGAGTTAGCAATGCCACGATTTCGATGTCGCAGCCGTTGCAGGCTCCAGAGTTAAAGTGGAGAACCCATGGAGATTTTACACGTGCCCAAGTTTTTGTGTCAGTCATTCTTCTTTGCCTCCGTCAAGTAGAACCACGCCTGCGGCGAGAATTATGCCGAGATAGAGAATTAACAGAAGAGGATTTGCTGTGAAATTTAAAACGGCGAATGCGAGAACTAACACGGATGAGTCAAATATTACGAAGTAGATCAGGTATTTGTAGAGTGATACGTTGATTTTTAGACCCTGGAAATGGACTTTTTCTCCGCAGGCGTAGGCGTCTTGCTCGTTTTCGCTTATGGTTGTTTTTGGCGCGGAGTGCTTTCCTAAATAGTAGATTGCCAGTGTGGAAATCAAAATTAGGACAAATGCGAGAATGGCAGGTACAAGAATGTCTAACATGCCGTATTATCTCCGTTCACTCTTTTCTCCATTAAAGCCGCCTCAAAGATTAAGGCAAATAATTGCCTGTTATATTCAAAAGCGTCGCTTATACTGTTATTAAGCTTTTCTGCAGGGATACTAGACAAGAGAGCAACGGAAGATGGTGCTGAGAGCACGGTGTCTTTAGTCGAATACGCGTTTTTGTCCATAATGTCTAGCGTAGTCTCCATGCGCTTTCTATCTCCAACTTCCCCGAGTTAGTTGTTCTTAAAGAACCACACTTGCATTTAAATTTTGAGAGCTTGAAAATGTAAAATTACAAGGTTTCTTCACAAAATCTATGATATCACTAAACAGTAACATCGAGTTTATACGGATATCTCATCACTCAACCCGTTTGCCGGATACGGAAACAGATGAACCTTCTCAAGCGGATACGTAATAGTAACTTCGGAACCAATCTCAACCCACTCCTCCGTCAAAGAAGGCCTACTAATAACAAAGCGATCACCATTCACCAACCTGACTTCATAACGAATAACCGTCCCTTCAAAAGTGGTTTTCTCAATCCGCCCAAGCAAACCGTTTCCACCCTTGGCAGAACCCAGCTTCATCTCACATGTTTCAGGCCTAATAGCCAAAACAACCCGCTCACCCACCTTAATATCACGCTCATTGAAAGCTTTAATACGGAAACCCTCACGTAACTCAACTTCAGCGTTTTTTCCCTCAACATCTGTAACGTAGCCTTCTAACAGATTGGACTCACCTATGAAGAACGCAACGAAAAGACTGTTTGGATGCATATAGAGTTCTTTCGGAGTCCCGATCTGCACTATTTTACCTTTTTTCATGACAGCAATGCGGTCCGAAATAGACATTGCCTCCGCTTGATCATGGGTAACGTGGATAGCGGTTAGTTTTAGGTCTTTTGCCATGCGGCGAATCTCATAGCGGATGTCGTTTCGCACCTTTGCATCTAGCTGCCCTAGTGGTTCATCGAGGAGCAGGATTTTTGCGCCGGCTGCTAATGCGCGAGCAACAGCGATTCTCTGCATCATACCGCCGCTTAACTCACTTGGATAAGCGTCAAGGCGTTCGTTAAGTTTAACCATCTCTAAAACTTCATGCCCAATGGTATCAGCTTGTTTCGCGTCATAATTCTTTACTTTAGGACCATAAAGCACGTTACTCCAAGCAGTCATGTGAGGAAATAAGGCAAATGTCTGGAAGACAAAGCCGATGTCGCGGTCTTCAGGGGGGTCTTTGTCAACTCGTCTTTCGCCAATGTAGATTTCTCCGCCGTCAGGGTCAATTAAACCTGCGATGAGACGTAGCAGGGTGGTTTTTCCGCAGCCGCTTGGACCCAACAATGAGAAGTATTCTTGGTCATGAATAGTTAAGCTAACGTGGTTTAATGCGTAGAGTTTTCCATATTTTTTTACTACGTCGTTGACTCTTACTTCAGGCATTTTTGTTCATTCCTAGATGATTTTTTGTTATCATGTTATGCTTTTCCTTTTTTGGTCAGCATCCTCAACACGAAGAGAATGATGAAGCTTAGAAGAATCAAAAAGCCGCAGGCTAACCCCACAGTAAGCGCGTTAACGCCAGATATGGGTGAAGTTATGCCGCGAATCGAGTTAACCCAGTTAACGATAAGAACAGGCGCAGTCTCCAGTGTTGAAGTAACCGCTAATGTTGCGCCAGTTTCACTAACACTACGAGTAAACACAATAATTGCACCTGAGAAAATCGAGTATTTTGTTAGGGGCAGCACTATGCTTTTGAAGACTGTAAAGGGTTTAGCACCCAATGTTTTAGCTGCTTCCTCCATGTCAACGTTAATTCGCTCCATAGCAGCAGACATTGAACGCACAAAGTATGGATATGTAATAGCCAAATGCGCGAACACCAACAACAGAAAATCCGGAATGCCAGATATTCCTTGCCAGAAGAATTTAAGCGAGATACCCAATGCGATGGAGGGCACAATTATGGGCACGTTGAGTAACGAGTCAATAATAACAGAGGGAAGTTTGCCGAAGGTTTTACGTGAAATGAAAATCGCCATGGGAATACCCGTCAAAATACCTAATACAGTAACAATGGCGCCGAGACCATAAGATAACAGTAGACTTTGCCAGAAACTAGCCCAAATGCCAGATCCTGTTAATGCATCAGCTAAGTTGGAACCTGTAGCGATGGCCTCAAAAGCGGGCAATGCAACAAAAACAGAAGGAAGCAGAATTAAAAATAAGAAGGCAAACAATGCGATACTGTTACGGGACCATTCGCCTTTCTTGTAGCTAATTTTCTTTTCAAAAAGCGGCAATCCTTTACCAAAGGGCAACTTTACACGGTTACCCACAAAGCGGATTAAAGCAAAGATAACAAGGGATACAACAATTAGAATTATGCTTGCAAAAACTGTGCCGCCTTCATAGGTGGATTGACTTATTGGAGAGGGCAATCCTGTAGTGAATTGGTTTTTTAAATTTTGTATGAAAACGGGTCCATTCTGGAAAAACAGACCTGCAACTATGAAAGTTGCGCCTGTTTCTGAAAGCGAGCGGGCAAATGCCAGCGAGAACGCTGCTATCAAAGAGGGTTTAATGATTGGAAATGTGACAGTTCTTGCCGCAGTCAAAGGAGGCGCTCCCATCGTGCGGGATGCGCGTTCATATTCCATTTTGTAATCCATCATGGCGCCGACAATAACTCGGACCACGACTGGAAAAGAGAATGTAAAGTGCAGAAGCATAACCAAAAGGTACCCGGGGGAAACAAGTGAGTACCCGAAAAGGGCAGACATACCGCTGCTTGAATTCCAAAAAAGCAATAGAGAATAACCCAATGCTGCTGTAGGAACAATAAAGGGCAAATCGGCGAGAGTGTCAAGTATGCTTGCCCATCGCGATTTGCTGCGGCTAATCATCCAAGCTAAGGGGACACCTGCTAGGAGATCCAATGCGGCAACAATTAGTCCTATCACGAACGAGTTTACGATTGCTACTAGGGCAGCGTTAGTTAATTCGGGGTAGCTGAGAAAGTTGCCCATTTCAGGAGCTTTCAGGAGAATCCCGATGATTGGAGGAACAAGAATTATAACAAAAAAGATGATGATTGCTGAGAGGTAGAGCGTGTACTTTAAGGGTTTTTTGGAAGATAAACCGTTGAGTGCGTCTTGAATTTTAGTAATCAAGGTGCCGCTCCTTTCTTGTGGCGAAATTTTTGCTTAAGAGAACTCTTAGTTAGGGGTTCTGCTATATTAGTTGTTACATAGGAAACGCGTTTTCTTCATATTTTCAGCTAATAGTATATAGTAAATGTGAAAGCAAGACAAACTATAGATAGATAAGAGCAGCCAACAATTTCCAAAAAAGAATACGCAGAAAACTGTTACTCCCCACTGTACCCACAGACCCTTAAATATAGTCAATTCTTTGCTATAAGATAACCTGCATTCTTATAATGGAAAAACTGGGATTACACTTTGGCGGAGACAATAAAGGGGTCAAGCTACGAAAAAGTGAGATATGGCATAACTAAAGTTCAGCCCAACAGAGCATTAAAGAAATGTCGCATAAGAAATCTCCTAATAGAATACCTGATTAGCGGTTCAGCCATCGTGCTAACTGTTCCCCGTTCATGCAGCGTCTGCGATAGAATAGACTATTGCACTGATGATTTTATTATTCAAATAATAGATAAACTAAGCCAAAAACCTGAAGAATCCCGTACTCATTATTTTCTGCCATAACAAAAAATGAAAAGCGGGTTTTCCGCCGCTCTAAACTTCCAAACTGGTTCTTCTTTGAACATGGTTTTCAACAGAGATTTCTGGAAGTCTATCTTTTAATCGGTTTTCAGCAGCGACCTCAGCTTCCTCAAGGATTTGAAGGGCATCAGCGCTGGCCATTGTTGTATTCACTTGCATGTCAGAGCTTTGACTGGTTTGGCTACATATATCAGTCAGCAAGTTACCAATGTTTCCAAGTTCTTGGCTTGCCTCGGGCATAATACTGCACATTTCAGATCGGATACTGTTAAGCATACCTTTTGCGGGGCTAAGAACAGAAACGATGTCGCCCATCTCAGAAACTGTGCTTAAACGCATCGAAACACTTTGCAGACCCAGAGAAGCCTGTGAAAGCATTGTTTCAACTTTGCGGATTTCAGATAGTTCAGTAGCGAGGATATTGGCTCTTGCTTGGTCTCTATTCGCCATGGCTTTGACGATTCTGTTGAAGACTTCGCGGTCGCGGTTTTGGAAACGGCTTACAGCGGCATCCAGCATGCGAGTCTGAGCGTCAATACGCTGCGTTGCCATTGTAATTTTTTCTTTAAGGTTATCGGATGGTTGACCCACGTTTTTTATTTTTTCAACTATTGAAGATTCTTCCTTTTCTTTGGGCTTCCATCTGTCAGTGAATAATTTAACCAATTAGCATCCCAGAACCTCAAAGCTCTCGCCAGTGATAAAAGACTGTTCGAGTGCATTAATTAAAATAGAGTTCAAACGGATAAGCAGTTTATACAGGATTATTTAAAGGAACAATGATAAAATATAGAGTGGGCATAAATTAGACATGGAGATTTTAAATTTTTGTATTTAAGCTCGAACATAAAAAGACTTTTGGCAGGGTAATTTCGGAAGCGATTACGTGGATACTGATGGAGTTTTCCGTCATAATGAGTACGGTTAAGCTTGCTAATGCTGAGCAAGCGTTTCGTTTACTGGTGCGTATTTTGTCGAACCAATTAAACGGCCTATACTGCATGTGCCGAAAAAAGAAAGAGTACGCAAAACGTCAACAGTAAAAAATGCTATATGTAAATCAATCAGATTAAACTTAGCATTTGCTTATAGCTCTGAGCAATATTACACCTTAGTCACCTCAAAATCTAAGCTGGATAACATGTTTGCAATAGGCCACATTGCTTTAGGATACCTTACAGGAAAAACAGCGGCTTCATCATTAAAGGTAAAACTAAATTTGACACTTGTACTTGTTCTATCGATACTTCCAGATATAGATTTGATCCTAACGCGAGTTGCGCCAGATTTTTTCTGGCACCGAGCAATGACCCATTCCATCATAGTTTACACAATAATAATGACACCGTTTTTTGTAAAGTACCGCAAAAAAGCAGTTCCATACTACATAGTTCTGCTAGCCCACACGCTAATAGGAGACTACCTTACAGGCGGAACAGAACTGCTTTGGCCACTAACAAGCAATATTTATGGTATCCAGACATTACCGCAAACAGGCTTAGTGATGCTTTCTACAGAAGCAACCCTATTCGCCATATCATTTGTGCTTATGATCTACACAGAGGACCTCCAGACGCTTTTCACGTCTAGAAAATACCATTTGGCCTCGCTAATTCCCTTCGTTGCGATATTACAACCAGCAATTGCACAGGGATTAACGCTGAACAGACAAAACTTGACGCCGCTATTATTGATTATTCCGAGTATAGTTTGGCTAATTATTATGTTCTACAGTATTGTTAGATTCAACCACAGACATCAGCAGCAGCCTCCAAAACAGAGCCAATTTTAAATAGAAAAAACGACCCGCTACAACAAAACAGAAAACGAGTAAAAGATGAATGGTGCGGTAACCGGGATTTGAACCCGGGTCCTAGACTTGGCAAGCCTATGTACTAACCAAGCTGTACTATTACCGCGCATTTAGCGCTACGAACAATCTAAAAACTGCTTAATAAACTCTACATGTGACAGAACCACAAAACCCCAAACCCACCCCCAAAAAACACGATAAAATCCATTAAAAAAGGCATTTCTAAAACGTATTTTATTTTATGAAAATTCCTTAAAAGCACCCAGCCCCCAGCAAGTATCGGTGAAACAAGATTGGCAGGCAAAAAATGGACTGCCCAGCAAGAAGCAGAACTAAGACCCCTCATCGAATCCGACCTCCCCCTTGAGGAAATAGCGGCTAAGCTTCAGAAAACACCCGGCGCAGTAATCGTCAAGTGCCAACGCCTCGGCTTACCCCTCAAAGCAGGCGGCTACGTAAAAACCGCTATCCCCCTCCCGAAAGAGCTGCCCAGCGTCGAAGAGGCACTTCGAATGCTTGCTGGTGCGCTAAAGGCCGCTGTTAAACCTGGACTAAACCGCGTCGAAGTGCAGCGGCTGCAGGCTATCGCAGCGATTTCTAAGACCTACAAGGAGCTGCTAACCGACTACATCAACTACCGAGAAATCGAAGCCAAACTAAAAGAAATGGAAGAACAAAATGCCCAACTCCAAAAAGAAGCAAGCCCGAGCCCTCCGCCCCAACCAACTCCTGCCCCGATGGCATGAACTCCGCCAGAGCAACACTCGGCTCCAGCAAGCGGCGACGCAGAGAACAATAGAGTTAAGCAGTAACCCTGAGGATTTCTTTGAGCTTCTAGGCTTCAAGCTCTACAATTACCAGAAAGAGTTCGCGGAGTTATTCGAGAACAACCAGTTTACTGCTGCCCGATGGTGCAGGCAAAGCGGCAAAACCCAAACCATCTCCGCCTTGCTGCTACGGTACGCAGTGAAGAACCCCAACGTTGCAATCGGCATCGTGGGACCCTCATGGCGGCAGACCAAGCGTATCATAGCCCGCATAGCCGCCTTGAGCAGAAACCTCCCGCCCGGCATAGCGTTTAAAGCGCAGAAAACCCAGATCACCTTCGCAAACGGCAGCAGCATTGAAGCGTTCCCCAACAACCCCGAAACCATCCGCGGACCCACTCTGCATGTAGTTTATGCTGACGAATTCAACTTCGTAGCTAACGACCAAGAACTCTACGACGCCATCCTCTACACGCTTGGCACAACAGACGGCAAATTCGTCTGCAGCAGCACACCATGGCACACCGACAGCCTCTTCTTCAAAATCTTCAACCACAAAGACTACAAAAACTTCAAAACCAGCCACGTCACCGTCGAACAAGCACTCAGCCCCAACGGACCCCTAAAACCCAACATAATAGACCAAATCAAAACCCAGATGGGCGACGACCAATCACGCTGGCACAGAGAAATGATGGCAGAATGGGTAGAAGACGACAACGTCTGGCTAACACAAAGCCTCATCGCCTCATGCATCGGCACACAACAAAACTGCGGGGAGGTACTCCGAGAATTCGACCCCCAAATCCCCAAAAGAGGCGACTTCTACGCAGGGCTCGACTTGGCGCAAACCCGCGACTACAGCGCCCTATCAGTCGTCGAACGCGACGGTAGCCGTCTCTGCCTGAGACACATCAAAATCTTCGCCCAACCCACCGTTTACGCCACCGTACTGGGCTACATCAAGGCGCTCCAAGACCGCTGGAACGGCTTCGAACGAATCCGCGTAGATTTCACGCGAGAAGGTCCCAGCTTCATAGCAGACATGGAAGCAGCAGGCATCAGAAACGCCGAAGGCGTCAACTTCAGCGTACCCCGCAAAAGCGAAATGGCAGGACTCCTAAAACAAAGAATGCTAAACAGGCAGTTCTTCTATCCGCTACTGAATTGGGAGCGCCCTTACAGAGGAGACATCTGCACAGAACTCAACATAGAACGCTACAACCTACGCAAAGACGGCAACATAGGCTACTCACATCCATGGGGCACACACGACGACGTATTCTGGAGCATAGCACTGGCGGTTTATGCCACGGCGGATATGGGACCAGACCCCTTCCTAGCAGTCATACCGCGAGAATAGCAGGCTGCCAAAGTTTTCAAATATTTAATAGTCTATCTTTTCGGATAGAGAAACAACTTTGCTATCAATCAAGGAACTTATTGATTCCTTACGTTTCAGAATATCTTCGTCCAACGTTACGAAACAATCAATTTTTTGCCCATAGATTCGGCCCGCAACGGCGGCAGAGGCTAAGTGAAGTGTATCCAAAGTTTTGACTCCGGTTTTTGAGCCTATTTCTAGCGCTAATGCAAACAAAGCTGGAAGCTCAACCTGTCCTTCGCCTGCTTTAACTGAAACTTCGCCACCAATGGGTATGAACTCCAAGTTTTTGATCGATAAAACTCTTCTAAGAAAAGCACCCGCAACTGCTTCCCGCCCCAGCTCCCTGAACTTGTGGTTGAACCTTTCGTATGCTCTGCTGGTTGTACAAACAACTTCCACTAAAGTCAACACAGAAGTAACGGCTGATAAATCGTCGTCTTCTACCTTCGTTAAAAGCTCTTTTGCTTCTTCGTGGCAATGCTCTTCTGGTGAATATCTGGTGAGGATTATGTTGGTGTCCAGATATACTATCATCTATCTGCGTCCTTCGGCCACAAGCTTAGCTACACTTGTTCCCCTGAAGACATTTGCGCCTATTTGCTCCAACTCCTCGTCAGTTAGGCAAGGTGCCTTCTCAACCAACTCTTGGACTTTATCGCCCAAGAACAGTTCTGGATGCTCTTTTAGGTATTCTTCAGTGATTTTTCTTAGGGCTTCGCTCCTGCTTTTGAATAGCCCTTTGGCGACTGCTTTGTCGACTTTTTTGACCACTATTTCTGGGAAGCGAGAGGTTATTATCTCTTCCATGTTTTCAGTCCAGCCCCACCCTTGTATACATTTTGAATACATATATGGTTTTCTAAACTACCGTCAAGGCCAATTTACCAAAGGGTCTAACACGTTTTTTCCCATTCATTAGGGCACACACGACGAAGTACAATTGTTCCAGTTAATAGTCCAATAACCTGATTGCTTTTTCGGCAGCATGTTTAGCGCTAAATTCACATTACATTATTTGGGCGAA
>JBNIDR010000008.1:63660-69280 GCA_050108155.1 Bathyarchaeia archaeon | reverse complement strand
CTAAAGAATCTGTTTTGCTATTTTCACCCATCAATAGAAATGCCGTTGCCGTTTTTATGTAGGGAAATAACTGCAAGCTCTGCATAGTTCCACACTCACACCGCGGCTGCTTCAACATTGCGCTATGTTGTTCTTGTGGTGGAAACCTCTCAGCTCACACCGCGTCAGGCGCCGAAGCACGTTGCTTTTCCAAAAAGCATTGCTGTTTTCAGCCATTCTTGTGGTGTGCCACAAAACCCCACACCCACATAAAGAGCACAGGCGAAATGAGAAAATGGTATATCGCCTTTTGGGCTAAATGTGGCTTTGTGGTTTATTTTGCAGGTTCTGTAAACTCTTCGGTTGCTAACTCTCCCTGTAAAAAATCGGTTGCTAAAAGTAGAAAAAGGGTGGTTTTAGGTTGGTGTTGTTTTTCTTTTTTTGCTTCTTGTCCAGATGACTATTACTCCGATAGCCCCGGCGATTGGAATTGCTATAAGGATTGCGAGATTTATCCATTCATAGTTTGGTTGGGGTTCAGGTGTTGGTGCGACTGTTGGCGGGGTGTTGGGTTCACCCTCATTTGATGGCTCGCTTGGAATTGTTATGTCTAGTTTGTTTTGCTCATCGGGCGGCGCATTATAGTTTGGGATTTGTGGTGGCTGATAATCTTGCGCCACGGCTAAGCTAATTGATGCCAAGCAAAGAAGCATAAGCGAGGCTGTAATGATGGCAGTGGCTGTTTTCTGGTTTGTGGTTTTGACCATTATATTCCATCCGTGGGTGTTTATTGTATCGTAATACATAATTACAATCTGTTATATAACGATTGCTTACGAGTGCTACACTAATGAGACTAACTGTGAACAACGTCTAAAAAATACAACACATTAACCCAATGCAGGGTTACCACTTGGTTAAAGTCCGATTGACGGTTAGCGTTCCACCAGAATTCATACGATGGATATAGATGAAGAAGTCGAGAAAGGGTATTTGCGGATAGAAGCCACGCCGTCCAATTCTCACTACGCAAAACCAAAGAACTAATCGACAAAGGAGAAATCAAATTCTAACATTTCTCAACCTCTTTTTCTAAGCCCCGATAGTGTATGTTACTTCTTTTTCAAGAGTAGGAATACAACAACCAATGCGGCGATAGCCACCGCGCCGATAATTAGCGGTGTGTATATTGTGATGATGAATGGGCTATATTTTGAGGTAGGGGTAGGTTCTGTTGTTGTGTGATGTTTTCCGTTTCCGATAACTGGACCGGGAACTGACCCTGTAGGTGTGGGGCTTGCGCTTGGCTCAGGTGTTGTTGGCTCTTCTGTAGGAGTTGGAGTAGGTGTAGAAGTTGGTGTTGGGTCAGCCTCTGAAGAAACTACTATGGTATGGTTGCCGTCTAAAGCTGGAAATTGGTAGGGCGATGTTAAACTAATCGGGGCATCATCAACTAAAACTTGAGCCAAGTGATAATCAGGTTGTGCACTAAAAGAGTAAGAAGGTGTATCGCCGTAATTATAGAGACTTAAGCCCTCGGGGGTGATTATGCAGTAATCGTCATGAGACGCAATTATTTGATACTGATTTATCGCTGAATAAACGGCTATAGTGTGAGAGGCGACTACGCTATTTTCAAAAGTGTAGCTTGACGGATGCGTCACTAAAGAGACGTTTTCACCGTCAACAAGAACGTAAGCTACATGATAGCCAGTGTCGGCAGAATAATCGAATGTTATACTTGAGCCTGTGGTCACGCTTTGCGGAGTCGATGGATTTATGGTGCTGTGTTCGTCTGCGCTTGGAGTGATAGTGAACGTTGTGGTGTCATATTGTATTCCTAAATTTCTAATAGACGTAAGCGATGTTGATGAATCTATGACTGAGAAATCGTCAAAGTAAAGCACATTGTTTCCACCTGTCAGATAACCGATACCTTTAGTGGTGGAAGCTGTTGCAAGACTGTAGGAAGCCACTACTGTTCCTGACCAAGTAGCGCCACCTGAGATTGCACAAGTAACCGCAGACCCGGTGTCGGTTATTGCGAAAGTGTATTTTGTGTTAGAAGTAAATTTTGATAATCCAGTTGACACATCGCTTATTACTGTGTAGGTTCCACTCACTTTTTTATCAAGCTTTACATACATGCGGGCACCTGACCAATACACCCATGCCCGTAAAAAGTTGGTTGAGTCAGCATATCGCAAATAAATAATGAATTCAGGATTTAAGCCAGTAGTACCAAAGGGCGCACCTTTAACGGATACGGTGAGAGTATAGTTTGTTCGAGTATCGGGTATTGTGATTGCTGTATCGTCTTGCGAGGAAATTGTAGTTTGATAAGAAGCACTATAAACCCCCGATAATGGCGCAGTCGAATTAATCGCGGCAGTGCCCGCTTGTATTGTCCACGCATCCAAATTGTTGTTCGGCGCTTCAAAATCATACAAAGTATATGCTGGATTTATGACACTCGGGTTACTCAGAGATGTTTGAGAAGAGTTACCCCATTTTACAAAGAACCCATTGTTACCAGTAATTGATGACGTGTCTATTGTCCAATGGGCAAAGGAACTATCAATTTTTGTCACCAAACGAAAGGGCAGAGGCGTCGTTTTGTCAGCTTTTGTAAATATAACATCTGAGAAATCTGTTTTAGATTTATACTGTAGACCAAGAGTGAGTACAGTGAGTCTCCCACCAGAAGTTGTTAGACCTTCACCACCCATGATTATAGAAGTATTATTTTGGTCAAATACTGCTTCAGCATAACCATGCGGAGAGTTCATCATACAGTGAGAGTTTGTTGTGTAGCTCTCAATAGTTGTGCCAGTAGCGGTCGATGTGAGGTCATAATGGCTTGTTTCATTTCCATCGCCAACAGACCCTATTAAAACATGATTGTCGGGAAGAGGTATAATGATGCCGTGTCTTTCTAGACCGGGGCTTGCAGGTTCCACTATGGTTCTGTTCGCAAATTCTGTGAAGGTGTTGCCGTCATTAGAATAATAATACCGATAAACATAACCATGCGTTGCATCTGGAAAACTTGGAAAAAGTGTCGTATCATTAGCGTGTACATAATAGCCAGCGTAGCCCAATGCCACGCTATAAGTGGTTCTGAAAACCTCTGTAAATGTATTTGCTGTCAAATTCCATCTACGAATAATGCCATGCGCATAATCATTCGTTGAATATAGAAGGTATATGCAGTCATCCGCTGGAAGATAACACATTCTCATATCTGACACTGTGTTTGTGCCATCGTAAACGGCGGACGTATCCCAATTTGCGGGAATAAACAGATTCGCCGGCGTAGCTTGTGGAATAATGTTACTTGTCCATAACGAACCCCAAAGAACTTCGATATAAAATTTACCCGTCACAGGAGAATACTGTATTCCAGTGAAATAAGTAGCCAAAGTATTGGATACCGTCGTGAAACTTTGATATGCATTGGACGTAATGTTGAACGCTCCAATGAAAGCCGCTTGATTTGCACCCGGTTTATCCATACCTGATAATATAATTAAATCTGGGAAAACTGTTGGAAAATAATACACATAGAAGTCTTGATAAGTTGTTGCCGCAGTTGTTGCTAGGGTACCATTTCGTTTCCAATTGACATCACAGCTATACGCCGTGATTGCACTTGTCCCAGAACCACCCCAGCCATTACAAGTGAATAAATAACGGTGACCATTCGCTAAAACAGGTTTCGAACATGTCGTACTTGTTAGAGTTGGCATGCTATTTTGAGTATAATATCCATATGACATTTGGATGTCTGTATATGTGCTGAGAGAAGCCCCGCTAATTTTAGAAGAGTAAATTGCCTCACCTTCTGCTTTAACTGTTTGTATTTGAAGCTCTGCAAGCATAGAAAGCGTTAGGAGTGATAGCAAGAGTAAAGTTAATGTTCTATTATGTCCACCTTTAAGCATCTTGGTGGCTGTTTTTCTAATTTTGACATATTTTCTATCCAAAGTTTAGCCGTGGTTCTACCTCTTACAGTCAGAGGTTTTGCTACAACCATCGTCTTTTTCAACAACCACAAGATAATCGCTCGCACCATATTGTGCAATGAAAGGTTTCACTCGGACACGGTCTACGCCTAACAGTTTTTTGCCGTTTTCTCTGGCAATGTTAAGCACGTCAGCCATATCTTTGCAGGGACCTTTAATTATTAGCGATTTCTCCATCCAGCTACTTCCAAAATAAAAATGGCGCGTGGACTATTTAAAAAGCGTCAAAAATTTTTTTATGATTTTAAAAATAGTTCAGGTTTTGTTTTTGCTTGCGTTCTGTATGAGGGTTATCCATTTGTTTTTTCCTTCAACGGTTATTCCGCAAGCTTCAGCGGGCGTTTTGCCGTCCAGAGCTTCGTGTGGTCGAATATAGTTATGGAAAAACTGATAACCCTGAAGAATCGGCGTTTCTTTAACCTTTAAGCCCCTCATAACCTTCTCGCGGTCTCTTACTTCGCCGTTGAGGCGTTCCATTTTGTTATTGTTGTGGTCGCCTCTTAGCGATATGTGACTTACATGCTTGGTTCGCGGTCCTTCCAGCGTCCAGTACTCTTTTCTATAGGCTTCGTTGTAAATCCTGAGTCCATCGGTTATGAAAGTCATCGGTTTTTTGCCCATCAACTCTTTTGACATGCGCAGCAGATTTCTTGCGTCGTGAGTGTATTTGGTTTCAGCGACTTCTTGAGCTATCCAAAACCTTGTTTTATCATCCATCATAGCGAAAAGGTACTTCATGTTGCCCCTGATTTTAATGAATAATTCGTCGGCTCTCCATGTGTCAGAGACGTTTGGCGTAATTTTTTCTGCATAGTTTTTCATGAGGGCTATGTACTTTTTTATCCAGTTGTAAACTGTTTGATGTGAGACGTCTATACCTAAAAGTTCTAGCGAACGCATTGTGTTTCTTAGGCTTTCTCCGTTAAAATAGAGTTGCATTGCTGTCGTTATTGCTTGGGGGTTGTGTTTCATGCGTTCAAAACCCAAGTTTATGCTGAAAGTTTTGTGGCAGTCTAGGCACATGTAGCGTTTGATGTCTCCGCATTTGTTATGCCGGACGCCGTTTTTCTTGAGATGCGTAGAATTACAAGAGGGGCAGGTGTCTGTTTCGACTTCGCGGATTATTCTGTTTTCTTTGAGATATTCGACTGCCCAGATGTGTTTGCATTTTTCGCCCCGGAATCGATGGTCTGGGCATTGACAGAACCATTGGTCATCGCCGACTTTGTAGACTGCGTATGTGCCGGTTCCTTTTTGTGATTTGACAAGGTAAAGGTTGTTTTCTATTTGGGTAACTAGGCGGGGTTTGGCTTTTGCGATGGCTATGCCTTGTATTTGGCGCATGTTGAGTGGTGGTGTTTCCGTCTAGTTACCCTCCTTTTTGATTTTATGTAGCTGACGCTACATCATATCCACATATCTACAAACAAGCGTTTGCTATTTAACCTTTGTGGATATGTGGAAAACCATAAATAGTTCCTGTGCCCACATGCTAAACAGGGAAACACACCCATGGGAAAAATAAACCTGATAATATCAGACGACGTGGACGCCAAGTTTAGAGCAGAAGTTTTCAAAAGAAAAGGAATGAAAAAAGGGAATTTGACAGAGGCTCT
>JBNIDR010000008.1:26886-63610 GCA_050108155.1 Bathyarchaeia archaeon | reverse complement strand
CTTGGAAACGATAAGACGCAAAGCCATGAGCGACATCACTGTAACCGACATGAAAAACCTAGTTGACGCATTAGCCGCTTACGGCAAAGTTGCGCTTCCCGCCTTAACCGATTTATTGACAAAAAAAGGTCTGAAGTCACAAGAACTTGAGCACATTTCTAAAGCTATTCAAAGGGTTTCTCCATCTCCACCAGAGAAGATAGAAACGCCATAGTTTTACGGGGCATCACATACTAGCCAACGCTCTTTGACTTCCACACCACTACCAATCGTTTTAACTTCACAAACAACGCCCTCTACGAAATTAACAACCAAACCATGCGAGTTAAAGAAATCCGAATGCTTACGGTTCGGCACACTAAAAGCATAGATGTTATTGAATCTACGCCCAACTTGCGGTTTTCCATCTATAAACGCCGCCTCGACATCACACGCCATAAGCGACTCACCCCTTCCATTCTTTACTTCATCATCAACACGGCATGTAACTGCTACATCGCCGGGATACGCGACCCGTTCTTCCTTCATAGTCTCAACCAACAAAAAAGAGGAAGTGAACCTATTAAAGCTGATAAAAAAATCTTGAAAGCAACCGAATTTTTACAGGGAGAGTTAGCAACCGAAGAGTTTACAGAACCATTTTGCATAAACTATTTTAGTTTTCGAGGGGATTTATTTTTGAGGCTTTGAGTTGACTGAGAATATTACTTTTTCAGTTGTTGTGTGGAAAGAGGGGAAACTGCAGATTGCTTGGTCTCCTGAGCTCGATATTGCTAGTCAGGGGAAAAATGTGGAGGATGCAATAAGCAACTTGAGGGAAGCAATTGAGCTCTACCTTGAGGATGAGGACGCTAAAATTCCCGCTGACAGGTCGGCTTTTCTTACAACTTTGAGTGTTGAAACGCATGCCAAAGCAGAAGCCTGTGTCGGGCCTTAAAATAATCAAGGCTTTAGGTAAGGCTGGTTTCACAGTTGTTGGCAGAAAAGGCAGCCATGTTAGGCTGAAAAAGAAGACGGCTCAGAGCATTAACATCGTTATTGTTCCTGTTCATGCGGAAATTAAGCGGGGAACACTGAAATCTATTCTGAGGCAGGCGGGGTTAACAGTAGATGATCTTGAAAGGCTCCTAAAAGAGTAACTTGCATCGTATGTTCGCTATGTTGTGGAAATAAAAACAAGCTCAATATGTCCCCACACGCACGCCACACCAAAACAGGCGTTGAAGCCGATTGCAACCCCAAAAAGCATTGCGGTTCCTAGCCATTCTTGTGGTGTGCCGTACGCCGCCACACCCACATAAAGAGCGCAGGCAAAAGAAGGCGGAATAAGACCCAAAAAGGGAAAGAGGAGCTTAGTTTACGTCGTCGTTTTCTATTTTCTTGACCATTTCTGCTACGATCTTGGTGAAGGGGTGGTCTGGTTTGTCTTGTACGAAGATGAAGTTGCCTTCTGCTCGTAGGATTTCGCAGAAGCATGGTACGATGCCTAGGAGGGGTACTTGGTAGTCGGCTTTGACTTTGGTTGCCATTTCTGCTTTTCTGGATGTTGCTGAGGGGTCAAGTACCTTATTGAGGACTAGACCAGTTTTTTTCTCAAAGAGGTTGTAGAGTTCGGCTAGCATACGTTTAGTTCCGTCGACGTCTGAGCGGTCGCCTGTTGTCGCTACCACTACGAAGTCAGCAGCTACTATAGCGTTAACTGAGGAGTATTGAAGGCCAGGGCTTGTGTCGAAGACAAGGTAATCAAATTTTTGGTCACGTAGCAGGGTGTCTCTGAGCGCTAGTAGTCTGCCTAAAGCGCGCATTTCCCATTTGCGATCTTTTGAGGAGATATCGCGGATGGCTTCTGTTGAAGGATTTGCAAGGCAAGCGTAGAGTTTTCCGCCTCCACTGATGCGGTCACTTAGGTCAATCAGGGTTTTACTTATCTCGCAGGTGTTGTTGAGGTAATCGTTTAGCCAGCACTCAACGTTCTTAGCTTTAAGAATAGCGAATAAGCTTGGTGCACGAAAGTCCAAGTCGAATAAGCACACTTTCCTGCCAGTTTTAGCCAAAGTAGCAGCCAAATTTACAGACATCGAAGTTTTTCCGGTACCACCCTTATAAGAATGAACAGCAATAATTTTCCCCATAGTTCTCAACTCTGTGATTCTCTATCTACATAAAAGTACGCTTTACGACCTCTACGCTCCTTTTTAAGATAACCCATCATAACAAGCTGATTTAAATATGCACTCTCAACAGCTCTAGCACGAGCAGTCTGCTCAGCAATTTCCTCCGCAGTCGCCCTTCCACACCTACAAATCGTCATAGCAGTCTTACGCAAATGATCAGGCATCGAAAGCAACGTCATAACATCCAACGAAGCATCCGGCATAGCAGGCACAACAGCCTTTGAACCAGCATTCCCCGTGTTCCTCTGCAACTCAATCATAACCTCCATCTTCTCATTAAGTCGCTCAAGGCTATCCTCTATCTTCTCCAAAACATTCAACGGTTTCTTACTGGCTAATTCATTTCTGATCAATTAGTAAATCTCCGAGTTGTATTTCACATGTACAGTTGTTGGATACATAAACAATGGACTATTTATTAAGTCTTGCGATACTCAACTACATATTGTGTGTTACTAACATCAAACAAAAAGCAACCTAGCAAATCATTTATTGGATGAACTAAAAAATTATAACAGCTAAAAGTTGGGGGGTGTTTAGTAGGGAACCGGAGCCTGATTTCTGGCTTCCTCTACTATGGGCAGAACTTGTTTTAGTTCTTTGAAGTATTTTAGAACTGTTATGCCTCTTTGTGTAATGGCGAAAACCACGCGTCGTTTGCCGATGGTACGTTCTTCTACTAGCCCCTGCTTCATGAGGAAATCAAGGTACTCTTTAAGCACGCTGCAGTTTACGTTGGCTTTGTACATGACGTGGGTTAGCTTTAGGGGGCCACGGTGTGCAAGGACGGTTAGGATATCGACATACATTTCGAGTTTTGATCGACGCACTTTATACTCCTCTTGGTTTTGTTAAGATTCGTGTTTTAGATATAAATCACTTATGTATTACTAATCAGTATTAAACTCCATAGTTTAGGCTGTGCATACAGTTTTTTCTATGGCGTTGTTTAACACGTTTATTCTATTTTCGAAGGCTGTCACCATGTCATCTAGCAATATTGCGCGCAACTCGGTAGACAACCCATTGATTTCTTGGTCGAAAACATTCGCCAATTTAGCTTCTAATTGTTTTCTACTTTTATCCGCAATTTGTTTCATATACACACTCATCCTCCAATTTCAATTACCAACTCACATTGGGCTGAAGGCATATAACTGGCTTATGAAAGCACCCTCTGAATCAAAAATCTATAAGAGAAAACATAACGGAACCTTAAAACGCCCAATCATTAGTGTGCTTTTGTATTGTTCCCCGTGTCTACTCTAAAGTGTCTTAAGTCATACATAACTTAATGTATGTTACAAAATACTCTGACACTTTGTGAGCTGGCAGATTTCTGTTAAATGTGATTCATTTTATTGTAGATTGCTTGTTTTTTCAAAATTGGTTGCTGTTAGGTTACAGTCACAAAAATAATTTAGTAAGCTATGGTGATTGCATATTGCAGAATGAGTTGGTTTTGTTCAGCAGATGGCTTTTTGATGTTTTTTCATGTTAAAGAGAAATCGTGGAGTGTTCGGCTCGTTGAGGGCTACGTTTTAAACGATCAGGTCCGCGCAGATAGATGCGTTAACTGTCGATCTACAACTGAGGTTTTGGTTGCAAACTATAATAACCCCAACTTGCTGCTCTACGGATGCAAAGACAGCAAATGCAAACATCGGATCTTACGTTTGGACCTAAATAGCCCTAAACAGTAAGAGTCTAGTTGTTGCTTCGCCTAAAGAAATCTGCACCGAACCAATTACCCCAAAAATCTCCGCCTAAGCCGCCAATTCAGTTTTCTCACAAGTAGCCGATAAGCGGGTTTGCCTCCCAAAAACAAAGCTGCAAACAAACAGCATAGGCCCGACGCGCGATAAAGAACAACTGAAACAAACACGCCAAAAAACATAAGATACATCCAGCGTGTAGGCGAGGAATAAACCGATTGCTGGGTGAATCAGGATTTCATCTGCAGTGGGCAGCAGAAGATAAAGCGAAGAACCAAACATAAACGTAGCAAAGCCGCTTTTCTAAAACGCATTACTCTTCCACGCCACTCTTCTTCGCACCTCTAATAAAGCTGTGTGATTGCTATCGACCAATACAGTCCCGCGGGTTTTATGCGGGTGTGGGAACGTACCGCACACCAGTTAAAAAGTTATTTTTGTCGATTTACTGTGCCGAAAAGCCTGTTTTTGCTCAGCCACAAAAGCCCCGAAGCTGCTAAAATAAAGCCAACATATTGTCCAATCATCAATGGACTATTTTCTGTAATTGGGGTGAAGTTGAAGAGGGAATAGCCATAGTTTACGGATGGTTCTACTCGGAAAATTAAAAATTCGCCTGTTGTGAATATGTTGACGTAGCGCATATTGTAGATTAAAGCGAAGACTGCAAGCGTAACTCCGACAGATCCAGCAAGGATAAATGCTGTCTTCTTTAAACGCTCCGTCTCTTTTGAAAAACTAAACAGCGAATGGCTCTTACTGACAAGCGATCCGCCGAGTAGGGCAAAAAATGGCAAAGCCTGGTAGCAATACTTGATTGCGTTTTGATAAGGGGCTTTAAGGTTTAATGCTGTCCCCAAATACGTATCGACGCCAACAACGCAAATTATCACCGCTAAACAGATCAAGTCGATGAATAGAAAAGTGCGAAAACGGTGATAAAACGCTAAGCTCACAATCACTGAAAGCATAACTGCGTCGGCTAAGAACCAGCCTAGCCCATAACTTGCTAAAAAGTTAGTGGCGAAAAAAGGTGATGATACAACTTCGCTTGGGTTCTGGATGATGAAGTCTGAGTGCGCTGATATTGAGCTTAGAGTGTTGCCGATGACTACTGTGTACCACAAAAAAGAAAATATAAGAGTGGGCATGGCAAACGCAATAAGCCATCCGAGTGTGAGCTTAACTTTTTTCGGTCTCCAATGAAGAAAGAAAGCAAGAATCGGGATCAGTATGAAAACGGCATAGAGTTTTGTGTTGAACGCCACAGCGAAGATTAATCCGGAGGCAAAAAAGAGCCTAAAGGATGTTCTTCGAAACGCAAGTACTGCGAGGGCTAAGCTGAGCAAGCTAAAGAACAGGCACTGGACATCTATCAAGAAGGCTCTTGACAGGATTAGGTGCCATGGGCTGAACGCTAAGAGCGCAGCGGCAAACACGCCGGCCACTTTATTGTAGAGCGTCACTCCAAGCAGGTAAACGAGTGCTACGCAGCCCAACCCAAACAGCGTCGCCAAAAAAGTGCCGTTTCCAATCGACAAACCAAAAATGCCTCCGAAGGCGGCTTGAATGTAAAATCCAACGGGTGGCTGGTCAATTAGGTAGAAGCCGTTTGCGTAGGGCAGCCCATATTTTAATACTCCGGAGGTTGCTTCAAACTCCCAGGTTGTGTCGCCGTTGGTGTAGGGTCCCAGTGAGATTGCAACTAAGAGGAAACCGGCTAAAATGGCGAGAAGAGGATAATGTTCACTGACAAAGGTTTTCAAGTTGGCATTGCTGGCGACTTTTAAACTTTGAATTTGGGGGTTTTGGTTTTTCAAAGTTAAGCCTATTTGTTGTTGCGGTTGTTTTATGCTTTAAATTTTTGCATTTTTTAGTTATCCGAGGATTCTTTTTAGATAGGGCACCTTCTTGAGAGGTACAATTATGACTAGGCAAATAAGTAAAGTTGCGGCGGTAACAAGCGGAATTGACAAAATGGGATTAAACGTTGTAACACTAATCTGGAAGCCCAAGTAGCCATTCTGGAGTGTTTCCAAAATGATTATGTGGAATAAGTATATGGGCAGCGTGTTTTCGCTGATTAGTTTGAGCATCCGATTTATTTTGGGATGCTGGTTTGCTACTGCCTGGTTTTGAGTTCTGACTAAAATCAGAAATAACGCAACGGCGGTAGCTATGGAGCTTAAGCTGGCGGCATCGATTAGGAATCTGCTGTAATCCATGCCCAGTGTGCCAATCAAAAAGTAAGTGCCAACCGAAGTTGACAACACACCTAAACATAGCAATATATAGAGTTGACGTCGGCTAAAATGTAGCCGTGTAACATATGGACCAAGTAGGAAGAAGCCAAAGAGCCCCGTTACCAAAAAAACGTTACGCTGGAACCAATTTATTGCAGGAGCAAGAGGTTCATACAAGCCTATAAAAGGGACAAACGCTGTTCCAACCAGCCACAAAATTAGCAGGTACTTCACGATTTTCCAATCTGCATTGGCTAGTAGAACTCTGAGCACAGGTGTTAGAAGGTAAAACCCGATTAAGACGTACATGAACCAGAAATGGTAATAAGGCCCCACAAGAATGCCCTTAAACACGTTGTCGGGAGTTAGGGATCTACCATTAACGTAAAAGCTCCAAACAAAGTAGATTATTTCCCAAAAAATCATAGGGAGACCAATTCGTTTCCAGCGTTTCTTAAAGAAAACCCCCAATGACTCGTCTGCTTTGCTTGGTTGAAGCAAAAGCGCTCCAGTCAATAGGGCAAATAAGGGTACGCCGGCGATAGCTATGGATTGATAAGCGTCTGAGGTCCACCAGAGTTCGACGCCTTGCGGTGACATGAAATATATAGTTAAGTTGGGCTCTAAGGATGCATGAAGTAAAATAACCAGCACTATTGCGACGGTTCTGATTAGGTCTACGGGAAGAGCGCTGTCCCCATTGTTTGGGTCCAAATTCTATTCCAGCTTAGCCCTGATCAGTTTTTATTGGTAAATCTGAGATAATAACATTTTTCAATATTTACGACTCTCTAAAGAAAAGAAGCAAAAGGGGCTTATTTGTTAATGTTATTCGTCAGTCTGCGCTATTGATGTCACGATGTTATACATTGAGTCAGCGATTAGCGTTGACCCCTGCTCGTTAGGATGAACTCCATCCATAAAGTAATCTGGATGCTCAGCGAACAAGTGATACAAGTCAACGCTGACTAAGTCATGCTGGTAGGCTACATTCTCAACTTGGGGAATTACATTGTTGATGAGGTATGAGTCATTGTATGGTGATGAAGGCGCAACAAACATTTTGGGCGAATCTACCACTACAACCTCAGGCTTTGACTCTAAGTTTAGGAAACTGTTTACGATGAAATTGTAGTCTTCAGTGAAGGTTGTTTGGTTGTAGGTGATCTCGGGGTTTGCATCATTTGTACCCAGAATAATCAAAACTATGTCTGGGTTAAATTCTATTGCGTTGATAAATTGCTCCTGGTAAATGTAGGGTATTCTTGCGTCTCTGCAAACTGTAGCGCCTGAAAGCCCAAAGTTACCCACGCAGTAGGTGTAACCTAATTTTTCCTGCAGCAGCTTTGTGTAGGTGCTTCCTTGAGTAATACTATCACCAACGCAGGCAACGCGAATATCGTTCTTCTGCATGAAATAATAATTTCCCCACGCCGTAGCCACTCCGGAAACGAGAATTAGGATTACTGCACCGAATGCAAAGGCAGTTTTTCGGGTGCGTTCCTTCGGATCCATTGCTCCACCCATGATTCCTCCACCATAGTTACATGCTTATAATTACACTTTATGGTGTAGGAATATGGTTTAACTGGTGAAACTGAGCTAATTTTGTTCACTTAACAATCGCTTGATAAATCACTTCAGCGATCAAATTTGCTCCTTTTTCATTGGGGTGCACACCGTCAGTGAAAAACCGGGGGCTCACCAGTGCAGAGTAAACATCAATTGTAGGCAGGTTCTTTCTGTTCGCTGCTTCAATTATAGCTGGAATTATTTCTCGAGCCAACAATTCCGCACTTAAACCCATCCAAATGCTAAAAATCGGCGGAGGCGTAGCAACCCAGATCAGCGGTTTACAAGCAAGAGCTTCAAAATGCTCAATAAGCATTAAGTAATTCTCCACGAGGGCACCGTGAAACCGCTCAAGCCCTGGGTCGGCATCGTTGGTTCCAAGCAAAATCACCACGATGTTGGGGCGAAAACCTGCAGCGCGCCTGCAGGCTTCAGTGTATAAGTAGGGGTTGTCGGAATCCAACGTTATTTTGGAGCCGCAGACGCCAAAGTTGCCTACCGTGTAGTTTTTGCCGAGTAAAACTGCGAGCTGGTGGGGGTAGTTTGTTAACTCTGTTATGCTATCACCTATACATGCTACTCGGTTTTGGTTGATTGTGGTATTAATTCGTGTTGTCTCCTATTGCGCCGTTCATAACAGTGTTTATTCTGGTTTATTTTTGTTTTAAGGCAAGCAGGTACATAAGAGGCTTGTCTGATGGGAGCTACGTCTTAAGCGCCAATACCCTTACATATAAGGGGCAATATCTATACAAAACACGGCAATAGTTTTTATCAGTGACCAATTATGAGTCAAAATCAAATGTTTTGTTACCAATGCGAACAAACAGCCAAAGGACAAGGCTGCACAACCATGGGCGTCTGCGGCAAAACTCCCGAAGTCGCAAACCTCCAAGACCTGCTCGTTTTTAAACTCCGAGAACTCAGTCAACACGCCCTGCAGGCAAGAAAATCAGGGTGGACAGATGAAAAAGTAGACGCTTTTACATCGGAAGCACTATTCGTTACGCTTACAAACGTAAATTTTGACCCCGAAGCCATAATAGCATACATACGAAAAACCGCCGAGCTGCATGAACAACTACACAAACAAGTAAACGTAACATCACCACATCTGCCACTTGAAACCTCAAAAGAAGAACTAATCCAGCAGGGCAAACAGCACGGAATCAACTCCGACCCAACAATGAACCCCGATCTACACTCGCTACAGTGGCTGCTTACTTTCGGACTCAAAGGCGTCGCAGCCTACACTTACCACGCCTATTTGCTGGGTAAGAAGGACCAGAAAGTCTTCGACTTCATCTACGAAGGCTTAGCCGCCCCACTGGACAAGAGCCTCGGCGTAAACGAGTTTGTCAGTTTAGTTTTCAAATGTGGAGAAATCAACATCCGCGCAATGGAGCTCCTCGACGCAGGCAATACCGAACACTACGGCCATCCAACTCCGACTAAGGTTCCGCTGGGACATAAAAAAGGAAAAGCTATCCTCGTCTCAGGACATGACCTCATGGACCTCGAAGAGATTCTCAAGCAGACCCAAGGCACAGGCATAACCGTTTATACACACGGAGAAATGCTGCCCACACTCGGCTACCCCGACCTCAAAAAGTACCCCAACTTCTACGGTCACTTCGGCACCGCATGGCAGAATCAGCAGCGGGAATTCGCACAGTTCCCCGGCGCCATCCTAATGACAACCAACTGCATCCAGCGACCGATGGATAGCTACAGCAAAAACATATTTACCGCAGGACCCGTCGGGTTCCCAGGCGTAACCCACATCAGCGGCCATGACTATTCTCCTGTCATCAATAAAGCACTTGAACTTCCCGGTTTCCAAGACGACACCGAAGGCAAGTCAGTGCTGGTGGGCTTCGGCAGAAACGCAGTCCTTTCAGTAGCAGAAAAAGTCATCGACTCAGTAAAGGCTGGACACATAAAACGCTTCATCCTAGTCGGCGGATGCGACGGCGCAAAACCCGGACGCAGCTACTACACCGAATTCGTGGAGAAAGCACCCAAAAACACAATCATCCTGACGCTGGCATGCGGCAAATTCCGATTCTTCGACAAAGAACTCGGCACAATCGACGAAATCCCGCGTCTACTAGACATCGGTCAATGCAACGACGCCTACAGCGCAGTCAAAATCGCCATGGCACTAGCAGATGCATTCCACGTCGGAGTCAACGACCTGCCGCTCTCGATGGTCCTGTCATGGTACGAGCAAAAAGCCGTTGCCATATTGCTGTCGCTGCTGTACTTGGGCATAAAAGACATTCGCATCGGACCCAGCCTACCCGCCTTCATAACACCAGGCATACTGCAAGTGCTCGTGGACAAATTCAACATAATGCCCATCAAAACTGCAGATGAAGACCTCAAAGCCATAATGGGCTAAAAAGCCTCTCTCTTGTCTTTTTTGTCGTCAAGCTTTCTGAATCGCAGTTTTTGAATTAATTTCTTGGATAAATGTTCGATTGAGTCGATTAGCTGAGCAGTTTTTTTGTTTGGTTACAAAAATGTTTTATTCACCTTCGATTGCCATTCAAGCAATCCGGAGATAGAGCCCCCTTGCCCAACATACACGTAAGCGACAGAGCCAAAGCCGTCTTCTACACTATACTCGCCGGGTGCCTCTGGGGAACCTCTTTTCCAATAATCAAAATCGGCTTAGAAAACATAGACCCTTTCACGTTCGTGTTCTGGCGCTTTCTAGTCTCAGCTGCTGTCCTTGTAATAATCATGATAGTTTTGGGTAAGATGCGGTTCAACTTCACAAAACTCCCAAACAAGAAACTCTTCATCTTCTTGGGCATCGCAAACGGCGCGGGTTATCTGCTCCAGTATGTGGGTATGCCCTACACTACCTCAGCGAAAGCTGCGCTCTTCATAAACCTGAGCGCAATCTGGACTGCAATCCTCAGTCCCAAACTTTTAGGAGAAACCTTCTCTGCCAAGAAAGTTGTCGGCGTCCTCTTCGGCTTAGCCGGCATCGTGTTCGTTAGCACAAACCTTGACTTCGCCAGCATAGCAGGGTTTCAACTCTTAGGCGACACAGTGCTGATTATTTCAGGGGTTACGTGGGCGCTGTTTATGATTTACAACAAGAAGATGGTTATGGGTTCAACATCGGAGACTTTCCAGAACATGACTTGGGTGCTGATTTTCACTTTCCTATCTATTGCTCCCTTTGCGGTTTTAGCCGGTCCAGGATTCTTTTCGTTGTCTCTTTGGGGTTGGGGGGCGGTGGCTTGGACTGCTGTTGTCTGCTGGGTCATCCCCTATTACCTATGGCTTGAAGGGCTGAAGCATCTCTCCGCGTCGGTGTCTACTGTGTTGTTGCTTTCAGAAATCGTGGTTGCAGTGATTCTCTCCATTGTTGTGTTGCAGGAGCCAATGACGGTCTTTTCTACCATAGGCGCCTTCTTGATCGTCATCGCTATAGCGTTGGTTTCAGTGCAGGACAAGAAGCAGAATAAGCTCCTGGTTGATACTTCGAGTGATAACTCTCTAAACGCTTAAACTTATATACATAAACTAGTGAAGTAAGGAGTCAAGGGAGAAGGTAAAAAATGGCTAAAGTGTTAACTATAGCGTTAGTTGTGATAATGCTCGTTGTCGGATTCGGAGTGGGATTAATTTCAAGTCCATTTATAATGGCGCAAAACTCGGGCACTACAGATACCGTTTGGGCAAACATACAAAACACAAAAGTCATCAAAGTCGGCACAGATCCAACATGGCCACCATACCAGTTGCGTGATGACCAAGGAAACATTGTAGGCTTCGAAGTTGATTTAGCTAATGCATGCGCAGAAAAACTGGGCTTAACCATACAATGGAACGATGTAGCTTTTGACAACATTATTCTCTCTGTTCAAAACGGCCAACTCGACATGGGTGTCAGCGGTTTCTCAGTAACACCTGAAAGACTTGAACAGGTCTCCTTCACTCTGCCACACAGCACCACAGAAGGACAAGTAGTAATGCTAAAAAGCACAATGGAAGCTAAACACATCACAACAATAACCTCACTAGAAGACTTCAAAACCTTAGGCATAACAGTCGGCGTCCAATCTGGGAACGTAGAGCAAATTGAACTTCAAGAAGCAGGCGTAGACATCCGCTCATGGAGTGACTCAGCAGCACCCTTCGAAGACATGGTCAGCGCAAACCCAAGTGTACAGGCAGTATACGCTGAAACACCAATCACCACAAGTTGGATTGCACAATACCAGAGTGAAGGCAAAGACGTAGGCATCGTTTATAGTCACCCATACTATCCAGTTGCATTCCTCACCGCTAAAAACTCTCATACACTACTTGACAAAATAGATGGTGCGCTAGCAGAACTAATCTATGACGGCACCGTGGATCAACTCAAAGCAAAATGGCATGCATAAACACACGTGATTTCTATTGGATGTTGGACAACAAGTAATTTTCCTCTTGGAAGGAGTTCCGTTAACTCTTTCCATTTCTATTGTTTCTTTCCTAATCGGTATAGCCGTTGGCTTGCCGCTTGCGTTTATTAGAGTTTATGAAAAAGAGATAGGCTTTATAGTTGACGCTTACGAGAAAATCTTTCGAGGAATTCCTGAAATTGTTCTTCTGCTTTTAGTATACTTCGGCTTAGGTCCATTCTTTCCATTCCCGTTTGGAAGCGCCTTTTTCGTAGCTGCCTTCGTCTTAGGACTTAGAAGTGGAGCAAATCAATCCCAAATCTATCGGGGTGCAATACGCGGCGTCGGAGATGAGCAAATGCTTGCAGGCACCTCAATCGGCTTGTCAAAGTGGCGCTCAATATGGCACATTATGATTCCACAGGTTCTGAATTTCTCAACTGCCGGTTTAGGCAGTGAATATGCTTTACTCATTAAAGATTCAGCGTACGTTTACGTCATCGGGTTAGCAGAATTGATGACGCGATCGATACAACTAAAAAGTAGTCCACCATACGATGTGGTAACTCCCTTTGTTATCTCAGCTGTACTTTACGTCGCATTAACCGTCCCCATTGCATTCTACCTTGACCGATGGGGGAACAGCAGAAAAAAGAAGATAGGATTGTAGAAAAATGTCAGACTTCGTCATGGAAGCAAAACACGTATACAAAACATATGGCAAAAAAAATGCCAAGATAGAAAAAGCTGACTCAGAATGCTGTGTTGGCACTGAACATGTAGTTCAAGCAGTAAACGATGTTTCGCTGCAAATACGCAAAGGCGACATCAAGGTGATCTTCGGCCCAAGCGGTTCAGGAAAAAGCACATTTCTGCGTTGTATGGCAATGCTAGACATACCGGATAAAGGAGAAATTTACCTTGGCGACCAATGCTTAACAGCCAAAGGTGTTGACTTAAACAAGGCGCGTGCACGAATTGGCTTTGTCTTTCAACACATTTACCTTTTTAGACACTTAACAGCGTTGGGCAACGTGGAATTGGCACTTCGACAAGTTTTAAAGATGCCAAAAGAGGAGGCACGAAAAAGTGCAATAGCTGCTTTGGAGCAGGTAAAAGTAGGCGACTGTATAAACAAGTACCCCTCGCAAATGTCAGGCGGTCAGGCACAACGCGTCGGCATTGCACGTGCCATCGCCCGAAACCCAGACATTATATTGCTAGATGAACCCACTTCGGCGTTAGACCCTGAACTTACCGGAGAAGTTATCGATACACTACGCGACCTTGCAAAAGAGGGCACAACAATGCTAATTGTAAGTCACGAAATGTCTTTCGCTCGTGAAGTAGCAGACGAAATGATATTCTACGATGAAGGAACCATAGTTGAAACGGGGCCCCCAATACTGTTCTTTGAGGCACCCAACACAGACCGTGCTAAAAAATTCATGACTCGCATCATAAATCGGACAACAAGGGAATAATTGATGTTTGAATTCCTCCTCAACCCCACGTACCAAGGATGGATTTTTTCAGGGTTAATGCTGACAATCGAAATCACGATGTTCGGCGTCCTTTTGGGGTTAGGGCTTGGAACACTACTTGCAATAGGCGATATCTACGGCAAAAAACCCATAAAAGCCGTTATCGCGGTGTATGTGGAGATTTTCCGTGGAAGCCCACTTTTTGTGCAGCTATTTTTGGCAGTATATACTGTACCAGCCATTCTCAATATTCAAATTGACCATGGCGTTTTGGCGTTTCTGGTTTTTGGTTTAAACAGCGCCGGTTACCAGAAAGGCTACATGAAAGGCGCCATGGAAACAATACTTGGCGACCAAATGCAGGCAGGCCAATCCGTAGGCATGTCCAAGTACCAAACACTTAGACATGTAATTTTGCCCCAAGCTTACAGAATAGTCATTCCATCATGGACTAACGAATTCTGCTCACTGACCAAAAGCACCGCAACCTTAGCATTCGTAGGCTTTATGGATCTAGTAGGAGCAGGTCGCGCAATCCTGATTAACAACATGCAGATTCTACAAGTCTGGATCATCATCGGCATTATCTATCTGATTTGGATCACAAGCTTCTCTAAAATGATGGATATAATATACGAGAAAAAGAAGATCCCCGGCATTGACTTGGTTATGCAATCTTGAGGGTGTGGTTACTTTTCAATTTTTTTAAGTAACCAAGCCATGTTCTTGCCCAGTGTCTCCATAATTTCCAGGCCTTCCTCGTCCTGTTCCACTTCACCCTTAGCTCTGCCAATGCCCACATTCCAGTATTGAGAACCCGGCACGATCATTTGGCTGATTAGGAAGAAGTGGTTGATGGCGTCAAACGTGGGGATTGCGCCTGCCCTGCGCACCGCGACAACTGCTGCGCCGACTTTGCGCTTGAATAATCCGCCGTTTGCCATTCCAACGTAGCCGGCGCGGTCGATGAGAGCTTTAAGCTCAGGCGTCATCATCGAGAAGTAAGTGGGCGACGCCAGGATTATGCCGTCGGCTTCCGCCATCTTTTTGATGTAGGCGTTGACGTTGTCGTTGACGATTTTGCATTCTAGGTTTTTGAGTTTCCAGCAGGTGCCGCATGCCATGCAGCCATGGATGGGTTGCCCGCCGAGTTGAATATACTCGGTTTTTATACCTTCAGCTTCAAGAGTTGCTAAAACTTTGCGGATCAGAATAGCCGTGTTTCCATCTGCTCTTGGGCTTCCATTAAAAGCAACAACTTTCATCTATAAACAACCAATTCTAAAAGGATGTAGATAGGCGATAAAAGAGTAACGGCGGCGTCTTTAGCGTTTTTTCTTCATATACCGTGACACAACGGCCACCACTGCTGCTATGAGTATGAATGCTGCGATGAACACTATGGGTTGCGATGGCAGCTGCGTTTCTGTTTGTGCTTGGGGTACTGTTATGGGGTTTTGCATTAGGGGATAGCGGTCTTGGTTTTGGACATCAACAACGTAGGGGGTGTCGCCGATACCGTCGCCGTCTGTGTCGGTTCCGTTGTAGTCGCTCCAGTAGTTGCCGCTTCTGCCGTTATCCCACGAGTGCGGCTCCTCGTCTTCGGGGTAGGTTTCACAGAAGCACCCGTTGATCTGCATGTTATTACTAACAAAGCTGTTATGAACAATAACCACATCGGAGGGTATGAGTTCGTCTTCTCCGTTGAAGCCAAAGAATAAGCCCTGCTGATTATTTGCCAAATAGTTATCAGAAATTGTAGTGTTCGAACCCGAAAGCAGAATCCCCAGAATGCTCTCAGAAACGGCGTTGCCAACTATTGTGTTGTTTTTTGTCCAAATGTACATGCCGATGCTAAAGTTTTTGATGTTAAAGTTCTGTATGGTTATGCCTTCGACGGTTTTTGCGCCTAAGTCGATGCCGATTATGTATTCTGCCACTAAGTCAGGTGACTGGTCGGGGCCATTGCCGACCACCCAAACGTTAGCCTGCGATCCATTATAGGGACCCATAAGGGTGTGGCCTGCGCCGTCTAGGATGATGTTGCTTTTTTGTATTCTGATGGTGCCGTAGCAGTCGCCTGTGAAGGTGTAGGTGTTGCCGTTCTGTTTGATTGGCGCATCCTGAGGCGAGACACTACCATCCGGAAGGATAACTATGTTCTGCGTAGTCATCTGCTGGTTTTTGGGTTGAGGTTCAGCGAAAATAAACCCCGCTAAAACTGAAAACGCCAAAATGGCTACCACCACAAATGCTAATGTTTTCTTCTGCATTTTTCCCTCTCCTTACTCCAAATTTATAGTGTCTGATTTATTTAACCAGTTTCTTGATTTAGCCACTTTCCTACCCACTATCTTCAGCTGCAAGCAATCCTCCTGCGGACACATCTCCACACACCGCAGGCAGTAAATGCACTTCGAATCAGCCACATCTCCGCCTTTCTTTTCATAAACATCAGTGACCTGCGTGGGGCAGACTCGCTTGCATATTCCACATTTGGTGCATTTCTCTTCTACCTTGTTTAGCCGTACGCCTGAAATCCATTTAAAGGGCGGGAAACGGTTGAACAACGCTATTAGGGCGCCGAGTGGACAGATTTGGCACCATGAACGCCTGAAAAAGAACGCTGCAACCGTAACAAGCGCCAATATAATGAGGTTGGTTGAGGTTAAGTAGAAGCCAACCTCGTAGAAGGTACCTGTTGTATTCTGCACGAGCCATTCGGGCCGCATTAACCCCACGCTTGACTCAGCTAACAGACAGAGGGGTTTCATAGGACACACCTGACAGAAGGGCGCAGCGAAGTAGGTGTTTATGAAGCCCCCTTTTTCGCTGCCCGCAATCAACTCCGTTGCAAATACCACGCTTAAGATGATTAGTAATGCAAGTGCGATGTAGCTTAGCTGGTGGAGGTGCTCTGCGAATTTATCTGAGAGAAGCCTGCGTTTGATTCGAAGGGCCTTGCGGAGCCTTGTCATCAAATCAAGATACAAACCAAATGGGCATACCCAACCGCAGAATGTTCGCCCCAAAAGTACAGCGGCAACTATTACAACTCCGAAAACCACCGCCAACCGCATCAAGCCGTCGCTTAGGTAGTGTACGCCCCAGCCTCCGCCGACACCAGAGAAGGGGTAAATGTAGGCTTGAATCTGCCACAGAGCACAGGTTACTGTTCTGCCACATGGATAGTAACAGCCAAAGAAAGGCGCCGGCAACCCATCAGGCATATCTACCCCAGCTACGTTAGTTGCGAGTTCTATTTCGTGAACGTTTATCTCCGCTGCGGGTACAGGGTAACTGTAATGGTCTATGAATATGCCGAAGAACAGGACGAAAATTAATGCGATTTGTACGAGGGTGCGGGTTGCGGTGATTTTTCGGGTTTGATTTTTTGTGCCGTAATAGAAAACAACTGCACCCACGCTCAATGCTACTGCGGTGACGCCGATTACTGAGAAGTTTGGTCTATAGGGCAACGGTACGCTTGGGACTGGGAGGTCAGCGTCTGGGTTTTTGGGGTCGGAGACTTCGGCGAAGAGGCGGTCGCAGATGTGGCCGTCTATGGCGAATATGTTCCAGTAGCCAATCATGTCTAGTTGTTGGGTGACTGAGAAGTTGCCGGTTTCTGGGTCGGTTAGGGTGTATTGTTCAATGTAGGTGTAGTCGGGACGTGTGAAAGCTACGCGTATGGTTTTGTTTTCTGCAGCGGGACACACCTGTCCGGTTACTGTGACTGTTTCGTTGATGTTTAGTTGGGTGCGGTCAATGTCTGCTGTTATGTGAGGGCCGTAGCATGCAGCGCCTGGCTCAATACTGTATAGGCATAGCACGCAAAGTGTGATTAACGCTGTAAAGGTTAAACATGAGAGCGTTCGCTTAATACCTAATCACACCCCGCGTCCATCAATAGGGGGCTTTTGATTCATATATTTTTGCAGATAACCCTTAATCCTGTTCAAACTTACCTTTTGAGAATTTAACGTGGACTGGAAAGAAACCTAAATCTTAAATACTAAACTATTCGAAAACTGAATAGTGCGGGTGAGGAGCGCCTGTGAAGCACGGAACCATCTTTCCTTTCAATAAAAGTATTGAGAAAAGAAAAGCGTGTTGAGTAGGAACAGTCTCACCCACAAAACTCCAAAAAATCGAGTTGTAAGGAAAAAGGGGTTGTAGCAGCTAGAAACTGGGTTTGGTAGCAAGAAGATTGAACGAGGGAATAATATGCAACCGGCTACAGGTCCCCTTTTTCCGTTACTTTGAAAGTTCGTCTCTTCGGGCACAGCATGCATCCATATTTTTTAGCCAGTAATTGCCGTCTCTTAACGGATTATAGATGACTCGTGGGCAAACTCCAGGACGGCAGCTCTCAGGTTTTAGCCGATTGATATTCTTGGGGTGTGCACATCGCATAGTCATAGCCTCTTTTTCTTCAGGACGATTTGTGGTGCAAAGCAACCTCAAATCATCGCGTAACTAAGAAAAAGTCAACATCTAATAATAGTTTTAGGTATCAAAAATATAGTCGATTATTTCATAAAAAATTACGGCATTATAAGCCAGTGGTGGCATATGTTATGTGGTTTTTGTTGATGGAGTCGAAGTATTCTAAAGGCAATAACGCCTGCCGCTCTTTTGACGGGTTGGATGCAATAATCCATATATCCCCACTTAAGCCATCAAAACTCGATGAGTGATGTTTCGGTCTGGAACTGCGACTTTGCCTCTTCACGGCGGAAAAGCACCCTCGTGGCTTACTGGGCGAATGCGTGGGTTGGCACGGGAAATCGCCAACATCATCATTGACGAGTACGGCACCGCCAAATTCATTGCGCGCCTCAGTGACCCATATTGGTTTCAGGCTCTTGGCTGCGTCTTGGGTTATGACTGGCACAGCAGCGGAGTAACTACCGTCGTAACAGGTGTGCTCAAAATGGCGCTTAACCCAGAGGAGCACGGGGTAGCAGTTTGCGGTGGAAAAGGAAAAACAAGCCGCAAAACCCCAAGCGACATCCAGGCAGTCGGGGAGAAATGGGGTTTCTCTCAAGAAACAATCGACGAACTGACATACACGAGCCGCATAACCGCTAAAGTTGACAACACCGCCATCCAAGCAGGATACCAACTCTACCACCATGCCTTCCTAATCACCAAGGAGCAGAAGTGGGCTGTGGTTCAGCAAGGCATGAGTAACGAAGACCGTAGCGCTCGCCGCTACCACTGGCTATCTGACAAAACACAGAACTTCGTTGTTGAACCCCACAGTGCAATTGCATGTAATGTTAAGCGGGAAAAAGCCCTAAACATGGTGGCACGAGAAAGCGAGGACGCCCGCAAAGCCTCAGTAGACCTCTCAAAAGAGCCCCCAAAGAAACTCATGGTACTAATCCAATCCGCATCCAAACCACAAAAGCAAGCGTCGCTGCAACAGTGGCTACCTAAAACTGATGACCCATGGATACAAACCCAAACCACACTCAACATGCCAAGAAACATCAACTGGGACACGCTAAGCCGCATCTACGAGTTCCAGCCCCAAAACTACGAGGAACTCCTAAGCGTCAAGGGTGTTGGACCAGCCACTGTCCGCGGATTAGCACTTGTCGCAGAGCTTATTTATGGTGAAGAACCAAGCTGGGAGGATCCCGTCAAATTCAGCTTCGCATATGGAGGCAAAGACGGCGTACCATATCCTGTAGATCGTCGAGCCATGGACGAATCTATTGATATCCTCAAAAAATCTGTAGAAGAAGCCAAAATCGGCGAATCCGACAAGCTACGTTCGCTTCAGCGTCTCCGCCAGTTTGTGCCACAGAACACAAATTCTTAAAATGCCCAGTCATCAATAACTAACTGAGTATTATGATTGATCGTAAAAGGGTAGGAGCTGCAGCCGGAATAGCAGCACCAATTGTCGCCTTCACCTGCATATTATCAGCCATTGCTTCTTATCCATTGTTCAGCTGGACAAACAACGCCCTAAGCGATCTAGGCGTGGTCGAGGGCGTAACTTCAGTGCTGTTTACTTCGGGGCTTGTGACTGCGGGTGTTTTGGCAGTTATCTTCGCCGCTCTGGGCTTGTTCAACTATGCGGATAGCAGATTGGGCAAAGCAGGTTCAATAGTTTTCGCCGCCGCATGCATGGCGCTTGTGCTAATCGGCATCTTCAACGAAAACTACAGACCAACGCATTACTTGGTTTCTGTGGCGTTTTTTGCTTTAGCACCGATTGGCCTATTTATTCTAACAAGTTGGCTTTATCGCAGTCGCCAACGGGGAACAGCCGCCCTAACCGTCGCAATCGGATTTATCGCCGCCATACCGTGGATACTGCAATTTACGATTAACTATGTTCCAAACGTGGCTATACCTGAAACAATTTCGGCCCTCGCAGTTGGCGCGTGGGCAATCATTATGTCCACCAAGATACTCAAAAAACGTTAATCTGATTCGGGGCGGCTTGAGCCGCCGCTCCATTTGCGGACAACCTTGTACCCAGCGTAAGCGATCACTCCAATAATCGCTACAAAAACAACCACAGCAATTACCTCGCCCACCAGCGTTGATGCGGAATTGGATGCGTCTGTTTGAGCGCTTGCAGTGAGGGTCAGGGCGGATGAGGATACAGTGACTACCAGAGATGCAGCTGCTTTTCTCATGATATCACAATTCAACATTTGCTTGTTGGCGCTTAAAAGCTTTGGTACAAACACTTACCTTACAAAGTCAAGGTGAATCTGAGCGCAACAATACGAGGAAAAAGCGGTATCAAAAGTTTTTTTTGCGTAATCTATTGCTTCTTCACTTGGAAAAGCGATGCCGTCAACGCCTGCTTTAAGCGCTAAAACATCGGTTTCACGGCGGATTTTGCCTTTGGGCCGCATACAACCCAGAACCAGCGGCGTATATGGAAACATTAAACGCGCAGTGGCTGCGACTTTGGCGATGTCGATGGGCTGTGGTGGGGATGTTTTCTCCATTTGTGTTCCACGTATGGGCATGAATGCGATTATTACGAGCGCTTTTGGTTTTGCGTTTTCTTTGATGATTTGGAGTGAATTATATTCCCCATCGAGTTTGCCTTCATTTAACCCGACGATTACGTGAGGAACGACGTTTAACTCTGCTTTGGTGAGCGCTTTAAGAGAGTTAACGTAGTCCTCAACGCTGATTTTGAAGCTAAAAGTCTGTGCAGTCTCTTCAGAGCCTATAACGTCAATTAACGCAGCGTCCACTTCTGCTTTTTTTAGCAAACGAGCTGTTTCAACCCCAATTATACCTGTATGAACAAAAACGGTCAAGTGAAGCTCCCGCTTAAACCGCTTTAAAACCTCTACAAAATTTTCAAGGGGCACTGAGCCGTTAGAGAGGCAGCCGCCACTGATAAGCACACCCTTAGCTCCATTCTGCTTAAGCTTCATACCCAAATCGAAAAGCGCCTCTGGTGTGTGCGCTGGCTGCATTGTTTCAAGCACTTTCCCGGCGCAATGCTTGCAGTTAAGAGAACAGTTGTTACCCGTAACTGAAACCGTGGGAAACTCGGATTTGGAGCTACAGAAGTGTTTTGTTCTATAGTAACTGAAGCTGGGTGCGTAGAAGCGGATTTTGTTGCTTAGCGGTTTGAGGTTACCTGAATCAAGCAGGTCGTAGAGTTCCGTAGAAGTCAGGTTCCATATATCTTGCGGAGTAGGGTTATGCATGCTTATCTAAGATAGCGTTCTATTCACGGCATTAAAGGTTAACTAGTGAGTTGATCATTAAGCACTTAGCTTCATAATTTTAAAAACTGATGGAGTATTTTGCATATTTAGAGGCAGCATTTAGTGGGCGTTTAGAGCTAAGTAATTGTTTAATCCGGATAATATGTACTGAATTGCTAGGGCTGCAATGAGCAGGGCCATAACGCGCGAAATAACCAAGGAGCCAGTTTTACCTAGTATTTTATAGACGCCGTTCATGAAGCGTAAAATGACCCATGTAATAGAAAGCACAATCACCACAGCCAGAACGGCTATGACAACTCCAACTAGGTATCCGTCAGTGCTGTATTGTTGAAGCGTGAACATGGTGGTGGTAATTGCCCCCGGACCTACAAGCAAAGGCATCGCAATAGGGACAGCGCCGATGCTCTCAGGTGGCTCAGTATTGGATTCTTTGCTTCCTGTAACCAAAATTCTAATCGAAATAATAAGAAGCAGTATGCCTCCCGCTACTTCGAAGCTGTAAATGGACAAACCAAATAAATTCAGTATTTCTTGTCCCAAAAAAGCGAACACTAAGAGCAAAACAAACCCAACGAGTACGGCGACGTTGAAGACTTTTTTGCGTTGCACAGAATCGATTTTTTCGGTTAAGCTCATAAAAATTGGTATATTTCCGAGTGGATCTACAATAATGAATAATGCTACGGTAGCTTTTACCAAGTCTGACAGGAAAACTATGTAGTCAACCGTAGAAATCCACACCGCACAAGTAGCTTAGCGTTAAATGGACGATAAAAACGTAGTGGAAAAGAAAAGTTACTGGATAATGTTTTTCCAGCTTTCGACGCGATCCAGAAATTCCGCTACGGGTGCTCCGCCATAAGTGCGAAGTTTCTGACGCAATTCGGTTTTTTCAAGGGTGGCTTTCTGGAAATCAAGCATTTCCTTTTCGCCGTCAGATAAATAAATGAAGCCAGCTATGTCGCCGACTCTTGCGCATCGCGCAGTAACTGTCAGCAACTCGGAGGGTGTTGGCACATCTTGCGGAGCGTCACCTGGACCATAAACGTAAAGTGTGACATACATGGGCTTTTTGAGAATTTTCTTAAATCCTCGCGTTAGCATCTCCCAGTACCAGGGGGTAGCATAGTTTTTGCTAAACATCACCACATTGAGTACGTCAGCGTATTTTGCGGCATCGTCAAAGTCTACGCCGTATCGTTCCAGCGAACTGACTGGGTCAGGCTGAAGGCTTAGCACCAAATCTTTTTTGACGACATCTCGGATTTGGGCAATGTAGTCTGTGACAACTTTTCGCCGCCACTCGACCCAGCTTAGACCGCTTTTTTGGTAGAGTTCTTGGCAGCGTGGGCAGTTGCAGTGTCCATGGTCAGCGAAGTATTGGCTGTTTAACCAAATTCCATTTGATTGCCTGTCAACTTCGGCTATGTACTTTAGTTGTTCTTCTCGGTAATCTGGCTGTGTAGGGCATAGTACACTCCAGTAGAGATTATAGTTGTTGTTGCCGAATTTTGCTTGTCCAAGTGGTGACTGGGAAATCCAGTCGGGGTGCGCTTGTCCTGTTTGCGTGTCGGCGAAGACTGCTATGTTGCTGGCCATGTCGGCGATTGGTTGTAGCCGAAGCCCAGTTTCGGGTTTAACTCGGTAAACGTGAATGTCAAAACCTTTTGGTTTGTGAGGTTGGAAGGTTAGTGTACCAAACTTCAATTTATTCGCCTATGCGGGCAAAGAAGCGGTTGTGTTGTTATAAGTTTTACGTGGTGAGCGATTTTTTCAGAGTTATATTTTCTTGATGTGCCTATGAACAGGAAACGGCGTGTTTATTAAACAAGTGGTGACTGAGACTGTTTTTTACTAATCACTTGGATACTTTTAAATAGCAGCACTCTATAAATGTGCAGTTTAGATATTTGAAGCCTTGCAGTCGTATAACGCGAAACGGTAGACCCCATGAATTTGCCGACGTTAGCTGCCAACCCTACGATTGAGTGGGCAAAAGAGGGTTTACATGAGAAAGAAACTTAACCAAAGAACAACATTGGACAAAACCGACTTCCAAATATTAGCAACTCTACAAGAAGATTCCCATCTGAGCTACCGAAAACTTGCAGCCAAAATGGGAATATCAAGTGTTATAGCGGCTGCGCGAATTAAAAACTTGGAGGCTAAGGGTTTTCTGAAAGGCTACTCCGCCATTTTAGATCCACCTATGTTGGGCTACGATTTAACCGCAGTTATTTTTGTTCAGGTCGAAGGCGTGTTTATCAAAAATCTGGAGAATGCTTTTTCGCAGATGCCTAATGCCGTTGCTGTTTACGAGATTACAGGTGACTTTGATGTTGTGGCGGTAATCAAGCTTAAGGATCGAGAGGCTTTGAATATGCTGATTAAGGATTTGTTGGTGACGCCTCACATTAAGAAAACCATGACGAACATCACGCTTAATGTGGTGAAGGAGGATTTTCGCCTAAAACTGCCTTGACGTGTTGAACAATTGCCAAGCATTTTTTTTATTTTAATGTAATTTATCCATAAAATTGAGCTTTTGATGTGTATTTTTCCAACTTTTCATAAGAGTTATGAACAAATCATAACTAACCTTATATTGACTACACCACAAGCGTAGTGTAAAAATGGTGAAAATATGAAAAAAATACAAATAATCAGCAAAATATCAAACACAGCACAAAAAGCACTAACAAAACACTCAGAAATCTTCATGAAACGCAAATTCTTCATCCTCGCAGGCATACTAGTCACATGCTTAGCACTCAGCTTAGGCAACGCATTTGCACAATCAGCCGACCCACTAGCTGAAACAGGCACAGGCGTAAGCATCGCTTGGACACTCACTATGGGCTGTCTCGTATGGTTTATGCAGCTCGGCTTCGCCTTCTTAGGAGCAGGATATATCCGACAGAAAAACCAAGTCAACTATTGGACAAAAAGCTACATTGACTTCACAGTCGGCGTAATCGTCTTTGCCCTAATCGGCTTCGGTTTAATGTTCGGCGGTTCAGGCGCAAGCTTCCCCACAGGATTCAACGCTGCCGGCGAAGCAATCTGGACCACCCTTCCAGGTCTAGATGGCGGCAACGCATTCATTGGCTGGAGCGGCTTCGCATTAGCAGGAGACGCTTACAACGGATTAACATTGGTGTACTTCTTCTGGCAAGCAGTCTTCGCAGCTACTTCAGTGACAATCGTTGCAGGAATGGTTGCTGAACGTATGAAGTTCCAGGCATACCTCCTATACACAGTGCTCATTAACATTCTCATCTATCCAATCTATGGACACTGGGTATGGGGCGGTGGCTGGCTAGCACAATTAGGTGCAGTTGACTTCGCAGGTTCAGGTGTTGTCCATGCAGTCGGTGGCTTTACTGGTTTAGCTGCTTGTTGGCTAATCGGGCCTCGGCTTGGAAAATACACCAAAGACGGCAAAGTGCGCAGCTTTGGCTACACTAACGTTCCATACATCGTCATCGGCACCATGATTCTGTTCTTCGGCTGGTTCGGCTTCAACCCAGGCAGCACATTGACAACTTTAGACATTCGAACACCAGTCGTGGCAGTTACCACCTATCTGGCTGGTGGTGCAGGGGGTCTTATGGGCGTAGTAATCAGCTACTTTGACCGCAAACACTTCACAGGGCCAGACGTTCAGGCAGTCTGCTGCGGTGCACTTGCAGGCTTAGTCGCTATCACAGCTTCATGTGCTTACGTATCACCTGTCTCAGCAATCATCATCGGCTTAATCGCGGGTCCATTGGCACTCTACGGCAACCTCTTCGTTGAACGAAAACTAAAAATCGATGACCCAGTTGGCGCATTCGGCATACACGGCATCAACGGCATCTTTGGTCTGCTCACAGTCGGCTTATTCGCTGACGGCACATATGGCAGATTTGGTGTCTTATTCAACGGCGCTGCAGGTGTTGACCAACTAGTTGCACAGTTAATCAGTGCGGCGGTTTGCGCTGGCTTCGCTTTCGGCATGGGCTTATTGATCTTTGGTATAATCAAATATACGATAGGTCTAAGGGCGCCAGTTAAAGAAGAAATCGAGGGCTTGGACATAACCGAGCATGGTTTCAAGGCGTATCCAGAAGTTGAAATGAAGCCTGAAGCAAAGGAATGGGTTACTCCGGAATCCGGAAAAGAGTAGTATACTCTGAAATACCCATCTCCCCCCAATCTTTTTTCAACCTTTTTTTGACATTCAATCAGGTTCAAACCTCATTAATTGTTGGCTGTTTAAAAATAATTTGTTTTAGCATGCATATTTTCAATTTTTCTTAAAAGTTATGAACAAATCACAACTAAGCTTATATTATAACGATCGTTTGACATGCAAAAAAACCCTCAAGAGTGACGATGGATGTCCCCCATAGACGCCCAATTCATAATCCTACCAATATTCATAGCCTGCTATGCGCTAGCGTTAAGCCGCAAAGTAAAACTTGCCTATGTATCCATCGCTTCTCTGGCCACCCTAATAATCATCGGCGTAATTTCATGGCAAGAAACCATCTTCCAAGCCATACAATGGGACGTACTAGCCGTCATCTGGGGCTTCATGATGGTATCTTTCATTTTCTCAGAAAGCAAAATGCCTGAACTGATCGCCAACAAAATCTTAACTCACATCAAAACAGAAAAATACGCCCTATTAGCTCTATGCGCTGTAGCAGCATTCCTCTCTGCATTTATGGCAAACGTTGCAGTGCTCTTCTTAATGGCGCCAGTCGCTATTCAAATGGCGCGAAAATTAGGTTCCCCACTATTCTCATATATCGTTTCTGTGGGCGTCTGCGCAAACATGGTAACAACAACAACTATGATCGCCGATCCGCCAGCGTTGATCTTAGCCATTCAAACCGGGTTGACTCCACTTGATTTCTACTGGTTCCAAGGCAGACTCGGATTAGGTGCAATCACGGTAGTCGGCGTAGTGGCTGCACTACTAACTTTGCTTGTTCTGTTCCGCAAAATGAACAAGAAAATAGAGATTGAACCCGAAAAAATCAAAGTCGCTAAACTCCCAAGTGTGCTGTTCGTAGTTGGTGTAATCGTCTTGGCTTTAGCTCCTGAATTGGGTATAAGCTTAGGTTTAGTGGGTTTAGCCGTCGGCTTGGTTGCTTTGGCAATTGGGCACAAAGATGCTAAACGGATGATAGTTGAGTTTGACTGGAACTCACTAGTTTTTCTAGCAGGCATCTTTGGTGTAGTCTACGCTGTCACCGCATCGGGTTTGCTTACTTCCTTCTCGCAAGCAATCATAGACTTGGGCGTAAGCAACCCTTCACTGCTGCTGGTGTTTCTAGTCTGGCTCTCAGTAGGATTATCCTCTTTCATAGACCCCAACGCCTACACTGTCCTGATGATTCCAGTTGGGCAGCATCTAGCAGAATTCGCTAACATGAGTGCTTGGCCGCTACTCTTCGGAACCCTCATAGGCACAGGCAGCGGAGCAAACATACTCCCAATGGGCGCAGCAACCAACGTGTTTGCATGCGGTTTGCTTGAGAAGAACAGTTGCTTAGTTAGCACCAAGGAATACATCAAAATCGGGTTGCCCCTATCAGTGGTTGCAGTAGGAGTGTCGAACTTGTTGCTCTGGCTATTCTGGATATGACAAGATTAATTAGGAGATAGAGGAGAAAAATAAAATGTCTGAACAAAGTATGCACAACAAAAAAGGCAAAAACTTTAAAGAATTCATAGAAGAGGAGCAAAACAAAGGAAAAACCATCAAAAAAATAATGCGTACCATAACTAGCATAAACACGGCGGTGATGTACAGCGGCTCCTTTTTAGCTGTCTTTATGGTTTTCGCTGCTTTGGCTTACTTTGCGATTTCACCGAGTGTTTTCGTTTGGGCAGGCATTCTGTTGGTTGCGGCGGTTGTTAGTTCGGTTTTAGCTTCGCGCATCACTAGTTTGCTTAAGAATAGTCAGTGGAAATACAAAAGTTAATTTTCCTTTTTGGAAATGTGCCATATTTATTGTTTTTATTGTTGCTATTTGTTTGACTAGTTTTGGCTGAGTTTTTGGGGGTTTTTTTCATTTAATGGCTTTGTGTTGCTGTTTTAATGGACGAACAGCAGCTTTTTTATCTGTTTTCTAGATGTTTGTTTTGGAAACTGCTCATTAGACAGCCAAACGGATAATTTTATATACAACGGCGAGATATTTGCACACTAAATACTCGAATATTTCAACACATGTTTAATGGAGACCCCTTAATGAGTGCAACTATAACTAACTCTGGAGATATTGCGTGGGTCATAGTCGCAACGGCCCTCGTTATGCTTATGACGCCCGCCCTCGGATTTTTTTACGGCGGTCTAGTACGCAAAAAAAACCTGCTATCCACAATCGTACAATGCTTCATAATATTCGCCGTCATAAGCCTAGTGTGGGCGCTCTGGGGCTACAGCCTCGTATTCGGCTCCTCCCTCGGAGGCTTAATCGGCTTCAGCCCAGGCTTAATAGGAATGGGAAGCATCGGCATAAACCACGTCAACACTGCCCTTGCGCCAAACCTGCCTGAACTGCTATTCTTCGCTTTCCAACTCAAATTCGCCGCAATCACTCCCGCACTAATCATAGGCGCATGCGCGGAACGTATACGCTTCAAATCACTTCTAATCTTCATGGTGCTCTGGTCAACATTCATCTACATGCCGGTTGCCCATTGGGTATGGAACCCTGATGGATTCCTAAAAGGCATAGGCGCCGTAGACTTTGCAGGCGGCATAGTCGTGCACGTTGCAGCAGGCATATCAGCGTTGGCTGCCGCCTTGGTTGTGGGTAGACGAAAAGGTTGTGCAATCCCCTGGAAAGCCCACATGGAAGCCATCGATCAAAAAAGCCACGCATCAGAATTCAAACCAACCAACATCCCCTATGTTCTGCTGGGTGCAGCTTTGCTGTGGTTCGGCTGGTTCGGCTTTAACGCTGGCAGTGCGCTTGCAGCAAACGATATTGCTGTTTCGGCGCTTGTCACCACTAACCTTGCAGCGGCTGGTGCAGCAGTAAGTTGGATGCTAACGGATTGGGCAATAAAAGGAAAACCATCCGCAGTAGGCATAGCAGTCGGAGCCGTAGTTGGCCTTGTCGCTATAACGCCCGCCGCTGGTTACGTGAGCGTTCCATATGCGATGATCATCGGATTAGCTGCTGGTGTAATCTCGAACTTGGTTGCTAACTGGAGAGCTGGCAGATCAAGAATCGACGATAGCCTTGACGTGTTCGCATGCCACGGCGTCGGCGGTCTGTGGGGTTCAATTGCCACGGGTATCTTTGCCTCAGCAGCAGTAGGGGGCGTCAACGGCTTAATCTTTGGCAACCCAGGCCAGCTTGTAGCGCAGTTGGAGGCGTTAGCTGTAGTTGTGCCGTTTGCATTCTTTGGCTCATATGCTCTACTAAAGGTCGTCAACATATTCTCGCCCCTACGTGTCAGCGAGCAAGCAGAGGATGCAGGCTTAGACCTAAGCGAGCACGGCGAAGAAGCATACCAACTCGACTAAAAGAGCTTTAAGTGGCGGGAGCTTTTGCTCTGCCACAAACTCTGCCTTTTTTGCTGTTTTGTTTTTTCTAGTTGAGAAGAAGAGGGTCTCTGCCTATTACTTCTTCTTCCTTAGCTCAAAGCAAAAGATTGCATTTTGGCGTCTGCAGATAGGGTGGGTTGCTGGCTGGTTGTGGAGTTTTCTACAAGTCGTACACACTTTTGGGTTTGTTAAAAAGCTGCCTGAACTGAGCGGCTTCTCTGGGCTGTGAGGTTTCTCGCTTTTTTTCGGGGTATTTCTTTTACAATTTATGTTTGCTAATTTATTTGTCTAAAAAGTTAGGTAAACCTTGTTTTGTTTAGTCAAGAAACCTTGACAAAAAACCTTTAATAACAAAAAACCAAACGGTGCATGATGCAAATGAGCCCAAACTTCAACCAAACCTTTGGTTTTCAAGTTTGCTGCATTCCTGCTTCAAATGAGGTTACGATATGCTAAAGAGAATTTGCGCCCTATTTTTTATAGTGCTTTTTGTTTTCTCGTCAATGTTTATTGTTCAAACTTACGCAGACCAGCCAGTTATCCAGCGGCAAATTTTCGATTCAGGCGGCGACCGCATATACGATTGCTCGCTCGTCTTGGACGTATCGGGCAATCCGCATGTTAGCTACCGCGACGGCACCGCATCAGGCTCAACAGGCTTAACATACGCCTCCTACGATGGAGCCGCTTGGAATCTTCAAACAGTTGAAAACGGCGGAATAGTGGGCTGGAATGGCGCAGAAAGCTCAATTCAACTGGATGCAAACGGATACCCTCACATCTCATACCTCGACTATGACTCCTCATACCATAGCTACCTGCGGTATGCCTACTGGAACGGCGCCACTTGGATTAGCCAAACAGTAGACTCACAGGGTTACCGAGCAACATCTCTGGCTTTAGATTCAAACGGATACCCCCATATAGCCTACGTTGAAGGGTACTCGCTTGCTTATGCTTCATGGACTGGCTCAAAATGGAATATCGAAATCGTAGCTACAGGCATTTACATGCAAACCGTCATCGGCTCTTCCTGTTCACTGGTGATTGATGAAAATGATGTAGCCCACTTGTCTTTCTATGATGACCCCAACCAATGCCTCAAATATGCCACAAAAACAAGCGGAGGCTGGGCAATCGAAACAGTTGACACTGAGAGTCAGGCGGGTATAGACAACTCTTTAGCATTAAACTCAAACGGCTACCCATGCATAAGCTACCGCCATGAACACGGCTTGAAATATGCTGCATGGGATGGCTCGCAATGGAACAAGCAAATAATCGACGTAACAGGCGGAGATGAGCCCCAATACGAGGTGGGCATAGGCTGCTCTTTAGCGTTGGACTCACAAGATGCACCCCACATCAGTTACACTGACAGTTATCGGCAATCTATCCTAAAATATGCAACTTTCAACGGGTCAACATGGAAAATTTATCAGCTATCACAACCATCGGGAAGCGGTTTTGACACAGCACTCGCTGTTGACTCTAACGATAACGTGCACATAGTCCACAATGACTACACGCAAAACACCATGGAGTACATCTACTTTAACCCTGCAAATCTGGCTGAACCCACCCTCATCCCAGACCCCCCACCGCTAACAGACCCAGGATACTATTACACAGATGGCGCTCAAGCGGGCACGCCTAAAGTGATAGAGCCCTACGGCGAAGCTTGTTACCCCTCAATCACGCTTGACAACTCAGGTTACCCCCATATTGCCTACAAGGGACGCTATGGCTTAATGTACGAATACTTTAACGGTGATGTTTGGCGTACCGAAGTAGTTGACCTAAGCATTTGGCTTGGACTATACGCCTCAATAGCACTTGACGAAGACGGCTATCCACACATAACTTATCTCGATAACATCAATAGCACGTTGAAGTACGCTTGGTATGATGGCGTCCACTGGAACAAGCAAGTTCTGGATCCCGATGTAGGTTCATGGTCCTCATTAGCTTTAGATTCAAATGGAAATCCCCATGTAGCTTACCTTGACCCCGTAAACTGTGACTTAAAGTATGCTGAATGGGACGGAACAAGATGGCGTTTTCAAGTAGTTGATTCAGGAGATTGGATTGGCGGAAACCCATCGATGGCTCTGGACTCCGGTGGCAAAGCACACATAGGATACTATGACTACACAAACAAGAATCTCAAATACGCCTGCCAAACTGGGTCAGGTTGGTCTGTCCAAACAGTCGATTCTACAGGTGATGTCGGTCAAGGTACCTCCCTAAAGTTAGACGCTGCTGGCAACGTGCACATAAGCTATCTCGATAATACAAACCTCCAGTTGAAGTACGCAAAATATTCTGGGTCAAGCTGGACAATCCAAAGTATAGTTTACGTGGGCAACCTTGTCAACCAGTTACCCTTCAACCAAACCTCTCTTGCTCTAGACTCAAATGGTAACCCTCACATAAGCTACTTTGACGCTGTCTACAGCAACCTGAACTATGCTTACTGGAATGGCACCAGCTGGCTGGGGCAAACAGCCGATTTCACCTACAACACAGGCTACACACCAAGTCTCATAATAGATTCAAACGACATTGCACACATAGCTTACTGTGAAGGCATCTATGGTAAACTGCGCTACATAGAATCCGCTGACTCTACAGGATTTGGCCTAACACAAGTATTAACAACGCCGACACCCACGGCTTCTCCGTCTCCCGCCTCTACCCCCACGCCCACTCCAACTCCAACACAATCACCCACCGCAACACCAACCCCTACGCCATCGCCAACCTGCGCACCAACTCCAACACCAACGCCCTGTTCAAAACCAACAATAAAATGCCCATCCACAATCTCGTTAATCTGCAAAAGCAACTCCTGCTCAGACTTAACAGTGAAAATAGCGGGGAATCTTGTCGCAAATAACACTGCAGTAGCCAACGCAAGCATAGCCCTCAAGTATAGCCAAAACGCTGGACAGACATGGACAAGCTTTGCATCGGTGATAACTAACAGCACTGGCGACTTTATTGCTGAATTCAATCTTCCCAAAGAGGGCGTTTACCTAATCAGCGTCACTTGGGCAGGTAACTCAACACATCATGCAGCTGTAAAAACTGTAACCTTCGCTATTACCCCGATGGAGAGCCAAAACCTGCTGTCGGTGACCTCTAATTCAACCGTTTCATCGTTAACCTTTGACTCAGAAAACAAAACCTTCAGTTTCAACGTATCTGGCGAAGACGGCACAACAGGGTACATTGACTTCTTTATTTCGAAAACCCTTATCAGCGATATCACAGGGTTAACGGTGCACTTGGACGGCGAAGAAGTACCCTACACTGTTCAATCACAAGGCGATTCATGGCTTGTAGCATTCACTTACCACCACAGCAGCCACCAAGTTGACATTGAATTAGTGTCTGCAACCGCTGCGGAGACGGGCTTTTCAGGCTACTGGCTCATAGCGGCTCTGCTTGCTCCACTAGCGATTGCCATAGCTGTTGTCATGCTGATTTTCAGAAAAAAGAAAACGGAAACTAGATAATCTCCATTTTTCTTTTTTTATAGGTCACAAAAAAGGGAGAATTAACGGTTTTTCTTAGTTACTGAACGCTTTAACATTAGTGCTATTACAGCTACACTAGATAATGCAACAGCTAACAACGTCAGATATACTGGCCAATTCGTAGAACTCTCTTCGTTACCATGCATTGTGGCCGCCTCTGTGAGTCCATCGAAGGTTAGGGTTACTATATGTTCGCTGTGGTGATAGGCGAAGTGCAGAACCCAAGCCTCTGCGAGTTCTGTGGTGGTGTAGTTTATTTGCTGTCCATCCAAGTAGGCTTTGAGGCCGGAGATATCAGCGATTAGAGTTTTGGGAATGAATACATCGGTGTACCCTGATGTGCCGTTGTCTCCTGTGACTTTAAAGCTGAGCTCGTTGGTTTCTGAGTTGAATGCCAACTGTGAGAGGGTAGAGTTAGATGAAACTGAGAAAAGATTTTCATCTTCATCGGTAGGCATGACTGCTAAATTAACTACGGTTTTAACAGTTGCATATTGGGCGTCTTCATTAAAAAGCGCCTTTACTAAGAAGTTGCCTGTTACGGTTGGGAACCATAACGCCGAGAAGCTTCCATCCTCTTGTGTGTTGACGAAGGTTAACTCATTCCATGTTGCTCCGCCGCTGAGGCTATAGAGAATCTTTATGGGTGCACCTGGTATGGCTGTGCCGTTGCCTGTTAAGACGCCTTTAATTTCCACTGTGAGTTTGTCGTCGTCAAGGAAACTTGAACATGTCAGGTTTAGAGTTGGTGTTACTTTCGGTTGGGGAGTTGGGGTTGGTGTTTCTGTAGCGTTTGGATATGCTGTGTTTGTGGGGGTAGGTGTTGGGTCAGGTGAAGTTACTGGTTCAATTGTGTGGTATACGCCGTTTAGAATCATTTTGTCAGTGTATATAGCTTGGCCAAATCCGTCTGGCTCAACTGCCCAATACTCCAAACATACACCCGCAAATTGGACGGTGGCGTTGCCATATAGTGTTTTCCAGTAGCTAAAAGAGGTCCAGTTTGCTCCATAGTTAGACATTGCATAGTCTGATTCTGTCCAGCCATTGCAGTAATCTGCGCTGATGCTTTTCCATTCGCCGTTGCTCGCGTTTTTGTAGTTGCTAAGAAGAATGCTGTCGATTACTGTGTCATTATTTTTGTCGAGAGCTATGAATATGCGGGGGAGGGCCTGTGTATATGCAACGTAAAATGAGAGCGAATCAATAGAGTTCAGTGACTTGTTGTACTCGTATAAGGCGTATGCTGCTGAGCCTGCTTGAGCATTTGCTGGGATGACCAGTTTAGCTGAGTAGAGGGCGGTATGGTTTTTTTCGCTTGTAAAAACCGCTTGCCCGTCGAGGCGTGTGTCTAGCTGAACATTTACAGTTGTCCAGTTGTCTTCGCATCCTGCAACAATATTCACGCTGGCGCAAATAATCATCAGCGAGAACAATGTTGCTAAAATGATGCATATTAGACGCTTCATTTTTGTTCCTCTAATCGCTCAGGGCAAATAATTCTTTTAAAGCTTTCATTTTATACCTTGTTTTATGCGCGTGTAGAACAACCTAACAGTAGAACAGCATTAGTGAAAAAATGCGAATTGCATGATTAATCCAACTTTAAGTGATTGTGCTGGTTTGATTAGTTGTTTTTCAAAAAAGTTACCTATCAGTAAATTGTATAACGAACCTACACCTGAAAAGGTATAGGTGCATCAATTGAATAAGTGTCTAGCCCTTGTAGCTCTCTTAGTCAGCTTATTCGGCACTCCAATAGCATTGGGTGCAATTCAAGTATGTGCTGCTGCTGAAACAGCTATATTTGGATACCCCTACGAAACCACACAAGGAGGGGGCAGCGGCGCCCAATATGATGCATGCGGTTCACGTTTCACCCTAAACGGGGAAGCAGTCATCTCTTCAATATCTGCTTTGATGAGTGGCGGTTGGAACCCAACTAGCCAAGGTGACCACTACATTTACCGATTAGCTATCTACTCCGACGACAACGGAAAAGTCGGCGCTCTCATAAGCCAAACACAGATAGGCACATTTGTTGGCGCATCAGACATAGCTGGCTATAGCCAAGGTATATGGAAAAACGCAAGTTTTAAAGAAACGGTTCATTTGAGTTCTGGTAACTATTGGCTAATGGCAGTTCATAATGCATCTAATTATGTCTCTATACATTCGGAGGTGCCAGCCAAAGGTTACACCACTGTTACCTCTGTCATAGGCGGGATGGATTTTCCAGCGTCGTTAAGCTCGCCAGTGTATTCAGAGAATTTCGTTTTATGCCTATACGCTTCTGGGGAAGGGTCAGATTCAGTGTCCACGCCGATTAAAGACTATTCCCACCCAATAGTTACCCGCCTCACAGCAGGCTGCACCATTAATAACGACAATGAAATCGAAATCACCGGCAACTTAACTGCAAACAAAGTAGGTATCGCATCAGCGCCAATACTTCTCTCTTACGCAGAAAACGTTAATGCTACATGGCATCAAATCAGCACCGTCAACACAGACGCAGACGGAGCCTTCACGACAACATGGGACCCATCAAGCGCTGGAAGCTATGTCATAAACGCAACATACGCTGGCGACTCAACACATATGCCCGCTGGCACAGTTGTTAATGTAATAGTAACCTCTGTAGCAGTCGATAAGCCGCAAACTATTTTTTCAGTTGAATCAAACTCAACGGTCACCGACTTAGGCTTCAACTCTGAAACTGACCAACTGAGTTTCTCGGTAAGCGGCGCGTCGGGAACAACAGGGTATGCTGAAATCTACGTATCTAAAAATTTAGTTAATGACCCCTCCAAGATTCAAGCATCAATCGATGAGGTCCCAGCTGACTTTACTGTCTCATCCACAAAGGATTCTTGGATACTATATTTTAGCTACCACCACAGTAGCCACAACATAGTGTTCAACTTAAGCAAAGCAGAAAACTTGTCAGTACCAGAGATACCCCCAACAGCATTGCCAATTATCATTGTTACGCTGATTGCCGCCGCTTCTTTGTTGGTTGCACTTCAAAGAAGACATCCGCCACATGTTTCAGCAAGATAATAAGTGTGGCGCGGGATGTGGGATTTGAACCCACGCGGCCTTTCGACCACAGACTTAGCAGGCCTGCCCCATACCAGGCTTGGGGAATCCCGCATAAACCATGCTTTTTAATTCCAAGCCTGAATTTACCCTTTTCTGATGCCCAATTTGAACATCAAAGTGGCTGCGCTTCTTCCAACTTAATATGGGGTACTTTAATTAATGTTTCTGAGCATTAAACTACTGCTTAATCGCCAAAGACATGTTACATAACTGGTGAATAGACTGTTTTTGCCGCATTTAACTAATCTTAAAAGTAACAGCTACACCTAAGAAAATTTGTTCTCAAATAAAAATGGCTAATTATTTATGCTGCTGCCTTTTCTGTATAAACAGCAACATTAAGAGAGATAATGTTAAGAGCCCTATTCCAGCAAGTACGATGACTGCGCTTAATTCGGGTGTTGGTGTAGGCGTCGGCGGGAGGGAATCTGTTGTCTGCGGCGGAGATGACGCTGTTTGGGTGGGCTGAGTCGGCGATGCTGTCTGAATTGGCGCTGTTGAAGTGGACGACGCTGGCGTGGGCGAAGGCGGAGCTTCTCCGACTATGCTTATTGTGTCGGCGGTTCGGCTGTGAGTAAAAGAAAGCTGGTAGTATGTGGCGTCTTCTGTTTGTGTCGGCGTTATGGATTGGGCGCCTACGGTTACGGTGAAGGGCGACTGGAGCAGCGTTTTGGGAACCGAAACAATACAGGTGCCTGTTGTGTAGTGTATGCCTAACGCTGAGAAGCTGATGCATCTGCCGGCTTGGCTGTATTGGAGGTTTTCGACTGCCGAGTTGCTCTTCACCGTGATTTGTGCCCCCTCAGCCATGCACAGCTGAGTCTGCCATGTTTCAATAACTGGCAGGGTTGCGCCCGAAGCCCTATCCGCTGAGCCGAAGTACACGGTTGCCGAGTAGCCCTGTGTGGTTCCCCCAAAGCCCACTGCGAAGCCGATAGCGTGTCCTTTCTTAAACGTGTAGTCAACGTTGATGTTTTGGCTGTACTGCGTTGGCGTGGCGCTGAAGGGGTTACCGAAGCTGTATGGCGCCTCGGTTAAGAACTCTTTAACTTCAACGTTGTTTTCGTCTATGTCCACTACGCCCATTGCGTAGCCGCCGCCAAGCATGCTCTGCTTGAAGGTGCTGCTAAGGTAAGCGTATACGTTAACGGTGCCTTTAACGTGCAAATCCATCGGCAACTTAACCGCCCACAAAATG
>JBNIDR010000008.1:25338-26811 GCA_050108155.1 Bathyarchaeia archaeon | reverse complement strand
CTGGCTGGTGCTCCGTCGGCGCCGTCGTAGACGACAAATGAGCCGTTTGAATCCCGGAGAATCACGCTGTAGTTGTGAAATGTTAAGGTGAGGTTTGTAACGTCTGATTGCGCCTGCATTGTCGGCTCAAAAGCCTCAAACCCGCTTACTGCGAGTAGAAAAATCAGAATCAAGGTATATCTACGGATTTTATTACACTTCCCTGCGGTTCTAACCCTAGTCTTTTAGCAATCCGTTCCTTGTTGCCGGCAAACGTGGATAGGTACGCGCCCAGATGATGCAGCAGAATCGGCGCGATAATGTTGCCTGAGAGCAGAAAACCAATTGACGACATAGTGTCCTCGTAAGCTAATCCTTTGGCGATGAAGTTTAAGCCGCCGAACATGCGTTCTCCGCTTTTCTCTTTTGGAAACAAGGCATGTGCGCCCACGTGTAGTGTCCAGCGTGCAAGAATCGCCAGCCCAGCGCTGAGTAGAAACGGGATACCTGCGAGGGTGAAGGCTAGGATGAAGAGGGGAAGGACTGCGCCGCTCCAGTGTGTCTCTGCGATGAAGCCGTCGTCGCATCCCCGAAGGGTTATGGACCAGAATTTCTCGAATTCTTCGCGGGTTTTGATGTAGCTTAACCCTTTTCCGTATAGGCTGTAGGCGATGCTGGTTCGAGCCAGAAGAGTGGTCAGCGTCAAAATAACTGCGGCTACAAATAATCCCAGCCAGAGGGTGCTGAGTGTGAAGCCCATTTGCTCCGCTGTAAGGATGCCAAACCCCAAGGGTGAAACGGCTATTGCGAAGGCTACCTGCCAAGAAAGGTAGATTATAGCTGCAGCTAACGATTTACCCTTTATCCGCCTCTTCATCAGCGTCACTACCCAGCGGTTTCATCGCTTTTCACAGGTGTAATTGCCTCTTCTAAGTCGTCAACCAAGCCTACAACAGATAATGCGCCAATTAAGCCGCGTTCGCCTGTGATGGGAATCATTTTTACGCCTGCCTGCTCTGCCGCTTTGTATGCTTCCGAAACTGTTACCTGCTCTCTCTTGACCTTGCGCGAGTACTCTTTTAGCGCTTCGGGCGCCATCACCTTCTTGCTAACCACCATACCTGTTTCATTGGAGATAGTGTATTTGCGGACTAGGCGCTCAAAGTCTCTGACGAGGGCGTCTTCTTTGCCGGGGGTGACTGCGAAAACAAGTCCTGATGAGGCGTTGTTGGTGGTTTTTGCGGGGTTAGCGGGCCAATTCAGCGACAGTGTTAAGCGGAGGAAGCGGTAGTCTTTGGATGCCCTGTTAAGCACTGACGCTAACTGTAAGGCAGTGTTGAAGGTGGCTCCTTTTGTGGATGAATCAGTGTCGTCTACGCCGATTACAACTTTGCTGAAGAGCTGATATTCAGTGTCGAATGCTCTGCCGTGGGGGTTTCCGGGGCGCTCGGTACATCGCATTGCGCCAGTGGAGAATAAGCGAATTAGGTCGGG
>JBNIDR010000008.1:0-25288 GCA_050108155.1 Bathyarchaeia archaeon | reverse complement strand
CCGATGCCCTTGTAGGAGACTATGACGCTTTTTGCTAGCTTTTTGACTTCCGTGATGGCAAGGGGCACAAAGCTTGGTATGAGGGTGGAGTCTGCTTTACCCACTTTAAGGCGGCTTACGTAGAGGTCACCGAACATCGGGTTAGCCATTGGATACGCTAGGTCTTTGACGCCGCCTATGCCGCCGCCTCTAAAAAAGTATGTTTTTGCTCCAGTAATCAGCGATCCGAACCATGTTGGGCATCGATTGGCGGTTTCAATTACTTCTCCTTCTTCGCCGACAAGTGCGATGGCGTTCCATTGTTTCTTTAGGTATCTTTGCTTGAGGTATTCCTGTTGTCCCAAAAAGTCGTATGTTTTAATTTTTAGGTCAGTTAACATTCCTAAAAAATCGCTCCTTTGATTCATGCAAGCAACAGCTAAAACATTTAACTATTCAAAACTTGGCTTGCATTCAAGAGTACTATGCAAAGTCTAGTAAATTAAGTTTTATATACTGCAAGTACCCACTTTCTTTTACCGCTAAAGTGCCGATGTTTTAGGCGGGAAGAGGCTAATTTTTTGTCTTTTACATCCATAGCAATGCGTAATATTCCTAAGCGTAAACTCCGAAATGCCCTCACGGTGCTTGCGGTAATTTTAGGTGTAACACTTATTGTGGGCGTAAACATCGCCTTCGACAGCGTCTATAGCCAATTCGGTTTAACGGTGAACGAGGCAATCGGAAACGTAGATGTTAACGTTCGCTCCGCTCTTAACTTGCCTTTTAACCAGACCGTTCTGGAAACCGTAAACCAAACAGGGGGCGTTGTCGATTTCTATGGGCGGCTGAGCTGGATAGTTAACGCTTCTGAACCCGACGGCTACGTCAGCGTCGCCTTGGTGGGCGTTAACGCATCTGCAGACTTTGACTTCACAGACGCTTCAGCTATGAACATAACAGGGCAACGCAGTCCCACTGTAAACACATACGAGGCGATAGCCGATGATCGACTAAACTATACAGTAGGGCAAAAAGTGCTAGTCAACCTCTACACTGGCACACCGCCCGAAACAAAACCCTACAATTATACACTCAAAGTTGTGGGGCTCTACCACGCCAGCGAATTCGAGAAGCAGTACGGCGGAGTCTTCGGGCAGGGCTACAGCGGATACCGCATCTACATTGACCTCGCAAAAGCGCAGACGATGCTTAACTGCTCTGACCAAATAAACTCGGTTAGCATCAAACTCGCCGACTCTAAACAAACCAGCAGTGTAGTTAGCGAATTAAACAGCGAATTGGGCAGCGACTACATCGTAAACCCGGTTAAAGAGAGTCTTCTTGGCGTTGTCAGCAGAGCTACCTCGGGCTTGCAGAGTGGCTTGCAGATTATGTCGGTGATGGCTCTCTGCGTCGCCATAGTCATCGTACTTAACACAATGTACATGAACATCGGCGAACGCACACATGAAATCGGAATCCTCCGTTCTCAAGGTGCATCCACGGGGCAGGTTTTCTGGATTTTCTTCTCCGAGAGCCTAATCCTAGGCGTATTGGGCGTTGTTATTGGCTTGGTAGCGGGGTTGTTCGTAACTGATATTTTCCGCTACTTTACCTCGCGGATTTTCCAGCCCTTCTCGCCGGGTATGACATTTAACCTATCTTTCCCCCCAAGCACCGTGTCCCATCTAGTTTTAGGCGGCGCTGCTGGGCTGTTAACAGTGATGATTGGCGGATTATTCCCCTCGTTGTCCGCATGCAACACTACAATAATCAGCGCACTGCGGCCCCAAATGCGCAAGCCGGGAAAACAGCGAACAGCCTTAAAACTCATCCTCATTGGATTGCCCCTTACTGTTTTTGGCTCTTTCATCTACATCTGGTTTGACATGTTCTCTCAGTACGGCATCGGCTTATACATGGTTTCAGCCCTTGCACCTGTCGCCATGTTGGGGGTAACCTTGCTTGCGGCGGGGCTACTGCGAAGCGGCGGACCAGTAATTGAACGCAGCCTAATAGGATTCGGTAAAACCAGAAAAATCATATCCCGAAACGTCGAACGCAACTTGCTCCGAAGTACAATCTGCTTTGCCCTAATCGGTATGTCACTTAGTTTGGTGATTGTTATGGGAGGCGCTCAGATTGGCACAGTTGCGGGGGTGCAGAATGTTATTCGCTCTTTTTCCAGTTCCGACTTAACGGTGATGACCGACGACATGGTGCCCAGAGAATTCGCGGAAAACATAACAAAAATCGAAAACATAAACGCAACAACACCAGTGCTGGTTGCCCCCGACCGCACCATCCTGCAAAACGATGCCTCTGAGACCCCGCGGAACTCCTCCTCTACGGTGCTCGCAATCGACGCTGTATCCTACCCAACGGTTATGTCCATGACTTTCAGCGAGGACACCCCCAAAAATGTTTTTGAGCGCCTAAACAGCTCAGACACAATCGTCCTAACTTCTCCCCTTGCTCAGTCCCTAAACATCTCAGTGGGAGGCACAGTGAAAATCCGCTACATCGACTACGAAAACCGCACCATCGAATATCAAACGCCCTATGGAACTTTGAAAACTAATTACACAGTTCCTGTTTTGGCATGGAAAAACTTTACGGTCGTCGGCGTTGCTCAGGGCGCTTGGATGGATATTATGTCATTTGGCGACTTTCAACTCTCTGAAGCATCCTACATCAGCGACAACAACCTCGAAGAAGCCTTCCCCAACCACGACGACTACAACGGCACCGCTAACCTATTCTTCGTCAAAGTAAACCCCAACACAGACATTACACAAACCAAAAACAGTATAATCGACGCCTACGGAGAAGAATACAAACTAACCGTAACAACCTACGACGACGCCGTGCAACGAGTGCAAAGCTCCATCGACGAAATCTTCTACATTCTCTACTCGATTGTGCTCTTTGCCGTTTTGAATGCGGGGATAGGGGTGGCAGCGATTATGATTATGAATGTGTCTGAACGTAAACGGGAAATTGGGATTTTCCGCTCGCAGGGCATGAGCAAAATGCAGGTAGTCACCTCCATAATTGGAGAAGCAACCTTTCTCGGCGTGGTGGGTTTTGCAATGGGCATCACTGTGGGGTTGATGTTTCACAGAGTCACCGTCAGTTACATGCGGCTGGCGGGTTTCCCAATGGCTTTTATGATTCCTTATGACGCAATCTTATTCACCCTCGCCATCGCCCTCGCCACCGCAGTTATTAGCGCAGTTTACCCCGCTAACAAAGCCTCAAAACAAAACATTGTCGATGCCATCAGAACCTAATCGTCTGAGAATGCACTCTGCGGTAGAAGTTATAGATTGCAGCTATTGATAATGCATCGATTATTATACCACCAATGGGAATCACAGCGCTGGGTATCGTAAGCACCGAGGGAAACAAACCCAAAAGATACAAGGCATGGAAGAAGATGCCGCCCCCATAGAGAAAAGCCAAACAAGCGCCAGCGGCAAGACGTTTTGTCGCGAAATATAGTATACCTGATATTGCCACTGCAAAGCAGCCTGGAAGGACAAAGTAGCCGATGGGGAAAATCCAAAGCGTGGTCGACTCTAAGTTAGGCGGTAGCAGAAAAGGAATCGCAAAATGCGCTGCTCCAAATATCAAAATAAACAAAGCTTCTAAACGGCTAAATAATGTGTTCATTTGGGCGCCCCAAAGTTTTTTAGTTCAATCAACCTATTGACTATTGTCAGCATTCTTCTGCTTCTAACACTTTTTAGAGATGAACTGTTTTGTCGGTTAAAGTTGTTGATGTAGAGAAAACCTATAGTCTCGGAGAAAACAAGGTTCACGCATTAAAAGGGATTAACATGGAGCTTAATAAAGGCGAGTTCGTCGCGTTTATTGGTCCCTCTGGCTCGGGAAAAACAACCCTGCTCAACCTCATCGGCGTTTTGGATAAGCCCAGCAAAGGCAAAATTTTCGTGGACAACATAGACCTCACCACGCTTAAAGAAAAACAATTAACCAAGCTCAGACGAAGCACAATCGGCTTCATCTTCCAATTCTACAATTTAATCCCTGTACTCTCGGCATACGAAAACGTCGAGTTGCCAATGCTCATAGCCGGCGTACCCACAAAGGAGCGGGAAAACCGTGCAAAACAGCTCCTCGCAATGGTTGGGTTATCAGACCGCATAAACCATAGACCAGACGAACTCAGCGGCGGCGAACAACAACGCGTCGCAATCGTGCGTGCCCTCGCCAATCGCCCCTCCATTGTTTTAGCTGATGAACCCACAGGCGACTTAGACTCAAAAACAGGCAAAGAAGTGGTGCAGGCTCTCCGTGACCTCTCAAATCGTGAAGGCGCAACCGTCATCATCGTAACGCATGATCCGACTGTAGCGGCTATGGCTAGCCGAGTGTTTGAGATGCGGGACGGCGCTATAATTAAAGAACACATAAACGGAGCCTCTGCTTTTTAGGACATATTTGGCGCCTATTAGAAGTTCTATGCAGAAACCTATAGAGGGTCTCTGAGGGCAAAATAGCAACAGCTAAAAAAAGCCAGACAGCGGTAAACCCATAAACGAGTCAGTAATTACTCATTGAGAAGGTTTTTGCGGCTAAAAATCCGCTCCAACTCCGCCTTCGAAAGCACACCCTTCTCAAGCGCAACCTCTTTCACAGTTCGATTCTCTGCTTGAGCTTGCTTCGCAATTTTAGCTGCTTCCAAGTAGCCAATTTTAGGCGCCAACAACGTCACCAAAGACGGGTTCTTCTCCAAATACTGCTCACAACGCTTCTCATCCACCGTTATGCCCTTGACGCAGCGCTCCGTGAAGACCGGTAAGTAGTTGCTGAGGATTTGGATGCTAAACAGCATGTTGTAGGCGATTGCTGGAGTCATAACGTTTAGCTCCATCTGCCCAGCCTGCACCGCCAAACCCACCGCTGCATCATTACCAACGACTTGGTAGGCGACCATATCTAGGCACTCCGCCATGACTGGGTTCACCTTTCCAGGCATTATTGATGACCCAGGCTGCACAGGCGGCAAGGTAATCTCATTTAGACCAGTTGTTGGTCCCGACGCAAGCAACCTGAGGTCATTCGCGACGCGTATAAGTTCCAGCGCCAACTCTTTAAGCCCGCTTGAAACGGCTTGGGCTGCTCGGTGACTCTGCAGCGCCTCAAAATTGTTACCCGCAGGTTTAAGCGGGAAACCCGTTAGCTTAGCCAGTTCCGCAACGGCACGTTTCTTATACTCCGGATGCGTATTTGCGCCGGTTCCCGTAGCTGTCCCGCCAAGCGCAACACTGTAGAGGTTTTCTTGGCGTCTGCGCAACTCAGCAGCTGCATTTGCGATTACTGAAGCATAAGCGCTGAATTCCTGTCCCACTGTAACTGGCACAGCATCCTGCAAGTGAGTTCTGCCCGATTTGAGAACATGCGCGTTCTTCTTTGCTAAAACGCCGAAAGCCTCGGAAAGCCCATCCAGCGCCACAAATAGAGGTTGAAGGGCCATCAAAACCGACACATGCAACGCAGTAGGGTAAGTATCATTTGTGGATTGGCCCATATTGACGTGGTCGTTTGGGCTGACTGATTTGTAGTCGCCCTTCTGTTTACCCAAAATCTCCAATGCACGATTAGCCAAAACCTCGTTAGTGTTCATGTTGAAGCTGGTTCCCGCACCCGCTTGGAAAACGTCCACGACGAATTGATCCACCAGTTTGCCTTCTAAGACTTCGTCGCAGGCTTGCACGATGGCGGCGCCGATTTTCTTGTCCAACCACCCAACCTGCATGTTAGCGGCTGCAGCAGCCTTCTTGATTAATACATACGCTTTAATGATTTGAATTGGCGCTTTAACGCCGCTGACCGGGAAATTCTCCACTGCCCGAGCCGTTTGGATACCGTAGTAGGCTTCTTTTGGGATTGCTTTCTCGCCCAATGGGTCAACTTCTATACGTGTAGTCATGCCTCTTCTTCCTTACCTGCTAACTGCATCTTGGATTGCTGAGTAGATATAATTTTCTTTTCCACAGCAACCGGCTAAATTTCGAACTTCTCAATTATCCGCGTCTCCTTCTCGCCAGTGATCTCCGCGATCACATGGAAATACTGCTGCAAACCAGACTTAACTATACGGGGTTTAAGCAGCTCGTCAATCTGAAAGACACCAGCAGAATTAGACATTTTGATTCTGATGGTAATGGGCTTCGGAGCGTTCTCGGTTGATTCAACCTCAACTTTCTCAATACTGAGCGCCGAAACCGCGTGAATATCGATTTTTCCTGCTTGAAACGGAATTCTTGCGCGCCCAGCTTCCATATCTAGAGCATCTGCGATGCCGACTATGCCTGCTTCTTTGGTTAGAATGCGGTTTGTGGGTTCCTCGCTCGGCGGCTGCTCATGAGTAACGATGGCGTGAAGAACCTCGGAGACAATAATCGCTTTTTTCTCCTCATCATAAGTGGATGACAGCAGACTCTGCATTACATCGTATGCGAGCAGAGCGCTGTACTTCTCGTGGTCACGCCTCTGCACCGTCATACCCAAGTCATGAAGAATCGAACCCAAAACAACCACCACTTCCGCATCGTCGTTATCCAACCCATAATTCTCCACGACACTTGGCTTAATCAAATCCTTTTCAACCAGAATACGGAGGAGCTTGAGGGCAATATTCGCCACGATTTTAACATGAGTTGGACCGTGGTCAGTATAGCCCATACGTTCGATAGCCATAACATTTGAGCACCGCCAATAAGTCTGCAGCTTCTTGTCCTCGCGAACTTTCTCCATAACCTGCTTGAGTTTGGCGTTTCCCCGATAGGGAATGTTGAAGATGTAAGACACCATGCTTGCGCTCCCCTGATCTATTATTTAGAGCTGAAGATTTAAACATGCACAAACCGCAAATACAATAGGCAACACAGAAGCTTCTAAATTAGGAAATTGTCTGGTTCCAGTAAAAGACCGCCCGGTAACTCGCCAGTTGAGCCGCCGCCTGCGGTGAATCATATAGTATATTCAAATGCACACCGTACCTTGCAGTTAGGACTTCTACGTCTCCGTAGATTTTCGCTGACAGATCATCAGCTGGGAATAAACCCCAAATCGAGTCATCTACGCTGCGGAAGCTGAACCCATAATCCGCAGGAACCACATAAGCAACTTCAGCAATGTTTGAGCCTAAACTTGCAGGGTCCGTATGCAGAGTAATCCAGAAACGCTCAAGCGCATCAAAATGCTCCGCCGACAACGTGCCATACTCGGTTATGTTTGGGTAACTGAAAACTACCACATATTTAGCACCAGCACTATAAGCCAGCACTAAGTCATTATAGAGTTCGTCTCCGCTTTCAAGATAAGGCGCCTGATTATACTTCCAAGTAACCACTACACCCCAATCCTTTCCAAAAGCATCTGCTGCACCCCTGCAAAGCGCAATATGACGTTCCCTGCTTTCGTTTCCAACGAATTCGGCAAAAATACTTGTGTACCCCGCTTGATAGTCAAACCAGTATAAAGCGTAGTCGGCGGTGAACACCCCAGGAGAAAACTGCAGATAATAAGCGGGGAAAACTGAGAGGTTACCTACGAAAGCTTTGGATACGTCTTTGTAGGTTGCGTTTGAGCTTATTAAATCGCTTTTTATCAGTTGCGCTGCGCCGTCATCAATTTGGTTTCCACCCGGCTCATCATACCTGTCAATACCTAAGAAGCGGTCGCCATAGCGAGTTTGCGCCGCCAACATCCATTCGGTGATGTTGTAGCTGTACTTATCAAGCCCAGTAAACAACACTATAAAATTCAGTTTAGCAGCATCTATGTAGTCACATGCTTCGGTTAACGCTGTTTGGTTATCCAAAAAACTAAGCGAGCCCAACACAAACAGGTTCGTATAACCTTTCACTTCATCCACTAACTGTTTAACCTGTGAAGTTTCGTTACCATAGGCGAACTCTACACCAACATAAAATTCTCTACTGGCAATTTGGGTTTCACCTACCCAATTCAGCACTAAAAAAAGAGAAAGAACAACAATTACGCTTAAAGCAATTGAAGAGGCAGCCGCAATTTTACAGTTCACAGTGTCCAACCGAACACTATCTAATCAACGCACACACTATTTGAATCGTTCCCCACACCAAACCTCAAGTTCTGGCCGTTTGAAACAAACCAATTAAGCTACCTCTAGCTAAAATGTGACCCTGCATTGCGTTTTCAAGGTCTCTTTTAGCCGAATTCACGCTCATGTTTAGTTTTGTGTCGAGCGCGTAGACTTTGAAGTGGTAGTGATGGGGTTTTCCGGGCGGCGGAGCTGGACCCGTGTAGCCTTTTTCGCTCATGCTGTTTAAGCCTTCGACGCCTGGCGCGGAGCCCTCAGCTATAATGCTCTGTGAAGGAGAGATATTCCAGATTACCCAATGATCGAACGTGCCATGTGGCGCGTCGGGGTCATCGACGATCAAAGCGAGGCTCACTGTACCCTCAGGGATGCCCATGATTTGAATTGGCGGGTTTACGTCTTGGTAGTAAGCACCGTACTTCTGGGGAATCGGCTGGTTATTCTCGAATGCGGGACTGGTTACGGTTAGTTCCTTCAAAGAAACACCTCAAGTACTGTTTTTCCTTGGGAAAATAAATAGTTGGCGAACAGCATGTATCTACAACAGCCAATATCATGCAGATCCAAGGGGTACTTCTTTGCTCTGCCCCTTATGCATATTCATTCTGTGCTGACGCAGCTCTTCAGGGTTTGAAAATTCCAGCTTACAGATTGGGCACTTGAAGATATCATACATAGATGCAAGCCTCTTTGCCAGCCCAAGAGCTTCGAAGACTAAAATAAATTTGTGACTGATTGGATGCAACTAAAAAGAGTTAAGAAGAATCAGCTTCTTCCTCTGTCACCCACTTCTCAACGACCAGCTTATTGTCGTTGGGCGTAAAACGGACTTTAACGGGCATCGAGCCATCGCATTTTAGTGGAAACATACTGTCATCAACGACCCGAACTGGCAAGTAAAGCAGGTATCTGTCGTCTTTTCGTTTGAATATTGTTCCTTTACCCTCATTCCCCATACAAATTCACCTGCGAGTTTACTCGTTATTCCCTTTTAAGGTTGACTGTTCTACAGGCAAGAAACAGTTGATTCGAATGATAATTTTCCGCATATATGCCCAAACGTTATGCGGTTTTACAAAAAAATTCCCTAAAACGCTCTATAGATCAACCAGCTAAAAAAGGGTAAAGCTCCCACTCTACAAACGAAAAGGAAAATAAAAAGAAAAAGAGGTTAGATTTCGGCTTTACGGATTAACTCGGTCGCTGCACCTAAGTTGATTTTATAGAAGACCGCAGCAATCACCGCCGCTATTACACCGCTCACACCGAGGCAAATCGCTAAGCCTTCCACTCCGATCGACGGGAACGAGAACGGCAAGAAACCCGAAAGCGAAGAGAACGCAAACGGCGCAAGAGGCGCAAGTATGGCTAAGCCCGCCAAGGCGCATGCTAACATGCTTATTAGCGCCCATTCCTGTCGAATCATGCGTTGTCTGCGACTGACTGTGAAGTCAGCACCCTTGAAGCCGAAGGTTAAACCCATTGAGGCTAAAGCGAAAATCAAGTAGAATCCCTCCAAGACAGCAATGACCATGATTTCAAGCGAAGGCCTGAAATAGAGAAAGCCAACTACAGCTGCTACTATCTGCACTATGATCGCAAACAGAACTGTGAAGGCATATTTGCTTTTTACGAGGTTTTTGGGTGAGATTGGTGCGGCATAGATTCTCCAAACAGATGGTCCTTCTTCGCCAATCATCATGTTGCTTAGCAGCATAGCTAGGAAAGCCGCTGGAAGGATAAAGAGCATACCGCCAAACAGGTAGTCGAGTTCTTGGGGTGCACCTTGGTTCACGCCGTTCATGGTGTTAAAGATTGGCACAATCATGAAGACTATGGGTACGATGAATACGCCTAAGAGTTCTCTGCGGCGGGTAAATGCGCGGGCATCTTTACGGATTATGGCTGCTTCGGTGTTTGTGAAGCCGAGTTTTCCAAGTAATCCTTCTTTTGGCTGGTAGAGTCCGCTTGTTTGTACTTTGATTGCGGGCGGCTCGTAGAGTCCGAAACGTTGGTTGAGGTAAACTGCTATGTAGTAAAGTGCCGCTATGAACCCTGCTGATGCAGCTAAGAAGGCAATGCCCAGTACGATGTTAGCGGATAACAATATGTGGTAGAGTGCAATGCCCAGCCAGACGAATGGAATATACCATAGGAAGGTTTGGAAGCTTGCTATTGTTTGAATTAAAACCAGCGAACCTGACCCGGTGAATATTGAGAAATAGATGAGGTAGAAAATTAGGAAGAACAGCAGTGAGCCGATTAGGCGGATGTAGATGGCTGCGCGTCCGCTTGACTTGTAAACTGCACCTGTGAAGCGGACTTGTAGAATACGCAATATCTCTGTGGTGCTGCTGCCCATCAACGCCGCGCCTATCATGGCAAGGCTGGTTACAAGCGCTGAGATAATTAAACCGTTGAATGCTGAAAACACGATTAGCCCAGCTGAAACACCTATGACTATAGCTATCGGGAATCCCAACAGGTTCGCCAAGATGGATGCCATAGTGTGTTCTTTCCAAGTTACAGGTAGCCAATACATGACCTGTGCTGATTTTTTTATGCCTGCGAGCTGAATTTGCTGCAGCAACGTGAACACTATTGAGGCTAAGAGAATTAGAGTTGGCACGGTTACGAAGGCACCGTTTGCTAACTCAGCTATTGGAGGTAATCCTCCAGGGATTTCGGATGCTGATGCATAGGCGGCCTCTGTGATTATGTTCGCGATATAACCTCCTACAACGCCGATTACCGCTGCAACCCAGTAGGGCCAGTAGGCGACTATGCCGTGCTCACGATAACGAGTTGCCTTTACGCCTCTAACCAGTCTGCCTGATTTACGTTCTACACGCAGCAGATAGAGAACGTTTTTCCAGTTCATTTGAGCAGTTCCTCAACGACAGCTTTAAGGTCGCCTGTTCCCGTCAACTTGAGGAATATGTCTTCTAAGCCTGAACTGGGCAAGCTGGCTTCCTGCCGCAGTTCCGCCATGTTGCCCAGCGCCAAGATTTGGCCTTGATACATGATGCCTATGCGGTCGCAGACTGCCTCAGCGATTTCCAACACGTGCGTGGAGAGGATGGTTGTGACTCCTTGTGCTTTGAGACTTTGCAGGTAATCTTTTACAATTCTTGCGCTTCGAGGATCCAAGGCGTTTAGCGGTTCATCGAGAATTAGGAGTTTGGGTTTGTGGAGGAAGGCGGAGATGAGTCCGATTTTCTTTTTCATACCGTCTGAGTAGCTGTTGATCATGTCGCCCTCTCGACCTTCAAGCTGGAGAGCTTTGAGGTACTCGTTTACGCGCTGCTGCTTCTCGGCTGCGGATATGCCATAGACGTCACCGATGAAGTCAAGGTACTCCAGCCCCGTTAAGAATTCGTAGACATCAGGAGATTCGGGGACGTAGCCGACTTGCCGTTTGACGGCTATGGGGTCTTTGGATACGTCTATGCCCAGTACGTTGATAGCGCCTGCGGTGGGCTGTACTAGTCCCAGTAGCATCTTGAGTGTGGTGGATTTTCCTGAGCCGTTGGGTCCAAGCAGGGCGAATATTTCGCCTGTTGGGATTGTTAGGTTGATGTTGTTTACTGCTACTATTTCGTTGTAGCGTTTGGTTACGTTTTTTAATTCTACAGCGTATGCGTTGCTCATTTTTTGTGCTCCCTCTTACAGCCCACATTATTTTACCAAATTACAGTAAAGATTTACTCTATTAAGTTTTATGGTAAACTCTACCTTCACACGCCTGCAAATAGAAAAGACTCAATATTTAAGCATACTGCGTATCTACCCACCCAACCCAAAAAAAAGCTATCCAGCCCGATCGCCAAAACTAAGTGAAATTCAAAGCAAAGCTTATAGGAACCGCTTCGCCCCAAGACTGCCGAATCGGACAAATCTTCTGAGCAACACCATAAACCATCTCAGCCTTCTTCCGCTCCCGCTCATTATCATTCTCCAGACCCACAGTCATCGCAAAATGCACGTTCGTGAAAATCAGCTTCTCCATACCCTCAACATTCATTTTCACTATCGCTTTAGTTTCCAAATTCTTGAGCCCCAATTGACTATTCTTAGCAATCAACAGGTACAAGGTGTTGATGCAGGCGGCTAAGGCAGCAGCGAAAATGTCCTCGGGTGTACAATAGCCCTCTTTGCCCCCAAACGATGGCGGCGGAGAAACGGCTGCGATTTGTTTTCCTCTAACTTCTAATAAACACTCGGTTGCGCCGCTCCAAGCGGCTGTTCCCTCAAAAAGTAGTTCTGGCATAAAAAACCCAAAAGAAATGAATTAAACGGCAACATTTAATGTTTCTGAGGCAGAATCCGTCGGCTACGGATGTAGCGGTTTATCAATAAACTTAATTATCGTTGGCAAGTACATGGTACTAAACCTGCTTGGGCGCTCCAAACGATGAAAACTTCCCTCAAAAAGCTGTTTTCACAACGTGCTATCGTCGTAGTTCTCGTAGTTTTGCTTGTTATGACGGCACTAAACACCTACCTGATTTTGGCGGGTACACGGGACGCCATGAGCAGCAACGTCGTCAACTATGATTATGTGCTCTCGCAGGACGGCTCAGGCTATAAACTCAAGAACATGCATACGGGCGACGTTTCTGGGCAGCCGAGCGCCTCAACCGCCTTGAACTCAGCGTTGACGCAGGGCAAATCAGTGTACCTCAACGCAGGAACCTACACGTTAACCGACGACGTGTACCTCATCAACAAGCTCAACGCCAAAATCGTCAGCGACGGCGCCACCATCAACGGCAACGGCCACAAAATCGTGATTTTCGGCGACAACTACACCGCCTCGCAGTATGCCATGATTTCGGGCTTAAACTTAATCAACGCCACGGTCAGGGTTGAGAATTCGTTTGCAACCACCATCGCCGACGCCAAATTCGTGAACTCCACAGTCGGCATCGAATTCGCCAACACCAACACGTGGAGCGAATACAACAAAATCGAAAACTGCCAATTCATCAACGACACCACAGGCATCGCCTTCCGCACTCCAGTCAACGGCACCAAAATCGGTGCTGACACAGGCAACGCCACAGGTTCGTATGCCAGTTCGATCATTGAGCGCTGTAGCTTCAATTTGCAGGATTTCTCAGTGGGCATCAGCGTAGAACCATTAGCGGAGTTTTCGGATAGCCAAATCATGGGCACCCGCTTCTGGATGGGTGAAAACGGCTTCCGCAGCAACCAAACGGGATTGCTGGTTGCTGGTTCGATGTATCAGACGCTTCTGCAAGGTGTTGTTTTTGAATCTTTCAGTGAAAACCCAATTTACATGTTCGCAATGGACATCGCCGAAACCTGCGACCCAGCGCCAATCCTTGACGGCGGCGTCAATTTCTTAGGCACCTGGACAGCCAGAGTACATAACCCCTACTCGGTGTGGCTATCCTCTGACGGCACAGTGTTCCAGCGGCAAAACGAGGCTGTCCCCGTGGGCGTCAACGGACAATATGGCGCCAACATAACTATAGATTGCAAACCGCTGAAAATCTCAGATTTCAAACCCAAAATCTCCGTGTCAGGCAGCTTCAGCCACAACGAAACCATTACGGTCCGAGTTCGAATCGAGTGGATAGACAACTCCGTTACAAAAGGCGTAACAAAAACCTTCACTGCAAGCGGCTCACAGTGGCTAAGCGACGACGACATGCTATCGCTGCTTCCCTCACAGAGCGTCATCTGGCAGATACTTGTGGATGCAAAAACAAACACTGCCTCGACGGATGCAAAAGTTACGGTAAGCGGTTATGGAATAGCTGAGTAAAGTTTTCAGATCGGTTCAGGCTTCTACTTTAAGTTTCTGTGGCTGCATTCCGTGATTAAGCCACGCTGTGACATCCAGATACTTTTCGAATTTTCTGTTAAAAACCATGTTTTCAACCCAAGGATAATTCGGGTCACTATCACGAATATGCACCACATGGGCACCTCGGCGTGGAATAGCAGAGAACAAGACTTTATTTTCGTAAGGTAACCGCTCAAACCTCTCAACGTATTCCTCTTTGAAGTCATCGTTTCCTGCTCCACCGCCAGCCGCTCCAGCATCGGTAAAAATGACGAATAAGTTATCATAGTTGATTCGCTGCACACGTCGAGCCCATTTTGCTGCCGCTTCATCTTTCGAGGCATAGTGTAGAAACAAAACCTCTACGTCACCGCCTAGCACGCCGACTGGGAACTTGCAGGTCTTCGACATCAGCAGGTTAACTTCAGGGTGGCTGGAACTATCTTTCAGAATTAGCTGCTGACCCATGTAATATCGGAAGTTCTCCAGCAGCCGAAGGTATTCGTTTGAGTAGAAGAAGGTGCCTATCGTAGGCGAAGTGTACTGTAAACCATACTTGTGGTATATGCTTCCAGCGAGACAGCTGTTACTTATAATCGAAAAGTTGTGTTTATGTAACTTAGTTTTTTCGAAGACTGAAAAATATCTATCTTTAACGTTCCAGATAAAAGTGGACTCTATCCTATTTACCCTAAGCAGGTCCTTGATACCCATAAGACACCACGCCCAACTCGCTAACTCCAAAGCACCAGTTACAAAAAAGCAGTCTACAAGCCACAGGCAGTAACCCCAAAACAATGGCTGAAAAACAACAAGTAAGTTATGGTTAACGCGATATTTCAAAATACTGCCAAGCTAACGATTAAACGGCTTTTTCTCAGAAGAGTTATCGGTGAAGCATACCCAGCTGTTTACACCAACCGTAAACCAACTTAATCCAGACACTGATACCAAAACAAAGCCTAATCAACAATCGGCTGGTGTTGTTGAAAAAGAGGCGTCTGGGGCAACAACAAAAATCGAAAAGAGCTTAAGTCAGCCCATTAAGCGTCAACGTTAGCTTATCACTGTGCCCACGTTTTCGCCTTTGACCGCGGCCAAAATATTCTGCGGCTCGAACCCGCTGACAACTACTGTTTTAACGTGGCTACGTTTGAGGACTTTTACGGCTTCGGGGTCGATTACTTGGTGAATGCCTGCTTTGTGCTCGTTCTGCTCAAACACCTTGGAGAGTTCTTCGAAGGTTAGGTGGTCGAGTTTGACTGCGTCAGGGTGCTTGCGAGGGTCCTTGTTGTAAACCCCCTTCTGGTCCGTGCCCTTAACGAGCAAGTCTGCGGCGACTTTTTCCGCCACAAGAGTAGCGACCGTATCGGTAGTGATTCCAGGTCGTAAACCACCCATAACCAGCACTTTACCTGCGTCTAAGTACTCTGCTGCTTCTTCAAGCGAGACCGCAACTTTCGCGGATGCGATTGGGCCGAGTTTCTTGAGGAACAACTGCGCAAAAAGCCGCGAACATGAAATGGCGACTTCGTCCTGCGCATCCGAATCCAACTGCAGCGCCTTTGCGTAGCCGATAAATTCCCTTGCCAACGAACCGCCGCCCACGATTACCGCTACACCGTGCCCTTGCTGCTTGACGGTTTTGATGACTTCCGCATATTTGCCCATCAATTCGGGGTTGATTGGATTAGCTACGACACTGCCGCCGATTCTAACCACAATGCGCATATATTTGCCTCTGTGTGGTTGCTTGTTATGTGGTTGAGGGTTAAAAATCTTTAATACCAAAAAAGCCGCTTTCTACCAAACACAGGTTAGCATCCTATGAGCTACACAGAGAACTTGACTGTTGAACCTTTGGCTCCGTTTAGTTTGAAGTTGTCTACGCAGGTTTTTTCAAGCGGCGACCCGCATGTACGAGGCTATTGTGAGGAGGTGTTTAGCCAAGTATTGCAATTGGACGGCGGCCTCGTTTTAGTCAAAATCACCTCCAAAGGCACCACAGAGCAGCCTAAGCTGGCAGTTGAGCTGAAATCCAGCCAACCCATAACAGCACAAACTAAACAAACCGCTCTGCAGGCGATAACTTACATTTTCAGCCTAAACTTCGACTTAGGCGCCTTCTATCGGGAAGTCCAAAGCGACCCCGTTCTGCATCAGATCACCCAGAAACTGTGCGGTTTTAAGTTTCCAACAACCCCAACAGCGTTCGAGGGTTTGGTGGACGCAATTGTTGAACAGCAAATCTCCATCAAAGTCGCTCGAACCATTGAGGAGCGGCTTGCAGTCAAATTCGGCGCTAAACTCGAACTCGACGGCGAAACCTACAGCGCTTTTCCAACCCCGCAAACAATGGCAGCCGCTTGTATAAGCGACATTCAAAGCTGCGGATTGAGTAAACGCAAATCCGAATACATCTACAACGCAGCCAAACTAATTGCCGACGGCAAATTAGACCTTGAAGTCATGAAGCAACAGCCCGACGCTGGCACAATTGTCGCTGAGTTGGATGCCATAAAAGGAATCGGGGTCTGGACTGCGGAGTTGACGATTCTTCGAGGGATGCAGCGATATGACGTTTTGCCCGCAGATGACTTCGGAATCAGACGGGTCATCTCGAACTACTGCTGCGGCGGCAAACCCATCAAAGCAGAGGACGCCCGCAAAGTTGCCGAGTCATGGGGGAAATGGCGGGGACTCGCAGCATTCTACCTTATTAGTGCCGAAGTCAACGGTGTCAAGGTTTAACCCGTTAACCGTTTCTTCATCAAGTTGATGCTTAAGATAAAGAACAAGGCGGTTACACCGACCAACCAGACAACACTAATCCCCAGCAAAGGACCTGTACCCAAACCCAAAATCGGCTCCACACCCCCCGCTATAGCACCTCTGGCAACGTTAACCAAATGCGTTAACGGCAGAACAACTAAAGCTAAGCCCTGAACGGCAGACGGCAACGAGGAAAGGGGAAAGAATGTTCCGCTTAGAAACATCATCGGGGTTATGAACAGAAACGCGGGATAATTGAAAAAGTCAATTGAAGGCGCGATTGCTGTGAAGCACATTGCGATGGATGAGAAGAGCAAACCGCCAACGAAGGCGATAACAGGCACAAGCAGAAACAGCGGCGACGTTATGATAGGCTCAGGCGTGAATAAGCTTGCAGCCGCTATTACAGCGAGCACTATGGCGGTGTTTATGGTGGCTCTTGTTGCACCCCAAAGCAGCTCACCCGCCACAACCTCCTCCACACTCACTGGCGTCGCAACTATAGCGTCGAAGGTCTTCTGGAAATACATGCGCACAAACGAGGCGAACGTACATTCGAAAAAGGAGCCATTCATGATTGCAATTGCCACCAAAGCGGGAGCTATGAAGTTCACATAGGGCATCCCCGCAATGCTTGGAATAAAGCCGCCGAGACCGAATCCAAACGCAACCAAATAGATGATTGGCTCAAGAAGAGAAGGCAAAAAGTTAACTTTTATGGTTTTAAGGAATACGTCTAGGTTGCGTCGCCAAACCTTCCAGACCCGATACGACAAGCAGGGAATGCTGAATTTTGCAGGTGACTTACGTAGGTTAACTTCGGTCATTCACTACGCAGTCCCCGTCCAGTCAATTTGAGGAATACGTCTTCAATGTTGGCGTGTCGGATTGAGACATTTTGCAGTTTATGCTCGCTTAGGAAGGCTTCAAAGACTCCGTGAGGCTGATCAGTAAAGATTTGCATGCGGTCACCTAGCCGCTCAAACCCCGCATCTGGGAAAGCTGATTTAAGGGTAGATTCAAGTTTTTCGTCATAGTCAACTTCTAATACTTCTCCGCCAACATGCTTCTTAATCAGCTCCGTCGGAGTCCCCTGCTCAATGATTTTTCCGTGGTCCACGATGAGAATTCGATCACATAGGATTTCGGCTTCATCCATGTAATGCGTTGTCAATATGACTGTGACTTTCTGTTTTTTGAGTTGCCGCACTTCATCCCACACTAGATGGCGCGCCTGCGGGTCAAGTCCAGTGGTGGGTTCGTCAAGCAGCAGCACCTGTGGTTTATTTAGCAAAGCGCGGGCGAAAATTAAGCGCCGCTTCATTCCAGTGGATAACGCCATGATGGGTACGTCACGTTTTTCTTCCAGCTGGAAAAACTTGAGTTGCTCCTCTGCCCGCTTAAGCGCCTCATCTGGGGGAATGTCGAAGTAGCGTGCGTACACTGTGAGGTTTTTGATTACTGAGAAGTCTGGATCAAGGTTGTCTTCTTGAGGCGCAACTCCGACTACCGATTTGATTTCTCGGCACTGAGTTTTCACGCTTTTGCCAGCTACATAAAGTTCGCCTGAAGTGGGTAGCAGAAAACAGTACATCATACGCACAGTTGTAGTTTTGCCTGCACCATTGGGACCAAGAAAGCCGACGCATTCGCCCCTGTACACTTGAAAGTCGATGCCGTCAACTGCGGTGAAGGCGCCGAATTTTTTGGTGAGCCCCTTCGCCTCGATCAGAACCTCGCTGGAACCCATAAATCAACCAGCACTAGATTTGAACGGGTTGACTTAAATTTGCTGTCATTGTTTTCCCGCTAGGTACTGGCAGTAACCGTAGCTAATAGGTCCATTCTTGGTAGTTTCGCAGGGGAACTCGCTGCATTCAAAGCAGAGTTTAACGCCTTTAGTATATGCGCAGTTGCAGATTTGGCAGAACTTGTTTTCTCTTGCAACACAACCTACATCGCCGTTTGGGCATGTACCGCTGGACATTTTTGGGCATTTCTCGCAGGCAATTCCGCAGACACCGATTTTCAAAACATTTCACCACACATAGTCTATGGCACTGATTGATTATAGGTTTTGCTAAGCGATAAGTTGCTGTGCCGCCACAATCACAACATTATTTATTTTCCAATTTACTCCTCAAATAATGAAGTTTAGTGTAGGATAAACTCCTAAGAATCCAAGCGAAACAACGGCTGAAAAAGCTTCAACCGTTGATTAACCTCAATGGTGATAATAATGGAATGGAGACAGCTGGAGTTTTGTGCACACTGTGGTTCAAGACTAAAACCGATTAAAGTGCACTTAGGCAATCAGGCTATGATCGTTTTAGCCTGCACCAAATGCGGACACAAGAAAACTGAATCTGAGGGCAACCCCAAAGTTGAGGGAATAATCGTTGAGCATAACCCCAAACAGTTAGTTGCGGTCATCGGTAAAGAGGAGCAGGAGCTCACCACGATGCCGACGATTCGGATGGAGTGCCCAAGATGCGGCAACAACACCGCCAACATCTGGCAGGTGCAAACCCGCGGCTCTGACGAATCCTCAACGCAGTTTCTGCGTTGCATACGTTGCGGCTTTACCTACAGAGAATACACCTGAACAAGAGGGCTTGAAAAAGTTTATGAGGCAACCACTTCTACTAGAGGCTATTGCTCTCTAATTCTTCGGGGTTCATGTTATGTCTATGGTTCCTCTTGATCCAGTCGGCAACATCAGCTTGGCACTGCAAATAGCTATTCTGTTTCTTCTTATACTTGGACTTCCATTTTTTAGGGGCGGAGCCAACCAGAAGAACTGGCTTTGGCACGGCTACTCAACCGTTGCGGCGCTTATACTGCACACTATTTTGATTTTCGTGGTGATGGTTCCCAGCTTCGCTTCTGGTTTTGATGAATTGGGTGATCTTTCAGCCTTCGTTTCAGTCACCGTTTGGTCCCACATCGTTTTAGGCGCTACAGCCGAAGTTTTAGGCGCACTCGTTGTTGCGCTTTGGTTTAGCAAGGGACCAAAAAAGCTGAGTTGTCTCCGATACCGAAAATGGATGGCACCAATTTTTGTTATCTGGGTAATCTCAATCGTTAACGGAGCGCTTATTCACATTCTGGGAATGCTATAACAACGTCAGAAGCGACCCAACTTATTCAATTTAAGCAGTCAAAGTGGTGGTTTTTCGATTTTTTTGTTATTCAGCGATTTTGTCCAAGCCTCAAACTCCGATGAGGGCGGTTGGTCCCTGTAGAGTTGCTTGCGTTTGGCTTCTAAGAAGAGGTTTTCTTTTCCCGCAAACTCGGCTGCGGTGACAATGCGGTGCCCAGCCGCTTCCGCTTTCTCGTAGGCGGATTCCACTTTTTGGCGCCAGAACTCATCCCGCAGGGCATGATGCTCCAAAACCACAACCGGCGTCGCCTCCACAATCCGCTCCAGATTCCGTAATCCCTGTTCAAGCTGCCCTTCATCTACACGGAACCCTGCAAGATAAAATGGTGGACCGCCCAGCATAATCACGTCGGGTTTAGCAGCTAAAATCAACGCCATAGTGCGCTTCGACATGGGCCCCTGCACGTCGGGTGCATGCATAAACCGTTCCCCCCCACACTCAACGGATGTCATTATAACCCAACCCAACATGGCATTCTCAACGCCATGTGCAACCGCCTCAGAAAAACTCAGCCTTGTGTGGCCAAACTGAAAGCTTTTGCCGTCCGCCGACTCCACCGATTTGGCGTGTTTGCCGCCTGTTTCCTGGAACATCCAAGCGCGCTGTCGCTGACTGGCGTTGATGTTTTCTTTGGCGTTTTTGGCGAGCACAACTTTGCCTTGGTAGATTTGACGTGCGGTTTCTGCGCCGTCGGTCCAGTTGACTACCCAATCCTCAAAGCTTGGGGTGTGATGGTCGAAGTGGTAGTGGCTAATCGTGGTGACTGCAGCTTTGTCGGCCGCTTCTGCGATGCTTTGGCGCAGTCTGGCGATGGTTTGGAACTCAGTGGGGTGGGGCGGCAGATTGAAGCGCCATGGGCAAAGCGAGATACCAGCATCCAGAAGCAACGTCACGTCAGGGGTTTCGACTAGGGTGCACATGGAACGGACGCCGAAACTCTCTGACGCCAAAGGTGTAACTTTAATTTTGCTTAGCGGATTTACATCCATGGGGAAACCTTGTTATTTGTAGTAACCTGGGAAGTAAAAACTTTCTCGGCAGTATTTAAGTCAAAAATTAACTGAAAAATTCGACCTATGCTGATGATAATATCTACGTCGCGTTTTACGCTTAGGCTTCGGCTTCCGCAGTCGCTCCCCGCATTTAAGACAATATGCTTTTCCCTTAGACACAGGTAGCAGTTCGCCAGCAGCCCAATAATGACCCTTAGAGCATTCAAGGTCAAAATCAAACGCGTGACGCTCATAGTCTTGAGGATTACTGGTTATGTCTTCTTTGAGAGATACGTTACTTTTTATGATCTCGTGTGGGGGATAAACTGGCGCGGGCGTTATAGGTATCGGCGCATGTTTGGCTACTTGCGTTTTTTGTGGTGTGACAGATTTAAGCGAGATAACGGGTGAGGCTGGAGCGGAAGACTGCGCAGGCTGAGGAACTATTTTGGGAGGGGCAACTGGCGCCGTTGAAGTGACAGGTTTAGGAGGCTGCCGCTTGGGTAAAACCGCAGGCGCGGGTTTAGGAAGGTCAAAGCCAGCAACTGGTCTAGCATTAGCAATAGTGAATGGAGCCGCGGGTTTGGATGGTTTAGCCTTTTTGGGCTTTATGATGTGCTTTGCCGAGATAACAGGTTTAGGCGGCTCGAAAGCTTTTACTGGAGTGGCTTTGATTGGGATAAATGCTTTAACAGTAGCTGCCGCTTTGGCTGGCTTCGCTACGATAACTTTGGCAGGCGACTTAGGGGGCGTAACAATTTTAGTGTCCCTTTCCTCGCCCTCTGGGAAAAAGTTTTTGCCTTGCGTGCGCTTGATGTTCACTATTGGAGCAGTGGTTGATTGACCACAGTCAGGGCATATTTTGCTGTATTCGGCTAGTCTGCGCCCGCATTTTCGACAAAACGGCATAGGGTCACTTTATTTTTTTAGGAGAAAGATATTTGTTGCCCCTTTAAAATTTAACGCATCATAATTGGCTTTTACGGAAGGTCACCTGAACGTTTAAAGGTTCTATGCGCTGTTTTTGGTTGGGTGGGCGATGACGAGTCTGGCCCCGCAGACAACATGGATGATGTGGATCTTGAGTGCGGACGACGTTGATGATGACGCCGTTTAAGCTTGACTTGAACTGGCGAGTCAACGCCTCAAGAGCTCACCTATACAATAGACTTTTGCCCAGTTCGTTTCTCTTTCATCAGACAATAAGGCATTGTTGCTGTAAATGTACAACCACATAGCATAATATAGCGTTTTTAAGTTGGAAATCAAGGGCAAATTTTATGGCAAAGACTAAAATTTTTAGTCTACTGTTTTTGACATCGATGCTTCTTTTGGCAGCACTGTCCCTTGAAAACATCAATACACAGGCTCAGAGCAAAGCAACCGTTTACATTTTAAGTACAGTAGGAGGAACCACCGACCCCAAAGCTGGAAATTACACCTATGACGACGGCGCATCATTAACCATCACTGCTACACCAAGCCAAGCTCCAGGTTTTATATTTGCAAACTGGGTGATCTCAACTGAAGCGGGAACACGATTAGCCTACGATAACCCCCTAACCTTTCCAGTTACAGGCGGAACAACTTATACAATACAAGCGGTTTTTCAAGTAATACAGCCAATAGGTATTACAGATTTACCTAAAGACATGTCTAATCTAGCTATAGTTGTTATTTTGCCAGCTGCAGGGGGAACAACTACACCTTCACCGGGGACTTACGCCTTTGATAATGCGTCATCGCTTAACTTGACGGCGACTCCTGACAGCGGCTGGGCATTCTCCCATTGGGTAATATCAGGCAACATAACCAGCCACGGAGCTGCACCACTAAATCTAGAGCCAACCGATAACCCGTACAACGTAAACCATGGCTACGGCGCCACTTTCTACTATCAACCAGTTTTCACTCAAACTAATGAGCCCACTCCTTCGCCTTCTATACCTGAAGTTTCAGCCGTGGCACTGGCAGGACTTGTATTAGCGTTGATTCCAGTTGTATTGTTTGCGAGAAAACGCAAAACCATAGCGGCAGACTAAAAGAGGCAAAATGCTACTGTAGCACCCCTCCTTTCTTTTTTGTTCCACAAAAACGCATTAGAGCATTAAGGCAACCAAGAAAACGTAACCTTAAAACTGCATTCTTGCGAAATCAAAGCGTTGCGTGTGCTCTGCTTGCAAAATACGCCACTACCAGCCGGCAACCTGCCATGCAGCCAGACACCAAAACACAGCCGCTGCCGCAAACGACTGGTTGTTGTTGAAAAAAGAGGGGCCCACAGCAACAACTAAAATAGAAAAACAAGCGTATTTTTACCCTTATATCCTTCAACATATTTGCCTCCAATGTATTCGTTACAGAACTCCTTAAAGCTGCTCCTGCACTTAGGCAAACGCGAATGCTCTCCTGACGCTTAAAATAAACTATTGCATTCTCAACACTCAGCGCCTAAAAAAATAAAAGAAGGGACAATTTATTCAGGAGGCTTCTCCCAAAGCTCAAGTTTCTCCTTCTTTAGTTCAGTGCGCTTCCGCTGCAGATACTTGTAAACCGTGTGATGCTGGCACCCCTCCACTATCATCTGAACTGCGTTGCGTGCAATATCTGCCTGCTCGAAGCTACCAATAATACCTACTGTGTGACCATAAACGACAACATCTGCTTCACTGAGCTCTTCGATTAGTTTGCGTGTTTTCCCGTCAGCGCCGATAATTCTGCCTTTAATACGTTTTATGTCAGATTCGCTTCTGCCAAAAATCAACCTTAGATCCACCATGTCAAACACGTCGTCTTCGTTGCGGATTAATCTGAAGGCAGTTTCAGGTGGGAAGCCTCTGCCAATTGCCGTTGCAATATCCTTAGCTTTCAGAAGAACTGATGGGTCACGGGCTTTCTCGGTAAGTGCTATTGTAACGCTGCCTTCTGAATCAACATCTAACTTAACGCCCAATTTCAGTTCGAGCTCAGCTTTAGTTTTGCCTTCTGGGCCAATTAGTATACCGACGCGTTCTCTTGGAATACGTACAAAGGTGTCAGGACCGGACATTATTTTCCAACAACCAATTTATGTAACTCTTCTATCGGAGTTACATTAACGTTTAGGCGACTGAAATACCTATTCAGATTCATCAAATCCCTGTTAAGCATAAACTCCGCCATCGGATGCTCAACAGACACGGACTGGGACAAATCAAAAATAAGCGGTTTACCCTTCCACATCATAATATTGTATTCACTAAGGTCCCCATGCACAAGTTTAGCCTTCCGATAGAGACGCACCAAATAAGTGACCAGCAATTTGTAGGCGCGCTCTGCATTTTCGGGTGCCTGCTCCTTTAGCGAGGGAGCAGCTACGCCCGCTTTGCCAATAAACTCCATCACAACCACATTGCTTTTTACGGCTACTGGCTTGGGGACAGGTACTTTAGCTTCGGAAGCCTCGCGCAGGTTACGGAATTCTTTCTGCGCCCAAAGGGACATAAGCGAGCGGGTATCGCGTTTTATGTTTTTGAAGCGTGGGTCGCCTTCGATGTATTTTATCATACCTTTTTTGAATTCGGCAGAAGACGTAAGGTAAATTTTAACTGCTAGATCTTTACCTTCTTTGTTTGTCGCCCAGTAGACTTTAGCTTCTTTGCCGCTACTGATTGCACCGTTAACTTCGTAAAGAATACCGCTGTTTAGCAAGTCAAAAACGACCAACCGCGTGGTTTGGTCGAAAACTTCCTCAACAGTTGCGCGTTCACCTGAGCGGTCGTGGATGCGGATTTTATCTCTGCGCTCAACTACACGCTCTCTGCGGTCGAGACGTTCACGGGCTTTATTGGACATACCTAGTCACAAAACCATGATGTAGCAAGTATTTAAAAGCAATCAAGCAACCAAACCCAAACACATAATTAAAGAAAAATAATTAGAGGTTTAAAAGCCCCTTGCGCCTAAGAGTCTCAGCCTGAGCATGCGTATAGCGCCACGTAACGTCTCCACGTGTGTCAGTTTGAAACTCCCATGGAGAAACAACAACTATGTCACCTTCGCGAATCCAGACGCGGCGTTTCATTTTTCCTCTGATACGACAAAGTCGTTCTGCACCGTCTTGACACTTAACCATGATACGGTCGAAACCGAGCAGTTTCGTTACTACGCCAAGAACTTCGCCTTCGCCCGGGTAGACCATTTCGCTTATTGCGCCTTCGCTTAAGACTTTTTTCTTTCCCAAGATTATGCCTCAGTTAATCGGATTTGTTTACATTAGTTTTTACTTGCTTAAAAGGGTTTAATTCTTAGGGGGGCATGATTATCCAGAAAAAACGGTTAATTCCGCTTATACCCTAACAAAATGGGTTCAATAGCCAAATCCGCCAGTTAGATTATGCAATAGTGGTGACATATCACAATTTTGACCTTAGCAGTTTTTGTCCCATTACTAGCCGTCTTCGCCTAA
>JBNIDR010000007.1:68867-103853 GCA_050108155.1 Bathyarchaeia archaeon | reverse complement strand
CGCCTGCCACAAACTCATCCCCGCAGGAACATCCGTTTTGCCCACAAGCATATCCGCCTTCAAAACCGCCACGTCACCCTCGCCCACTGGCGCGGCAGAAACGTCGTCGCCAAACGAAACCGCCACGTCAGGCATCAGCGCAAAATGCCGCCTCATCAACTCAATCACTGCATGCTCACCCAACGCCGCAGCAGTTTTGGGGGTCTTCGGTTTCTTCATGTTCTTCCCATCTCTTGATTAGATGTACAGGTTTTTAAGCTGATTTGTACGCTGCCGCGGTTACATTTAAAAAGTTCGTCACCATCACAATAAACGGCTGGCACAGATGCCTCGATAGCTCAGCCCAGCAGAGCGGCTGCCTCGTAAGCAGCAGGCCGCGGGAGCAAAGCCCGCTCGAGGCTCCAACCCTTCCGTTCCGCTTCCCCTCCTCAAGTTTTTAAATTCCCAAAAAACCAAAAGGTCATGCAAACAGACGAGCCAATCCACGACTACCAGCGGCACCTGGCAGGCTTCAAACGCAGCATCAAACTGCTCCCAAACGGCGAAACCGCCCTGTGCTTCCTTGACCACTTGGGCGCATTGGGGCTGTCGGTGGCCAGGGTAACCAAGTATGCTGGCCATCTGCCTGTACTCCTACGCACGATTAATGTTGACCTCAAAACAATGAGCAAAGCAGATGTTGAAGCAGTGGTCGCCTCCATTAATGCTAAACAGCAAAAAGAGTGGACCAAACACGACAAGAAACTAACCCTGCGTAAACTAATCCAATACGCCAAAAAGGGCAGTTGCGCAAAAGGCACACCCTTGCCCCGGGAAGTAAGGTGGATCAGTCTGACAGTAAAAGAAAAAGATTCCTCCAGAGTAACACCTGAAAGCCTGCTTACACCGGAAGAATTCACCGCCATCATCAGAGTCACCCTCAACAAGCGCGACCGAGCGATGATTTATGTTCTTTTTGAAGCTGCCCTGCGACCAGGCGAACTCTTAACGATGACCATTGGCAGTGTAGTATTCAAAGACGGCTACTGCCTCATCACGGCAAATGGAAAGACAGGCATCAAACGCATACCCCTCGTGGTTTCCTGCAAGCCCCTGATGGAGTGGATAGAAGAACACCCATGTCGAGACAACCCAGAGGCGCCATTATGGTGTTCCTTAGCAAGCAACTACATGGGTGAACGCTTAAGCTACCGGTATTTTCGCGTCTTAATCAAGAGGCTTGCCAGAAAAGCGGGGGTAAAGAAGGATATTTGGCCCTACCTCTACCGCCACACCACCCTTACGGCGATGGCTAAGGTTTTCACGGAATCGCGCCTTGAACAGTTCGCCGGCTGGACCTACGGGAGCAAAATGACACGGCGATATGTGCATTTCTCAGCCCGAGACCTTGAAGATGCTGTGCTGGAGCTTCATGGGTTGAAGAGCCCTGAGGGTAACAATGGCTTGGCTAGACTGGTGGATTGCCCAAGATGCGGCAACAAGAATCCTTTCGGCAACGTAAGATGCACCATGTGCGGCATGGTTCTTGACAGGGAAACAGCCCTAAAAATTGAGCAGACGGAGCAGGAAAAACAAGAAGAACTCACGAAACAGAACATCGCCCTGCAAACGAGACTAGAAAAGCTGGAAGGAGTCATTTCTGGTCTTCTATCTTCCCAGACAGAGACAAGCCTCGTTCACTAACGAGCCTTTTAAGCTCGTTAATCTCCCCCAAAATTTCCTCCAAAACCTTTTTTTCCACTTTAACATACTCAGTCAAGCTGCTCCACCAGAATTTAAGAACACTTGAATTTTTAAAAACGCATCTGCGTGTTTTAATTGAAAAACAAGAGGAGAAGTAAAACCTACTGTTTTGGATTGTTTAATTTCTTTTTATGCAAGAACACTGTTAAAACAGCCGTTATTGTTGTTGCCGCGACGGCGCCTGCAATAATTAAAAGCCACGTCATTTGAAACGCTTGTGCTGAGACGTTTGGTGTGACTGTTCCCGTGGCCTGCGCGGTTGTTTGGTTGCTGGAATCTTTTGATGGATTGTTTATGGTGAAGTCGATTGTCTTGTTGTCTAGTCCAGTTATGCTGCCGAACTGGTAATTGGCGTATACCGTTATGCTGTGTGTTCCTTGTGATAATTCGGGCATGGTAGTCATTGCGATAAAGTTTGATGGGTAATTCGGGTCGAGGTTTGCCTGCGCTGCATTAATAATGGTTACGGGAACGGTGACATTGTCTTTGCCATCGATAATGTAGGTCATGTTGACGCTTGTTCCATACAAAATTTTTGCGGTGATGTTTAGCGTTAGTATGTTTGATTCATAGGTTATGTTGGTTGGAGATGTAACAGTGATGGGTGAGGCGGCAATGAATGGTTGCCCATTTGGGGTCTGCTGTGCTTTCACAATTTGCATCCCGAGTCCTAAAGAGCTTAGCAATGCCAAAGCGAGAATCAGTGCCACCGCAAGTTTTTGCATAAGCACCAGTGAGTATAGCGGCCTAAGGCCCTTATATTTTTTGAGGCTGGATAAAGTAGTCGTAACCTGTAACAGATCTAAAATATGTTGTACCTACACTCTAAGAGAGAGGATGTTATTGGAGCCAGAATATACCAAAGTTGCGAGAATTTATGAAATCTCCAAATACAATGAAAAAATTATGTTCCAAAGTCCTCATCATAAACGATAGTGGACAATTCTGGGCTGTGTTAATACTTGCACCCATGCGGGTGGCGATCTATCAAAAGGCATCTTGGAAGGTAATGCTATTACTTGCCCTAGGCGCAAAGTAAAATTTGATGTAGCAACCGGTAAAGTCATTTCACCCCCGAAAATAGGGTTATTCCATCCAAAAATTCAGGATGAAAAGGTGTAGAGCATGAAGATTACGGGCGATGATATATTAATTAAAACCGAGCCTTAAGCTAAGTGCAGTATACTTTGTTTTTTCTTTCCTTATTTTAATGTGGAAAATGCCACAGAGCCGATTCTCGGCCCATAGTTTATAAACAGTCTTTTTTATTAAGACACACAATAACTCTTCAACATATACCACAATAAGGGTTAACAAGCGCTTGGAGGTTAGAACATGTGCTCTGGCTATAGTGTCTTCAAGAGCAGAAAGGCATTGCTCCTAGATTATATACCGCCCAGGATGCCTCACAGAGAAAGAGAATTTGAACAGTTGAAGAGTGCTTTCAAACCGGTCTTGCTAGAAGGCATTAACTTGAAGATTCATATTCACGGGGGCATGGGAAGTGGCAAGACAGCTTTATGCAGAAACCTAGGTCAGTATTTGGAGAAAGAAGCCGCAAAAACAGGCAAGAAGCTAAAATATACTCATATTAACTTAGCTTATACTCCAAAGCCATACCATGTTATGACCAAGCTTATGGAAGAAGTTTCGTTTATAGAATCGTCTAGATCAGGCTTAAGCCCTGAAGAAATGCTATCAACCGTTGCAAGAAGCCTCGCTAAAGAAAACTATCAGCTAATACTAACACTTGACGAAGTAGATACATACGTTGGTGAAGGACGCGATCCAAGCATTTTGTATATGCTTCCCAGGATCCATGAACTAAATCCAGAAGCGGCCTGTAGGCTTAGCCTCATCTACGTTTCCAGAAGTTTAGATTGGATGAATAAGCTTAATGAAGCTACGCTATCAACCTTAGGGCGAGTCTCTGCTGTCCATTTGGCTTCCTATGGCTTACCTGAAATTAAAGACATTGTTGCGTACAGAGTTGAAGAAGCCTTTAAGAGTGGAGCAATATCCGAAGACGTGATTGACTTCATAGCACGTACCGCCATTGGACATGGCGGAGTTCGCTATGCATTAGAATTATTGCTGGAAGCTGGAGGTCAGGCAGAAATAGGCCATGCTCAAGTCGTAAATGCGGAACATGTAAGAAGAGCAAATTTTCAAATACCAAAAGGCGTAAACGGTGCATATTATCCGTGTGAGCTTTCTCTTCATAAGCAACTATTGCTTAAGGCAATTACTAAATTGTTCGAATCAACAATTGAGCCATATATTTCTCTGGAAGAAGTTTACCCACTATATCAAGTCACCTGCAAAGAATTTGAAAGGGATTACGAGGATAAGGCCAAAATACAGACTTATCTCAAAGATCTTGAGTTAACTGGTTATATTCTACGCGTAAAGGTAAATGGCAGAACCTTGGTTGGGATGGAGTTTCCGCCTGATCGACTGGATAAAGCGCTTAACGAAAGCCTAAAACAAGCTTTGAATTCTTCTTAAACTAACCGAGAGGGGACTCTCCGTGTACCCGAGAAGTACACAATGATTTTTAACTCCTTAAGCAACCTCTAAGTTGAGGGAGTCACCGATGGCATTGTCCGCATTCAAGATAACTCCTCAAGAACTTATACTTTTCCACCATTGTCTATGTTCAAAAATATGTATTCGAATTTTCAAGACACTTCAATTAAGTAAAAATCTCAATGTTTCTGCCATCGCGAGAAAAGCAGGCTGCAATAATGACCGATGCATTGAACATCTTAAACAAATGGAGAACTTGGTTATTGTTGAAGAGGAGTTTTACGCTGGTCGCCATACATTCTCCCTAAGAAAAGGTGAATTTACCGATCTCATGGCACAAGCGATAAGCCTATTGGAGATGGAGGAAATTGACGGGAAAAAGAATAAAGAGGATTTTGGTCCACATCCCCGCTAATTTCCTGAATGAGTTTGACGAAGAAATTTCAGGACTCTATGCCAGCCGAAATGAAGCCATAAGGGCCGGAATGATTTTGGTATTAGAAGCGGAAAAGAAAAGGAGCCATAACAAATAACACCACTCTGCCGCTTGCCCTAAACGAGATATTTCTATTTGTGCATGCGCTTGATGAGTTTTCCTTTTTATTTTTATGCTAACTTGTGTGATAGGTGAAAGAGATTGGTTAACATAATTGAAGATTGGGATGTGCTGGAAGATTATTCAGAGGAAAAGCTGGATTTCTACCAACTTCTTGAAAACGATGGAAAATTTGAAATTAGGGTGCAAACTGGGCGGATTGGCTACAAGAAGGATTTTGAAAAGGCTGACGACCCACTCTTAACTCGTATTTTGGGTTTTTGTAAGAGACACCAGTACATCCAAATTAGTTCAACAGTTTCTGACGAATATTTCTTTAAGTAACGTTTTCGGGCCATCGTCCATAGAGGATGTTTCGTATGGCGTCTCGGTAAGCTTCGTCCACACTGACATAGGGGCTTTTTCCGCTTTCAACCCATTTTTTTATAATGTCGAAGTCTTGCGCTGGAACGCTAACTGTTTTTCCGCTTTTTCGTCTATTTATGTGCATTTTTGTTCTTTACCTCAAGTTGTAATGCTCAATTAGCATTTTGCCCGCTTTACCGCATAATTTACCAACCTTTTCATAATAGGAATTTTGAACAAAACTTTCAACCTCATCATAAAGTGGTTTAGGCATGTGTATTCTTTTGAATTTGGCAGCCATTCACTCCTCTCCTGTGCGCAGAATGGTATATTGCATGCTATCCTACAGGTAGGATATGTATTTATATTTTTCTCACCGAATTACACTACCAGTAGGATAGTGGTTGATTGAAAAACAAACAAGCCAGCCCAACCTTATCGAAAATATGGTTAACAGTACCCAGCACATTTCTACAAATGTTCGATGAAGCAGTACAAAACACGTTTTCATCCCGCAGCGAAGCCATCCGGCGCGGCATGAACTTAGTATTAGATGAATTAAGACAGTATCAAAACCAAGCACCCGCTTATTCGCTTCCTTCAGCTAACCAATTTGATCAAGCAACAACCACCACCATCCAGTCCGGCGAAGAGAAAGGGATTTGATCATGCCTCAAACATCTCTCGAACAAAAATGTTCAGCTCCCAAGAGCCTGAACAACAAAGTTAACGCACCATTGGTTTGGAATTGGAAGGCGGTTATGGATGAGTGAACTTACTCAATGTCCTGAATGTGGAAGCCAAAACCTCTTACATGATTTTGATAGCGGTGAAATAGTATGCCGAGGTTGCGGATTGGTACTTGGGCAAGAAGAATTTGCACCGCCAGCTGATCGCATGCCCAAAGCTGAATCACATAATTTATTTGCTTACACAAGTTTTGCTGTGGGCACTGAACTTGCATCTACACAGCGAACTGAAATGAATGTAGCTCAAGATGTAGACCGTCTCCTACAGAAGTTAATGCTACCGCGCAGTCTGCAACAGGTGGCTATCAATTACATGCGTAAGCTTAGGCGTTTGATGCGAGAACAAAAAGAAACGAAGATACGATTCAGTCGGATGGAGCTGACGGTGGTTTCTGTTTGGTATGCCATCAAGGTATCGAACATTCCCCTAAGCGCGGATGAATACGTGAAAAAGATTCAAGATATTTTCAATGTTAAAAATTTGATGAAGATCGAGAAGAGAGCCAGTATTTTTGTTAAGGTGGAAAATAGAGTGCCGAATGCTGATTTGGTAATTGGTCACATTAACAGGATAGCTGCCAAACTTGAAGATGAAGCTGACAGCGTTTATGTGAACAAGGCAAGCAGTTACGCGGTGCTGATTGTTTTAGCCAATCCAGGGGTTATAACGAATCGGAAGGCAAATTTGGTTGCAGCTTCAGCCTTGTTGGCTGCTGACGAGTTGCTTGGAAAACGGTTGCATCTCAAAGCAGTAGCTAAGGCAGCGAATACAGGAATTGGTAGCGTAGCTGAGTTAGTGGAAACATGCAAAAAGTATGCACCTCCTTTACCGAAAGAGAGTGCGGCACTCAAGTTTAGCAGTTACTTGTTTAGGGAAGTGAATATCGATGCTAAATCTTCAGTTAGATCAGATTAAGCCAAACTCCTGGAATTGCAATTTTCTAGGAGCACAAGAGAGAGCAGCGCTTAAGGAACGCATGAAAGAGGATGGCCCCGAGAAAACAGAGCCTATAGTAGTTAGAAAAGTAGCTATTGACTATGAGCTTGTTGATGGGCAACAGCGTTGGGAAATAGCTGGGGAGCTAGGCTGGAAATTCATTTTTGCTGTTGAGCAGGTCGCTAGTGATCTGCAGGCAAAGGCTCTTTGTATTAGTTATAATCGTTGGAGAGGGAGACTAAATTGGTTTAAACTATATGATATCATAAAAAGTGATGCTGACGTTGGTGTTAATGTCTATGAGGCATACCGTGGAGCGCTGTCGGTCAAGGAGATTGAGAGTGTTCTCTCCTTGGGAAAATTATTTCCTGAAGCACGCCGGGTCCTTGAAGAGTCGATGAAGAGGCATCCTGAGATTACACTTGAACATTTACATTTACTTTCGTTATTCCCTCAAAACCAGCAGGAAGGTCTGGTGGATAAATTTAGAGCGCCTGTCGTTTCCCAAGCATTGCTGCAAGCACTGAATCCATTCCTCTCTAAGAACGATAATGAGCCGCCGGCTAAAGGCAACATTATCCAATCATCTGCAACGTTGCAAAGGAACATAGCGTCAACTAAGTCAACGGGTGAAAAAGCCTTCAAATCTTCACTTCATAGACCCAAGTTTTCTGAAGTTTCAGGAAGATCTGATGCTGGTAAAGGAGGATCTATGCCTCAAGATTCTTTTTCTCAATCAAATTTGGCGGAGGGAACTGAATCAGGGGGCAATTTTACGCTTGAAGATAAAGATGAATCAGCTTTAATTGAAAAGAAACATGAGGTTCAGAAGGCTTTGCTTATAGAGGTAAGCTATGACTGTGATTGCGGCAGGCATTATCGAGTGAACTTTAAGAATATGTCAGTTGTTGTGCAAAAGGAGAACGAATTATTTGAGCATGTAGACATGAAACCCCGAACTTTCCAGGTGCATTGCGGCAAATGTAACAGTGATCATGAGTTTGCTGTTGATGGAACCGAAGGCGAAACTAAACGGGTTTTCTGTAGACGCTGTAAGCCTTTGCCACGGCAGGGCATATTAGATGTTAACACCGGAGAAGTCACGTGGCTTGACTAAGCTGGGTCGTCGAGAGAAAAGCTTACTTTTGCTTATGTTAAAAAATGATAATCCACCAGGCAAGCCAAATCCGCTATGGTTTGACATTTACAATGCGTTTGGAATAAATTACAGTTCTTTCCCAAAGAAGTATCAAACAAAGTTTCGTGAAGAGCGAAATATCAGACTATCAATTCATCGCTTAATTAAAAAAGACTTAATCAGACCCTTATCTATCTCGCTAAATAATAATGCCTTGTCGGACCCTAGGGGCTACGGATACATATTCTACTATTTAACGCCCAATGGGCACAAGGTGGCGGAAATATCGCAACGTAAAGAAAGCTGCTTCAAAAGCAATGGTGACTTGGAGAAAATAATAGGCCAACTCAAGGCATTGGGGAATAAGCAAGCTACCGTAAGTCAAATTCGTGAACTATTGTGGCAAGCTACAAGCGATAAGTTCAATAGCAAAGCCGAGTTTGAAAGATACTGGAATAATACAAGACTTGGTCTGGCTCTAAAAAAGTACACATATAAACGGACCCAGATTGGCAGGAAAGAAGGCAAAAGAAAATACATTCTAACCATACCAAGCATGTGATATACAGTTAGGGCTAAACGAATCACTTAGTGCTTCGTTTTCTATTAACTACATAACAGATTTCAAACACGCAGTTGCGTTTGGATGTGCAAACGTTGCTACTATTTTATAGTCCTCCCCTGCTTCATATTCTCTCAGTCCCGAACCTTTGAAATCTCATACGACAGAAAAGACACCATAAGCTACCGACCTTTTCCTTGCACACGAACCCAACGAAACCCCGCCCTCATAGGTCTCATTCGTAGTTACGGAAACCTTTTATGTCACTGGCTGTTACACTTACTGTGTAAGTGTTTTGGCACTTACACGGATGGCGAACAAAAGTGGCGCTAAGTTTAGGGTACTTGACTCCGAAGCAAAGGCAATTATGGGACCTCAAAAGCGGTGGAATGCCTGAAGCATCAATCGCCCGAAAATTCAAAATAACCCGACAAACAGTTCACCAAACCATAGGCACTGCCAACATAAAAATCGCTGAAGCCCTTGAAGAAACCGCTAAGATAAACAAAATCGAAACCCAAAAATTATTTCCAGAAAAAGGTTTTCTGATGGGATATAGTGCTCATTTCAAAACCCAAGTTTTCATAACGTTCTCCGCCAAGAACGGCATCCAAGTCTGGTACAAACATGAAGGCGACTGCGAAAAATGCCAAAAACTACAAACCTGCCAGGAAATGATCCTTGCAGAAGCAAAAGACCGCAACTTCCTACTTTTAGATGATACAAGCAAGATTTCGCCATCCAAACTTGCAGAAGCACTCTTCTCAAAAATCGCAGGAGAAATGGAGAAAAATGAAAATCCGTGAAAAAATCAGACGATTTTGCCCTGAACCTCCCAAGCAGTTCCCGACAAAACTTAAACGCTATTCTGGCCCAATAGCAATTGTGCTTACAGTCGTTATCTTTGCGGTTCCATTTTCTCTGTTATCAGCGAACTATTTTTTCCGACCTTCTGTTCAACCGCTGCCCGTTGTTAATGTCGTTCCTTCATTCGCCAACTCAACATTGACGTCGAATTGGGTCTCGAAGTTTGGAACAGGGCTTAGCGATTCAGCCACCAACATCATTCAAACTAATGACGACGGATTTGCAGTAATTGGGACGCTGGGAAATGGGTATGCACCTGACAATGCCTTGCTAGTAAAAATTGATTCTGCTGGGAAGGTACTTTGGAACCAAACTTACCCCGATTTATCCACGGGCATTGCTGTGGTACAAACAAGTGACGAAGGATACGTTATAGCAGGTAATGGTAACGGCGGCTTTATACTCCTTAGAACCGACTTGAAAGGCAACACAGTTTGGAATCAAACGTACACTGTTTCATTCCAGGGAAGCAGTGGAGGCAACGCCCTATCGATGATTGAGACCCGCGATGGCGGCTACATTATAGTTGGCGCTTGTACACCTTACCTTTCGGGCGAAGGGTCAAATAATGGCTTTGCTCTAAAGACTGACTCCTCAGGAAAAGTGCAGTGGAGCAAAATTTATGGTGGGTCAGGAATCGACTTTTTCCGCTCAGTGACCCAAACTGGCGATGGGAATTATGTTCTGGCAGGTTACACAACCTCTTTTGGAGCAGGAAGCTTTGATGCTTGGCTAGTAGAGATTAATGCATCAGGCAATCAAGTCTGGAGTAAGACATATGGAGAAGGACCAAAATCCTCTCCAATACAGCCACAAACAGGAGTAGCAGGCGATGAAGGCGCAAATTCAGTGGTGCAAACTAGCGATGGCGGGTTCGCCTTGGCAGGATACACATACTCCTATGGCACGGTAGGCTCTAGAAGTGCTTGGCTCATAAAAACTGATGTTTCAGGCAACGTTGAGTGGAGCAAAACCTACGCTATAGAAGGTCAATCTACTGCAAACGCGCTTGTCCAAACCAGTGATGGCGGTTTGGCGTTTGCAGGGTCAACAAGTAATTCTACAAACTGGGGCTTTGTTGACGATATGTGGGTTGTTAAGACTGACTCGGTTGGAAATGAGCAGTGGAACCAAGCCTTCGGCGGAATGACAGGTACCCCAGATTCGGACGTAGCAAATTCGCTTACTGAGGCAAGCGATGGCGGTTTTGTCCTTGCTGGTTCAACAAACCCGGGAAGTACGGCACATGGCGGGTACTTTTATGTGGTGAAAACATTGCCGGTCTCACAATCTCAGCCTGTTGCGCAAACATTCGGCAGCGTAACTATCAATGCTGACGGCTCAATAGCAGGAACAGGTATTCAGAGAACCGGCGATGTTTACACTTTAACTGGTGACATTTCAGGCGGCATTTCGGTTCAAAAAAGCTATATCGTGATTGATGGCGCGGGTTTTACCGTTAACGGAGGCGGACAATACATAGGCGTAGACCTTGGAAATGGGGTGGGGCAAGACCCTTCACGCTCTAGAATTTGTAATGTGACGGTAGAGAACCTAAAAATGATAAACTGCTACTACGCGATAGGCAGCGAAAACACTTACAACAACACTTTCATCGGCAACTATATTGAAGGCTGCGACACAGGCTTCTGGATAACTGGAAGCCCAAACAACACTCTCATCCATAATACGGTTAAGAACTGCACCACCGGCATCTCCATAAACTATGCCAGCGGCGGCAACATCGTAATCGAAAACAACATTCTGAGCAGTTGGTCAGTTTGGCTCTCCCCCGACCCAGTGGTGGACAGAAACTACTGGGGCGACTACACAACAAGATTCCCAAACGCTAAAGAAATAGACAATTCGGGCGTATGGGATACACCATACAGTCATTGGGACAAAGTCATAGATTACCATCCACTTACAGACCCAGTTGATATTTCAAGCAACGGACCCTCATCGACGTTAACAGACCAAACACTGAATTCTTCGCCCGAAGCACCAGAATTTTCAGCTTGGGCAACTCTGTTATTTTTTGTGATTGGGGTAGCATTAATCTGTCTCGTAATTTTCAAGCGAAAAGGGAAAATGAACTAAACAAACAACCTGCTTCTTCCCCGCTTTTTCTTAATGCTTGAATAAAAAGAAAGAAAAAGCGTCCCTTAGTGACGTTGCCTTCGTTGACTGTATGCGTCGCCTATCAATAGACGTTATAGCTCTATTTGACTTAGGGTTTCAATTAACTTTAAATAAAAGTAAATAATATATTGTTTAATTGGTGTGCTGCTTTGGTATCTTGTACTTTAGCTTCACCGTTAACTCAGAAACAAAAGTTTATTTGGTCTCTGCTAACCAAAGGCTTATCCGTTGCCGACATCGCCGGCAAACTAAACACCACCGTACAATTCGTCAACCAAACCAAACTAGCAACAGAAGCCAAGCTGTCAACCACGCTATTGGACGTAGCCCAAGCAAACGACCTCCAAGTCACCAAACTCTACCCCAAAAACGGCATACTCCTAGCCTACCACCCAGCCCTAAAACGCAAAGCAATTATTACTTACAGCACAAATTTCGGCATTAAAGTCTGGTACTGGTATGATAACCCCGAAGAAGTCACCGACCCCGCCTTTCTCAACCAAATAAAACAGTACCTCTTAGACATCGCCAAAGAAAGAGGCATAGAAATAGAAAACGCAGACAGTATCCACCCATCCAGACTAGCCCACCAAATTTTCTCCAAGCTTATTCCGGAGTTGAGAGCATGAACGTTAAGAAAAGTTGGAAGGAGCAGATTAGAGGTTGGGTTCCAAACGAATATTGGATTGCTTTAGCACAGAAAGTCTCAAAGCCATATTGGTGGAAGCCGCTCTGGGTCATTTCAGCGCTTGGAATAGCCCTTTCTGCGCTTGCCCTACTTCTAGTCGGGCTTCCATTGGACAGAGTGATTCTGGGCTCTGTTTTTGCATCTATCTGTTTAGGCATCGCATACTACATCCGTGTTAGACCTTCCCTGAAAATAAACAGAATCGTATACATTTGTCTGGGCATAGGCATCGGCTGGGTTGTGTGGGTGATTTATGCATTAAGCGGCGCGGGGCTGATAGTGTTTGAGGCCATCGGAGCCCCAGCGCTCATTGTCAACTTCCTCTTCTACATAGCAGGTGCCGTATTAGGCGATCAGATAGGCAAAAAAAGAAGCTATATGCTTCCCCTCTCGTTATGAAAACAGGTGGTCGCTGAAATGAATGTAAAAAGAAATATTCAACAACTGTTTCGTGGCTGGGTTCCTAAAGAGCCAACGCTTCATACCCATCAAACATCAGCAGACACACAGAACTCGCTTATGGCTCGATGGATGGCACGAGCCGTCGTTGTTGGGTCAGTTGCCAGCGGTTTGCTGGGCGTTTTTGGGGCGCAGACAGGTTTAGACCACGGAGTCAGCGGGTATGCTTGGTCTGCGTTTTTGATAGCAATTGCTCCTGTTTCAGTGGCGGTTGCCGCTGTTTTTGCCAAACGGAAAGAAGCACAGCAAAGGAGAACAAAAACATGAACGCCCTAAAAGCTCTGGAAAACCGCCTAAGAGGTTGGATTCCAAAAGCGCCCATAGTTAACAGTATCAAGAGGACTATAACGTCTAAAGGGTTAGCTGTCTATTTTTCTCTTTTTTTCATAATCGGAGTTCTTGTTCCAGCCTTTGTCACACCGCTGTTTCTGCCTTCAAGCCTAATTCCAGCTGTTAATGAATCAATTCTGATGCTCCTTTTCGCTGGAACGATGCTTGCCCTTGTTTATTACATTAGAACACGAGCTACCCCCAGACAAGTCAGGCTATTCTTCTTTGTAGGTATCGGGGGAGGACTTGGCTTCCCAATTTGGGCAATCGCTATGTTGCTTTCAAAGGCGTTGATAGGCAATTATTTTGAAGGGTTTGATGTTCAGTTGGTATATGTGCTTTCGTTTGCTGTTGCTTTTGTGATTGGAATACCTGCAAGTAAGAGAGCGCAGAAACGACTACTACAGACTCGGGGCTGGTAAAGACTGAAAGATAAGCACAGAAATCGTATTCGGGGATGGATTCCTAAAGAGCCAATCAGAATTAGTGCTCAAACTAGCCGAACGGTAAGTGTATTTCTGATAGCGTTTATGGTAGTGCTAATTGTTCCCATTTTCTATCTAGTGATACAAGCTACTAATTACCTTGGCATTTTCTGGCCCATCATCTATCTTGTGGTAGTTTTGGTTTCACGATATGTTATCAATAAAACAGGTTTTAAAACGGCACTTTCCCCTCAGTCGCAAGGAGTAATGCTTAGGGTTCATCGAATACGAATTGCAATTGCCTCGGGGTTACTCACTGCTTTTGGAGTCGGTTTTGCTGCACGCTTAATCATAGGTCCACTCTCAGCCTATTTTTGGATACCCTTTGTCCTCTTAACCATTGTCGGAGCGCTCATCGGCGACAGCTTCTGGAAACTATTTCAAAAACGCAGTTTAGAGAGGGATACAAAATGACCCTAAAGAAAGACTTAGAGAACCGTATCAGAGGATGGATTCCCAAAGAACCACACCCTAGTAATAGTACGATGACTTTCCAAGCGTCACTTAGATGGTCAAAGGTGCTTACATTTTCAATTATCTTTGGAGTCTTAGCGGTCATAATAGCCCTGACAGTATTCTATTTGCCGTTTATTCAACAACAGACATTCGGCTTCACGGCACTGCTACTTATTGTCATTGCTAATATTGTTGCGGCTTACCTTGTGCGTAAAGGAGTTTTGCCCAAACCAACCAACAGCGCAAGAATGCGAAATCTTGCGATTCTAGCTGTAAACCTTGCGATTCTATTTTTAGTAGTCATTGTTATTCGGCTATTATTTGGAGGGCTTTAAGAAACATGGGTCTCAAGAGGCATCTATCAAAATTTAACAAAGGTTGGGTTCCAAAAGAACAAAACTCTCCAGCTATCAAAAATTTGTTTACTCATACAAATATGGATAAAAAACATAACGTGCGTAAAGCCTTGACAATTTCAGGCATTACACTTCTTTTCGCTGTAACGTTTATGCTACTTGGAATGTTCATTGATATCCAATTAATCCTAAAATACAATCATTCCCCAATCTCGCTCACTTTCACATTGCTTTCCATTGGGGCATTGATTGGTTTCTTGTTAGCATTCAAAATTGTAGGACAGCCGCATTCAGATTAGCGGAGACCTGATAATTTTTTTCTGATAAGTGTTTTAGTCAAACAGGTTTAAATCTCATTTCAATGGTGTCTGTTTTAGGTGGTTAGGCTGGTAAAGGGTAATGTGGATTTCGAGTCGTTGAGTGAGGTTTTGAAGAACCAAATAAGGCGAAGAATTATCACCTGTCTCTCTGATAAAGAGAGTATTTCTTATGTTGACTTAATGGATTGTGTTGGGATTGGGAACACTGGAAAGTTCAATTATCACCTAAAAATTTTAGGTGACCTTTTGGAGAAAAATGAGAACGGCAAGTACCGGCTGTCAGAAAAAGGACAGCTTGCAGTGCAATTCCTTCAAAAATTCGATGCAAAATCGGAGGAGACAGTTTTTAGAACTCGCTCATTTAGTCTTTTTTCAGGGTTCATATGGTTGGTTCTTGTTTACCCGTTTTTGGTGCTTATGTTTGGGTGGTATCTGTATTTTGCCGACCCCACACTTGTTTCCAATGCTAGTTTAGTGCCATTAATAGGTTTAAGTTTAGTCTTTATTCCTGCATTTGTGCTGTTAGGGGTAAATCAGTTTCCAGTCTTAGAGATTGACCGTGATAGTATTGTTGTCAGATGGGCAACTGGACGCAGATACTTCATCTTGGAGGAGGGCAAAATTGATGTTCGAGGGCATATTCTCAGATTAGGCGGACGTATGCCTTTTGGCTGGATTATTCCTTTTAGAGAAGATGCTTTTAGCCTGCTACATAAGCAGGTGGAAAACTATCGTTCAAGACCACTCTATCTTGCATTTGCACTGCCGCCAACCATTCTTACGCTTATGTTTGCCTTTGCTAGGAGACTGGAAGGGTTCATGCCCGCAGAATTATGGGCTGTTTTCTGGGGAGTTACAACAACAATTTCGTTAGCTATGCTTCTCTACAGTTTTCCAGTAGAAATACACTTGGGAAAATTTAGCAGGGGCTTTTCTGCTACAGTGTATAGTGTGTTTGTTGGTGTCATAATCGCCATCTCAATCTTCCTGACCTTAGCCTACTAACAGGGAATCTCTGCCATTACTACTCATGCTTTTGGTAGGAAAGAACTCTCCAAAAAACTCCTCAGATAGTTCGTTATGCAAAGATGAAAAATGCCCAAAATACCCGTCAGAGGTTGGACAAAAATTTTTGTCGAAAGCGTTTAAATCAAGCTGACAGCCAATAAAAAACTGTTATGAGCGCTGGTTTGGATTTCCTTCACAAGATTCTCAAAGATGAAACAAGAAGAAAAATAGTCCTCCTCCTTAGCGAGAAAAATGCCCTAAGCCACACGAACCTACTAGACGAACTTGGTTTTCTAAGCACTGGGCGGCTCAACTACCACCTAAAACAATTAGACGGTTTGTTAACCAAAACTGCTGATGGAAAATATACTCTTACGGAAAAAGGCAAACTCGCTGTGCGCTTGCTAACAGAGTTTCCTGAACAGAACAGGCAACAGATGGGTCTTAAGTCTAAGTGGTGGCGAAAATTCTGGATCACAATAGGCACCATTACCCTGTTAAGCACAATTAGCAGTTTAACCATGTACCTTTTTGGTTACATTAACTTGACACTGCTCTTGCAGAGTTTTTTGATTATCTTTGCGCTGATCGGCACCCTCTACATGGCGCAACACATCACCATGGAGGTGCTTTCAAAAAAGAACCGCTCCAGAATATTGAAGGTCAGCAACTTTGCTAGGGGCATTGTGGTGGGCTTTTTTCTATGGTTTGCCCTAACATTTGGCGTGGTCTATAGTGGATTTAGCCAAGCGCTATACAACGTACTTGGCAGAGAAGCAGAAATAGTAACGGCTCTATCCAGTCTTATCTTGTGTCTAGTCATAGGCACCTTCATCGGCAATTGGCTAGCAAAAAGATACTACCAATCGTTCTAACCGACCAAGAATAAAGCCATTACATTTCAACAAAGCCAACGGGCGATTAGAGAAACGGATGGAAAAATTATCAGAAATAGCATAAAGCTGCCCACCGCAAAAAATCTTTTAAGATTTTCACCTGTAGAAATGCTTTTTGGAGAAAAATTTCTAGCCTAAGAAAACACCTCCTCAAAACAGCGCTAAAAAACCAACTTATCCATTAAACATTAACACAAAAAACCCAATTATGCAAACATAGCGACTCTTACACCAGATTTCCCAAAGAATTTCTACAGGAGAAAAAATTTTGCCCTAGACAAAACACGCCTAAAACAATCGGTTAATGTGATAACCTAGTTCCAACGCCCTTATCATTCCCCAGCACGGGGCAGAGCAAAAGACTTTGCCAGTGAGAGGGGAAAAGACTAAGGGCACACCACTCAAAGTGTTCAGTGGCAAAGAAGAGACCCTAAACCGCCTCATACTTTGGATTCTGCGCTCCACAAAACAGCCCAGACGCCAACTACTGCCAACACTGTGGCAACAAACTATAACTTACTATTTTGCTGTTTATTTGGTTAATTTATGTCTTGAATAGAGGTTTTTAACTATAAGCTAAAGAAGCAACAAAATAAATCAGCAGTGAAACACCATAAGAAACAGATAGGCACAGGCATTATCAGGATTCCCGCGTATGCTTGTTAATTGTGTTTTTCAGCGTAGCTTGTAAGTGTCCAACGGCTGCAATTCCAAAGCTCGTAGCTATGGAAGCAACTAAGTTGAACGAGGAACCATTAAATACATAGGCGTAAAGTATCTGCATAGGAAAGAAAGCAAAGAACAACAGCAAGGGAACTTCAAAAATTATTGGAAAAGTTATAGAAGCCCTAACGAAACCAAGCTTCTTAGTTAAGAGAACGAAAATTTTGTTGCGCTCATTTTGACTAAACTGGCAAGGATTTTTCTGATAAAACTTGAAGGTTGAAAAAATATCAGAAAACAACGACGCCAGCCAGAAAATAACAAGAACAAGCTGTGTTTGCGGAATAACAACCGACAGAAAAAGAAAAGTGGGAATAAGGAACAGAAGGGCAACTATGCACTGCAGCAGCATCCTAAGGCGCCTACTGAACGTCTCTTATGCGTTGGGTAGGACGAGTTTTGGTGTGAGATAGTTGGATTCCACCGTAGATTATTCCGGCAATCACCACGACAACGCCTATGTACATTAGCAAGTTGAGAAGGTTGTTAACAGACGTAATCAGTTCTGTAGGAAGACCTTGCTGCATTGTTGTGTTCCATCCTGTAGCCCAGAACGCCAAAGGTTTGGCAAGAGCCATTAATACACCTGCAATAATGCAGCCTGCTAAAACCTTTTGAGCCCGAGCCTGCTCCTCAGGTCCTTCTGCTCTAACGAGGCGAAAACCAAAATAGACCAGGAAAGCTGCCGCAAAAACCATGAAAAGCGCTGGCAAAGTACTGACGGGAAACAGGTTAAAAATTAGTACCATTAAAGGCATCAACTTAGCTGCCCTCCCGTGTATTGATGAATTTGTTTTAGCAACGTATTTTTCAGTTTGGCTAATTTGATAATAACTGGACTTGATTGAATCCCAAGTTTGGTAAAGATACTGACGATGTGTTCTGTAAGTGTGCAATCAATTTTTGTCAGGGTGGTCATTGGCGCGTTCTCTTTAAGCATAATCTTAATTCTCCGAGAATCAAGTATCTGGAGATTTTAAAAGGCAAAAATAGCCACGGTGCAGTTCAAACTGCCCTGGATTGTGTTGTGCTATGCTTCTGTTCTGGCGGCTTTTGTTCCCATTCAATAACGTCTATTTTTATCACACGACCTTTAAGTTGCCGAAGGTGCCTTACCGCCGTTTCCGCCCAAAAAGCGTTACTGTTCCTTATCGTCAAATTGAGTTTTCCCTCAGCATCCAAATCTGCCTCAAGAACCTTTCCAATTATCCTAAAACTTGGATCTTGCATTAACTTACACCAAAAAAAGAAGATTCATAAAATTTTAAGCCACGCTAAATTGATTATTAAGCCATATCGCATTTACAAAAAAAGCTATCATTGATAGAACGAATGCCCTTACAATGAGTGATAACAAGAATTAATAAACCAATAAAACGCATGGAATCCAAAGATCGATTAATCATTTGCGCTTTTAAGAATGAAACTACCTTTAGAGGCTAGGGAGCTTTTAAATTTTGGAAGTATACTTACTTGAGTTGATTTACCCATGCTGAAAATTCCTATCGCCCAAATTTTTGATTGCCAACTGGACCGAGAAGCATACGCATTCATAGCTCAATACCCCAACATGGTCACATGGTGGATTAAGCGTTCACAAGAATTCAAAGAAGGATCATTCAGCACCTTTAGAAACCAGTTTTATGACTCTTGGAAGAAAGACTGGGTTGGCTACAACAGTCAACATGCACAAACGAGCAGCTTGGTCGCCTATAGCGCACTAAATCTTTCGAAAAAGAAGCCACAAACCAACCCTATAGAGTTAAAATGGAACTTTGCGGTCATAAGTCCAAGAATAGCAAAGATTGAAGATGAGACGATTGTTTTTCCAACCAAACTCACTAAGAAAGCCCATGTAAAACTAATTGCTAAAAACTCGCGTGAAAAGGTTCTCCTTGAACAGGCGCAGAACGAACATTGGCAAATTGGCCAGTCTTTTTTAACGCCTGAATGGTGCGCTGTTCCCTTCACGAGATTTATAGACCTAACAATAGAAAGAGACAGGTACCTTCGGGACCTTCTAAAATAGAGAAAGCTGACCCGAAGACTAACTTTTTAACGTATCAGACTATGGGTAGAATTTTTGAAGACTCAATGGTTGGTATCCATTAGGGGCGCTGGTCATGCTGAAATCTATTTCATACAGATTGAATATTACTGCTCCGATGTATCTTGAAACGCTGAAAGAACCTCCGCTGCCTGATGTGGTGTCGGCGGTTTGTTGTTGGCTACCCGGATTCCAGACTACATGTACGCCTACTCCGCTTATCTGTGTGCCATGCACTGAGGTTGTTCTGCCGCTTGCCCAGTAACCTGAGGTAAACAGATCCGTACCTATGCCGCCGTCAAGGTTCTGGAATATTAGGGGGGCCTTGTATGTTGCAGTATAGGATGATGATCCAGAGACGGTTATTGTTCTAACTGGGTTGGTGCTTCCATCGTTCCAGTTATAGAGGCTTGTTGTGTACCCAAAGGCGGATGTTGTTTGCATGACTGCTAAATAGAAGGTTCCGTATGGAACTTGGAAAGTGATCATTCCGTTAGAGTTTGTGGTACCGCTGGCATACAAAGTCTGTTGCTGGGTGTAGACATATACGCTTGCTCCGCTTATGGCATATCCTTGGTAGTCTCTTGTGGTAACCGTTAGTGGGACAGTGATTTGTGAAAATACTGCCTGTAGTGTGGTTGGGCTGTAGATGGTTATGGGGTTGGATGAACTGGTAGCGCCGTTGACGATCCAGTAGCTGAAGCTGTATCCTGAGTTTGGTGTTGCTCTAAAGCTTGTGCCTGGAAGATACCAGTCTGAGCCTGAAGAAACATAGCCGCCGCTTGAGGAAACTACGTTAACGTAAACGTAGCGGGTGTAGTATCCTGTTATGCTGCCTCCGCTGGATGGTACAGTTATTGAACCGCTTAATCCAGTGGGTAGTCCGTTGGTGCTTGTTGAATAGCCCCATGCATAGCCAGTGTCTGAGCCGCTTACGTATGGTGATTCATCCGTTAGGTAGTTTGTCCAGCTGTAGGTGTGGTATGAGCCCACGTTCCAGGTAAAGGTAAGGGGGAAGCTACCTGCGTAGTAGCTGGTGCCATCGACGGTGATGGGATATCCGCTGCTGCCTGTGCCTGATGTGTAGAAGCGTATTGTTGCAGTGGGTGGAGGCGTTACGGTTAGGGTGTATGTGGCTGATCGGATGTATCCGTTGCTTGAGCCATAAATTGTTATGGTGTAGGTTCCTGTGGGGGCATTTGAAATTGATAGTGTGCTGGTGAAGTAGGGGTTTGGTGTTCCTGTGGTTGTACTTAGGGTTGCTGGTGCGCCTTGAGTATCCATGCTCAAGCTGACGGTTTGAGCGGCTCCGCTTGTGCGGCTTACGGTTACTGTGGCGGTTACGCTGCCGCTGCCTGCAGTCATAGATCCGCTGGTTGGGTTAACGGATACTGTGAAGTCGAATGGTTGGGCTGTTACCATTAGGGTGTATGTGGTTGTTCTTGTTAAGCCGCCTGCTATGCCTGTTATTGTGATGGTGTATGTTCCGGCAGGGGTTGAAGTTGATGTTATGATGGTTAATGTGCTAGCGAAACTAGGCGTGCCTTGGGTTGGACTTAATGTGGCGGTGGTTCCGCTTGGAAGCCCGATGATGGAAAAGCTAACTTGCTGGGTTGCTCCTGAAAGTAAGGTTGCTGTTACGGTAGACGTTATTGTTCCTGTTTGTTGGGTGGTTCCACTGGATGGTGAAACTGATAGTGAGAAATCAAATGGTTGCGGGGTAGGCGTTGGTGTCGGGGTAGGTGTGGGGGTTGGAGTTGGAGTAGGCATGGGAGTTAAAGTTGGAGTTGGTGTAGGCGTGGGTGTAGGGGTTGGAGTAGGCGACGGTGTTGGCGTAGGGATAGGTGGAGTTGGCGTCGTAGTTGGACTGGGTGTTGGAGTTGGCGTGGGGCTAGGACTCGGTGTAGGCGTCGGACTTGCGGAAGCGGTTATCTGTACTGGAAAAACGTTGCCACGTTGAGTTAACAAACCAATCCTTGAGTACGTTCCCGAGTAACCTACTGCGACTGTTGCGTATTCCAGAGGTAGGAGAACCTGCGTGGGGTTCAAGTTCAATGTTATTATTGAGTTGTCGCTTTTGGTGACTAAAAGCTGAGTTACTTCAGCTATGACTGAACCTGTATTTTGCGCTTCAATATTCAGTTGGCCGCTCGCAGTTCCTTCAAGCGACGCCTGAATTTGTTCGCGCGTACTATCCAGAACTTGACGCTGGGTTTCTACACCGTTAACTGCTGCCTTGCCTTGCTCTTGTAAGACAAACATCAAGCCAACAGTAATTGCGCTTATCAGAATAACAGCTATAAGAAATGACGCAACAATTGAAATTCCAGCTCGTTTACTTCTGAGTATCTTCACACTTTTTCCCTAAAGATGGAAGATAGAGATTTTTTAAACAGGAAAAAATGGAAACTGTAAGGGGCAATATTTCTAGTGTTTTTAGGGTTGAGTGGTTTCTGGTCCCCATGAGCCGTGAGTTGGCTCGGAGCTGGCGTATTTTGCTATAGCGTAGTACTGGTGATAGATTGTTATGGCATCTCCTAAAGATTGGTGGCCTACGATTGTGTGGGCTATTGTACCTGAGTACGTGAATTCTTGAGTAGTTCGTGTGGCTGATGTTAGGGAGTAGCTGGCGGCTACTGTGCCTGTTGGAAAATCGTCGCTGTTACCTAGCCATGTGGAGTAAAAGTTTAGGCTTGCTCCGCCGCTCACAGAGTAGTCTAAGGCGACTATGTGTTTTTTGTTAATCGTGGTATCGGCTGTGATAGAGTTTGAAGGCTGCCACCATGTAGGTGCAGCATTGTTGCGAAATCGCAGGTCAATACCGCAGGTGCCGTAGTTGCCAGCGTTTAGATATCCTTCAAGGTAGATGTAACTTGAAGTTATTTGGATTTGTTTTCCGCCGTAGTAGCGGAACCATAAGCAGGGGCTTGCGTAAGCATTGTCTGTGGTTGAGCTTTGGGCAAAGCCATCGCCGGGGTCTTGTCCGTTTGAGTAGGTCGTGAGCGAGATTGTACCAAATTGATTTTGAAGATCTGCTACAATATCTTTGAACATTAGAAATGTTCCAGGGCCATTGCTTGCCGTTGTTGCAGTGGGGTTACCGTAGTAAATGTATATTGGCGCTTGGTTTGAGCTGAGGTCGTCGGGGATTTTTACCCAGAATACTGCGTAGTTTTGGTTAACTTCGCTTTCCATCCAGTAACTTAATAATGTGACTCCGTCACCGTCGGTGAAGCGTATGTCTCCAAAATCGACTTTGCTATGACTATTTAAGTAGACATTTCCCGCATTGTCTGTTCCTGAACCATAGTTAACTGTGATTTTAACTTGGTAGTTTGTTCCTGCTCCTGCGGCTGAGTTGATGATGTGGCTTTTTTGGTACTGCCAGCCTACAAGCCAAGATTGGGTTGGCGGAGGGGTTGGGGATGAGCCAGAACTGGGTTGTTGTATTTGCCAGAATATGTTTCCAAGTGAAGTTAGCACGCCTATGTGGCTAGTTTGTTGGTCCTGCAGGGTAACGGTGAAAGTTCCTTGTCCAAGCACGGTGCATGTGAGTGGTTGAGTGAGGTTGTAGTAGTGTATACTGTTGTCTGTTGAGCTAACGGTGAGTAGAGCGATGACTATTGAGGGTGTAGACCCCTCGTTAGTGACATTAACAGTTATGGTCCCGGTTGAGTTTGAAGCCTGAACAAGCAGATTTTCTTTTGCTTTTAACCCTGCGGTTATAGTCGCAACTTGAACACCGTTTGAGTAATTGCTATACTCCATAACGATAGCTGCAATGCAGGATACAATGATCATGAACATGAGAATAATTGTGATTGCGCCGATGGCAATAGTGCCTCTCTTAAGTTTGAGTTTCGTTTTGAGGCTTTTTGGTAGACGGTTTAAACGGTTAATTTCCATGTGAAGGTGCCTCCTTCCACTGTTGTTACCATTAGGTCTATGGTAGATGATGTTGATGCTGGGAGAGTGAATTTAACAAGCGTTTGTGGAGATATAGTGTTGCAGGGAGCTTGAGTATTCATATTTATCATGGACAACGAAGAGTAGGGTGCTGCGTTTGAGGCTGAGAAGCTGCTGTAAGAGTCGCCTTCCCATTGGTACCATTTAACGGTAATTTGATGTGTTCCAGACTGCAAAGATACTATATTCGTATACGTGGCGGTAGAGGATTGGATTTTCCAAGCGTTTCCTCCGAAGACTGCTTGGCCGTCGATGTAGACTTCCATGCCATCGTTTGTCTGAATTGCGATGCTTGTTGACCCAGTAAAGTACAGGGTCGTTGTAGCTTGATAGCCTACGTGAGTACTTTGGCCGCCATAGACCATGCCGCTTCCCCAGTTGAAAGTGAAACCTGTGCCTGTATAGGTTGTCTGGCCTAGCTGTGATCCAAAGTTGCCGCTTGTATCGGTCACCGTGTACCATTTGAAAGTCCATGTAGTTTGCCAATACGCTATATTCTGGTTCATGAGCACAAGTTGCGGGGTCGAGTTTTCGGTGCCGTAGTTGTAAAATAAGAGGTTTAGGTTGCTTCCTTGCTTGTAATAGTATGCTAAGCTTAGGCTTTGTCGCAGGCTTCTCTCAGATGTTTTCATCATGTCAACTACGCTTGTGGTCTGTTTGTTGGTATTTCCAGCTTCCATGACAGCCCAGGACATGCTCATGGCAAGGACGATTACAGCTATGAGAATGGCACCTACAACTTCACTGACACCACGCTTACCCATCAAATGCAACATGGCAACATCGCAAAGTGGGTACCCCTGAAAATTTAAAGGACGCTTCAGGCTGATGATTAAGCCTTGAACGTAAATTTCATCTTAAAGATACGAAGATACGAACGGGGGAACTAAGTCGAACAGCAGGATTCAAAGGCTAAAAATGCGTTCAAACGGTAAGTTAAAATCTGCGATTGACGAACTATTGTTAGTTTGCCTTTGTTATTTTTAGGAGTTGGTGTCTGTATGTCCTCGAAGCTCAAGATTATTTTAAGTAAGGTAGCCGTGGAAGATAATGAACGTAAAGAAATAGAGTTTGATGCAGGGATAAACCGTTACAAGTCTCTTCTGCTCAAGCTGGCAAAAGATAAGACTCTGGATATGATAACTTCGTTTGAGGGAACCGAGCAAGACCATACAAACAAAGATATGAAAGATTTGAAGGTGCTCGAAAGAGCCCACTTAGTGAAAGGACAAACAAAAGAGACAAATCATAACGTATACCGCCAATACGAGCTTACCAAAGAAGGAGCCGAATTAGTAGAAAAGCTCTCAAAAGAGAACATGAGCGGCAAAGAGCCTCATCAACCCCACACATTGGGGGCACCGTCATCTCAAGAGATACCCCTAAGGGGCACAGAACCAAACCAGACCCCTTGTCCAGTTTGCGGCAAAACCTTCAAGACCAACTCAGAGATGGAGAGACACAGAGATACAACTCACCATGAAACAAAAGGACACGAGTAAGAAAATGAGCGGATTAACTATATCTATTCCTGCTAAGTGGGAACAATACCTAAAACAGTTAGCGGACGATCACCAAGTTGACCTCAATGGCATTATCAGTGAATTGTGTGAATGGGCTTTTTCCAATCCTGAAGGCAAAAAACAGTTTGAAGCATGGCTAGATGATGCTTTTCCCTCAAAAGGCGAAGCTGAAGACAAAGCATTAGCTGCAGGCGATAGAGAAAGAGCACTTGAAGAAGAGACAGAAGATGAGTCCGAAGAAGAAGCCCATGAAGATGAAAACTACAATGAGGACATTGCCGGAGAGGACATCAAAGGGGAATTCACGCCCTAACGGAGCGATTAAAATTTTCATTGTTTTAGTTTCTTCTTTTCTCAGAAGCTTGTTAACTGATTTGTTAAGCACTCCTGAGCTCATTTTTATTGATAGCGCCCGTTTTGTCTGGCTTTCAAACGTGTGTGGTGCTAGTTTCCTGTGCATGTGACGGTTAACGCTTTTGCGAGTGTACTTCCTCCCGTTGCTGTCACGCTTATACTGACTGGATAAGCATTCCCAATAGTCACGCCAAAGCCAGATGGATTTGATACTGTCGCGCTCGCTGTTTGGCCAGGGTTTATGGCGCCAAGGTTTAAGGTTGCTGTTCCTGAGTCACCGGTGATAGTAATGGTACATGAATTAATTTGTATGTTCCCGCTGTTCTGAATTGTTACAGCTAGCAGCGTGTTCGAACCCGCTTGAATAACGTCTATCGAATTTACTTGAATGTTCAATATTGAACTCATAGTTCCAATCATACCTGACACCAATGCGTACACACTCACTCCAGCAGCCACTGTTATAGATATCAAAATCAAAGTTGCGATCAGGGGGCTAACCCCTCTCTTACTTTGCAACAATCTAAGCTTCATTCTATCACCGATATCTGAGCTACGTGTAGTTTTTAAAAGACGAAAATTGTCAGGAACGACTTTAAGCCCCACGATTCAAGGAAAAACGCTGAAAACAACAAACCAATGTGGCTTCACTTTAACTCACCTCTCTCCCCGGTCCTGCAACGTCGTTTCAACGATGCTTTAAAAAGGGATAAGCGCGAAGCAACTGGCTTTAGAATTGGAGAGAAAAAGAAATGTCCCAAAACTTGATTGCCAGACCTACAATAGACCACCCGCTTTTTTCCTTAAACATCCCCACCGTAGATGAGCTTTTTCCAGGATTTCAACCAGGCGATTTTGCCGTTCTTTATGGATCACCATCAGTTATCTCGTTAACTTCTCTACTTTGTGTCCGAGCCCAATTGCCAGTACAGCTTGGCGGCTTAGGGAGCAATGTTATTTTTATTGATGGGGGAAACACGTTTAGGATTTATAAAATCGCCCGTTTAGCCCAACTTCACCAGCTTAACCCACAAGAAGTGCTTGAGCACATCTTCATCTCACGCGCATTCACCGCATACCAACTTACTTCTCTTATCCTCGATAAACTAGAAGAAACGGTAAAGACCTACAAAGCCAAACTCGTATTGATTTCTGACATAGCAGAATTCTTCTTAGACAGCGGCATTTCCCTTGAAGAATCTCGAAGAGTTTACAGTCAAATCATCAGTTACCTTTCTGACTTTGCCAAGAAGCATCGGATAATCGTAATTGCAACCTACCTACCATACTTAGACAACAGAAGGAACAATGTAATTCAAGAAATAACCTGCGCCCAAGCGAGTACGGTTTTAACCTTCAGCAAAACCAACTACACGCACAAGATAACCCTTGAAAAGCACTCGTCCTTCGTTTTAGGCACAGCCGAACTTCCCTCCGAAAACCTAACCTTAACCAATTTCATGGGCGCTTAACGTGGGAAAAACAGTTGAATCTTACCGAATGGCAATCGAGGCGGAAATAAAGCGCTGGAGCGGCTTTGCAAACGCATTAAGAGCGGAAGACAGAGAAGCATTCGAAGCATTAATGGATGCATGCAGAAGCTACGCATCTGCGGGAAGCAATGCCACCAGACCTATTCTTTTTGAACCAATGATGCTCTCAATCTTACTAGAACAGCAAAAGATGCTCATGCATTTGGAGAAGGCACTATATGCAATCAAACAACCCAACCAAAATTAGAGGTTGGCTGTTGGATGTTTACCCCTCTGATTTTGGAAAAGTTGCAGTCTGGATAATCAGTGAAAAGGGTGAACGCATAAAGCTAACAGACAGGTTTCAACCATGCATTTACGTTTCAGCCAAGCAAGAAGACCTTGAACCCTTAATCAGCCGATTATGCAATAATGAAAAAATCACCTCGTGGCAATTCGTACAAAAATATGTTCAAGCCACAGATAATGAAAAATCAAGAGTGTTAGAACTAACAGTGAAAGACTGTAGGCAAATCAGAAGTTTAACTCATGAAATTTTAAGAATGGGCGACTATCTGCGCTATGAACTGCACAATTGCGATATACAAGGCGACCGTTCATATCTTTTCAGTCATGATCTTTTTCCACTTGCATATATGGAGGTCAAAGTTGAGAAATCATGTTTATCCTATACTCTTCTGGATTCAGTTGAAAGCATTAAGTACACTACTCCAAAATTACGAGTTATAAAGCTCGGAGTCAAGGTGATTCAACAAAAGAAACTTCCTACATTTGACGATGAAATTGAAATAATTCGTTTAAAACAGGAAGCAAAAGAGGATATCCTCGTTGATTACGGCGATGAAGCTACCAAGCTGTTGCAACTCAACTATGCAATCAAAGAGTTAGACCCAGACATAATTTTAACCGAATCAGGTGACTCCTACCTTTTCCCGTACTTAATTTACCGAGCAAAAATAAACGACGTCTTAGACGTGTTTATGCTCAGCAGAGACAACACACCCTTTAGTAGCAGAGGTACATCTGGAAAAACTTACTTTTCTTATGGCCGTTCCTTCTATAGAGCGGGTACCGTACGGTTACACGGCAGAATACATATCGACGAAAACAACACATTCATCATACGAGAAGCGGGTTTAGATGGCTTCGTTGAGATCGCACGAACTTGCCGTGTTCCATTGCATACAGCTGCCCGTTTCTCAATCGGATCAAGTATGTCTAGCATCCAATTTTATCAGGCGATAAAAGATGATATCTTGCTGCCGCGCAACAAAAAGATTCCAGAGACGTTCAAATCAGCAATGGACCTACTCACCGCTGACAGGGGCGGCTTCATCTACGAACCACGCGTAGGCATACACAACGCAGTCGGCGAATTAGACTTCTCATCTATGTACCCAAGCCTAATGGAAAAATACAATATCTCAGCAGAAACGGTACTTTGCAACTGTTGTCCAACTTCGCCTATACAAGTCCCGGAACTGAACTATCATATTTGCACAAAACGGGTCGGAATGGTTCCAAAAACGGTTAAACTTGCCTTAACTAAACGCTTGACCTATAAACGCTTAAGAGATAAAACTTCTGATAAGAAGCTTAAAGAAGTGTATGATAAACGTCAGAGTGCGTTAAAATGGATTTTAGTAACCTGCTTTGGGTATCTTGGGTTTAGCAACTCAAAATTTGGAACAATCGACGGGCACATCAGTGTTTGCGCTTTTGCAAGAGATTCTTTCCTTAGAGCATCACATATCGCGGAGGATAATGGTTTTCAGGTTATTCACGGTATTGTGGATTCACTCTGGCTTAAAAAACAGAATGCAACTGTGTCAGACTATCAACAGTTATGTCAAATAATAACTAAGAAAATTGGTGTACCTATAAATTTTGAGGGCAGGTATAAGTGGATTGTTTTTCTGCCCTCCCGGGTGCATCCCAACGTAGGCGTTCTAAATCGCTACTACGGCGTCATGGAGAGCGGTAAACTCAAGATCAGAGGCTTAGAAGCCCGAAAGCACGATACCCCAAAATTCGTTAGTGACGCTCAGATGGAGATGATCAACGTTTTAGCCTCAGCTAGTAATGCAGCGGGGTTTGTTGAAAAGATTCCTGCCGTTTTCCAGGTAGTGAAAACTTATCGGGAAAGGCTTATCAATGGTGAAGTGCCAGTTTGGGATTTAATGGTGACTAGGCATCTATCGAAAAATCTTAAGCATTATCGGCAGCATGTTAGCCAAGCAATCGCTGCTGAACAATTAGCTAAGGAAGGCTTAGAAATTCATGCAGGCAACAACGTAACCTTCCTCTTCCTAGACTCACGCAATAAACGCTATCAACGGAGAGTTTTGGCTAAACAGCTAATCGAGAAGGGCGTAAACGCTGACACAAGAAAATATCTGACCCTACTCTATGAATCCGCCGCCAACCTCCTAAGCTTCAAAGGATACACAGCAAAAACAATCTATGACGCTATCAACGGCCAGTCAACTAATCCTCTGACAAAGTATCTTAATTAAAAGCAAGCTGGCGCTTTATTGGATAGCCGTTTTATGTTTAACACCAAAGTCAATTCCGTTTTGTTGGTCCATCAACTAAAAATAAATTTGTGAATTATTTGTTAATATTCTTGCAACAGCAACTTTTATTGTTCTCCAACTGATAATTTAGCAGATAAACGGTCTCTTTTCCTTTAATCCAACTCGGTCAAGCAATTTCTTGGCCTCTGAATCTCAATAATAATCTCTTGTTAAAGTTAAAATCATTTCTAACTTATGATTCTTTTTTGAGCGCTAAAAATGCCGAGGAAATTTTTATTCGAGAAACGGGGGTTTCTGTTGTTGTGGGGCGAGCGAACATTTTAGCTATCGCTCTACGGGGCGGTCTTGCCTATTTTTTGGTAGCACATATGGTTGTTGCTGGTGGGGTGGTGCTGGGAAAAACTTTAAGGTAGGCAGTCGGACATAATTGAGTGTGAAGATGCCAAATGGCGAATGAAGTGGTCGTGAAAAAGAACGGTGAAACCGTTATCCCAGCTGGTCTTCGTAAAAAATTCCAAATAGAAGAGGACACAAAGATGGATGTTGTTGAAACCGCTGAGGGCATACTGTTTAAGCCCGAGGCTAAGCGGTCAACTTGGGATTTGATGGGCGCATATTCGAATGTTGCTACGCCTGAAGAGGTTAAAAAAGAGTTAGATAAGCTTAGGGAACAAGATGCGTAGAGCAGCCTTTGACATAGGTTTCTTGCGGAGTTGTATTATTCTAAGGATGCTAAGACCAAGCAGAATTTAGCCGAGGAAAAGGGCTGTCCTGAAAAGTTTTTGTCGGCTGTTTCGGTTCATGGATTGTTGGTGGCAAGGTTTCTTTGAGGGCACTTATTTGTTGAGGATCTAGGCTTTGAAGTTTTTCTTTGACAAAACGTTCGCTGCCTATCGACTATAAATTGAAGCCTAACTCCAAACTAAGTCTTTGAAGAATAAGTTCTAAACAGTTTACTCCTTTTCCCGTTAGTTACGTTGGCAATTTTCACTTCAATAACGCCAAATTTTATATTATGCATGCTTATAAACCTTATAAAGCGGTTGTTAGTATTGGTGGGTCTATACGTTAAGGTGGAAAAGGTGTTAACACGCGAACCTCTTCTGAAAGCAAAGTTGCAAACGAGTTTCCAATCGTTGGGATTGGCGCTTCCGCGGGCGGCTTAGAACCTATCAGGAAATTGCTGGAGAACTTGCCCGTTGATACAGGCATGTCCTTCGTTGTTATCCAACATTTGGCTACAGGACAAGAAAGTATGCTTCCCGAAATCCTGTCGCGATCCACTAAGATGAATGTTCTGCAAGTCAAAGATGGCCTGAAAGTTGAAAAGAATCAGGTTTACGTCATCACTCCAGGAGCAACCTTAACGTTGAAAGACGGTTGCCTCAAGCTTGTTCCCAAAGGCGGAGCTCTCAAACCCATAAACGACTTTATGATTTCGTTAGCCTCAGAGCGAAAAACCTTAGCAATCGGAGTCGTACTGTCGGGAACAGGAAATGACGGAACTGAAGGGCTCAAAGCAATCAAAGCTGAAGGAGGCATAACATTCGTACAAGACCCAGAGACGGCACAATACGCCGATATGCCTCGAAACGCAATAGTTGCCGAAACAGCATATTTTATTCTTTCACCTGAAAACATCGCAAAGGAAATACAAAGACTATCTAAAAACCCGCAATTAACTCGAATTGAAACAGAACCTTACCAGCTAACTAAAAGCGAGACTTCCCTAAGAAAAATCCTTATTATGCTCAAAGCTTCTTTCGGCGTTGATTTTACACATTATAAAGAAACAACCATAAAAAGACGCATAACTCGCCGTATGGTGATTAACAAGATAGAAAACGAAAAAGAATATTTCGCCTTATTGCATGCAAATACCAAAGAGCTAAATGCACTGTTTGATGATTTGCTAATAGGCGTCACCAGTTTCTTTAGAGAACCAAAAACTTTTGAGGCTTTAAAAGAAAACGTGTTTCCCGAACTCATCAAAAATAGATTACCTAACGAATCCATACGAGTTTGGGTTCCTGGTTGCTCAACAGGCGAAGAAGTCTATTCTCTTGCTATGGCAATTCAGGAGTTTCTGGAAGAAAAAGCCATCGCAAACCTTCGGATACAACTTTTTGGCACCGATGCAAATGAAAAAAATATTGACAAAGCACGCCAAGGATTGTACCCAAAGACCATAGAAGAAACGGTTTCGACTAACAGGCTAAAAAAGTTCTTCAATAGGCAGAATGGAAATTACCAAATAACAAAACTAATCCGTGACAGGTGCATATTCGCAAAGCAGGATATAACAAGTGACCCCCCATTCTCCAACTTAGACCTAATAATGTGCCGCAACGTTCTAATTTACTTTGATTCCCTTCTTCATGAAAGAGTTTTTTCAATCTTCCATTATGGCCTCAAAGAAAATCGTTTCCTTGTTATCGGCGAATCAGAAAGCGTCGGCAAATTCAGCTATTTGTTTGAACCAGTCACCCCAAAAGGTTTAATCTTTAGAAAGAAGCGGGCACAGCCCCAGGCCCTTTTGCACCCAGAAACATTTGCTACTTATTCCCCCGCTCACAAAACAATCAAGCAGCCTGAAAAACCAAATTCACTTGTCTTGCTCAAAGAAGAAGTTGACCGTCTATTATTATCAGAATATGCCCCTGCAACTTTGCTGGTAAATAACAATTTAGAAATTCTTGTTTTTCGGGGCCAAGTTGATCCATATCTTACTCATGAACCTGGAACAGCAAGCTTTAACGTGGCCAAAATAATTCGAAAACAGTTTAGAACTGATGTTCAAACTGCAATTTATCGGGCACGAAAAGAAAACAAAGCGCTCAAAGAAAAAGTTCAGTTCCAACTTGAAGGGCAACAAAAAATAGTAACTATCAAAGTTAAGCCCTTGAAAACTGTGGACTACGAAGAACCGTTCTTCCTCATAACATTTGAAGAAAAAGCCACGGCCCACAAAAATTCGCATCAAGAGACCGAATCCACAACTATGCCGTCTGAACAAGAAGCTGTGCAAAATACGCAGGTTCAAGAGCTTAAGGAAGATTTGGAGTCAACTAAACAGTCTTTGCAAACGATTATTGAGGTGCAGGAAGCAACTAATGAGGAACTGCGGTCAACTATGGAAGAGGCACAATCTGCCAATGAAGAGTTACAGAGCACTAACGAAGAGTTAGAGACAGCTAAAGAGGAGTTGCAGTCAAGTAACGAAGAACTGCAGACGCTTAACGAGGAGCTTAAGAACCGCAATCTATCGCTTGGACGCTTAAATGATGACTTAAATAATCTTCAAACAAATATTGACGTTCCAGTGGTTATTGTCGATAATGACTTGAAAATAAGGCGTTTCACGGCTTCAGCTTTAGAATTCTTGAAGATTTTGCCTTCGGATGTTGGGCGGTCAATAACTATTATCAATTTAGGGGTTCAAGTTGAGGGTTTAGAAAAAACAATCACAGATGCTATTACCAAGTTAACAGTTGTTAACCAAGAGGTTGCAGGTTTTGAAGGTCGCTTGTATGAAATGCGGGTTCGGCCCTACTTAACTGAGGAAAAGAAGATTGATGGTGCCGTCTTATCTTTCACTGAAATAACTGAACGTAAGAAAAGTGAAAAAATACTGGAAGAGCACGGTGAAAAATTAGAAAAGCTTGTTGAGGAGCGAACCAAAAAGCTTGAGCTTGCCTCTGTTTATGCGCGCAGTCTTATTGAAGCAAGTTTGGATCCGCTGGTTACAATTAGTAAGGAAGGGAAAATTACTGATGTTAACAGAGCTACTGAGGACGTTACTGGGTGCTCTCGTAGTGAACTAATCGGGAGCGATTTTTCATACTATTTTAGAAGTGTGCACAATTAATTTTTTATTGGGTTGGCACCTAACTTATCCTTAGGCGAGTCTGGGCTGGTACCCGTGAATGCCATTGGTTTGGTGTCGTTGAGGGCTCCATGACCTTTGCTATTGGGTTAAGCCCAGTACTTGCTTATGCTCTTTAGACTTTCATCGCCAACAACAAGCGATCGTAGAGCCTCAACGTCATAGCAAATCAAGCCAGCCATAATCATCGAAGTTTTCTTGACCAAACCTCTTGGCCAAACCCAGCAGCCATCCAAAACATTAGCCTTAACATGCCCATTGAACTGCTCAACAACATAGCGTTTCTTCCTCAAAAGCTCGCTTGATAAGACCTTTTGAGCTTTCCCCTTCCTGCGGGGGTTATCAGCGATAACTGGCACAGCACCCATACCTTTGACAGCTTCAATGTTACGTTTAGAACAATAGCCTGCATCAGCCAACACATAATCTGCTTCCAAGTCTTCTATAAGTTTTGGGAGAAATGGTCCGTCATAACGATTGCCTGTTGTAACCAATGCTCGCAGTGGCAGCCCAAACTGGTTAACTGCGGTATGCAGTTTAAAGCCTCTGAATTTTCCTCTGCCAGTATGACCCCACCTTGCCTCCATGTCGTATAGATCAACTAGCGGCGTTGAATCAACGATCACAGCTTTTGTGGGTTCAACGAGTTGTAGCATGTCTGTAATTTTTACAAACGTCTCCTCAAGAATACAAAGGTAGCGCTTCCACCATCTTCCAACGGTGGTTCTATCCGGTAGGCTCTCTAACCCAAGCGTTCTAGCCACAAATGGATTCTTTTTTAAGTGTTCAATTAACCTTGTATCGTTATCTAATTTCCTAAATCTAGCGTATACTAGTACTCTTAGCGCTTTGACTCTTCCATAACCGGGATTGCCACGTCTCTTTGGTTGGGCTGGAACTATCGCTTTATTGACGAAAAGCCTGACAACTTCACAGGCTTCCATGAGACCAAATAGTCGCTAACTAGATTTAAAATTATGCACACCTCTAACTATTTCACTAAACCAGAAGAGGCTCAGGCAGTATACCTGAAAGTTTTCACCACAGGGTTTGTCAAGGATTATCCTTTGGCAATCAAACATAAAACTGGGCGAGTAACTGAGGTTTTATACAATGCGTCAATTTATCGAAACCCACAAGGAGAGATTCAAGGCGTTTTTGCGGCGGCAAGAGATATCACGGAACTTAGGAAGGCGGAATTAGAGGCTCAGGAGGCTGCAAAGAAACTAAAAGATTCTGAACGTTTAGCCACTATCGGCGCGACTGCAGGTATGGTTGGGCATGATATTCGTAATCCCTTGCAAGCGATTGCCAGCGACGTTTACTTAGCAAAGAATGATTTATCTTCGGTACCTGAAGGCGAAGCAAAAGAAGGCATGAAAGAAAGTTTAGAAGGCATTGAGAAGAACGTTGAATACATTAACAAGATCGTTCAGGACCTACAAGACTTTGTGAAGCCGCTTAAGCCGAATGTTCAAGAAATGAATTTAGAAGAACTCTGCAATGAAGTGTTGTTTAAGAATTCTCTTCCAAAAAACATCGAGGTATCATGCCATGTTGAGAAAGAAGCGAAGAGACTGATTACGGACGCAGCCATGTTACAGAGAATTTTGAGTAATCTAGTAAATAACGCGGTTCAAGCAATGCCTAATGGCGGAAAGCTTGATATTCACGCACTTCGGAATTCAGACAATGTTGTGATAACTGTTCAGGATACAGGAGTAGGGATTCCTGAAGAGATAAAGGCAAAACTTTTCACTCCATTGTTCACCACTAAATCCAAGGGGCAAGGCTTTGGTTTAGCAGTTGTCAAGCGAATGTCTGAAGCTTTAGGTGGCACAATAACCTTCGAGAGTCAAGAGGGCAAGGGCACAAAGTTCGTGATGCGTTT
>JBNIDR010000007.1:0-68857 GCA_050108155.1 Bathyarchaeia archaeon | reverse complement strand
CCCCCAAGATAAACGGTAAATGGGCTGTCAAGTCAGTATGTTTAGTTTGTAATTCTTGTTTAGCAAATATTAGAGTCTTTAAGTGGAGTTTTACATATTTGTTTCTTGATTTTTTCTGCCTTAAGGCTTACTGACATGTCATTGTGGTTTAGAGGAGAAACCGCCCAAATTAGTTGTGCCATTAACCTGTCTGAGTTAAATCGAGAACAAGTAAGATTAGTTTGCATTAACATTCCAATTCGGATAATTTGTGGTTATAATATCATTGATTTTCGTGTGTGTGTATTCGAATATCGTGAGTATAATGTAGGAATTATGAAAAAGTTCGTTATCTAAACACGGGTTCAAAATATTGATTTGTAGGCAAAGATTGATTGAAACTCTTTTCAACATGTAAGTATAATAATATCTGCAAAAGAAAAGAAGCAGAGGAAAGCCGCTCTGTTAGATAGTCAGGGCTAAACTAATTACTTAGTGCTTCGTTTAGGCCAACTATGTTCACCTGTAAGGTAATTTTTTCTTTTTGGGAGTATAGTCTGTTTGAAGTGTAACCTTTTTATCTGGGCATTTAAAGCAAGCATTAAGTGAGGAGTGGAAGATGTCATTTGCTGATGAATGGTGTGTTGCAGTTTTCAAATGCAACGCCAAAGAAGTCAAAGCAGTTTTAGCGGAATTTTGCAGTTTTTTGCAGGGTCTTGATGGTACCAAGAGCAGTCACTTCTTAATTAAAGATAGAGTTGATGACGAAGTAGTTTTCAGTTTCAGAGTTATGGTTGACCCTAAAAAGAAGAGCATAGTTAAAAACAAAATAGCCTACAAGCTGGGGACTTTATTGCCGAAAGAAAAGTTTGAGGTAGAATCAAATCCTGAGAACCCCTTATATATGTATGTTGGGTGGAGCCCCGAAAAGGTTATTGCCCAATCTGGACTGGAGAGGTTTGATAACCTTGTTGACTTACTTTGTTGCATGAGCAAGTTAACGCTAAAACTAATTCAGAAGGAACAGTTTGATTCTAACCAGAGGGTCGAATTAGCGCATGCAATGATTGGGATGCTTGGGTTAACAGTGTACGGTAGTCTCAGCGCTAAGGGCATGGAAATAGGCTATTATGATAGAATAGAAGACAAATACTTGCCTCACCTAAGAGAGGACTTCCCAGAAAACCAAAGCTCGAAATAAAAAATGTCTTTTATTAAATTTGGCTCTGTTTGCTGAGTAAGTTGATTGTTGTCGCTTGCATATGTCCAATGCCTGCTACCCCAAAGTTAGTAGCTGTGCAAGCAAAGAAAGCAACTGTTGAATTATTGAACATGTACGCATAAAGCGCCTGTAAAGGAAGAAAAGCAAAAAACAGTGACAAAAGAATTTCGACAATTAGCGGGAAAATATTGGGTGCTTTTTTGAAGTCAAACTTGCTAGTTAGGAAGAACAAAATTTTGTTTCGTTCATTTTGAGTAAATTTAACCCAGGTTTTTCTATATAGAATTTATGTATGGAGTAGAGGTCGAAAATCAGCCTACTTGATGTTGAGTTAGGCTATTGCTCCAATAGTTTTCCAAACCCGGTTAACCCAGTGCGCCCAACTAAACTAAAATCGGGAATGTTTATACTATAACAGCATCACAATAATTCAGGTAATGTTATGTCTGAAATTGATGCACTCGTCAGGATACAGCCTCGATTTTACGTTGCCTTCTTTATTACAAAGTTCAAGTCACTAGATGAAGTCAAGGCTAAATTTCCAGAGGCTATAACTATGCATATTCAAAGGACAAGGGAATTCTATAAACGAGGCATCATTCTTATGGCTGGAGCTTTTGCTGACCACCCCGAAGAACCAGTTACCACCATGGCGGTTCTGATCTCACGTGAAACCGCAGAAGAGTTTGTGAAAGGTGACCCCTTTGTCCTCAACGGCATGATTGAAAAATGCTACATACGAGAATGGAACAACCTAATGAAATAGAAATTTTTGTTTATCCCTTTGAACTGGCTTTTCTTTTTCCTAAGCAGTAAAGAATCCAACCAGCTAAAAACAAAAGAGCGAGAAAAGGGATCAACAAAAGCCTAAGTCTGCGGCACTTCGTGCTACCAACGGCTATCTTAGGGCTTCTTTTGTGTTCTGATAAACTATGGATTCTATTTAGTGAGCGCCTACTGTTATCTATGAGATATGTCTTAGTTTTTTGAAAGCAGGTGTGGTGATAGCTTGTTTCCAGCGCCTGTTTTTTTCGCGATAGTAAACAGGTCTTTTTGGGGTTAATCAAGAATATCAAAATCCATTAAAGGCGCTTAGCAGAAGTGTCGCTAGTTGTACTGAGAGAGCTATTGATCCTGCGGCTAAGGCCATGTTTACGGTTATCCATAGCGTGTTTTTGGCAGTCAACTCAACAGTCTTAGTTGTTAACAGAGCTATGCAAGTTGACGACGTCAAAACCAACAGATAACTCATATCTATGAGGCCCTGAGGAATCTGAGCGATTGAGCCTATTAAGCCCGCAGTAGAACCTGGAGCAACCGCAGAGGCAAATGCAGTCATGAGCGTGAACATCAAAGCTGTAATCAAGCTTAAACCAATGGGCGTAAAAATGCTTAATACCTGATACAGACGCATACCTTGTGCGGTTTCGCGCTTAGTCCTTACAACTTGATTGATGAAATCCATGAGCTTTTCCATACTGCTGGGAGTCCCACCACCAGACTCTGTAATCTGGGTAAGCAGAAAGAAGCTCATTTTGGTAAGCCAACTGCGCGTCGGCACATCCACTTCTGCCATACGCAAGCCTAACTTCATTTGTCTTGCTACGGCCCTTAACAAACCATCGAAAGCAGCATTGTAGGTGTTTTCATCCGATATTTTGAGGATAGCTTGTGTTATATCATAGCCCATTTTTCTATACTCAGTAATATCGCGTAGAAACTGTGGCAACGCCTTTTCAAGCATACGGTTTTCCCTGAGCTGGAGAAAAATCGAAGCGCCATAGAATGTGGAAGCTGCAGCTAAAGTGACAGCAATGCATAACCAAAGGGGGATTCCTAAAAGAGCCGTCGAAGGCAACGCAATAGCGCCCGCTAAGAGACTGAGCTTAAGATTACCCGTCAGATTATCGTATGTCTTGGGTTGTTGGGCATTGAGCCAGCCAAAAACCCCTACAGTCACTAAGGGTACTGCTGTTGATGAGACTATTGCCACTAAAGTTAGGGCTTGACTGGGAAAAATGAAGGCTGACATCAAGATCATTAATGGAAGCACAAAAAGAAGACTAACAATCGTTTCTCCGATATCAGAGGCGTGTTCAGCATAGTTTTTCCATTTAAAACTCATATCTTTAAGCGAATCATCTGCTTTGGCTTCCAGATACTTGATTAAGTCACCGCCGCTTCTCCATTCGCTTGTGTATCCCAAAAGCAAAGTTTTCATCTTATCATTAGGATGCATCTTGCCGACTTCTTCGAGCGCCTCAACAGGGCTGCGAAAGAAAAACTCCACATTACGTTTAACCATCAAAGCATCTTTTTCAATCTGTTTGAACACGCCCTTGCCTATTGACTGCTGAAGCGCATCGTAAAGATTGACACCTACACTTTGCAGAATGTCCGCGTACATTGCAAAAAAAGGCAACTCGTCGTCTACCGCCCTTTTGCGGTCACCAGTTGCGCTCCTTAGCTTCAGATGGGGATAAACAAGAGGTACAAGCGGGACTAAGACAATCACTAACAAAATAGGGTTAACTGCTATTGCCAAGATGACTGCTGAAGGCGTGCAAATAAAGAAAGTAATTATTGTATAGAATAGGCTTTTTGCTGCAAGCTTGTAGGGGCTTAGGTTTTCGTTTGCCTTGATTACGTCTTTTGCTAAGCTTTGGCTTGTTCGCTCGGCAAACTTTTGAAGACGGTCATATTTTGAGATAAACGCGATAGTTTGGGTTTCAGAAAGGGGCTTTAGACGAAGTTTGATAGGTGCAGACGAGAAAAGGTTTCCTACGCACTTGCGTAGCTGTACAGAGAATATGTCAAGAGCGATAAGTAGGGCTAAGCTTACCCCAGCACCAAGCAGGATAGCGGCAAACAGTCTATCGTAAAAGGCTTGTGTTGACGAGACAAATTTTTCAAGCGGAATACTGAAAGCTATGCTGGAAAATATAAAGCATAAAACCGCGATGATTCCTAAACTAACGTAAGCTAGCCATCGATGCCATCGGTTAAAAAAAGCTTTCAATTACTCTCATGCCTCCGGCTAGAAACATAGAATTTTCTAATTGCTTCAGAAAACTCAGCGAACTCTAACTTGCCTTCGTCTACGGCTGATTGTAGGTAGTTAGCTCGGCGATCTAATTCGTTTACAAGCTCTTTTTCAGTCCAGCCTGTAAGTCGCATGATCGTTTTAAGTTTGGGGCTCTTGTTTGCAACCTCTTCAGCGGTTTGTGGAGTAAATGTGTCTGTTCTGGCATCCCATGAAAAAATACGTTTTAGCGTTAGTTTGCCGTCTTTAGGCTCAACCTCAACGGCGTCTAAAAGCCTACGAGCGACTTTTCCTTGATAGGTTCGGACACGATTGAGAAGAGCAAAACACCAAATGAGCATTAGTCCGCCTTCGCTAACTTCCATGGGGGGACTGCGCATCCGAACGAGCGCTGCTTCTGGGCTTTCGGCGTGGAAAGTGCATAGCGCACCGTGACCAAGTGAAGCGGCTTGGGTTAACGCTTGGATTTCTTCTCCTCGAATCTCTCCTACGACGATGTAGTCTGGCCTATACCTAAGGCTTAGTTTTACTAGGTCGAAGAGGCCGACATCGTACTTGGATTCGGTTATGCTGTAGGTGTGTCTTGCCTTGAAACGTTGCCAACCTGAATGTGGAATTCTAACTTCGTTTGTGTCTTCGATGCTAGCGATTTTTAGTGTTGGATCAGTCATTGTCAGCAAAGAGTTAAGGAACGAAGTCTTGCCACTACCCATCGGACCGAGAACCATAACGTAGCCTTTGTATTCCGTTAAAAGCCAGAAGTATGCCGCCATAAGAGGCGTTAAGGTTTTGTATTGCAACAAATGAGCCATGCTGAAGGGCGCCTCTGGAAACTTTCTTATGCAAAAAGTTGAGCCGGGAAGTGTAACCTCGCCCGCAAAAGTAACAGCTAGCCTGTGTCCTTCTTTGGTCATGGCGTCGGTCCAAGGAGTCGCTACTGTTACACTGTGTCCCGTTCTCTGAGCGAGTTTTTGCACAAAATTTCTAAGGATATCTTCATTTGAAAATGAGATGTTTGTTTGCAGCCAATCGTATTCTGAGAGCTGTCTATGAATTACAGTTATAGGGTTGCCGTAGCTAGTGCAGGATACCTCCTCTACTTGGGGATCGTTCATGGGTATATGTATCGGACCGTAACCGAAAGCGTCGCGAATAACGAAATAACGGATTTTCTGAAAACTTTTCTGGACCTCTCCAACGATGCCAAGTTCTTGGGCGGCATCCCACATGAAACCTTCAACATATTTCAGAGGATCCTCCATTTTCGTTAGCGGTTTTAGTGTAAAAAAGAGATTTTCCATCAATAGGCTGTAAACTCGTTGCTCTTCAGGATTCATCTCTGGCTCGCTAACGATGTATAATCCTTTACCATCCTGATCAACAATGAAAACAGTAGCTTGATCAACCGTATACTTGTTTAAGATTTCACCCTGAAATGCAGCAATCAAAGGTTCTGCCTTGAACCGCAAATTTGTTGGGGTAACTTTCTTAGTCTTGTAAAATTGTTGCAGTATCTGTTGCAGCTTAAGTTTGAGGTCTACAAGCTTGAGGTCAATTTGCTTTATGTTAAAGTCCATATACTTAACCGCAAATGAGATGCCTATGTTTTTTTAAAGGAAAAACAAGGCTTCAGTTTGAGGTTAAGAGCGCTTCTGACTTAACATGTACCTTTTACTGTTTGGTTTACTCGAAAAATAAGTCATAGAAAAAAGAAGAGGGATTTTGCTGTTAGAAAAGCGTTTTAGCCCATGGTGCACATGACTGATACTGTTTGAGCGAAGGAGCTGCCGTCGGTCGTGTGAGCTGTTATCACTACATTGTATGTGTTGCCTACAGTGTATGTGCGTGCAATGGCCGTTGTTGGAATGTAGGATGCGGTCTGTCCTGGTTGAAGGGGCGCAAGGGGCGTTATTGCCGTGATTTGTGCTGGAGGTTCGGAGGCCAAGGTTATACTTATGGTATCGATTGGTTTGTTGCCTACGTTTTTGACGGTCATGGTGAAATTTACGTTTCCAGCTGAGTCTTTGATTAGGGATGCTGTTTGGACGTTGACTTGAGTTGAGGAGCTAAGGGTGTTGGCTGTGCTGAAGAAAATGCTGTAGACGAGTGCTCCGCCGGCGATGCAAATGGCTATAAGGATAATGGTGGCGATTAGGGGGCTGATGCCTCTTTTTTGTCTTAGGGTTCGGTGTAAATTCATTTCTTAAACACCGAACAACAGGGAGGCGAGATTTTTTAAAGGGCGAATCAGGGCTTTAAAATTTACAATCCAGTCTAGCTTAGCGGAACATAGTGGAGTGATGTACTTTGAGTAGAGCTTATAAGAAAGTAAGTACACTTACAATAATGGGGAGATACCCTTGACTCAAGCAGTATCTGAACAAAATAAATTCTCTGAGTGGACGGATAGCGACGACTGGTGTAATCAATGCGGAAAAAAATACGTAAAGCTCCAATACGACGACAAAACCCAATCAACAAAATGCCCCGAATGCGGCCATATAGAATCCTATAACCAGAACGAATGGAAGCTTCTCCAAACAAAAAGATACGTTTATTACGAATACATGCCAGGCAAGTATTTTTTCAACAATCTTCCTACCGACGCTATATTTAGAAAGTACATACGCGAACTAAATCATGTAGATTGGTCTTCTTGGCTCATACATGACTATGTGCTTGCACGAATGCGCGTAGACAAAGATGTACAAGATAAATTGCGAGAAGCTGCAAAATTAGCCGTTGAAAAAATGAGTTATGACCAAAAACCGTGGAATACCCTTTTTGCAAAGATGGATGCGCAAAACCCCGAGATTTTATTGCAAGTACCTCAGATCATTTGTGAGGCAGCCGAAAAGAAGTTCCGTGAGGTTGCACCTAAAGAAGATCTCCCCGCCTTAATCAACGGCTATGTAGATACTTTGGCCAGCATATATAGTTACAATCGATGGAAAGGTGACAGAGTAGCATGCTGGATATCAAGCGAAACTATAAGGCTCTGCGAGACAGAGGATTTACCGCAGTTCTTGTGTGAATGTTACGCTTGCGACCCTTTCTTAGAAAGCTTTCAAGAGGATGCACTTGCTGGGAAAAAACGAGAATTGGACGTTAAAGACACGTACATCGAATGGCAGCTTAAGCTTGCTGACAAATTTTTGAAAGAATCAAAAGCGCTCGTTGCCGTTTGGGATGCATATAATGCACTTACAGCTAAACTTGGAATTAACGCGACTTGGCCGCCAACAAAAGTAATTGACTTCGATTCTAAGACTGTTGAAAGCGTTACCAACCTTATTGGTAATCCTGAACTTTTCAGACTCTATGATTTGGCGACTGATTTAAACTCCATTGACGAAGCAAAGGCATGTTGGTATGCAAAAAACTTTATTGAAAGAGTAAAACAAATGTTGCCGCAGTTGACATCAGTAGAGCAGGAATTAGCGAAATCGTCAGCATATGTATCTTAGTTTCTACCATTGTTTTTCACCTGAGAGGTCTCTTTTCTGCATTTCTAACAAATCAACAGGTCTGTTTCTGCTTCTAGGCTGTTTGAGTTGAATAACAGGGTTTGATGTTTGCGCACTTTTTTGGTTGATACCACTTGTTGCTTTACTTGAATCGGTTTTGAATAGGCTTTCGAGAGATGGAACTTCTCTTTGCTTAATGTTTAAGGTGTTAGCAAGCCAAGCGCTAGTTCCATGAGATTCCATCTCACTTATTGCTTGGCTAGTGAACTTTTCGTTTTTCATTAAAGGACTCAATTGAGTGTTTCCTTTGCCATATACATAATGAGCCATGTTCTTTGCCATTACAGGGTTTCTCTTTGTGATTACGTCACGTACTTTTCCCATGGCGTAACCATAAGTTCTCTGTTCCTTCTCAGTCATCTTGACTCCAGTTACCTGGGCAAGTTTCTTCCCGAGAAGCTCTGGGCGAGCAGAGGAGAATTCTTGTTCAGTTAAGCGGTCAACTCGGCGGTCATCAGAAGCACCTAGTTTTTTTACACCTGAGAAAAGTTTTGCATTAGCTATGGACCCTTTTTGTGTGACCGTTCCAGTGTTAAAAGTGTCAATTGCGAATCTAGGGGAGGCATCAAGTGCTTCAAGGTTGGGGTTGTATATGCCTTTTTGGATTGCTGTTACAGTTTCTTTGTTTGCACCTATTTCGTCACGGGCGTTTTGATAGAAGGTGGCACGTCCCTCTTTTGGAAGACTCCCCTGTGTTTGCGCTCTGTTCCAGTTACTGTAAGCAACCTCAGGTGACAGAGACTGGAGATGTCGTTTAACTTCTAATCCGGCGGTTCGAGGGTCTTTGATTTGTTCCGCGATTTCAGGGTAATTATTGGCTACATAACCATTGAACACATCGTCCCCTGACTTTTTATCTAAGTCATTCATGAAGCTGGCACTTCCTTCTGGCGAAGCAGTTGGAAGAACATCGCCAGCTGAGTTCTTATATAGCACAGCATCAAGGGTCGAACCGGCTCTGTTGTTGAGGAACTCTTGAGCAGACGCTTTTTGCATTTGCATAGAACCCATGACTGTACGACCCATCTCTCGCATACCCTTTGAACCCATGATGAGACTGCCGCCTCCGCCTCCTCCACCTGCAGATAAGAAACCGCTTACTGCACCTGGCGCTGCTCCAGACATGAACCCGCGACCAGCTTGGTCGAGTAGTTCTGTTTTGGTTAAGCCTTTTCCTGCAAGCGACCCGAGCCTGCTCGCCATTCCTCCGCCTCCTCCTAAGACGGCGCCGCCCGCCATTCCAAGTGCGGCACCAGTTGCAGTATTTACGGCGCCTCCAACAAGGTTTGCAGCCGCCATGCCGAGAGCGCCAAATTTGCCCACGAATACTGTTGACATGTATGCTGCCGCAAAAAGTGTTACAATCGCTATTAGAATCTGTGTGAGAGGGCTTAAACTAGCTGTTACGAGGATTTGATAGCCGAAGAGCAGAACAATAGATGCCATTATGCTTGTGAACATGAACCCAATTAGATCTTGCAGGAGTGTATCGGCAAAATGTTTAGTTAGGGGTATTAGGCGGAGAACTAAAATTAAGGGCAGAATTGCTGCCAAGACTCCTGTGAAAAAGAGCCTGGTTAAGCCCATGACAAGTGTTAACATTAGTATGGATGCTACGAGCATGACTAATATCCCACTGAAAAAAAAGCCGGTAAAGGGGTCCAAGTTTGGCAGGGGTACATTAGCTACCCCACCTGTAGCGTAACCTACTATAGTGCTTATAGTGTTCCCTGACGTGATTAAGACGCCTGAGCCGCCTACGTCTGGCCAGCCTACAAAGATGTTTATCGCTGAGGCTACAGCATTATATATTGTTTGGCAAGCAAAAATGAGTATGAAGGTGAAGACACTGTTCATGATTATGTTTGCAGCTGTGCCTTCACTCATGATTCGAAAGTTCTCTAAAACATAGCATATGGCCGCTACAATCAATACAACCGCAAACATTGAAAGCGCGATTGTCTGCATCAAACTGAAAACTCTAACCATTGGCAGACCTAATTGTTGCCCTATCGTACCACCGTGACTGGGTGGACTGCTGATGGTTGGCAGTTCCAGTAGGTAAGAGTAAATCCCGTTAGGCCCGCCAATTATTGTGTTGAATAAAAAAGACATTAACGATGGAGCGGCTAAATAGATTGCAAGCATAGTCACCGTAAAGAAAGCTATGAGGATAGCAGCATCTACGCCGAGAAAAGCACGTCTACATCTCAGCTTACCTATCAAGCTCCGCATATGCGTAGATATTGTGGCCTTTACAGTGTAGAGCCGCGTCGATTAGTCACCTTAAAAAAATATCATCCTCAAAATTTTAAAACAAAAATTCAAACCAAACCTGAAAATGATTCCTTGCCCGAGCTTTCGTGTATTCTTCATCCACTTCCATTTTACAGACCTCATCTAAAACCAGAAACATCTTTCAGCTATTGAATATCTTAGAAAAATATATTTTGACAAGACGAAGAATAGTAAATGCTGGAGGATGTGCATTGAAATATAAAATTGAAGTGAACAGAGAAGATTGTATAGCTTGTGGAACATGTTACGCATTAGATCAAGATCATTTTGAGGCAGGCGAAGAGAGTAAGTCAAAAGTAGTTGGCGGCACAACCAATGGAAAATCAGAGGGCTACTTCGATGACGACAAAATAAAGAATGCTCAAGAAGCTGAGCAATCCTGCCCTGTAAGCGTCATAAAAGTCACTGTTCAGGCCTAGCCACCTGTATTTAGGGGCAGCAATCAACTGTGAAAACATTTACTTGTTCAACAATTGGCCCTTTGAGATGTAACAGTGTGAATTGACTCAAAAAGTTTGAGAAGTAACCCCACTATAACATTGAAGATAATCTTTTTGCCGCTCTCTCCATTGGACGACTGCCTAAAATTATCATCGTTAATCTGGATTTTAAACCACTTGGGCTTGATTTTTGTGGTACTCTTGGTCCCAAAAGTTTTAAGTTGCCATTATATATTTTGTTAACTGACCTTTATGGCCGAGAAAACAGTTTCGATTCTGCGAGCAATAGGGAATCCGAACAAAGCAAAGATAATCGCGCACCTATCAAAGCACAGGGGCGAGACAGCAGAAGGCATCGGAAAACACTTAGGCTACCCCCTGCCAACCGTCTACAAGTATCTGCGAGAGCTTGAAGCTGCAAGCGCTGTAGAGAGCGAAGCCAAAGGCAACACAAGAGTGTATTTTGCTGGAGATTTCAAGCTTGAAGTTTCACCACAGAAGTTGATAGAGGCTTTTGAAGAACAAACACTGATGGAACTCTACAAAGCTCGATGTGGGGATGAGGGAATACAAAAATTTAACAAACTTGTTGCCAAAGTGAAAGCTGAAAAGATGACGTTTAGGCAAGCAGCCGCTACATTGGGAATAAGCTACTACGAGTTTGTCTCCCTTCTTGACGAAGTTGGCGCCCTTGATGCCTAACTGCCTTGTAGTAGATTCCTCAGTTCTCATATTCTTTGACAAAAAAGGGAAACTTGACTTTCTAAGGCAGAAAAAGAAGGAAAACTATAAAGCCGTAATTCCCCAAGCGATAGTGCAGGAAGTCATTGGCGAGCCGAAAGGGTTTGCAGAAAAAATTTTAGAAAACATCTCCAGAGTTGGCAGACAAAATATTGTCTTCCGTTGAAAGGATTAACAGGGCTATTGCAGATGAATTCATTGAAGTTCAAACGTTGGATTATCGGAAGTAATCGAAAGTGGTCGGACTGATCGCAAACTAATGCCTATTGAGAACGCGTTAGTATAAAAAAAGCACTTGTGAGCCCGATTAATTTCGTCTTCTCATCATCTTATTCTATTCCTAATTTGATCTACTGAATTATGCCAATTTATTGTTAGTCTCATATCAAATCTCTTTGAAAGCAGCAAAACCCATCACATTACTATTTCTAGAGTTTGATAAGTAACTTTAAATTTTTGAAAATGCCCCTTATATAACGGGATAGATATGAGTAGACATGCAAGTCTACTGCTAGTCTCACTCTTAACGGTGCTTAGCCTAATAGCAGTCATGCCTAAACCCACATTAGCACTCATAACTAAACCGTCTATTCCAGAATTTACCGTGGAAGTCATCGATTGTTCTGGGGATGGGCCAAGAATATATTTTATTGAGTTGAAGGTTAAGAATCAACAGTTTACTCCTTACGAGGTTCAAGAAAGCCCTCAGTCTGCTAACTGGACCATTGAATTCTACTATAACATTCAGGTCAAGGAACGTAATGGAGAAAACTGGATTAGTTTTCACTCACCCCTTGTTGAACCTCTAAAGCCATCAAACTCTGATTACACTGTGCTTTCTTTCCGGCTGTCTCCGACACATCCAGCGCAAGGCTTCATGCTAGAAAGTTATGATGCAACTACAGACTCCTATTCCGAGCCAAGCCTTAGCGGGCTTCCTTTTAACCCAGAGATAGACTTTCGATTTGAAGCAATGACAGGCTATGTCCATCGAGGTTACAATCCCAATGCCACTGACCAACTGCAGATGTGGCCATGGATTTTCACTGGTGAAACCAGCGGTTGGAGTAACACGCAAACTATAGCTATTGATGAAAATGATTCTACGACGAATACAAACATGTCGCTTTTCCAGAACCCATCGGTCTTACTGGCAATCGTTTCTGCAGTCTCTATGGCTTCTGCGAGCATAGGGCTACTGGTTTACTTCAAAAAACGCCACACTAAGAGCATTGGGGCATGAAAATTGCGCTTTTATGCGAAGTAGATTACGAGCAGAAAATCGCGATAACGTTAGAAAGCACTTGGGTAAAATAGACTCAAAGACAGAATATGCTATAAATAAGGGCGATCCAGAATTGATAGCGCTTGTTATTCAGCTCTATGAGGAAACTAAGAGAAAAGTTTCTGTTGCAACACTGGATAAAGGATCACTAAAAGCGCTTAAACCGTTCAGCGGCAACATTGAATATGAAGTCTTAGAAAAGCTGTGAACATTACAGTTTTGGTAACTTTTCAAAATTGCAAAGGCTTGAGCCTTTTTTTAGAAATGTTTATATTTTTTGATTAAAGCAAGCTTAGTTATGGTATGCAGCCATAGGTAGTTAACTCTTGTTTGCAATAGCTATGAGAAGGCTTTTTGGTGAAAGCCGATAACTTTGATTTTTTATTAGCCATCATTACAGTTTTAATAATAGTTTTTCTTTCAACAGCGACCTATCTGCATTTGACACCCACAAATTTCTTTATTGGACCGCTACGTTTCACTCATTGGTTAGCCATAATTGGAACAATCTACATTGCCGTTGCTACGCCATCATTTATTTTTATGAAGCACTTTTACCCCAAGAAGATGATGGGGCTTTTCCGTTTTCACATGTTTGGTAACTTGCTTTTTTTCGGTTTAATTTCAATCCATTTTTCAACCCAAGTAAGTAGACCAGACTTTGTTTTCTTAGATTCAGGTATGGGCTTAGCTTTGTATTTGGCGATGGCTTTGCAGGTCATGACAGGGTTTACCCAAAGATTCAGGTTCAAATCGGCAAACTTTAACTTGAAAACTAACAGGTTCCTCCATGCCAGCCTAATAATGCCCTTCTACATAATCATAATACTCCACGCGCTACATGGACTAGGCTACCTATAAAAGAAAGCATAGTGATGTTACTTTGCTTTTCTTTTGTTGGATTTTTTTGTTTGGATTAAATAGTATATTATAAATGTTGGCAATAGCGGATTTGGTGGTGTTGGTTTATGCTATTGGTAAGCGATTATCTTGAGGTCAGCGGCGACATAGAGTTTTCCTGAAGCGTAGGCTGGCGTTGAAAAATTCCAGCCGTAGGTTTGTGTTAGTTGCCTTCGCCATAAGGTATAGTGGCTATGTAAGTTGTTGATGGCGCCAATGGTTCTGCGAGATTAGCGAGCTAAAAAAAGTTAGAAAAAACAAATGTTGAGGTCTTATTCTTCTACGCTGTCTTCTTTATCTCGAAAACCAGCAGGTCAATGTCTGAATTGCCAATGTTGGTTGCTTCATGATTCTGCTCTTTTAGGAAAACAACCGAACCTGAAGTTAAATCCATGTCTTGGGTTTTCCCCTCAGAAGTAAACCTTAGCTTTCCGCCCTTAACAACGTAAACTACATGGTAGGGATGATGATGCATTTTTGCGGTATCTTGCGGTTTAAAGACTACCTCAAGCGCTCTTACCCGCTCGTCTTCGTTGAGAAACTTGTAAACGTTGGAGGCAACCATCATGGGATCCATGCTTTCTGTCTCTTGCAATACGTCACCTCCCAAAAAATTATCAAGGATATTTCTTATTGTTGCTCTGGCATCATTGCTTGCATGTTGCGGCTAACGACTTCGTTGGTTTTCTGAATTAAATCTTTTGGGCTGAATTGCCAAAACTCAGTGCCTGCTTCAGCAATGGCTGTGTGGCCTGGAGGAGCATACCATGCCTCTCCCGCTTTTGCTTTTTCCTCCTTTCCATCATATTTGAGGGTGATTTCTCCTTTCGTTACAATGCCCCAATGAGGGCACGGATCAAGGTTGTTTGGCAGCCCCTTCAGGAAGGGCGTGACGTCAAAGCGTTCCTTGTAGACAAAATATTGAACGCTCATTTCACCCCAAATGCCTTCGTATATCGCAAGTTCCTTTTCGTCCACTGCCTTCTTCAACTCATCTTTTCTAGCTCTCATTCGAAAAAATACCTCTTGTTAAGTTTGAGGTTGATTAATAATGGCAGTTATATGTTTGTGGCAAACATCTGACTACTACAGTCTGGTAGTAATGAGTAAGCAAAAGGCAATCCCTTAGCATCAATTGCTTAGGTGTTAGGTATATGTCATATTACGATATTATCGTTTTTAGGCTCTCAAGCCTCATCCAACATGTCCATAGGTTAAGGCTTGTTATAATGGGTTTTCGTTAAGAAATCTTTTAGGCTTCGTAAGTCTACGTTTTCTTTGAACTATAAGTGCCAGTGAGCTAGCGATTATTATTGGGACTATAACTAGTGCTATTGTGGGTATTTCGGGGATTTGCTGGTTGTTGTATATGTAGCCGAGGAAGGTTGGGTCGTGCTCTATTTGCATGCCGTCCCACTCTGGGAAGCAAATCCGATAGATCAGCGATGAGGACTCATAGTTTGAGTTAACGCTTGGCCAAGAACCCCCGAATAGGTCAGCGAGGTTTAAGTAGTTTGCAAAGAAGCTTATGCTTCGCACGGTTGGACCATAAATCGTCGGCAAACCTGCAACCGGTACAGCTTGAGCTTGCGCTTCATAGGTTTCTATATTTGCCGCATGGCTTTCAGTGCTGCCATCTCTGTAGAGCGTGTAGTTGCCCCCGAAGACAAAGTCGTAAGCTTTAACATTGTCTACTTTTACTTCGGCAACGTCTGCGCCTACTGCTGAATCTGCAGTGGAAGAGTCGTATGGCTCCCCATTAACCGAGGTTGAGTAGGGTTTTGAGGTGTAGGTGGCTGTGGCATAGAGTAAAGCTAAGCTTAAGCCGTCGAAAGAGGAAAACTCGGAGGGCTCAAGAACTTCGAGGTTGGTGACTTTTCCTATGTCAAAGCTTGTCTTCAAATCAGAAACATTCCCATTCACGCTAAAATCGTAGTTTAGGGTTAAGTGCTCAAAAAACATCCTTGCAACAACACCGACTCGTGCCTCGGCGTTCTGCAGATACGCATAAGCGTTTTGGTAAGTGAAGCTCCACTGGTAATGTGAGACAGAATCAATCGTTGTTTTCTCAATTTGCGTCATACTGTAGCCTTGGCTCATGTTAGAGTAAATGTAGTAGAGAACCTCATTCCCATCTGAACCTGCGTTGGTTTGTGGGATGCCGTCGCCGTTGAGGTCATGGTAAACCTCCAATTCAGACAGAGCGCTGGCTATGAAGATTTGTGTGCCATCTTCTAAGCTGAAATGTTGGCCTATGATGTTAGCGATGGGCACTGGAAAGGGATAATCTGGCGTTGTGTAGGCTGCATAGTAGAGGATTTGCGTGTTTGAAACGTTAATCCAATTGTACCAGACTTTGAAGGGCGCATTATTAGAGGCGAGTGTGCCGTTGGCGTATTCTTGATCTGCTTGGGGAATAGTGCTTGATGCACTAACCAGATTGAGTTGCCCCGATGCAGGAGAAAGCGCTAAAACCATAGCCGATAATAGTAGTGCTATAACGGTTAAAGCAAACAATTGAGTAGGATTGTGTCTCATTTACCTAACCTCTTAGTGCTTCTTTGGTAATTTTAGAACTTAAATCTACTGTTTAGAACAGTGCATGCATTCAAAAAACAAACCGCCAAAGCTCTTACTTTGATTCTAAACTGCCCTTACGGCGGAGCAACTTCGGAGGGTTCAAACGCTATGAAAAGGTTATAGTTAACGATGTCTTTGCCCTCGTATTTAATCTGTAGCTCGAAGTACCCTGTTGAGTCTTTATCGATTTTTGTCAAAGTAAAGCCCGGATGCGGCGAGTTAATAGTAAGTATTGGTTCGATTTTGTCTCCAGCGGCATTGTTCACGTTTGCTGTTATGCCGAAATAGTAATCCTTGTCATAGTCGTTTCTGATTGTTCCATTAATGATTATGCAGGGGTTGCCCTTGTTAACTGAATAGTCACCTGTAGCACCCGAACGAGAGAAGCTTTGATTATAAACTCCGTAATAGAGTTGTGAGTCAATCAAGTAAGCTTTGGTTTGAGCGCCGTCTTGATAGTCGCTTGAAAAATGCAGATAGACACCACCTTTTGATTCGGGTGTTGAGGATGCCGCTGGTTGATTACCCGCTAGCAGTAGCGCTAACGCTAAGACAATAAAAGCTACTCCAACACCGACTAATACTAGCGCACGCTTCTGGCTCATTCAGCTACCCCAATTATTGTAAGCTATAAACAGCACTTAAATCTACTTTTTAGAACAGACAACTAAAGTTACCTTTGGGTTGGCTATACTCTATTAAAGTAGTCCAGTGGTGCATACCAATAAACTGTGATTGGTTCTCTGCATTCTGGGTTTGGACAAGTTATCTCTTTTTCGATTAATTTGCCATGGTAACTTTTAGCTATTGGTCTCTCAAAAGAATACGATGAATGAACTTTATCAGGCGGTTTTGTCTCGATGGTTTGGTTGCAGAAGGGGCACTCGAAGGCAACCATAAACACACACATCCCAATTAGACAATACGGTTTAAACAGAAGTAAAAACGTTATTGATACCTATTTCTCATAATATTCCCATAGTATTAAATTGATTCTTAAACCTGAATTTGCCGTGCTATTTTTGCACACAAGGGCTAAAGCAACAATATGTGTATAATAAGAAAATCCGTATTTAATAAAGACTCGATACTACGAATTATCTTACTATATTTGCCAAGTTATCGACCGTTTTTCTACAGTGATTAATTAGTAATATCCCCTTTCCTGTGCATAATAAATTTCCCCATTGTTTGCCAATAAATAAACTGTATAGCCATCAATCCAGTCATTTGCGCCTGCTCCTCTCACAAGGTCAAATATTGCAACCACTTCCCAGTTAGCGCCATCAGAAGAATTATAGGGCTAAATGAATCACTTAGTGCTTCGTTTTCTATTAACTACATAACAGATTTTGATACGCAGCTGCGTTTGTACCTAAGTAGCGCTAAAAAAATTGAGCGCGCCTACGTTTTGACTACTGGTCGTAGGTATATGTGCAGTTGATCTTTTGACACTTTTAAGTGCAATCCATTGTCTGTCCACATGCCCGTGCTTTTCTCTAAAGCTGAAACGTTTAGCATGCACAGGAATCGCATTTTTGTTTTTGATAACGCCGTTAATTTGGCAAAGACTTTTATGGAATATGGATTGATACTGAGGCGGTTAAGGGTTGGCATGCCATAGCCCAAACTGCCCTTCTCGAAAAATCCCTGTTAACCCTTAATCATGGCACGTCCAGCCAAAGACGTGCCATAAACCTTCTATTTTACATTGCACTTCAGCTACCTTTAGGTTCGCCTGCTTGATTGTTTAGTTATAAACTGCATTGCAGGAAGCGCTAAGCGCTGCGTTACTAAGCGCTTTCTTTTCACGCAACTGCGTATGATGGAAAAAGAAGGCGCGCGTTTTCAAAAATTGCTTAGAAGCTGAAAAAACTCACAAAATATGGGTTCGCATTCGCTTAAATCAAGCAGCGCAAACCTTACCGATAAGTCACCATAAGATAATAATCCTCTATTTCCCTAATTTTCTGGCGCAAGCGCTGTTACTGGTCAACTAAACCTCCGTTGATATTCTGCTGTTGTTGTGGCTTCACAGTCACATACGCTTAAGTCTATAAATAACATCTTAGCGGTTGAGTTGAATAGAATGTCAGAAACAAAGAAAAAAATTGAAAGCGGCGCAGAAAAAGCTGGAGAAGCAATAGGTGCAGGCGGAAAAAAAAGCGCTAAAGCCATAAACGACTTTGGGAAAGGAATAAAAAGAGGAATCAAAAAAGAAGAATAAAGCGCAGAACTTTCTTTTCTCAACAAGCAAAAAAGAATCTTGTTCTCATATCAATTAGTTAGGCTTCACTGATATGTTGAACCTTCGCTGACGTTTTCAAGATATTAACGTCACATACATGCACATCTCGAGTTAATATCAAATTTTGAGGAAAGTTGCTTAATTTCATGAGCGTTAAGGATTGTGATAGCTGGTCTTTGTTATTTATGTTTGCCATAATGCTTTAGCATTTTCTTCTGAAACTTCCACAGACCATTCTGAGGTGCTTGTCAGCCTCATCTGAGTATTCTGGATGCCCAATGTGTTACATGCCCTCTCCGCCTCTGCGCCCCCACTCGTCTGCGTCGCCCAAGAGGTTTGGTTTGCTGTTGAAGGTGTTCTGGTGGCTTGGTGGGGCTGCTTTGTGTTGGTTAGCTGGTTTCTTCATGGTTGTGGCTGCTGGGGCGGGACGGTTTTTTGAGTGTTTGTTTTATTGTGCTGGATTAGGCTGATTAATGGTGTGTATAAGTGATTGGTTGGTTGAATGTGTCTGTGTTTTGTCTTGTTTTTGGTTGATTGAGGGTTTTGTGATTAGGTCACAGGTTACTATTGTTGAAGTGTGAAATGGCCAGATTGAAAAGGTTGGGTTTGTTATGTTTATTGGGCGGTTGTTGCTGCGGTGACATTGGCTGTAGATAGATCGGCGCTTTTGTGATGGTTAATGCAGGTATGTTCGTTATTGCAGCTTGTTTTTATTCATGGTGAGTGCAGCCCAAATTTGGTAATTTGCGGTTTGTTTGAAAAAAGAAAAAACGTAGAGAAGGTTTAATGCCCGATTTGTGTCCTGAGTCGGCGTGAACCGAAGCGAACTTGGTTGCCGCCATATCGTGAGTATGTGCGACTGCATATTGGTCTGCAGATTAGTGCGCTGAGCTGAATCCAGTTATCTCGGTACCCTAAGAATATCCCATTCAACACATATGCTGCTTCATAGTCGTCCCAGCAGTCGCCATTTCCACCAACCAAGACTCTAGTACGTTGAGTATTGCCACCGAGGTTTAATGCTTGCAACTCAAACACCCAACTAAGGCAGAGGCACACCGTTGACACTCCCAATGCAGAATCGCCAAAAGGATTGTTCTCGGTGAAATGAAAGTGAACGGTCTAGCAGAACTATTGCGCCGTCATTTACTGTTCCATCTCGGTTGCAAGCGTCCCAAGCGGCAAGGCACACCCACTCAACACTCACCAACAGCACCATAACGGAGCCGACCCAGCAACACGACAACCCACAAACCCAACCAACCAAAGCCAACCAACAACAAACCAGCCAACCACACAGCCATACACAAGCAAACAACAAGTAAGTACACTTATAGAGACAACAACAAACAAAAAATATATAAAATAATATAATAGAGGGGGGCAGGTAAGTTCACTTGCTTTTGAGCTTTTGCCCCGCCATTGTTCTGGGTACTTTAAGGGTTGTAAGCGCAAGGGCCACTTACTCATGCTTTAGTGGTGAAGACCTATAGAGTTGGAATTTTTGTTTAAACAAGTTTGGCTATTTCAGTTTCAATCCTTATTGGATCAAATAGCATTGTGCCTGCGTTTGGTTCTGAAAATTCGAAGCCTGTTTTTGAGAACAATACTTTTCTTATGGGCTTTTTTGTTTTTAGAGCTGTTGAAGATTCACCTAGCCGGTTAAGTTCTTGCCCAGTGACTTTCTTGTTTGTCCATTTACATTCACCTATGTAAAGGCTTGTTTGAGTTTCAACTACAACATCTATCTCCCTATCTTCGAATTTTGCTGAGTTAACTTCAACTTGGCCCCACCATCTACCAGTTCTGACTATGGTCTCTCCTTTTCCTTTTAGGTACTGGGTAAGAAAATCCTTACAAAATATTTCAAAGCGTTTACTGGTGAACTCGTTTAATTTCTCCGTTGTAGGCGGGTCCGGTTTGCCGTAGACGTTTGTAAACCAAAAAGCTATTGTGTTATCTTTGATTGAGTAAACGCCTTTTTTGCTTCTTTGAAGATTCTGCCCAAATGGTACAGTTCGCTCGATAAGTTGGAAATCTCGTTGTAACGCCACTATATATTTAGACAGGGTGGTTTGAGCAAGACCAAGTTTATTGGCTATCTCGCTGCCCGAAACAACGCCTGCGCCTATCGCCTCTATGATGGAGAAATATTTCTTGTACCCTGCTCCGAACTCTTGCCTTAGCACGTTTTGGCCTTCTTCTTTAAGAGGCGCAGCAACATCAAAGAAAAGCTCATTGACAACATCTCTTTTTGCCCGCTTCTCCACCAACTCGTAATAGTAAGGTATACCGCCCAGTATACAGTAATTACCTATTTTTTCAGTTGCACCTATGCCAAGATCCGTTTGGATTTCCCAAACAACTTTGAGGGATAGGGGTTGTAAGACGATGGTATAACCTGCTCTGTTGAAAAGCGGCGCTTTTTGCTGTGTAAATATTCGATTCATCATACTAACATATGAACCAGAAACGATGAGGACCTTTGCTGTTTTGTCTTTGTATTTCTCCCAAACACGCTGGAAAGCATAAGGAATAGATGGGTCCACATCTAAAAGATTGGGAAACTCATCTATGTATAAGGTCCTTTTCTTGGAGATATTAAAAAAATACTCTAAGGCAGATTCAACGCTATTAAATGATGGAGTATAACCATCGGAAAAAGCCTCTGCAAAATCGACTGCGACTTGTTTTTCTTCTTTGGGTACTATGAGGATTTTAGTGCGTTCCTTATCCTTAAGAAACTCATCGATAAGTCGGCTTTTACCTATGCGTCTTCTCCCACTGACGACTATCATTTCTGAGCCTTTTGTGGAATAGGCCTTTTCAAGTGCCGTGAGTTCAGCTTCACGATCATAAAATCTCATTATTATCCACGTACAGGATAATCCAATTATAGGATAATTATTTAAGCTTTTTCATTTTTAAGCCAAGAAGGTAAAAAAGGCAAGCCATAGTATAGCCTGACACTTGCCAAAGGCAATTATACATATCGGGCAATTCTTTCAAGAATTGACTTTACTGTCAATCGCGAAATCGCATATCCAAACTTGGGTTGGTTATGTGCTCTCAACATGGACGCCTCAGTTGGCGGTTCCATGTTTCGGCTCTGCCGCAAACACTGGATAGGTTTCCAGTGGCTGGCGCGACAAGCCAACCCCCCAGTACCTGGACTGAGGAGCAGTCAGCAAGCATAGGCCGCCGACATCGTCAGGAGAGTTTACCAGCTCATCGAATGAAGCCAAAAGCTTCATCCGGAATACATCGAATGAACTGCCCTTGAAAAAAGAGGGCGCCAGTGTTCGCTCGGAATAGAACAGATCTCTTTCTGAAAAATTCTAATCTTTCAAATTTAAGGCATCTATGTTTGTATGTCCAATGTTTTTGTTTGTAGCCATGAAGGCAAGTTTGTTTCTAAGTTTTCAACGTAGTTTAGGAATTCTTGGTCTGTAGGTTGGCGCTTGAGGCGACTTTTCAGTTGTTCCATGAGTGCTGTTTTGAAGATAATGATGTCTTGGAGTGCTGTAAGTCTGCTACCGCATTTCCGGCAAACAATTTCAGTTACGTCTGAAGTCTCTGAATCAGCTTCCTTTTCGGGTTCATAGGCTTCCATTTTTGCGGTATTAACGATAAAGAATCTATCAGTGTGTATCTGAATTTCATCGCCACCACAATCAGGGCACCGATTAATTTGAAGCCTCTTAATCAACTGCAAAACTTCGTGTTTATTCAAAGTTGTCACCTCCAGAAATTAACGCTCGGTAAGGTCAGTGTTCCAAACTCTGACTAATCTTCGAGATGGCTCTGAGCCTTCAGACAAAAGAAATTCTTGGCGTCTAAGCTTTCTGGTAGCCCTTAGAAGCGCTATTCTGATTTCTCGTTGAGGCCCCCCAGAAGCATTAATGACCTTGTTGTCTTCACCTGTTTTTAGAGACCAAGGGCACGTGAAATTGAATACAACGCTAAGTGTTTTGTCCTGCTTTGCTTTGATCTCGCCTATGATTATACCGTATGAGCCGACGCGAATTGAGGCATCATCTGTTCTTTTGACGACAACTAAGTCGCCAGGTGTTGGCAGTTCTGTTTTTAAGTTCATATTTTTCGCCTCATGCTTTTTTTGGGCAAGCCGCCGATTGATTGAGCTCTTCCTCTATGATTCTGCGAACGTGATGCTTCAGTTTTTTAGCAACATACCGCGCAGCCTTTTGGCTAGCTTCTGGGTTTTCCCGAATAAGCTGCCGCAAAGCATATAGTTCTCCGTTTTGCATTTTTGCATTTAGTTCGCGGGTCATTTCTCGGATGGTTAATTCAGCCTTTAAACAGATGAGTTCAGCAAAACTTTCAATTGAGGCTTCTTCAAAGTCAACGTCTTCTCTAAGCAGAGCTTCAAAGATCTTGTCTATGTACGGGGCAAGGATTCGATAGATGCTTTCACTTTTCGAGCACAAGACAGTTGCCTCCTATGGGAGAATTACAAAAGCAAGGTCCGGTCTGATTTTTCCTGCGATTTCAGCTATTTGTCTCAGTGTACTCTCTTCTTTAACTTCTTCCAGTTTTGTCGGAGGCTTCCCCTTTTCATATGCTCTTAAGACTGCTTCGCGTATCTCCACTTTCTTGCTGTAGCAAAGCTTGTGCACCTCGCCGTCATTTGAAATGTAATAGGTCGACCAGTAATCGTGTATGAACAATCCTCCTGAAAACGCCAAGAACCTTTCAGTTTCAAGAGTGTGAAACAAGCGATCTCTATTTTCTTTATCGCCTACTTTTTTGCGAATCTCATTTAACACTTCAGCAGCTTCTGCCCGATTAGTGAAGAACTTTTCATAGCATTCATCTACCAGGTTGCCTCTAAGGTAATTATCATATTCCTTTAGCTCCTCAACTAGGTCCATCAGTTCTTTCTCGTGACCTCTAAGAAGACTACATTTCTCTGGATTTAGGTGAAATCGTGTGTGTATACTAGGGCAAGTATAGACGTTTAATGGTAAGCCTAAACGTAACACGTCGAGATTATTTTGAGCGTAAAATATCATTGCCTTTTCAGATGTTAGTAGTATTATTCGATCTTGGTTTATGCTACCATCATAAGAGACATCTGCGTAAAATTGTGGTTCACTCGTTGGAAATTGACGGTTTAATTTCTGAAGCTCTGACCAGACAGGTTTGAATCCTTTTTCGCATGCTTGTTTTAGCAGTTTCTTCTGCACTTCACTAACTATTGAGGCTTTGGAGATTTCCTGAATTAGCTTTTCTGCTTCGGTCTTTGTCTCTTTTTTCAGAAGTAGCAGGGCATACTGCGACGGAATATAGAAGCTAATGCCTGGAAAGCCGCAGCAGTCAACGCTGAACTTCACATTGCCACTTGAAATTGTTTCTCCATCGAATTCGAAGGGTACCGTTATGATTTCTTGAGTTGCCACTTGTTATGCCTCCATTAGTTTCATTAAAGCAAGTTGCTGCAATATCGTTTGAGGCAAAAGGGTAGTATCAACTCTAAAATCATTTAATTCTGATAACATTTCACGGTCGTTAAGTTCCTCTCCGGTTTGAACAAGGTAGCCTGTCAAGGATGCTGCATCGTTTTTCATAAAAGCTGAGTAAACCTTCGAGCTAGCTACTTTTCCCATGTAGGCTTTGACGTTGTCACCGTTTGCATACAGGCCAAGAACTAACATCGAAAATTCTCTACTGTAGTATCGTCTTGGGAATAGGCAAACCAAGCCATCTAATGTTTTTGTGACCAACTGCTTATGCTGTTCAATTAGCTCTGACGCCGACGCATAATAGTTTCTAAGTGAATCCGAAACTTTTTTGTTAGTCTTACGGGGAGTGCATGGAGTAATTTTAAGCGGATCTAATTTTATTGTGTGGGTTCCTTCCCATAGGTATTCTACTTGCAGTTTAGGGTTCCATATGTAGGTTTTACCCCGTATACTATAGATAGAGATACGTAGTTCTGATAGAATGGCATTCAGTCTGTTGAAAGTAAGCTTTGTCTTCCAACCGCAATCGTCAACCATCAACGTATTGTTCGTTTTGTTCCAAGTTGCAACCTGACTTCCCCATAGAAGGTATCTGATTTCATCACCTTCAACCACTACTTTGTCTCTAGGACTCCATTTTGTACAGCCCTTACAGCATGGGTTCGATTCCCAAAAATCCCTATCTAACGACATACAAATTCACCTCCAATGCTCGTTTGAGAATTAAACAGGCAAATTCCGAAGATTTCCCTAACTAAGGGTTTTCTAACATCTACTCTATCCTCTAAATAATTCATCAAAACACCTCCAAATTGAAAACTACGCTAAATTAACTACAAACCAAACAAAAGGGGAAATTAGGAAACTAAGCAAAGTTTTCCCAAGCAAATGCCTAAGACGGTTGCGGTTGCAGCAAAGGTTTAGGTTGCAAAACTTTAAAGCGTACGGTTTCTCTTTCGCCGTAGAGCATTTCTTTTACGTCATCAGTGAATGCTATTAGATCGACCGAGATTAGGACAAATCGACCGTCTCTGCTTTTTCTCATCTTTATAACGCCTTCAACAGGCTTTGAAGAAGAACTGGTTGCTCTCTGACCAGGTTCGATTTTGAGTTTTTGAACTTCAAGCTCTTTGGCTTTGGCTTCAACCTCTAATATCTTCGTTTCCGGCACAACCCAAACCTTAGCTTGTGGGTCCCATCGCCCAGCAATGCTCTTTAAATACGCAACAAATCGATCATTAAATCTAAATGATACTTTAGCCATAGAAATTCACCTCTCGCACGTTTGAAGGAGCCCTAAACACAATGGTCAGGGCTTAAGGAAAGCAACTTGCTTTGTTTTTAAGTGGACTTTGGCAGCATTGAGATTATTGTTTTGCCGGTTTTATCCGGCCTGACTTCAAATAGGTCAGCTCTTTTTGAGACTGCTTTCATGTTTTCTACACCCTCTGCTTCTACGCTGACAATGGCTGCTATGACCTTGTTTGCCTGTGTTTGTTCAGAAAGCTGCAAAAGATCTTCAGGGGCTACATATCCATCCGTTAGCAGGGCGATAAGGGCTCTGTCAGGTCTAAGCCGTGCTGTTAGTTGTACTGCGTTTCCAAGTTTTGTTGTTCCAAGTGGTTTTAGCATGAAAACCTGTCGAGCGTGTTTGAGGTAGTCTTTTGATTCGTTGGCTATGATCCAAGCGTTACTGCTAAACCCGATTGAAGCCACTGGAAGGTTGAGCTTTTTGGCGTAAGCTATGAGGCTATAGGCGGCATCTTTGATATAGCCCAAAACCGTTTTGCTACCATAAGGTTTTATGGTGCTTCCTGAGCAGTCGATCAGTATTATGAGCTTTGTGAAGCCCCCTGATTCTCCTTCCGATTCGATTGTCAATGTCGTCGCAAGGTTTTGCTCACGCCATTTTCGGGGGTCGTCTGGTGATTTGATAGTGCTTGAAGGATCCAGTCGCTTTGAATACGGTTTCCATCTCTTGCAAGCTGGTTCTTGTATGTCTAGTGCGGATTTGCTCGAGAAAAGACCTTTGAAACCCAACAGTGTTGTCCACAATGCCGCTCTAACTTTGTCTTCAGATGCCCTTTTCAATGCCTCATCAAGCTCATCTTCTGTTACACCCATGAGCTCAGCAAGTTGCTGATTGTTTAGACCTGCGTTTGTACCGATCTCAGCCGCATCTGATCTAACCTGCGCGTCGCCTCTGTCAAAGTCAACATCCCCTGACTGCCTTCCCTTTTGGGGCGGTTCAGGTCTTGAAAGCTGCGCCACTAATCCGGCTGCTATAACTACGAGTTCATTGGTCTGTTGATCATTATTTGCTGTGCTTAGCGCTAACATTTTTAGTATTTTTTTGAGTTTTTCATAATCCAAACTTTGCCTCAGCTCTCGCTCATATTGAGTTACCTTAAGCTGGGTTTCGAAGAAGTCTTTGTAAATAATCTGGAGCAGATGATAGCTTGATCCTTCAGCTTTGGCGTCTATTGGAAATCGGTCGAGCCACTCAATGCACATGCTTTTTGCGTTTAATCCTTCTTTTGAAACTCTCAAATCCACTACTGCATCGTAAACTATGTTCAAAAGGCCACCAGCCATTCCAAGGTTGATATTCAACTCGCTCATGACTTTTGCTTCATGCCGCAGAGCGTTAATATAGGTGTAGGGAAGACCGTCTGAACTTGCATGCTTTGTTTCATGCCCAAGAAGTTCCTTGAAGAATTTGAGTTCGTTCCAGTATTTTGGAGCGGTTACAAGCATCTGAGATAGATTCACTGAGAATGTTGGGGCTTTCTTGTCGACTTGGAGCTTTAAGGGTGGTGGTACAGGCGTAAAAGAGCTCTGAACGGTGTTAAATGCTCCATAGAGTGCTCTATTCATTTAGTTCACCTCTAAGAAATGAATTTTCAAATGTCGAGTCCTAACTGTAATGGGCGTAGTCTGTTAGGAAGCCGTGTTGTGTTTGGTTTTTAGTGTTTTTATGGCGTTTTCAATGTTTAGTTTGGATTCTAGAGCTTCAAGTGTTGTAGTGTCTCCTTTCTTCTTTGCTGATTCTTTCATCATGTCTACCACTTCATCTAGTATTGCTCTTGCAATGGGTGCATCCCTGAAGGCGGTTTTAAGTTCGGCTGCATCTTTAGCGTTTGGTCTTTTTATGAGTCCTTCAACTTTGGCTATTTGCGCTTGTTGAGAAGTGAAAATATTTGCGTATTTCTCTACTAGCGTTTTGGTGGCTGTGAATATGCTGCCTTGTTCAGCTAAGAATTCGTTGTTGTTCCATGAGAGCCGATGTGGAAGAACATGGAGTAGAGCAAAAGCAAGGTCCGATTCGTCAGCTTCTTTTCTCATATTCAGTAGCGCATGTGTCTTGATCGTTTGCTGAAGCCTCACTATGGTCCTTACCTTACCGACGTTAGCTAATCCACAGGGATAATTTTGGCCGTAAATGCAGAGTGAGCAGTCTCTTTCAGCCTCGAACGGGTCCTTGCTTTCTTCTGCTCTTGTTCCGGTTGAAACGCTGAAGTAGCATCTGCTTAGGTGGCTTATTAAACCGAGACTGAAAACCATGTATTCTTCAGGGATTTTTACTCCTTCTACAAGTTTTCTTGCTTCATAGATGAGTTCTATGGGCGCGGTTTTCTTCAGTTTTATGTGCTTCCATCGCTCAGACATAAACAGGATTTCCTGGGAGCTTGGGGGAAGACCCCTAGCCGACAGAGCGTATCTGTCTGTCGTCGCGGCGTTGATGATTTTTAGGTTGGTTTGATAGAAGTCGTTTAGCGGATTAGTGCACAGCATTATCCCCAACGGTTTAGTCTCAACGCACCCAACGGTGGTATCGATAACTTTTTCATTTAGCACATGATGCAACTTGGAAAGCAGACGTGTGGCCCCAAAGATTTCATCTAAAACAACGTAGTCGGCGCCTGCAACTCTTCCTGATTTAACCGCATGGGGTGGCTTTAATCCTAAAAGGGTCGGGTGGTCTACGCCATAGCCTAGTAGATCTTCGGGGTCCATTTGGTCGTTGACTTGCATAGTAAATACTTTGATTGGCTTTCTAGCTGGTTTTGCGAGTTTTTCTGCAAGGGAATATTTTACTAAATCGATTTCTATAGTCACAGTTAGGTCGTCTGTTGTCTGCTCGTATTGAGTGTCGATGCCGTCAATTAGGTTCTTTGTTAGCTTTTCTGGGTCTATCTTGAGTTGAGAAGCTAAATCTTCGAGCCATTTTTCCAAGCTATTCCTTGAGTGGACCTTGTTTTTTATTGTTGCTACAGGTTTATCGAAGAGGGTTCCGACAAAGTTTGCCATGCTTGTTTTCATTACGCCATGAGAGCCGATGAGCAACACTGGCTCACCTATTAGGAGTCCGCAAAAGATTGTTTCGACCATTGCGTACTGCCAATAGCCCCGATAAACATCTGTAACTGTTGCGACAAGCTTATTCATCGCTTGAGAGACATCCTCGAAACTCATAGTTGTTCACCTCTGTTGTTTTCTTCTCCGGAAGCCACAAAATCGTAGGTATCGGTTGATTCTCCTTGGTTTCTTCTTGTTACGATTAGGTTTTTGGCTTTTTCAATGGCTTCTTCTGGTGTGTCAGCAGGTATACTGGTAATTCGGTAGTTTTCTTTCCAAGCCACAGTAAAGCGTGGTTTACGTTTAGCCATCAGTCTTCCTCCCAATCTTCAGGCACATATTCTCTGCCATGAACGGTAACTTCAGTAGTCCACTCGGTACGTTCGGTCACTTCAAATTGGCAGCCGCAGTCTTTACATTCGTATTCAGTTGTGGATGATGCGTAGTCTTGGTCGCCTGTTTCTGCCTCTTCGTCTCCAGTGCATTGCAAATTGGTGGAAGCGCATTCAGGGCAGGAAGTCATTTCGAAGCCTCGTTTTGTGGAGCAAGATGAGCTCTGAGCCAAGTCTCGATTTTGGGATCGTATGGACCGTTTAGCTTCTCGTTTGGGAACAGATCGTTATTGCAGTGTGGGCAGGTTACTTTAAGTTCCGTCAGCTCGCCATATTGGCTGTCAAAGTCAAGCTCGCCTCTGGCATCAAGTCTGACAACTCCCTCATCAGTATGGCATATTGTAATATTGGCTTCTTCGAATGTTTTACCGCAGTGAGTACATACAAAAAATTCGTAGAGGTCAGTCATTATAGTTCGCCTTTAGAGAACTGGTGGAACCACTCATCAAAGCTTAGATCGCTCATAAAGTAGTCAACGTATAAAACATCAAGGTCGTCAGATGTCATCTCTTTTGCTTCAGCGCTGGCGTCTAAAAGCTTCAAGAGTTTGGCTGAGAATTCAGATTTAGAGATGGCGTTAACAGCTTCTTTACGCAGAGTATTCACATGTTCTTTCAGCAAGCTAGTTAAAGTTGAGTCCTCAAGAAATTCCAGTTCATTGTCGAAGTAGAAGCGTTCCCCGACACGGTATCTTGGTATAAATTTTTCTCCGAAGTCTTGTACTTCACCAATTTCACCAGTAGCTTTCACTTTAGCTTTCATACAATCCGCCTCCCAGTACAAGATTTTGAGCGTCAAATTCTTTGCATCTTACGTTTGCCATCAGCAGCAGCCATCCTCTGTTAATTCGCCTTCACAAATGGGACACTTAAGAACCGGCATTTCAGGGTAAGGCTTAAGCTGAGCTTTGACTTGCAGGTCACGTAGGATTAGCAGTTTGCCATAGATTTTCTTGAGTTCCATTAGTCGATGAATTCTGCTTTGAATAGTTTCTTCTGCGCTTCCTTGCTGTGCTTTCTTTGCTTGCTCTACCACAGTTTTCATATGGTCATCGTACCATTCTTGCAAATTCATGGCGCTTCACCTGCAGCTTTTAGAATACGAATTACGGCTGAAACAGGTATTCTGTACTTGACTTCGTCAATAGTCCCTACAATCGTTGTTCTATGGATTGCTTCAACAGTTACTTCCCGCAATCTTCCCCTAACCTTTACTTCGACGACTGATCCTACTTGGAGTTTGCTTAGCGTCTTGGCTGCTGATAGGTTACGGATTGTTTTCCATTTGGTTCGGATTGCCTCAAAAGCCTCTCTGCATTCCTCTTCAGTTTCCAGTCTGCCGATAGCTTGCCGCATTTCAAAAGACAACATATGCTTCACCTACTCGATAGTAAACAGCATTAGCGATTCGCCGCGTGCTGCTTTGGCTGCAAGCTCAATGTCCCTTGCAGGATCCCCAGTTGCCGCTATGCCCAGGCTTGTGGCTAGCTCGCTTACCGCACATGTTAAAGCGGTATTGTCTTTGGCTCCTGCAGCGCAGAATACTTCACTTAAGGCTTTGAACGGCTTAGCATCATATTCTACACCAACGCTCTCTACCAGTTCGATGAATTTGTCATAGCGTTTTGCTGCAGTTTTGCTCGCCGATCTCTCTCCGCTTAGAATTGATTTAACCGCTTCTTCAGCTAACGTTATGGTTGATGCGAATTTTTCTTGCAAGTCATGTTTTAAGGAATCGAGCATCTCTTGACGTTTTCGTTGAACCTCTTTCTCCAAGGCAGATAAGCCACGTTTTCTTCTTTCTTCAAGCTCTGTTAACGTCTGAGCTTTTTTCTCATCGACTTCAGTGACCGCTTTCCTTTTCTCCTCTTCCAGATACTGCTGAAAGAAATCTCGGCTGAGACTTAAGGGGACTGGCGAAATCTTTATCGCTGACATGTCGGCGTTCTGGCTATTTAGTTGAAAGCCCGTTTCTTTGATGTGAACCTTGATTGCATCGAATCTTTGGCTTTCTTCAAACTCTTTTACGTCAATTTTAAGGGCATCGAGCAAGTTGTTGAGTTCTTCGACACGAATCATTATTTCGGATGCGAGATTGGCTGGCAAAAAGTAAAGTTTTCGCTTCATCCTGCCAATTCTTTCTTCTTGAAGGATCAGGCAGTTTTCGTTGAGGGCATCGTAGACTTTTCGTCTAAGCTCTTTGAAATGGTTGACTATCATGCTGGGATAGGGTTGAAAACTTGCCACTTTGCGCTGCTGGCCCTGTCCATCCTTGACATAGCGAACTCTGACGCTTCGACCTCGATGTAGCATTTGGTCTCCGGTTTTTTCTTCTTTGCCTAATTTTTCTTTTCGATAATCAGCATCGACATTTCTCAAAAGATCTTGAAGTGAACCCACCCAATCCATATGACGATAGCCCGCTAACCCCGATAAATCAACATGGGCAGCAAGCCGTTCTTCTGAGGGACAATCAAGATCTATCAAAAAACCGCTGATTAACACTTTTCCTCTACTCATACAATTTCATCTCCATTTTTATTTTGGCGAGTTCTCCCGGGCCGAGTAGCTTCCTCGCCTCGCTTCTTGAAGCCCAGGTTTTTAGCTGAGTTTACCCACGCATATGCGTACAAGAAGGGCAGAGTATCCACTAACGATCTAAAAGCACCAAAACAGGGGTAGCAGACACCAACTCAGCTGACAAGTTTTTTAACAGCTAAATAGTTCAAAATTTCATCAGGCGATTTATCTTCCAAAACAGCTACGTCTTTCCAGGTGAGCTTTGACCGGACAAGGGCTCGCACTACTTCTGCTTCTTTTTCCGACAACCTAACGCATACATACAGCCATACGCTTCTTTCCTGCATAACTGGGAATACATTTGCTGGAAGAGGCGCGAGAAAATTTAGCAGAGCCTTTTTTTGGTTTACGTTTGATATATGGAAGTCTGGTGGCTCAGATACTGATTTGACTTTTTCTGTATTCTCTCTTAGCCAGACATGCAGACCAACACCCTTGCCCATATCATCTAAAACAGCAAACATTACTTCACCTCCCAACATTGTGGAGCCATCAGCCTCCGTTTACACAAAAGTAGTTGATTGTTTTTGCCGCTATCAGGTAAGTCCTAAGAGCGTTTTGCTTGCTATGAGTGTGGATGCTTCTTTCGTATAGCTGTTTTTTCGTAGCCAATCCGCTATTTTTACCCATTTGGCCTTTTTGCTGGTTGAGTTGGCGGTTTTATAGAGCGTTTTAGCGATTTTAGGCAGTTGTAGGTTGTCTTCTGAAAGAAGCTGCATATACCGAATCTGCGACGGCTGCTCAAGCAATGAAATACCTTTTAACAAAGCACTGGTTTCATTTTCGATTTCGTTCTGCAGCAGATCTTTTAGGAAAGGTCTGTCGATGTTATTTGCGTCCAGAGCAACAGTTATGTTTAAGCTCTTAACGTCTACAATGACTATTGGAAATTTTTCGACGTTTAGGCTTTGATTGTTGATTTTAGCGGTTGATAGTATCTCAAAGGCGCTTGGATCAATGTCAATCCCCAACTCGCTTAGAAAGCTGTGTCGTCGGGTTGTGCCTTTGGATACTATTTCCGCAAGCTCTTCTTGGGTGAGTCTTTTGTTTGGCTGGGCAATGAAGTAAGCGAGAGCTAAACCAACATTCTTTGAAGCATACGCTGTGAACCCATAGGGCTGCACTGAGACGCCTGTCGCATACGTGTTTAGCAACCATGCGATTGAATCGTTCGGAGGACTTTTTAGGAATAATCTGGTTGATTCATCAGCTCTTTTGGTTATAAGAATTGAAAGGACAAGATGGGCATAGTTTACAAAAGCTATTGGAGTGAATTCAACATTAATTACAAGTGAATCGTCGGAGCACTGGTTAATAGTTTGTTGGGTGGCACAATCAGTTTCTTCTTTTTCCATATAAGTTCACCTCGCAAAAAAATTATAACACAATTTTTTTGCGATAAATAGCTATTATCTGAGACTCGTCTTTGAACGGGTAGGATTCTTTAGCCATGCTTGAAGGTTTAAGTTTGCCGTCTGCAGTTATAGACAGTATTCGTCCTTTTTCTTCATCTTGGAAGGGCTGAAAACTACGCTTAAGATGTGGTTGAAGGTTCACTGCCAATCGTGCACTAACCTTAACTGTTAACCCCTTTTCATCCATGTGTTTGTTAATGATATCTGAGAACTCAACAAAGTCTTCTTTGATTGGTGTTCTATCTGCATAGATTGTGCCTCGTCCTGTAGCAACAAAAGAGTTCACTAAGAAGTCCTTGATTCCCAAACTAGTGCATCTCTCTACTATGTCTTCGAGAACTGGCGAGCTTCCTTTGTATAGGAGCAGGTTTACTCCAACTTCGAATTTTTTATGAAGAAATTTACTAAGTTGCTTGCAGTCGTTTAAGCGGCGTATGCTTATCCTGACTTCGCCTACATAGCCTTCAAGCTGCTTAATCTGTTCTTCTTTAGCCGCATGACCATTCGTTGTAATTGAAACATCAAGTCCTGTTTGCTTCCAAGTATACTGTGCGATTTCGCATAGGTGAGGGTACATAAAGGGTTCGCCGCCACCGTATGCAACCCCAAAAATGCCCCATGCATCCAAGAACTGGATCAGCCACTTTAGTCGACCAATTGGCCACTCACAACCGTTATTTGGCGAAGAGTCGGCATAGCAGTGCCAGCAACTTAGGTTACATTTTTGTGTTAACGCAATCTGTGCATATAACGGTTTAAGCCATTTGTCCGCTTTTTTTGTGTTGGTGAAAAAGCAGTTGCCAGTGTTGCGGTCGTAGATGAATGTTCCTTTAGGCGTAGAAATAGCTCTCAAGAGTATAGCTCTCCTCACTCTTCTACTACCCAGTTTTCTTTTTCGTTGACATGGAATTCGAAACCTGCGTACAAGTAGGTGTCATAGTAGATTTCGTCTCCAGCGTAGAACCATTCATATGTTTGCTCATTTTCTTCTTCAGTTATCTTTGGGTTACCGATATGTTCTGTTAACCATTTTATGGCTTCAGCTTCCGCAGTGTCCAATACAAGTATGGCAGATTGAGGCGTCAATCCCTTAGGGACCTTGACCATGATTGTTAGCTCTTGGTAGTTTGTATAGCAGTTCAATGATTCAGGTTCCGCTTCTTTTTGAAGAGCTGATTCTACATCGTCAAGGCTGCCGGCGCTGTAAACTGCAAAAGAAACTTGGTTGCCGCAAGTTGAAACCTGCGCTTCATCAGGTGACCAATCAGTGTCATAATTTTCAGGTTGCTTCTCCATGTCTTTCAAGAGTTCATCGACTGCCTTCTGTGCTTTAGCTGCATCCTCGTCTGTTTGATAACTCGCTATAATGGTGTAATCTTCGCTGTGGCTACTGGGCCTAAACTTGAACATGCAAAACAACTTATCGTCCAACATCGTTTCCTCCGTTGAAGTTTCCTGCATCCGATGACACAACGACCGCCACTTTTGGACTGATGTTCTGCACTATTGCCTGCAAAAGTGCTTTTGCAATTTCGCCGTCAATGTCATAGGTTTTGTCATTGTATACAATGGTGTATAACCTTCGATTGCTTACATGTCCATATTCTTTGGCTTCCTCAATCGTTGAATAACTTAAGCGGGAATAGAATAGAATGACTTCTTCTTCTGCGACGCTAAATCTAAAACGGTATTCTCCATCTCTATATTGAATTTTGCACTTAACGCCGTTAGGCATCTTAAATTGGTATCCAGCCTTTTTCGAGTCAGCTATAACCTTCTTAAGCAGACATGCCTGTTCATGCCGCCTTTTAGTCCATTGTTTCGTATAGACAAGAGCCTGTTTGGGTTCATTGCCAATAGAGATAGACCATTGAAACTCTTTTTTACTGCTAACTTTTAGCTTCATGTATTCATCGGCTAATTCAGATGACTCCGCTTGGTTTTCTGAAGCCCACCTCAACAGTTCAAGGGTTCTACTTGGCTTCATTTCGCGGCCTATGCTGTTGAGCATTTCAAAAAATGGGTCCGGGACATCAATTTTCATTGACCTCACCTGCTTTTTCGGCTACTTGTAATACTACCTCATAGTGTCCGGTCCGGTTAACTATGGCAAAGCCTTTCTCGTAGAAGACGTCATGCTCAGAATCTTCAGGTTTGCCATCTATCTGAGTGTAAACTACGCCTATGTGCCTCTCAGCATACCGCGCGATTTTCGATTGTACAATGTTGGAAGAGCCTCTATAATCTGTGTCATTGAATGCTTTAGATTTGGTTACCAGTTGATCAAATTGTTCCAAGCTAAGAACTTGAGGCAATTGCTTTTCTAGGGCTTGACGGAAAGAATCTATCGCTTCGCGTACATAAACCTCAATTACATCCCAGTTTAACCCTATACTTGCATCCCATTTCTTGTCCATAACTTCCAAAGTAGCTTCCGCGATGCCTTTACTAATTGACCAACCATTTTCCTTTGCCACATCTTTGATGTCTTCAATAGTCCACAACTGGTAACATACAACGTCTTTTGGCTTGTAATTACGCTGAAGGTAAACAATTAATTCCTTTATAGTCGGCATCAATTTTCACCTCCTTTACTCTTGTTCTCTTAGGCAATCGGATTTTTCGCATATGCAAGCCGCTATTGCCTTCTGAGCTTGCAGGAATTTTTGCCATCTTTCTGGAAGATGGTCAATCATGCCGTTTTTTCGAGGATCAACATCGCCATAGAAGCCCCAGCAAGAATCAACTGTTTCACTATGCTCTTCTCTGCATCTTCCGCATGTGAATACTTTTTCAAGCGTAAAGCCATAGACTTCGCCGTTAACGTATTGATTGTAAACTTCGACTTCGCTCTGCAAAACTCGCCTGACTGCTTCAACAGTCTTTTTGCTGATGTGTTTCTTGCCGTATTCGCTGCGGATTCGGTTGAGCTCAACATAAATGTAGCCTACTTGCATGCTATCCCAGGGGTCGCTAAAGCCGCTTGTATTAAACATAAGCCCGCTATGATCAAACATATACAGATTCAAAACTATCGATGGGTGCGTTTTGAGCCAAATGTAGAAATCGTTAGGTGTACTGAAAGGATTCCCATCGCCGATATTGTATCTTCGATGCCAACCAATTATTTTGCCCAAATTATCCCAATGACGTGGGCTTTCAGGATTCTCTTCAACGTAGATACGCAGAATCTCTTCGCCCAGCCTATATTCTTCTACGGGTTCCATGTTTTCATCTCCTTAATGCTGTGATTTTCGCAGCCTTCTTGGTGCCAGACTGCAAAGTTCGAGAAGCGTCGTTTTTTCTTCCATTGCAAACTGACTTTTTTGATTTTCATGTTTTACACCTCGTGTGAGCTCTTCTCCATGTGCCCCGTTTGGAGTGTAGCAGTTGAGAGCTCTCGCTACCGAACATGGTTTACAAAAAAAGGGATCCCAAATCGAGAGACACTGAAATTAAGAAATAGAGCCTTTAGCGCGGTTACAGTTCTATGAATGCTTTAGTGAAGCCAGGCACCTCGACAGGCTTATGGGTATAGCCAATCAGGGCAAAACCTGCTTTATCTGCAACTCTGCGGAACCATCCTTGGGTCTCTTCTTTTTCTGTGTCGAAGATGTCTCCGTCTGTGAGCATAATTACCGCATCGCCAGCATTCATGAGCTTGTGAACCCTTTGTAGCGCAGGAAGACATACCGTTCCGCCGCCGCCCTTCATTTTTGATGCTATCTTGCGTGCGACTTCGCTTGGTCTTTCAGCTTTCAGCGTATCGTAAGCCTGGGCATCCCAAGCGACTACTCGGAGAGAAGCGTTTCGTGCTTCATGTTTGGCTATTCCTAAAAAGTGTTGTAACTCGTCTTGTCCGATGCTTCCACTTGTGTGTGGGGCAAAAAGTCTTCAGAATTGACTTTGGTTGTCTATCCACCAAGCACCAGACAGTGCTGGAGTAGCCTATTGGTCCGGGCAGGTCGTCGTTTTTACGGTTTGGATATGCAAAGCTTGAGTCAAAGAGTGAACTGTTGCGTAAGCCGAAGCGGAGGGTTGTCTGCCATGGAGGTTTAACCTCCAGTACCTCATCAACGATTCGTTCAAGGGATGCCGGTAATGTTCCAGCTTGCTTAGCAAAAGCTTTGGCTTTTTCGCAGAGTTGTTTCCATGCCTGTTTAAGCTCTTCCTCAGTTAAGGACCCGCTAAGTGCGCGCTCTCCATTCTGGATGATTTCTCCATCAACTTGTCCCTTAAGCAAGTCATCACCGAAATTTGGGGTGCCTTTTGAATTATTCTGGCTTTCCTGGGTTGTTTGTTCCTCGATTGGGGTTGAAGCTTGTGAGTTTTCTATAATTCGAACTATTTCTTCTGTGCTCATCTTGCGTAAATCTTCAACTTGAAGCTTTGTTATGGTTGCAAGAGAGTTCAATGTCACTAAACCATCACCTTGGAAAGTGACACCTGCCACGTTTGCCTCATTTATCGCATAGTTAACCTTGCCATCAGCGCAGATATTGTAGACCATTAGGCTAAAACCTCTTGCTCTGAAAGGGTGACAAAGAACCAGATGCAAACATTCATGAATCATCGCATACCGTTTTGACTCGACATTTAGCGTACTCCACCAGTTAGGATTAACAACTATTCTGCCCTTTTCGTCAACGCCTGCGGTAGGTACCTGCTCAGATGCTATAATTCTTGCATAGCTCAACGGAATGACAATAAAGGGAAAATATCTGCCCGAAAAGATCCTAATGTCTCGAATGTCATTCTTTATGCCGCTAACATCCATTCTAGTAGCCTCCTTGTTTGGCTGTTGGTTTACTTCACGTATTTGCAAGCCAAAAGAAATTGGTCGGTTGTTATTTGGTCGTTTAGCCACGCTCTCACGATAGCTCCTTTCGTTCGCAGCTTACCCGCGTAGATGCACTCCCAAGTCCGATGAACTGGCAAGTAATGCTCTGGGTCAAGACGTTTACATGGGCAAGATTCTATCTCTGAAAATGGAACGGCTCTGAACTGTAATTTTTCCATTTACTGTCACCTTCCAGTTAGAGAAGAGCTTTGCCAGTAAGTTCGAGGGCCTTAAGCACCTCAGGGTTATCTTTTACCGCTAAGAATAGTTCCCGCCGGTGTTGCTTTTGAAGGAAGGCAAACAAGGCAGATATGAATTCTCGGTCGTCTTTTTCTGCCACAAACCCCATGAATTTTTTGGCTTTTTGGATATTCTGCGTTGTTGTGGTTATAGCTTCTGCTACTGTCAATGCAGCGAGATATTTCTGCTCTATATTGAAGTCCCTGATGACCTCAGGTTTTGCTACGAGTTCGTTAAAGGGAGGAACCTTATTTGCAAGAAAAGCAAGTAATGTTTCGCCAACTCTTCCTAGTTTGCCCTTAGCTACGCTTGCACGCATTTCTGTATCTTGAGTTTTCATGAAGGCTAAGCTAACATAGCTCCAGCCTCTGGGCGTTGCGGGCGGCTCATAACCGTTATCCTCAACTGTATCAGTGATGTTGGCTAGAAAATCGCTTGGTTTCCAAAGCAAGTAGGCTAGTATGTTGCGTTCCCATTTCGTCGCTCCATAACGATTGTCCATCCACTGAGCCCAACTGTCAACTGTCGGCGGCTCTGTTTCTATAAAATCAAAGCGATCTCTGAGTGGCTTTGGAATGCTATTTGAAATGCTGCTGTGCTCTGAACCATTTGATGCCGCAACGACTAGTGTTTGCTTGTTTAATGCGATGTCACCGATTTTATAGTCGCGAACAATTTTGTAAGACGCGCTGAGCATGTTTGGTCGGTTTTCGTTTAGAAATTCATCTAGAAATAGTAGTCCAGCGGTTTTATTCAGGAGTTTGGCCAGTGCTAAGGGAAGAAACATGACGTATTGGTACCCGTTTACTAACCGTGGTAGGCCAGAAAGATCAATCGGGTCAAGCCCAGTTAGACGTTTATCTGCGAAAACATAGTACTTGTCTGGCTCCTTTGTCAGGCGTTCGATGTCTTCAGGTGTTAACATGTCAAAGTCCACAAATTGTTTGCAAAGAAGTTTGGCTTTTTTCTGAGCGTGCTCTCGCACTATCGTTGATTTGCCTACACCAGGTGGACCAATTAAATGGGGGGTAATGGGTTCAAGGTCGTCTTGTCTCATTTCGTAGGCTAAGTCTAATCTTTTTTCAATAGCGTCCAGCTTCAATTTTCCACCTCCTAACTCTTGAACAACTTGAAGGCAACGTACCCAGCGCTACCGTTAGTGTAGGGGCAGTTGTTTCCCAGTCGTTTGATTAGGCAGTAGGCAGAATGTTTGTCACGGAAATCGCAAAAGTCACAAATACCTGTGTGTGGGCTTCCCGATGAGATGGGTCTGGGATTTTTTACTAATTGTTTTTTTCGTTTTGGTTTATGTTCGGGTTTTAGGATTCCCTGAATTATGTATTTTTCAGGGGGCAAAATACGCCTAGAAAATCTGTGTCGGTACATACAATTTTTACCTCCTATTTGTTGCCTCTGAGGGAACCTAGCGTTCGCTAGGCTGGAGCCAGGGCTTAGACGCTCCGCTGCATCCCTCAGTTTAAACCGAAAAAAGGTGACCCGCAGTTGCGGGTTAGCTTATTGGACCCTGAAATAAATTGAAAATTAGATTTTAGAAAGATTAATTAGTTGGATGTCCAACTAAGTTTATGGGTGTCCAATTTGCAGGAAAGCACTCAAATTATCTATAAAAGTTCCAATAGAGCCAAAACAAGTTTGAGGGTAGATCCTCAACTATTCGAAGAGTTTCAGACAAGAGTTAGGGAAGTTTTTGGCAAGCTTAAAGGTACTCAAGAACTCGCACTAAACGATGCCATAAAACTCTGGTTAGAGTTGTCACGCGGCGCCGGAGGGGCCAGTTCTATATTTTTTGGGTTTGTTGAGACTTCAAAGTTTCGGGGCTACAGAGCACTCTATGTTGACGAGCTATCGGCTATGGTAAAAGACATCGATGAGGCCTCTATGGTTGCAGTAAATGGCACCGTGCATTCTGCAGTTGTTAAGGCATTATTGGCTCTCAATCCAAATCGCATCGTTTTGCGTGAAAGAGACGGAAAAACTAGCCCGATTAGTCAGTCAGGGGACCTGCCTTTGGAAGAAGAGGTCAGCCGTAAGACTACGCAGGGAATGGTGTATCTGTTATGGGATACGCTAAAGGTAGTGGCTGAACTAGAAGAGAACGCTATAAAGATACTGAAAAACTCTTCCAACTTTGAGCTTGTGAATAAGCTCTTAAAGTAGCGTTTCAACGTCGTAGACGCTTGGAATCACTTTTGGGAGAACAGCAAACCCTTGGGGTAGAGCTCTAAAGTCGTCAGATAAAATCATTTTTCCACCTGTATCTTCCGCGTTGAGACTATTCACAGCCAAGACTGGAACTGCCCCTGTTGGTTTAATTCTGCGTTTGAATTCTTCGATATCCTCTCGGAATATCAAGTGCATTCTACTGGGTGGAGAAATAATTACATATTTTGCTTCAAGCATGCGAGTTAGGTCTACACCGTATTTGAGTAGGAATCGACCTGTGGCTTCAGGCATAAAGCAGAATAGTTTTGGTTTGGCAAACCCAAAGGTCACGCGGCTGCGGAACATTACGTCTGGTGAATCATGCTCTAACCTAATTATCCACAACCCATTAACTGGCAGGCAATCTCCAACTCTGTAAATGTTAAAGGTTTCATGCACCAGAAAGTTCTTCCTAAAGTTATAAATGAAGGAAGAGACGACATCGGATGCCACTCCTGTTTTAGCTTTGTTTTTCAAGACGGCCACCGTTTCGCTGGCCACATGAATTGTTATGTCTGGGTATCTTAGCAATAGTTCTCTTGGCGCGGCGATTTCGTCTCTATGTTCATGGGACATTAGGGCCTCAGTTTTTTGAAGAGTTGGGACTCCATTGCAATTGAAGAGATATGAACCAAGGTCTCGGCTCAGGCATTCCAGATTTACTGGCAAGTTTTCCATTTGATATACCTCCTTATTTCTCGCTTCGTTGTGCGTTCTTGCTTTGACTCATTTTTCAAATCCTTCTGAAACAACATTTCTTGGGGTTGTCATTGACCGCTTGGTGCTGCCCTGTTTGTAGTATGATGACGGATATTTAATAGCTAAAAAAGAATGCCTGTGTTGAGCAAATTGCCCTTGCTAAGAGTGGAGCTGTAACCGCATAGGCCATTTGTAACCGCAAACTGCCATCAATGTAACCGCAAAATACGCTTTAATCAGATTTTAACCGCATGTGTAACCGCAAAAAACAAAATCTTTGCAGAAGATAACCTGATTAATTTGAACGGTCATTTTAACCGTGTAACCGCGTTTTTAACCGCAGTTTCGGTCTTTTGACCGCTGTCCGATGCTTCCCCAGCATTGGATCATAGCCTTAACGCCGGCAAGCAGTCTTTACAGACAATGTTTGTTCCAGATAGGATACGATAACTAATTTCCCAAGAATATTTAAATCAAAAAACGAGAGCTTAGCGGGATTATTCTAAGCCAGAAACACCCAATTTGAGCTTTTCGATTGTATTGCTCGTTTCTTCGTCCATTAAGCCTAAACATTTGTTTTCGTTTCTGCCTCTTCTTGCGTAGAAGTACCTCTTTCCTCGGATTGTCTTGATAGTGAACTGCCAACCTGATTGACAGAGCGCTTGTATGTTGTTTTCCTTATTGCTTGTTGAGTTTATCTGATTACATGTTTTTGTAGCTTGTTTTTTTGTTGCATCAGAGGCTGTTTCAGTGTTGTCTCTGGTTGGCGGTGTAAATTGATTGGGGACATTTTTCGCTTGTGATTCCTTTTGCCCTTCAATTGGCTGAGTTGTTTGGTTTTGCCCTATCTCGTTTGTCCCATCAGTTTTGTTATCTGCTGATTCATGGGTGTCTTCTGTTGGGTAATCGAGTGTTTTAGACACTACGATTGTAGCCATCTCGGGATGGTTGGCTTCGAATTTTATGGAATTAGCTACAAAGGTGGCTTTCCATTCAACCAGTTTCTTTTTCAGTTCACCCTCAAGTGCTTCGTTCGGGACAAGGAAAACCGTGGGGAACCCCATTCGTCTGTTCCGTTTGTAATTGTTCTCCAAGCGGTCCCAGTGTTTCTGTGGGTAACTTTCTACCTCAACAGCGAAACTGCGTGTGTAGTCCCAGTGATTTGGGTCAATATAGCCCTTAGCGCCTTCAACACTCGTTGAGGGCGAAGTAGGTGTGACGTAGAGGTCAGCGATACTTTCATCCGTCTCGCCTGTATCTAATCGAACGATCCAGCCGTTTAGCCAGTAAATTCTTCGTTCGGCTGTAATTACTTGTATGTGTTTTACGTTGCCTGCTTTATCACCTTTAAAAGTGCTATCGAGTAGCCGCTTTGCTTTATTGTCGCTTAAGTCAAGGCTCCAAATTCTTTTGCGCTCTTCTCTGGCTTTTACCTCTTTTTTGCCGTATGCATACGCTTCTTCTCGCCATTGACGTACAGTTTCATCCTTAAAAGTTAACCATGCCTCTCGTTTGACATTATCGATTGAGAGGCTTTTGAGGGCGTTTGCGAACCAGACTTCGGTGAGCGCATAAGATTTAGGCTTAGCAGGATCGTACAAAAGGTGATTTCTTAAGGATTCCTCGTCAGTTGATCCGCCAAACAATCGGATTGTAAGAAGCACAACCCATTCGGCTGGCGTTACAGGCCAGTCTAAGAATTCCTCTTGCTTCACCCTGTTTTTTACTTGGCCCATTAACTCGTCAACATCAACCTTACGGCCGTATTTTTCTAGACTGTGCTTAATTATGTCATCTGGATTGCTTGGACCTGTTTTGTAATCTATTGTTTCTAAGACCTGGTATTCGCGGTTTCCACAGAAGGGTGTTGAAACAAAAAATAGGTGTCTTGGTAGGTTCATTAGAGTCTGAAAGCCGTATTCTTTTGGATAAAATTTCTCTAGAGTTTTGGCGGTGTCTTCTCCGACTCGAAAAGAGATAATCGTTTCGCATGTTTGAGTGATCGCTTCCTGAATATCTTTACGATACTGCTCAAGGTATTGGCTAGCTAAGGTCATGAAAACCTTGAATTTTCTTAGGGATTGTAACGTTTCTGGGATGCTTTTGGTTGTGTAACGGTAAGCTTCGTCTACATATACAAAGAAGGGTTGGCGTTCTTCCTCAGGGATGTCCTCTCTTGACATTCCCGCAATGTATATTCTTGATAGGATTAAGCTGCCGACAAAGTTGGCGATGTCGGTTGTGACTTTTCCTTCTGGAAGGTCAACTATGACGATTTTGCGTTGATCCATGGCTTTTCTGAAGTCTATGCAGCTTTTCTCTGCCATGAACAAGGGGACAATTATTCTCTCTTGGACGAGCCTATACATTTTTGTTAGGACAGCTACTGAGGCGTCTTTTGGCATTTTGTCATATTGCTTTTCCCAAAAAACCTTAACATTGTTGTCCTTGCATTTTGCTGTAAGCATGTCGCGGAATTCTTGATCTGCCAGTATTTTATATAAGTCTGGGAGTTTGGCGGATTCTTTTTCCATAAGCAAGTAGAGGGCGTTTAACAGGATCATGTCAAGTCTCGGACCCCACCAGCGTTCATAGATTTTTTCAAGAGTATCCATGAACATTCTTGCTATGACGTCTCGGTCGCGTGGGTCTTTGCATTCTAAAAAGTTAATTTGTACTACACGGTTATCATATTTGTTTTCGAATGCTGACCAAGGATTAATATAGACAACTTTGTCCCATTTTTCTGGTGGAATATGCGATAAAACTAGAGGTGTGAGGTCTCTGTGGGAATCTAAAACTAGGAAGCCTTCGTCGTTGTCTATGTGCTGTTTTATCATCGATAGAAGAAAACGCGTTTTGCCGCACCCTGGAAACCCCGTGACCAAAGAATGAATGCGGTCAGTAGCGTAAATGCCTCTCTTTAGCTTGTGTCCGACGGCAGGGTCGATTTCTGCATCGACGCCTAAAACGTGGAGTCTACTTTCTTGAATTTTTACGTTTTGGCTACTCAATCCATACGCCTTCAGTTCTCACTTCTTTGAGGTTTGCTTGTTTTAAAAAAGGCTGAGAAATGGTTTTCTGAGAGTACATAACATGGAGGTTTGTCATAATCCTCTGAAATTAAACTGCCAAGGCACCGACATAGTTGTTTACATTCAGGTCGGGAGCGAAAAACTACCAATTTGCAGGGAATGCTGGCGAGAACTCGCTGATTCAGATGTTGAATGGGGGGAAGAAGGCTTTAACGCCATTGAAGAAAAAAGAGTGCCTGTTCAAACAGACCAAGCTGTTGGTATGCCCGAGGTTAATGATAAGAAGGCTATGACTGAAGAATCTTTGCAAAATTCGAATGAACCGTTTCATGAGCTTGACGCCGGAGCGAAATTTGCGGAAGAATTGATCAAAGGTCTGAAGATAAAAACGCCTGAGGCACAATAAAAGTTCAGTAGCTCACAAGGCCATTGAGTCAAAAATAGTTTCGGCTTTTTAAGGCTACAGAAACTAATTTTTTAGGGTAGTTAAAGCTTGTTTAAAGTTGAGATTACAATACAGAATGTCGTAATGACTGGAGCCTTCAGTGAAGCTATCGACCTCAATGCTGCACATTCAAAATTAGATGGATCTAAATGCAATTGGAGAAGATTTCCCGGTTTATCATTCAAACCCAAACTTTCACCAGCAACTTTTTTGCTTTTTAGAAATGGAAAATTCGTCTGCACTGGAACAAAATCTGAGATAAGAGGCAAAGAAGCAACCCGCACGTTCCTAAATATTTTGAAAGAGAAAAGTTTGGTTTCGACCAATTGCAATTTTGAATGCAGCGTAAAAAACCTCGTAACCTCTGTTTCCATAAACGGAGCCTCCATATCTATGGAGCAGTTTACAAAGCAATTCGAAAAAGTGGTTTACGAGCCAGACAAATTTCCAGCAGCTGTCTACAACATGGGAAAAGCCACGTTTCTTGTTTTTTTAACAGGTAAACTAATCTGTTCTGGTGTAGGCGATGAGGACACGCTTAAGCGAACAGTAAAGATATTCTGTGACCAGCTAGCAGAAAGAAACGTATTAGAAGCCGTCGCTTAAACCAACCGTTTATTATTCATTTGTGCTAATTCAAAAGGTACTATCAGTTGATAAGGGGCATTAACGCTAACGCCAATGTAATGAAAACTATAAATGGAATGGTTGGCGTTGCAAGCACTCCGTCCCCTAAAATGTTTTCATGCTCTTTCAGGTTATTAATATATGGGGAAAGATCTTCCTCCGATTTTATGAAATGCAGAACTTTTCTAGTTAGCTTGCCCTCTTTTGTTGCTGTTACTGTTTCTAAAGGAAAATAAGATAGACTCTCATCGAGTTTGTGCAAGCTAATTTTTCGCGCTGTAAAAAGAAGGAGAATTTTTTCCTTAATTGTGGCATTGATTCCTCGAAAGAGGTTTTTCCCTCTCAGAATATCCTTGATATTTAAAGTGAAGATTGAAATCGGATAGATCATGCTCAGGAGAGTTGAATTAAAAAATACAGTTATGACTGGTATAAATGCTAAGTCACCAATTGGTGGTTTAAATGCTGTTGGATAAGCGGGAAGAGCTAATGCTATAAAAAGGAGGGCTTTGGCGTCGGCTCCACCATAGAACCCAAAGCAAAACAGAGTTAATCCCAAACCCAATGAAAAACAAACAGAGAGGACCATTAACTCCAAATTTAGAATACCTACAGCAAGTGCTACTATCGAGAATGCAAAGCTTGCTGGAAACGCTAAAAGCCAAATCCGATTTGAAACTTCTCTACTTTTGAAATCTAGCACTGAAGCATAAATCAGAACAGCAAGCGCAAAAGTATATTGCAATAACTCAAACTGCAATTTTATCCCACATATAAAAATTAATTCTCCATTTAAAAATCAGGATTTAAGACCTTTCTTCTTTGTCAGGTTCAAAAGCTGGAAGGCTATGAAGAGATAGCGCAGGGTTTACTTTCTTAACTTGTTCTTTTTCTTTAAGATTTGGAACCTCTTCACTTCCTTTGTTTTTAGATGACGAGCTCTGGTCAGAACCGAGCTGCATCCTTGAGGTTGGAATCTGCCCTAAAGCTACTGAAAGCTTCTCGATTGCTGTAGGTAAACCAATTATTTGGGCTAACTCCTGTGTGGAAAGAACGATCGGATGACGCCTTCTAAAGGCGATAAAGAAAGTCAACGCAAAAAATACCGCTAAAACAGCTGGTATTACATCAACCGTAGGAAAGGAAGAATTCATTAACCGCAGTGGATTGAAAACTCCCAAAAGGCTAGCCAGTAAAAGAACGCTTATTGGTGTAATCCACCAGAGTCGAGTTAGCAAACTGTTTCTAAATGTATATCTTGAAGGTTTCTTGAGATGCAGTGCTTCGATTCCGGCTGGATGCTTTTCTGTTTTGAATACTTTGAACCGATTTGCTGCAGTTGGCAAAGCATTTTTTGTTGCTTGTATGTTCTCCGTCGAGTCTGCGTGAATTGTTATGTTGCATGTGAAGAGCTTGCTGTGAAGTTTAGATTCAGCGTTTTTTGTTAATTCCTTGAGCCATAGATCGTTTTTACTTTGTCTATAGTTAAATGCTGGCTCATTGCCTCCCTTTTTCCCATTTGGTTGGATAGTTAATTGGGAAAAGACGCCAACTGCTTGGTCTGATAGGGCTTTTCCCATGTTTGGTTTGTGATAAATTTTTTCGTAAATGAAGTTTTCAATATCAACTGCTGCTTTCGGATCACCAAGAGCAGTTATTTCTATTGCTGTATTTGATCCTGCGATGGTAGCCACTATTCTATCAACCAAGTTAATATCGGATTTTTCTTGGAAATTACAAATGGGCAGAGCATAATTTTTAGCTAGTTCAAGATCAGCGTGGCGTTGGTACTGCCTTTTTGGAGGCTGAGTTGTACTTACTTCGATGCTTAAAAAAGCTCGTGCAACATTGGACATTTGTTTCATGGTTTGTTCATCTGGAAATTGTATAAAAAATCTAACAAGCTGTCTGTTGATGACATTTTTATCCTCGGTGTCCACGACAAGAAACTTGAACGGCTTCGCAGAGTTGAATAACGCCTCCAAGATTCCTGAGAAATTTCCTGATTTTAATTCCGCAGAGATTAGAGGCTTTACTTCAATCCAGCACGCCGATTCTTGTTCTTCATTCATACGGCTTCAAAATCTTGAGCGGCAGACGTTTAAAAGGCAAGAATTAGCGGTTTGTTAAGAAACGCATATGCGTGTATTCACTCTAAACTTTTGGTTGTTTTTAAAACTTCAATAATACTCGTGCTTGGTGTTGAATATTTGGATATGATTGTTTGGCAAGGTGAACCAGCCGTCTTAACGTCTTCGTCATTTACGAGCGGAATGGCCATCGTAATTGCCTCAATTCTCAGCATGATACTTTTTCCAAACGAACCTTTGTTTTGGCTTCAGGCTTTAGGATTAGGCATCGCAGTATTGTTAATGAACTTTGGTTACTATCATGGCCGATCTAGTACTTACGTTGTCTCAGAACGTGTCGTCTCAACCGAACGTCATTTCATAAGAGCTGAATACCAGGAAATCCCTGTGGATAAAATATCTGATGTTTTTGTTTCGCAGGGAGCTGTAGGTAGAATATTCAACTTTGGAACGGTCACGGTGAGAAGTAACAGTGTATCCTTTCAAAGTGTTCTGCTCAAAGGTGTGAAGCGTCCCACCGATGTTAAGGAGATAATACTTGAGACTAAAATGCAAAGATATCAGCTAACTGGCAAAGCTGGAGGGGAAAGTTGTGAGACGAACTTGTAAAACCACTGCCGCCTTCTTGTCGGGGCTGCTGATTTTTTTATCTATAGCTTCAAGTTTGTTTGTTGTTGCTTCTCAGGGTTTAGCCACTGTAGCTGACGGGTCGGGCGATCAAGGAAAAATAAACGTAACGATATCTGCTTTTGGTCCACTTCTTGACAAATATGGTAAACCCTCAATCAACCCTGATGGAACATATTATCCCAACGATAAATTCACAATCGGATACACTACCCATGTTGCTCAAAACGTTATTTTTGGCGGTGTTGAGGCAGCATACAACAAATCTGCATTGGATATCTTGGATAATAGTAATTGGGGAGCGTTGAATGGAAATGGTAACTTTGAAGTGGCCTCTTCAGCTTTTTCTGGAAAGGAACATAGGAGAGAAGAAATGAAAACCAACAGTAAAGTTGGAAATCAAATCTCCCAGAGCCCACTCAGCCCCAGTTTTCGTCTTTCTTAACTTGTTTTTAAAAAAAAAGAGAAAGGGTTGGTTTTGGTAGCATTGGTGTTATTTTTTTCTTTTTAGTGCAATTGCTGCTGCAACGACAATTACTGCAATAACGGCTGCTGCGATGGTGATGTAAATGGCTACGGGTGTTTCACTTGATGGTTGCGGGGCTATTGAAGGCGAGGGTGATTCAGGTTGTGCGGGCGTCGATGGAACCGATGGTGATGCCGCGGCTGCTGTTTGTGGCGGAGTTGGAGTCAGCTGAGACGAAATTGACGCGGAGGCTGCTGAAGGCTCAGATATAGCAAACGACGTTGTTCCGTAGGATTTGAAGTACGAACCAGAACCTTCGAACGATGCTTTTACCATGTAGACGCCTGGAACAGGGGGAGTCCATTCTACCGCGAAGTTGCCATCCATGTCGCTGGTTACTGTGCCTATGTCTTGGAAGTTACCGTTAGGATCAATAGCCGTCAAATGCACCGAAACGCCTGTTGCTTCAGTTGGTTTGGGCTGCTGCATATACAGATACTCCATCCACTCACTCATGCAGTCGTCAGAAATTGCTGGGGTGCCTGCTGCGGGAATTCCAAGACAAGTTTGTCCAGGAGATTGGTCTGTTACAGAGCCTTTGATTAGAACGCTTGTGCTGCTGCCTATTACCGATTCGTATGACACTGTGGTTTCGGTTTGTCCCTTGCCAAAGCAGTATATTTGCTTGTCATAGCCGTTCTCGGTTACTAGGTAGCCGTCTGCAACTGCTGGTGCGTTTGTCCAACCGTCTTGCATCCAACCTAGAACGCTGAAAACTTCTTCGCCTGTGGTGGCGTTGATGCAGAACATTTCTGCGTCTGCAAATTGTGGTAAAACTCCGTGTGAGTGCCCTACTGCAATGTAGACTTTTCCGTCAGCTATTGTGAAGCTGCCAAGGTCAAAGGGCCAGATACCGTATATTGTTTGTACTCCACTGCTTAAAGCTGCAAAATCCCATAGGTGCGCTCCAGTGGTTAGGTCATAGGCGTGTAGTCCATCAAAGCAAAGTGAATAGAGTTTGCCGTAAGCTATTGCGGACCCAGTGTTGTACATGCTCCATGCATTAGAAGTTGCTTCAGTTGGTCCCCACAGTTGTTCCCCTGTCAAGGCGCTAAAACCGTACCATGCTTGCTCTTCTTGCACATATTCAGTGTAGACTCCTTCAGCCATAGGTCCTTGAAGGTTATAGTTGTTTGAGCCAGGAATGAGATGGGTTCTGTTCTTAATCCAAAGTTGCTCTCCTGTTTTTGCGTCATAACCAATTTCAAGTCGCGTGCCTGGAGCTGCATCCCTTGAGGAAGTAGCGAGGATTATGTCAGAGCTTACTCTAGCAATTGATTGACCAGGTACTGCTGTCGTTAATGTTACGTTCCATTCCATTCCATTTCTCCAGTCAGTTGTGCTGCCCGTGACGGGTCTCCAAGTTCGGTAGCCAGGTATTGTCGTTGATGTTGGAACCGCTTTGGTTGAGTTCCACATAGCTAACCAGGAATCACCCATTTGGTACGTGAACAAGGTACCTGTTTCATCTGTAACGAAATTCGGCGATGATACACTTGCATTTGCTAGGTTGAGTATCCAGTTTCCAGTGAAGGCGTCATACATGGACCACACGGAGCCCGCTGTATTCCAAAGATATGGGATGCCGCCGTACTGGTTCTCGGTTATGTAATTCAATACTTGACCGTTGGTTATTCCAGGCCAATATATGCCTCCAAGTGTTCCAGTGCAAATTTGTGGGTCTGGTTGTTGTCCTGTGCTGTTTTGGAACCAGAGTGTTTCTCCAGTTCTAATGTCTACTGCTTGGAATCCATATTTGGGGGGAATTGCAGTGTTATAGTATAGGACTCCGTTGATGATTACGGGTGGAGTGAATTGTGCTTCGTAGGAGTTTCCTGTGTAGTATGTTGGTGGGTCGCTGTATTCCCCGCCTATTATGCCGCCAAACCCGTTTTCTTTTGTCCAGACTATGTGTGCGGTATTTGGTGCTGCGGTGTAGGGGTTAAAGTTGCCGTAGTTTGACGAGGAATCAAATGCTCTAGAACCGAAAGACGCGGAACCTAATCCAAGCCAGTTCCCTGAAAAGGTTGTCCACATGAGATTTTGGCCGTTTATCGGACGTTCCCAGTAGGTGTTTGAGTCAGGAATGGGGGTGTAGGGGTAGGGTTCTATTTGTTCTTGCTGTACAGTTAGCGATACTATAGGGCTGTCGCTTGGATTGTAGTAGTTTCCGTTTTGGCTTAGCTGTCCTGGGAAGTGGAATTGAAACTTGTATGAGCCGATTTCAGTTGGAACGTAGCTGAAATATATCTGTCCGATGGCATCGGAAGAATAGGGTCCTTTGGTTTCTGTTTTTCCTTCGGGAGTGGTAATCGTTACGGTCAAGTTTTCCCATTGTTCACCTGCGATTCCGAAGGCGGTTGGTGGGGGTAGGGATAGCCAGCAAACGACGACGACGTTTTGATTTACTCCTAAGGGATTGGTGGAAAGGGCAAGGTAGGCGTAAGTATCGTAATCTGCAGCTTCTGCGGTAGGCATGCTCATCATTAGCATAGGCGAAGTTAGCATCAGAATCAAAGCAATTGTCAGAAAAATCGTTTTATTTTTTGTTTCAGCATCAAATTTTTTGTACAATTTTTTCTCTCCATTTTTTATGTTATGGAGATGGTTTTGAAGATTTTTAAAAACTGGCGAGTGCATACGTGCACTAACACAAAATTTAAGTTTCGATCTTATAATCTACAGATTCAGGCAACTAGGAGAGAGACAGGTGACAGTCCAAGAAGATTGCTATGAGATATTGACGGAACTTGGACTTACCAAGCTACAAATCAATATTTACTTGGTTCTCAACAAACTTGGCAACGCACCCATAAAAGCAATCTCAGAAAACGCTAGAATAGACAGAGCACACACTTATCAGATAATCGCTAAGCTCCAAGAAATGGGATTAGTTCAAAAAATCGTCTCAAAACCAAACTTTTTCAACCCCCTTCCCTTACGCGAAGGAATGCAAATATTATTTGAACGCAGAATCGAAGAGTTTAGGGAATTTGAGGAAAAAACAAGAAAGAAAATTGAGAATATCAAGCAACAAGAATTGGACAGAGTAGTGCAAAATGAGGAATCTCGAATCGTGCTTACAGAAGGTAAAGAAGCGAATATGCGGATATTTGCAAAGCTTTTCAAAAACATCAAAGCAACCTATGACGGCATTTTTATATGTCCCGAAAGCTTTTGCCGCTACATACTAAAAATTTTAGACGGAACAGAAATAACAACTCGAAAACTACTAGATACCGGCGTAAAATTCCGTCTTATAGTCTGCAATAGTGAAGAAAAAAAAATTCCGACCAACATACTGGAAGCTATCAAAAAATTAAACCAAAAAGGCACGTTTAACATTAGATACACAAAGTCTCGTACTGCTTCGCAGTTTGGAGTAATTGATGAAAAAGAAGCATACATGCTTACTGGCCCAGCATCCAATTTACATGAAAAACCAAGCTTAACATCAAACAACCCAGTCATAGTTGCCATGGCACAAGGATACTTCGAAAAAATGTGGCAAAAAGCACAAGAGAAATAAACCTGCAAAAATTAGCACAGCACAAATCCAAAAAGAAAGCCCATTTCCACATTTCACCCATTTTCTGCCGTTTCCACCCTTTCCAGACGCAGTTTACGCTCAAATCAAGATCTGAATCGGAAAAACAGCCCAAATTGGGTCTTAAGAAAAAAGAGGGAAGACACGAAAACACGACACAGAGAGACAATAAATCAAACCGAACGTACACAGGAAAACTAACGTTTATACCACAAAAAACATTAACTCAAATTTTTAGACAAAATTTGCTGAGGGCAAGTTTTGCTGTTTCAGAGAAATTAGGGTTTACTGGAACCCTGAAAGCGATTTTAGGAGAGATGAATGAATACCCAACAAGCAAGTTGGAATCATTTTCTTCAGAGCCCACTCAGCCCCTAAAGTTCTCCGATTTTCTTTTTGAAAACAAAAAAAAGAAAGGTGTTGTTTGTTGTTTATCTGCGCCTTCTAAGAATCAAGGCTACTGCGGCGACTACTGCAATCAAAACTACTGCGGCGACAACGATGTATACAGTTGTGTTTGGATTTTCTTTGGGTGAAGGAGCAACAGAGGGCGAAGGAGACAACGAAGATGGAACAGTTGACGATGCTGATGCAGCTGACCCAACGAGTAGATATGTTGTTGCATAGGAACTGCCATAAGATTCCGTGCCGCCAAAGGTGGCCTTAATCATGTATGTACCTTCAACAGGTGGAGTCCACGAAATGCCATAGCTACCGCCGATGTCGCTGGTGACGGTTCCGATTGTGTGTACGTTGCAGTTAGGGTCTGTTGCAGTTAGGGTTACTTCTACGCCCTTAGCGTTTTCTGGAAGCGGTTTTTGCATGTGCAGGTATTGCATCCAAGCGGTCATGTCTGCATCTGATATTGCTGCAGTGCCTATGTTGGCGGGTGTCTGGTCGGTGACTGTGCCAGTGATTAATACGGGGGTTCCTAGTGGTGCGGCTGACTGCGGTGCAGTTACGGTAGTTGCACTTGGTCCCTCACCAACACAGTAAATTTGCATGTCATACAGGTCGAGGAAAACCAAATAGCCGTCTGCAACTGCCATGCCGTTCTGTGTTCCGTAGGAGAATATGCTCCACACTTCGTCTCCGCTGTATGCATCTACACAACGTACCTTTGCGCCGGGAGTTAGTGGCGAGTTTGCAGAGTGTTCAGTGGAGAACAAGTAGATTTTGCCGTCAGCGATTGCGCCTATACCGAGTGGGTAGCGTCCGTAAGGTGTTGCAAAGCCGGCAGGTGCTTCATAAGTCCAAAGTAAATCACCGTTTGTAAGGTCATAGCAATAGCAGAATCCGCCGTAGCCTACTGAGTAAAGTCGACCATAAGCGAGGTTGTTGCGTGGTAGACCAACATCAGCGTAGTAGTTGAAGTCAGCTTCCCGCGGAGTTGGACCCCACAGTTCACTTCCATCATCTAAACTCAAACCGTAGTAACATAGTGTTTCCTTCTCTAAGATCGCTATGACTCTGGTTACTGGGTCTACTTGGGCAATTGAACGCGTTAGGTTGTCCATAGGCGCGGGGTAGTTTTTGATCCACAGCAGTTGTCCTCTATTTTCTGGTTTCAAGCTGATAGCCCAAATCGTGTAAGGATCTGGAGTTCCAGCGGCTAAAAGACCACCCATGGTGCTGCTTGTGCCAACCATCACATCATCTTGAATAATAGTCGCAATTGCTGGAGGGTTTACTCCGGGCAAATCAGGTATAGTTACGTTCCATGAGTATGCGTCGCTTGCGTTGACGTTTTTGCCGAGGGGTCTCCATTGATAGTAGTTACTGCTGGTTAAATCAGTTGGGTCTCTGGAGTTTGTTAATTCATGTGCAGCGGTGTTGTTCCAGCAAGCAAGCCAGCGTCCTTCGTAGTCAAGTTGGTAGATGAGTATTTCGCCGTTTGGACCATAAACTTGTGTGCCTCTGGGAACATTGGTTTCGTTGAACAACCAGTTGCCATCCATTGGGTCATAAGCCATCCATACCGTGCCACCGTTGGCGGCGTCGGTAACGCTCTTCCATAGATACCCATTGGGAATTATACCGTGCTGATTCATTGACTCGTAATCGTAGAGTTGCCCAAAGGTTGGCGCTGTCATGTTTTGCCAGTAAATTTGTTCACCTGTTTGAAGGTCCACGCAGACATAGCCATTACCTGAACGGGAGTTGCTTTGTGGTAAATCGTAGTAGAGTCGTCCGTACAAAATCAGTGGCGACCCAAACTTGCCTTCATATGCAGTTCCTGAATAGTAGGGCATAGCATTGTCAGTGGCGTATTGGCCTCCAGCAATCCCTCCGAATGAAATGGGCTTTGTCCACATGACGTGGGCACTACCAGGAGCTATGCCGTCGGGTTGCAGCTTTGCTACAATCTGTGGAGTCCCTAGCCAGTTTGAAACAAGGCTAGCCCATGCTAAGTTCTGTCCTTCTACGGGGCGTGACCAGTACTCGGTTGGAAGCGGATATTCAGGTAAGTATGGTACAGCATCTGCCTGCACTGTTAACGTTGTTGTTGCGCTGCTCGCCACGTACGTATCGTTGACGTAGGCGCTGTTAGAACCAGCAATTCCAGTGGGTCCATATAAGGAAGCTACCTGACCAGGGAAAATGAATGTCAAAGTGTATGTGCCAGGCTGATCAGGCGTAAATTGAGCGTAACAGGAACCGACTGGATCGGAAACGAATGGCCCCAAAACGGTTGTGGATCCGTCAGGCTTTTCGACGTCAATTGTTAGATTTCGCCAGCGGTCACCGCCTAGACCCGCTGCAGAAGCTGGCAGTTGGTTAAGCCAAAAAACAATGAGGCATGTTTGACCAACTCCGACGGGGTCTGGCGCGACACTTATGTATGCGTAGGTTGGAATCGTCCATGCAGGTTCATGAGCAGCAGCAAGCGGCAAAGTAAAGACAGTCGCTGTAATAGTCAGCATCAGAAACAAGGTCATCAACGCAAAGCGTGTTTTTTTCTCCAAAAACAAGTTTTTAGAATTATTCCTCATTTTTTTTCTCTCCGTTATATGAGTCCATACAGGAAACGTAAAAATATTTAAGAACGCCCAGTAAGTCGCCCGACTACCAATAAGTTCAAAAGGTGACCGAAAAAGTTCGGTTTCAAGTTATTCTTTTGGCCGCTTGCTAATCTTTAAAACCTTATATGTAAATTTTGAATAATAAGTAGAAGGAGAGAAGAGATGGAAATTGAGGACGCAATTCAAACATTAGTTAATTTAGGGCTTACGGTTTTGCAGGCAAAAGTCTACTTGGCACTCATTACAATAGGTCCTGCAACAGGAAGAGTAACGGCTAAGACAGCTAACGTAGCTTCACAAGACGTTTACCGCATACTCACCGAACTTCAAGAAAAGGGACTTGTAGAAAAAATAATAGCCAAACCAAACAGGTATAAACCCACCTCAATAAAAGACGGGGTCGCCCATTTACTAAAGCAAAAAGCAGAGGAACAGAATGAAAACGAACAGAAAGCTGAAGAGTTAGTTGACAATTTTACAAGAAACAATCTAGAAAATACAACGTTAAACGAATCAGAGTTTGTAATGATAACCACAAAAGACGCAAACACCCGCAGGGTAAACGAGGGGGCGAACAGAACCATGAGAAACGTAGACGTTATTGACTCTTGGGATAGTTTCAAGTACTGCATTTTGGTTTACGCCGAGCAAATAGAAAAAGGTGCAAAAAGAAACGTAAAGTTCCGATACATAACCGACAAACCAAAAAAAGGAGAGGCCACCCCAAAAATCTTTCAGACTTGGAAGAAGAAAGGCTGGGCAGAACTAAGGCACATACCAACCCAACCGCCTACTTCAATAAGAATTGAAGACGGAAAACAAGTAACCTTATGCATCGCGCCAGCAGCAAAGCACTCGCTGGAAGCACCAAGTTTATTTTCAGACAACCCGTGTCTTGTTGCAACACTTCAAAAATATTTTGAAGTACTATGGAACAAAGCATCCAAAGACAACACAGAACTGCCTAAGAAAACAACCATAAAGAGCGAAAGAGAAAATTATTTATTGCCACTACAGTGAAAATATTACTTTCTGGAGATGCCACGGGTTTGCTGGGGCTCTGGAACGGAAATCTTAAGGAGAGAGAAAATGAACGATCCAACGAGCAAGTTGGAAATCATTTCCAGAGCCCATTCAGCCCACGATTTTTCTGCCAACTAAACAAAAAAGAAAAAGGAGTTATTTGCGTCTCCTGAGGACAAGTGCTGCTGCAACCACGAGGATGATTACGACTGCTATGGTTATGGCAAGGTATGTGGTCATCGGGGTTTCTACGGGTGGGGCGTCGACTGGTGGAGGCGTTTGAGTAGTTTGCGGCGCTGGGTTTACGTTTGCGGATGCTGAGGAGCTGACGGCTAAAGCGGTTTCTGCTGAGGAAGCATAGTACGAGTTGGAGCCTGCGAATTCAGCTTTGATTGTGTATTTTCCTTCAGCGGTTGGAGTCCATGTTATGCTGTAGAGGCCGCTCATGTCGCTTGTCACTGTGCCGACTTCATATGTTTGACCGTTCTGGTCAACAGCTGTCAAGTGCACTGGTACACCTTGGGCGTTTTGTGGTTTGGCTTGCTGTGAATAGAGGTAGTTCATCCATTCGTCCATGTTGGCGTCGGAAATGGCGGGTGTTCCTGGATTGCCTGGAGACTGATCAGTGACTGTTCCTTGTATCAGAACGGTTGTTCCTGCAGGTACTGCGATGTTAGGTGCAGTAACTGTGGTTTCGGTTTGTCCTTTGCCAAAGCAGTAGATTTGGTTGTCGTATGAATTAAGGTCAACAAGGTAGCCGTCTGCGACCATGATGCCGTTTGCCCAGTTTTGGACACGCCAAAGTTCAGTGCCAGAGTTTGCATCAACACAGATTATGGATGAGCCACGCCACGCGGGTTTAGAGGGGGAATGTTCGCTGCTGTAAAGGTAGACTTTGCCGTCAGCGATTGCGCCAAGACTGAGGGGGTAGTTGCCGTAGTAGACATCAAATCCGCCACTTCCGCTTGAGTATGACCACAAAAGGTTGCCGTTGTGAATGTTGTATGCATAGAGAATTCCGGAGTAGCCACATGAATAGAGCACGTCGCCTGCAATGTTGCCGCCCATGCCGTAAACATCCCATGGTCCCTGCGAATCAGTTGGTCCCCAGAGTTCTTGGCCGTTAGTTACACTATAACCATACCATTGCATGGTTTCCTTTGCGCGCATAACGTAGACGCCGCTGCCTTCTGTGCCATAGGTGATGGTTACGTTTCCAGATGGAGCGTTTCTGGTGGTTGACCAGATTACCTTGCCTACATCTGAACCAGTGAGGCCGATTCCACATTGCGTGTATGTTAAGGGGGTTCCTCCGATTCCTACGCCTGCTGCTCCTGTCGCTAAACCGGTAGTCATAAGCAGAATACCAGAATCAGTTCCCATCACATACGCATCACTAGGAACACCGTTCAACGTAACATTCCAATCATACCCATTAACCGCATCGTAGGTTGCGCCGAATTCAGGTCTGAAGTTCCAGTAATAGTTGCTGCCTGCGGCAATTGAGTGGTACATTATGGCGGTGGTTAAATTCCAGCATGCAAGCCATGCGTTTTTGGGTCCAAGTTGGTAGATGAGGATGCTGCCGTCACTGGCAGTTACCTGCGTGCCTGAAGGAACATTGGTTATGGTGCAGAGGTCGTTGCCGTTGAATGGGTCAAACATGTGCCATGTAGTGCGCGATGTGCTCCATAGGTAGGAGACTGTTCCGTGTTCGTTTGGTGTTTCTATATCGTAGGTTTGACCAAAGCTTATTGTGGCGTTCTTCCAGTATAGAACTTCGCCTGTGGCTAAGTCAACGCAGTAGAATCCGGGTGGGTATTTGTCGATAGAGTATCGTGCGGTGGGGTATTCGTTGTAGTATAGTCGTCCTTGGATGATTACGGGCGAGGGAAACTTGCTTTCGTATGATAAACCGTCGTAGTAGGTGATGTCGCCAAATTGGCTTCCAGTGAGTCCACCGAAGGTTAGGGGTCTAGCCCAAAGAATGTGTCCGCTGTCGGGTGCCAGTCCGTATGGTTGGTACTTGCCGGAGATTGCGCTGCCGCCTAGCCAGTCACTTGCTATAGAAGCCCATTCTCTGTTTTGACCGTTGATTGGGCGGGACCAGAACTCGTTGGTTGGCACAGGGGAAGACGCCCATGAAGGTGCGGCGTCCTGTGTGACTGTCAACGTGATGACGGCACTGGTGCTAGCTAAAAAGTTGTCGCCGAGGTAGTCAGTGTATTGTGAGCCTGCGGGGTAACCTGCAGGGTTGGGGTTGGCGCCTGTGAGTATTTGTCCGGGGAAGTTAGCTTGGAAGCTGTATACGCCTACTTGGTCAGGTGTGAAAGTCGTGTATGCGGAGCCTACAGGGTCTGATGTAAATGGTCCCAGGGTTGTGGTTGTTCCGTCGGGTTTGGTAACTGACACGGTGAGGTCTTGCCATCTATCGCCGTATTGTCCGTTAGCTGTTGGCGGGCAAACGTTGAGCCATATTATGACGAAGGCTTGTTGACCTACGCCTATTGGGCTGGGGGAAACGCTCAGGTACGTCCACGTGGGGATATCCCATGAGGGGTCATGTGCTGCCGCGTTAGGTATAACGCTGATTGTGGTGCCGATAGCGAAAATCAGAATCAATATGCATGTCGCCGACATATTGCTCTTAGAATTTTTCACTAACAAATTTCTCAATTGTTTTCTCTCCATTTTTTTGATCATACCTCTCGGGTAAATCGAAACACGATAGTTCCATATGCCTAATAAGCCGCACTCACCTATCGTAAGTACGAAAAATATCACCCAAAATTATTTGAAAATATAAACAACACTCCAAGGCAATCACAAACAGAAAGCAAAACAAAAACAATCGTTCTTACTGAGAGTTTACTGGGGCTCTGGAAAGCACTCAACGATGGCACAATAGATACAATAGGCTCTGACCATGCCCCGCATGCCTTGCAGGAGAAAGACGCCGCTACCGTCTGGGAAGTTAAAGTTGGAGTGCCAGGTTTGGAAACGACATTGCCCCTGATGCTGACGGCGGTGCATAAGAATAGGGTAACTTTTGCGCGGGTGCTTGAGGTGCTCTGTGAGAAGCCAGCTGAAATTTTCCATCTAAGAGATAGGGGCAAATTGGAGGAAGGAAAAAACGCGGATTTGACGGTTGTGGATTTTAACGCTAAATTCAAGGTTGACGTTTCACGGTTTAAGTCGAAAGCTAAATTTTCACCGTTTGACAAATGGGAAATGCAGGGTAATCCCTTGAAGACCTTCGTGAACGGCGAGTTAGTTATGGATGAAGGCGAAATCGTGGCGAAGCCTGGAAGCGGCTTGGTTTTTCGGAGACCGCAGTCTTGAACTTCATTTTGGACGGCATGTTGGGAAAGCTTACTCGATGGCTTCGCATGATGGGTCACGACGCCCAGTATTCAACCGCTGACGATACGGAACTATTGGAGATAGCCAAGCAAGAAAAACGCGTGCTTCTGACCCGCGACTTAGCTCTTTATCAGCAAGCATCAGCCAGAGGCACTGAAGCGTATTATGTCGAAGGAAACACTGAATCCGAGCGCTTAGCCGAACTCGCAAAACGTTTCGGAATTCCTTTGGAAATTGATTTAAAGCGTTCTCTTTGTCCAAAATGCAACACCAACCTCATCAATGCGCCCAAAGAGGAAATCGCGGACCAACTGGAAAAGAACACTTTGCTTCATTATGATGAGTTCTGGAGGTGTCCAAACTGCGGCGCTGTCTACTGGCAGGGCTCCCACTGGACAAAAATCAGGGCGACGCTTGGAGAAGCAGAAGAAAAACTCAAAAAGAAAAATGAAGCTTAGTTTTAAGCTACCATTAGCCACTTCAACGGAATGTCTTGGAAGGTTCCGTCGGGCAGCGTTCGTCGTACGGTCATTGGGAGAATGCCAACTTCTAGTTCTCTAAGCGCAATATCAATTGGGCTGGTTAGGCTAGTATCAACCTCGATGAGTATTGGTGCCCCCATTGAAATCTGCAGGGACCGCGCGCCGACTATTCGGGCTTTCTCGAACCGAGTGATTTTTGGTGGACCGACTTCAACGTTTTCTTGGGTTGCCGTTTAGAAGCCTCCCATTCCACCCATGCCCATGCCGCCCATGCCTCCGCCCATACCGCCCATGCCTCCTGGCGGCATTGGGGGAGCTTTCATCTTTTGGGAAGCTATGACATCGTCGATTTTCAGAATCAGAGTTGCGGCTTCAGCGGCAGATTTGAGTATCTGTTTTTTTACTGTTAATGGTTCGTATACACCTGCTTTGGACATGTCTTGAACTTTTCCTGACAGGACTTCTATTCCAGCCCAAGTTTCGCCTTTTTCGTGCCTTGACCGCAAGTCAGATAGTATGTCGATTGGGTCTAACCCAGCGTTTTCCGTTAGCGTCGTGGCAATTACCTCCAAGGCGTCAGCGAAGGCTTTAACCGCAAGCTGCTCTCGTCCTGACTGACCTTCAGCGTACTTCCTAATTACCAAAGACATTTCAAGCTCAGGCGCACCACCGCCAGCTACAACCTTGGGTTCCCGAATCAAGTCGCGCACTACACAGAGGGCATCGTGAATTGACCGCTCCGTCTCGTTATTTAGACGCGGCGAAGAACCGCGAATCAAAATTGTGACGGCTTTGGGTTGCTTGCAGCCTTCGATAAAGATAAGTTTGTCTTCGGCAATTTTGCGTTCCTCGACAAGTGCTGCTTGGCCGAGGTCTTTTGCCGTGAGTGATTCCAAGTTGCTGACTATGCTTCCGCAGGTGGCTTTGGCTAGCCGTTCCATGTCTGATTTTTTCGCTCTGCGGACAGCCGCAATTCCTTTCTTTGCCAGAAAGTGCTGCACCATGTCATCTATGCCTTTTTGGCAGATAACCACGTTAGCACCTGAAGCGGCGATTTTGTCAGCCATGGCTTTAAGCATGGTTTCTTCCTGATTAAGGAAGGCTTCAATCTGCTCAGGGTTTTCAATGCTAAGTTTGGAGTCGTACTCGGTTTTCTCGATTTCCAAGGAGGAATCCAGCAGGGCAATTTTTGCTTTTTCGACGCGTTTGGGCATGCCTGCGTGGACTATTTCTTTGTCTATGACTATGCCGCTAACTAGAGTTGTTTCCCTCAAGGAGTCACCAGTTTTCTTCTCCACCAAAACATCGTCAACGTCTGCTTTGTAACCGGTGCCCTGTTTTTCTGCCACAGCAAGCATCGCCTTAACGACTAAGTCTGCCAAGTAATCTTTGTGTTCCGCAACAAGTTTGCTGGCCATGGAGGTAACAGCGGCTTTTTTGAGGTATGATGCGTCTTTGAGGTCTATAGTTAACGCAATTTTTTCGATGGTTTCCAAGGCTTTCTCTTGGGCTATTTTGTAGCCATCGATGATTACGGTGGGGTGAATGTTCTTTTCTAGGAGCTCTTCGGCTTTGCTTAAAAGTTCCCCTGCCACAACAACGGCTGAGGTGGTTCCGTCCCCTGCCTCGTTGTCCTGTGCCTTAGCAACTTCCACCATCATTTTGGCTGCTGGATTCTGCACATCCATCTCGTCTAGAATTGTGCGTCCGTCACTGGTTATTGTTACATCGCCGAAGCTATCCACGAGCATTTTATCCATGCCTTTTGGTCCTAAGGCGCTTCGGACGCTCTCGGCTACTATTTTAGCTGCGGTTATGTTGGTGTTTTGGGCTTCTTTTCCGCGAGACCTGTTTGTGCCTTCTTTTAGTACGAGGACTGGCACACCGCCAGCTTGTGTATTCGATGACAAATTCCATAAACCCCCTTAGTGCGAACAACAACAAAACATCATTGGCATATAAATTTTTCTAAAAGATGCATCCACTAACGATGCTAAATACGTCGATGTAGCCCTTTTTTGCTATGTTAATGTGCAATTTTGAAGTCCTATTTTGGTCCGGGCTAATACACGGAAACTTTAGCTACACCGTTGATTTTGAGCAGTTGAGAAATGAGTTCACCCGGAATTTTTTTCTCCACAATCAACGTTAGCTTGGGTTCAGGCGAAAGTTCAGGGTCATCCACTATTGCTTGCCTTATGCTTAAGCCTCCGTCGGTTAAGATTTGAGCAGAGTTCGCCAAGATTCCGTGGGCTTTGGCATCCACAGGCGTTATTTCCACGACTCCTAAGTTCAGGTGTTTGGCGATTTCTTTAAGCGAGTGCCCAGCGGGGCGTATTCCCTCGAATATTAGTTTGAGTTTGAAATGATTGTCTATAGCATGAAGGGTTTCGCTCACTGTTCGGCGATCTACACCAGCCACTCTGGCAACACGTATGGGAGGAATTTCTATTTGGTTGAGGTAGATTTTCTGGTTTTTTACTGTTAAGCCGTTTTCCACTAGGACACGCGCCACTTTGAGCCTTTCGGGGTATTCTTTGAATTGCCGATTAATTGTGTTCCACATGTGGACCGCTTCCTTAGCGTACGATTCTGTACAGCAACGTATAAATATGTTCTTAGAGTTTTGATGCCTAACACGACAGAGCGTATCAAATACACAAGAAAGGTGTAACAAATGGCGAAACCAATAAACAAAGACTATTTTGTCACGCTACCCATAGATGAAGCACCCACATCATGGTACAACATCCAAGCTGACCTCCCCGAACCGCTGCCTCCGCCGTTGGATCCCGAAACTAAAGAACCCATAAACCCGGAAAAGCTGTTCCGCATCTTTGGCAAAGAACTTGTCATGCAGGAAATGGCACAGGAACGTTACGTCAAAATCCCAGACGAAGTCTACGACGCCTACCTACGCCTCCCCAGACCATCCCCCCTATACAGGGCACAAAGGCTTGAAAAGTTCTTAGGAACCCCAGCAGAAATTTACTTTAAGTGCGAGCAGTTCAGCCCAGCAGGAAGCCACAAAACCAATTCCGCTATCCCTCAAGCATACTATAACATGAAACAGGGAATCACCCGACTGACCACCGAAACAGGTGCAGGTCAATGGGGCACCGCTTTGGCTTATTCAGCAAAAATGTTCGATTTAGACTGCCGCATTTACATGGTCCGCGCCAGCTACTTCCAGAAACCAGGTAGAAAACTCATCGCGCAACTCTACGGCGCCGAGATGCTTCCTTCACCCAGCGACAACACGGAGTTCGGCAGAAAACTCCTCAAAGAAGACCCCAACCACGTCGGCTCATTAGGCATTGCCATCAGCGAAGCAGTAGAAGACTGCATGACAAACGAAAACACACGATACACGTTAGGCTCAGTGCTGAACCATGTTTGCATGCATCAGACCATTATTGGTCAAGAGGCAATGAAGCAATTCGACATGATAGACACCAAGCCAGACATCGTGTGTGGATGCGTCGGCGGAGGCTCAAACTACGCAGGATTCAGCTTCCCCTTCATGGCAGACAAACTCAAAGGCAAATCCGACACCGAATTCGTCGCGTGCGAATCAAAAGCCGTACCCCACACTACCCGAGGCATATACACATACGACTATGGAGACACAGCCGCCACCGCACCAATCGTAAAAATGCTCACTCTCGGACACAACTATGCATGCCCGCCCATCCACGCAGGAGGCTTACGATACCACGGCATGGCACCCCTCGTATCCTACCTGATTCACAAGGGCTACATGAAATCCGTCGCATACCACCAGAAGGAAATCTTTGAAGCCGCCCAAATCCTAGCACAGACCGAAGGCTTCGTAATCGCCCCCGAAACCGCGCACTCCCTCAGATACGTCATTGACAAAGCGTTGGAATGCAAGAAGACAGGCGAAAAGAAAGTCATAGCCATGAACTACAGCGGACACGGCTTGCTTGATCTTTCAGCGTACGAACAATTCTTCAGTGGCAAACTCGTTGATTACGAGCCAGAGAAAATCGAAGTCCCATTGTTCGAGCGTTAAAGGCAATAACGCAACCCATTTTCCTTTTTCTCATCCTTTTGAAGATTAGATAAATTGAAATAGCCTTCTCAAGCATTATGTCACACCCTCCGAGGCTGAAATCTTGATAACCATCAACCTTCCCCTAATCGGCGAAGAAGAAATTCAAGCCGTCGTCAAAGTAATGCGCAGCGGCTACCTTACCAGCGGCTTAGGTGCAGGACCTGAAGTCACTAAGTTCGAAAAAAACTTCGCATCACTTACAGGCGCCAAACACGCGGTAGCCGTTAACACGGGCACGGCGGCGTTGCATGCGGCGGTCGCGGCGGCTGGCATCAAGGCAGGCGATGAGGTTATTTTGCCAAGTTTTACGTTTGTTGCTACGGCGGAAGCAGTGGTTTTAGCTGGAGGCAAACCTGTTTTCACGGATATTGATGCAGAAACGTACAATCTTTCACCCAGCCAAGTAGAAAGTAAAATCTCTGAAAAGACCAAAGTTATCTTGCCTGTGGACATTTACGGGTTATCATCAGAAATGGCGCCCATACGTGAAGTCGCCGACAAACACGGCTTAAAAGTTGTGGAGGATGCTGCTCAAGCTCACGGGTTGAGCTATAGAGGGAAACCTGCGGGTGCGTATGCAGATGCCGCGTGTTGGAGCTTGTATGCCAGCAAGAACATGACCACGGGTGAAGGAGGAGTCGTAACAACCAATGATGCCCAAACCGCTGAAACTGTGCGGATGGTTAGGACTCATGGGGAAAAAGCCAAGTACGCCTCTGAAATTCTGGGCTGCAATTACCGCATGTCTGAGATTCAAGCAGCCATAGGCTCGGTGCAGCTGGAGAGGCTGCCTTCGTTTTTGGAGAAGCGTACCCAAAACGCACAGCGGTTAACTGAGATTCTGTCAAAGTCCGACAAGCTTTGCCTGCCAGCAGAGCCTAAAGATGGAAAGCACAGCTGGTACCTGTACACAGTTAGGCTTTACAACGGCTCAGAGTCCCAACGAAACGACCTTCTGGATGAGCTCCACCAGAAAGGTATAGGTGCAGAAGCCTACTACGTCAACCCTGTCCACAAGATGCCCTACTACGTGGACAACTTTGGAACGGCGAAGCTTCCTGAAACAGAGAAGGCGGCAAAACAAGTGTTCTCGTTGCCTATTCATCCGGGTGTCACGGCGGAACAGGTGGATTATATAGGCAACACCTTATTGCAGTTGTTGTCCGAAATTTGAGACCTGCATGTTCAATGCAAATGTTAAATATCAACATCTCCTAATAGGTAGACCTGTTTGTCTTAGAGGTTTCTGAGGCAATGTCTCTAGGAGGGACACGAACATTGAGTGATGAAGTTTCCCGAATAAAAATTAAGATTCTCATAGAGGGGTTGGGCGAAGCAGAAGGCGAACTGGTCCGTTTCATGGCGCCCCGAACCGTAGACACTATAGTCCGCAAACTGCCAATCGAAGGTCGCGCCGCAGTCTGGAAGGAAGAAGTCTACTTTGAAATCCCAATCAAGATGGGAGAAGAAAAAGCTAAACCAACAGTGGAAACAGGCGCCATAGCTTTCTGGCCGATGGGCAGCGCGTTCTGCGTGTTTTATGGGCAGTCCCAGCCGTACAGTCCAGTGAGTATTCTGGGCAAGGTCACCAACAACTTGGAAATCTTTAAGCAGATAAAAAGCGGAACACGTATGCGTGTTGAGCTGCTAGAAAGCTAGCGAGCTTTCCCGCCACATATCCAAAAGCCGCTCGCATTCTTCTTTAACGCTGGTGTCGTCTGTTTTGTTTTTGAGTTTTTCAAGAAATTCCATGCGTTTCTGCACCGTGCGTTTTTCTGAGGCGCCTCCGTAGTAGAGTTCCCCGTCTAGGTACTCTTTCATGTGGTAAGCTTTCTGCACGAGGAGGCTAGCAAAGTCCACGGCGTTTTCCACGGCGAACTTGTTTGCCCATATGGCGACTTCGGTTTCTCGTAGTTGAGTTAAACCGTCAATCTCCATTATTTGCCTTAGGTAAGTTCTCAGAAACTCGTAGTACCCCGCGGTTTTAGCTAGTTCAAGAGCTTTGTTTACCTGCTCAATAAAAGCGGTTTCTCCGCTCACTGTCAAGTCGTGTTTATAACCTTCGTCTACCAACTGCTTGGCTTGCTTGTGTTCTTCCTGCGTGTACACTCTTTCTGGAAAACCCAACTAACTCACCTCGAAAGGGGAATAGAAAATAAAGTATAAACCGTGCAGAAAAAATCTACGCGCATGGCTTGTAGACTTTTATGCGTTGGTTACCTGAAACGAGCTCAACGTCACCGTTCTGCTTTAGCTGCTCAAGGAATTCTTTTGCTGCACTGATTTTGATGCTGTATCTTGTGGAAACGGCGTAGGGAGTTAGAACGGGCATCTTCTTTACTTCAGCAACGACGCGGTCGTTTTTGGCGTCTGGCGGAATAACGCTAATTATTGTCTTCTTTTCTTTTGGTGCACTGCTTGCCTTTTTGTCCTTCTTTTCTTTTTTGGCTTTTGCTGCGTCTTCTTTACTTTGTTGGCGCTCCATCTGTTTCAAGCCGATTTTCTTTTTTCCACCCATGATTATCACTTGCGTTCCTGTTCTAGACTGGCTGGCTTATTTCAACCTTATGCTTGTTTTGGTGTTTTTGTTTTGTGTGGTTGTGTGTTTGCGTATGTTGCCACAGCTTCTTTGTGTTTTGGGTTGGTTTTTTGTTTCTGGCTGTTTGGGGCGGTTGCTGATTGATTGTGGAGTGAGGTTCTTTGTGCCACAACTATGTTGTTTTGGGCTTTTTGAGTTGTGAGTCTATGTTTGGTTGTTGTGGCTGTTCTCTCTGCATGGCTGATGATTGACTGCTGTTTTTTAAGTGGAAGAAGAAGCAAGCGCTGGTCTACAATGGAGATGCCTGATGTGCGATTTTTTGACTATAGCCCCTCTATAAATAGAGTCAGCCCATCAAAAGAATTTGGGTTTGCTGGGGGTCTGGACCCATTCTAGGAAAGAAGAGGATGAAACCCCTAGAAGAAACCAAGAGTTCAGTTGACTATAGTGTACCGAGCTCCATTTGATCCATGTTCTTCCCGTTGAAAAAAGGAGAGGAGTTTGGTCTTGTGATATCTATCTTTTCTTAGATTGCTTCGCCTATAGCGACCTTATGCTTGTTTTGCCACTCTTCAATTGGTACGCCAAGTTTCTTCTCCACTTCGGGTCTATGAATGCTGTTGTATGTGCAGAACGGAATAATACGCCCGTCAGGAACTGCGTAGTGGATTAGGCATCGCTGGACGCGTTCCAAGTCAAAGTTGTAGGGATCCATGAAATGCATAGACGTGAGTAGAAGCGATTTGCGTTGCAGGTCGCCTAGGCTTTCGTAGCTGCCCTCAGAGAGCACACGGAACACGTATTTGCGCAGAAAGCTGAATTTCACGTGCCGTGCAGCGCCGACCAAGCGTAGTTTCGCGCGGCTCTTGTTGCCTTTGTTTGCCTCCTCGTAGACTTTTTTCATGGCGTCAGTGAACTTATCCACGTTGGCTATGCGGGTTATCGGGGTAGCCTTGCCGTCTTCCACGAACAGGTAGGTTGCCATGCCACAGTGGGGATGACCCGTGAACTCTATGTAATGCTTGTCTTTAATTGAGCCCACGGCTTTTGAAATAGGCGCAACTGTGGGCACAGGATAAAAGTCTGAGGATTTCACGTTGCCTCCAGTTTGTTCCTCAACCAACCGCATGAAGTCAGGGATGGTTATGCGCATTTTTTCGCGTTCCTGCGGGGGTATACGACCGCAGAGTGAAACAGGCTGCACGTTAATGCATCTAATGATGTCAAAGTTATCTACGGCAAATTTCACGATGTCACCTAACTGCATGTCGTTGACACCTTTCACTAACGTGACGACCAAAACTATGCTACCAAAGCCCGCTTCACGCAGGTTCTGGATGGCTTTCATTTTGGTTTCAAGTAGGTCAACACCGCGGATGAACTTATAAACGTCAGAGGTTAACCCATCGAACTGCAGGTAAATGGTACTGACTCCCGCTTCCCTTAATTTCTTAGCGTACTCAACATCTTTGCTGATTCGGACGCCGTTCGTATTAATCTCCACATGGCGAAAGCCCAGTTCTTTGGCTTTTCGAACGAAATCGAAGAGTTCATTGCGGATAGTGGGTTCGCCGCCGCTGAACTGCAAAGCCGTGGCAGGCACAGGTCTGGTGGCGCGCAGGTTTTCCAGCATGCCCGTGATTTCCTCCGCCGTGGGTTCATAGACATAACCTGCGGCTGAGGCGTTAGCGAAACAAACAGGGCATTTAAGGTTACAGCGGTTAGTCACGTCAATAATGGCTAGAGCCGTATGGGATTTGTGTTCGGGGCATATGCCGCAGTCAAGTGGGCACCCTTTGACTTTTTGGGTGCGGGGGTTTTCTATGCCTTCGCCGTCAAAGCGGAATCGCTCCGCCCGCAAGTACTGATCATAATCTGACCAGTAGAGTTCTTGGAATTTGCCGTGCTGGGGGCATTCTTTTTTGATGAAGACTTTGCCGCCTTCCTCGTAGATTTCAGCGTCTAACGCTTGGAGGCATTCGGGGCAAATTGATCTTGTACTTTTGATTACGTTCATGTTAACCACTGATTAGCAGGTTTGTTTTCGAAGTGCTTAAAGCCCAAGAGCACATAATAATATTTCCAAACCAATACAACGGTGAATAAGGGGAAACAGGGTGCCAATCGACGAGAATACGCGTGAAACACTGCGCGAGATGGGTTTAAACGCCTACGAAGTCGACGCATACATGGCGCTTCTGGAAAGCGGACAGATGACGGCTATGGAAATCAGCCGCGAAGCCAAAGTGCCCTACAGCAAAATCTACGAAGTCCTCAACTCCCTAAAAGAAAAAGGCTGGATAAAAAGCAACGAAAGCCGACCCTTCAAGTATCAACCTGTACCGCCGTTGGCAGCAACCGCGTTCACCAAACAGCGCCTCGACGATAAGTTTCAAGCATGGGAGCAAACGGTCGCTGAAGCTTTGCAGCCGCTTTACGAGAAACGTGAGCTTGTCGAACGCCCAGACATTCTAATCCTGCATGGGCAGCAGGCGGTCTTAGCTAAGCTTGAAGAGGTCCTTCGGAAAGCTAACAAGGAAATCATGATAGCCGCACCCGTTTTTGCGAAGCCCATTTTTGCGTCTGCGGGACAGCTTTTGACGGGTCTGAAGAGGAATGTGACAGTGAAGCTTATGGCTGCGGGTGAAAGCGGCGAATGGAAACCCCTCAAAAGCGCAGGAATAAACGAGCTCCGCGTGCGAGACCACATGTTCGGCGGCGGAGTCATCGCAGACGGCAAAGAAGCAATGCTGTTTCTGGGCGAAGATAAACCCAGCCTCGTCATATGGAGCAATCATGTGGGTTTAGTGGGTTTCGCGCGGGAATACTTCCAGTTCCTTTGGGACTCATCCAAAACAGCGTAAATTTCGACCCAACTAACGCGGCGACGCAATCGGCGATTCACGCGAACCTATTTGCCGCCTATTTGGATGCTATTAGCAATTCTATGCAGAAACGA
>JBNIDR010000006.1:18218-40614 GCA_050108155.1 Bathyarchaeia archaeon | reverse complement strand
GTAGCCACAAAAAAGGTGCTACCGCCCTGTTTTAGAAAGGCACCTTCTACAGGAGAACCCTCTAAGGCCAACACACTGGGATCCCAAGATAAACCAAAAACCCACTGCCACAACCCCACCACATCAGAAACCTCAACACTAACATCAAACGTATCCCCAACATTAAGCGCACCAGTGGATACAACAGCAGGACTAATGTAAACACCAGCCACACCAGCAGAAGCACTAAAACTCACAAAAACCAAAGAAGACACTAACAAAAACAAAACAGCAAATACCCATAGATGAGGTACTCTCATATTTCTCCTTCTCCTCTCTCGCAAATAGGAGGGAGACAGCGCTATTTAAACTTATGGCTGGATTATCCAACCTACTTAGTATATAAAAGTTCCGCTCCTGAGATTGTAGGGTGAAATTGTTTTGGGCTTACTTCTCGTGGTTTTTGCTGGAAGCGGAAAAACTATTTATGGTGGGTTGGATAAACCAACCATGTAGGTAGAAAATAATGAAGACAAAATTCCTAGTATCAACATTAGCGGTAATACTAATAATCAGCGTAATCTCGGTGGCAGCGTATATCAACTACAACCCCGGAGCATCCCAAAACAAAGGTGCCTGTTCAGTAACAGATGACGAAGGATACACCACAGAATTCACAACTACACCACAGAAAATTATCTCGCTTGCTCCAAGCAATACACAAATCTTATTCGCCATCGGCGTGGGTGACAGAGTTGTTGGCGTAACCGACTATGACAATTACCCCTATGATTTCTCTGCATGGATCGAAGCTGGCAACATGACAAGCATAGGCGGATTCTCAAACCCAAATAAGGAGGTCATCACTTCACTTCAACCAGATTTGATTCTTGCAACAAACATTCACGACTCATACCTGCCCGCTTTTAGAGACTTAGGCTACAAAGTGCTAGTTCTGAACCCTAAAAACGTAAGCAGCGTACTGAACGACATCTTGATGGTGGGCAAAGCAACAGGTGCAGAAGAAAACGCGGCAAACCTAGTCGACTCTATAAATGCAGAAATCGATAGCATCGCCGCAAAGCTTTCAGCTGCTAACGTGGCTAAACCAACAGTTTACTATGAAGTTTGGTATCCGCCTCTAATGTCTGCAAGTGGGTCATCCTTCATAGGTGACGTTATAACCTTAGCGGGAGGACAAAACATCTTTGAAAACGAAACCGACCAGTATCCAACTGTGAGCTCAGAAACCATCGTAAATGCAAACCCCCAAGTAATACTGTTGCCAACGGACATGGCTACCACAGGTGAATCGCCATTCTATGGAAGTTTGGATCAAGTTAAAGCAAGACCTGGTTGGGACACTATAAGTGCAGTTCAAAACAACCGTATAGTTATCGTTGACGGCGACCTATTCGCCCAACCAGGGCCAAGGATTGCAGAGCAAATTGAGGTAACTGCCAAAGCACTGTATCCCGAACTCTTTAATTCCACCTAACCCCTTCTTTGGGTTTGATTTGCCGTTATCTCTGCAAATAAAGGATCGCTTGGCTGGATCCAACAGTAATGCATAATTATTTTAATAGGGACTACCAAAATCAAACAGCAATTCTTTTCATGGCTTGCCTGTTGCAGCAATTTGTGATGTTATAAATTTAATTCTTTGACTTTGTAGTAGCGATGAACCTTTTCTAACTTTTGCTCTGGTTAGTGTCTCGATGGCGTGCATTTTTCGTGTATGTGGTTGTTGGAGTTGTGGCTTTCTGATTGTTTTACTGTTTTGAGTTATTTCTGACGTAATGCCATTGACGAGATTAACAGTGATTTGTGTAGCGTTCTTTTGCTCTGGGAGTTTTTATCAACCTGCGTTAGTCAACTTTGCATTAAATTGAGTTAAACCAATGTTTATATGCCGCGTTGGTCAACTCACAAGTGGTTGGATAATCCAACCATGAAAGGAAAAGAAGGGAACAATTAAAAAAATGAAAGTAAAAAATAAAATATTTGCAGTTTTTGCAATACTCGCAATTTGTATGGTTTTCCCGCAAATAGGCATAGGATTAGCTAAAGCAGACGCTTCAGTCAACGTTATGATAACGCAAGCCGACGGATCATATACCTATTCCCAAGTTACTTTGACAGATTTAACAGGCTACAGTGCATTCAACGCGACGCAACTGGCATCTAACCCCGCTGTAGACTGGTATTACGGCAGCTGGGGTATTTATGTCAACGGATTAAACGGTGTTAACGCACCCGCAAATGGATACTGGGAATTCTACACATGGGATTCTGCAAACACTAAATGGGTTTCAGCAAGTACCGGTGCTGGTAGTTTAACACTTGTCGCCGGAGATACTATTGGTTGGGTTCTTAACCCTGACTGGTCCATCTCTCCGGATCCTGTCCCTACCGACCCAACGGTACCTGCTAGCCCCGCTGTTATCAGCTTAAGTACGCCTCCATCAGGCTTGGCAATCGGTGATACCTTTACTGTTACCGCTTCGATCAGCAATGCAGTCAATGTGCAGATGTGGGCTATTGAAAACCTTGCATACAATCCTAGTGTTCTCGACTGTACAGGTATCAGCACAGGAACATTCATCACCAACCCACAGGCATTCTATACACCTGTCGATCACGTTAATGGCGTAATACCCGAAATGTCTGTCTCAAGTAGCACTGGTACAGGCTCTAGCGGTAGTGGGTCTCTTGTTACATTGACGTTCCAAGTTGTTGGCTACGGCAGCTCTAATTTCGTCATCCAGTATGCAACTTTGAAAGATACTTCTGTTCCCGCTGCATTCTCTGATTCGCAAAACATGCCAATGACATATATCGGTCAATCTGCACCAACACCATATGGTCCAACAGCTGTTATCTCAAGCCCAACAAATGGTCTCTTTAAGATGCTCGGTACGTCTGTATCATGTGACGGGACACAATCTCTTAACGGATTTACTGGAACTACTACAGACTGGATATGGTGGTATAACTGGACTATCACTACTCCATCAAGCACTGTAATTGAAAACCCAGGCGATGGCAGCTACTATCCATATGACCTTACATTAGATGAAGTTGGTGACTGGACAATTACATTAACGGTGCAAACTGACCCCGCTGGCCTTAACCAGACTGACTCTGAAACTGTTGTTGTCCACGTTCTGCCCGCCCTATCTGGTCCATCACTTGATGTCTACACCAACCACGGCGGCTACTACAACATGACTAACTCAACCGGCTATGCTCCGCAAGAACTTATCAACCTATATGCTAATGTGACATACAACGGCGCTCCAGTAGTTAACAAAGATGTTACCTTTGAAGTCCGAGATGCAAGCGGTAATTTGATTGCTGTTCGAACTGCCCGCTCAGATGTTAACGGTGTTGCAGTTGCTGAATACAGGCTTCCTTGGCCAGACACTTCAAGTCCAGAAGGTACTTTTGGTGTTTGGAGCGTCAGTGCAACAGTCGACATATCACAGACAATAAACTATGACAGAGTTTGCTTCATTTTCGACTACATGCTTGAAATAACGGACTTATCGACTTCGGCATCTTCTGTTGTGCGTGGAAATCAGATCACAGTTTCCATGACGGTACGCAATATTGACACTCTATCACATGATTGCTTAGCGACTATCACTCTATACGATGAAGCTCACGTTCCAATCGGTGTATTTACTGTTACAGGTACTGTTCCAGCAGCTTCAGGTGCCGTTGCAGGTGTTTATCCAGCGACCTCTGGCGTCTATACTTTCACAAATACGTTCACTGTGCCCACATATGCCTTCGTAGGACTTGCTACTGCTTACGGTGATGTACTCACTGGTCTGCCTAGTGTTGGCGGTGTTGTATACTGTCCTGAAGCATCAACAAACTTTAGCATAACCATCTAAACGGTGATGTATAGATGAAAAAAACCCTCTCTATTTTCTTTTTTTCTTTGTTTTGCTTATTACTGCTTTCCTTTCCGTTGACAGCTAGCGCATCAACCTTGACAGTATCAAGTACAATAGCGTCATCAATTGGGAGATATCAAATTTCAACTATTCAAGGTAACTTAAACTTAGACGATAATCCAGTAACTAATGGTCTAGTAGCAATCCAAACAATGGCATCAACAAACGTCATGTTCCTCAGGACGGTAAATACTGGCTCAAATCCCCCGGAATTCAAGGCTGAAATCCAATCTATCTATCTAAGTGATGCACAAGGCAACCCAGTGAGCGTCGCTACGAAAGGAACCTTGTCATACTTCACAGTAACACTGAAGAACAATCAACCGGCTCCTCTAGATACACTAGTTGCAATCAGCATATTTGATAACAACAACTGTCCAATCGGTTTTTCCTCGGCACAAACAGCAATCCCTCAAGGAACAAGCGTCGTTATACTTTCTATACCTATTACAACGTGGGCTATTTCTGGAAGAGCAACAGTCTTCGCTACATTATGCAGTAAATTACCTAGCACTGGCGGCGTTCCCTATTGCACAGAAGCATCTGGGTTTTTCACCATAAATGGCCAACAAGGCGCAGACCCGCCAACGACACCAAACGGAAATCAGGGCCAATATGCCTTGTCGTTTAGAATTCCGCCGAAAGCATCTACAACAATACCTTACACAATTTACATGAGTTCAGCATATACCGGTTTACAGGCTTTTTCTAATGCAGCTTTCAGTGTATATCAACCTGGCGACTTCAACGGTGACTCAAAACTCAACTATCTAGATATCGCCCAATTTATGGATGCTTATATCAACTATTATCAGCACAACCCGTTTGATTCCAGAGCCGATTTTGACAGCAACGGAAAGGTGGACTACAGAGATATTAGCGCGTTTATGGACGCCTATATAATATATTATAGCCATGTGTAAAAAAAATAAAAAATTTGAGGAGAAAAATATGCAAAAAAATGTAAAAAATCAAAAAAACTTTAAAATTTTCTGCGCAACCCTTTTAGTATTCTGTATGTGCATAGCATCTCTATGCGGAATACAAGAAGCAGCTGCCAATGTTCCTAACGTCAGCACCCCACTTTCAAAGGCGTTAACTTATTTGCATTCCGTTCAGCAATCCGATGGAAGCATTGCAGGTTATACTACTTCGGAGTGGGCGACCATGGCGATTGCTGCGGCTGGTCAAGACCCCCACAACTGGAAAGTAGGCGGCGGTCCTTCCATAGTGGATTACTTAATAGCGAATAGACCCACTGATCCGTCGTCAGACCCTGAGACGGGTATAAAAAATATTGAAAGATTTGTTCTTGCAATGACAGCTTCAGGCGAAAACCCTTACAGCATATATGGAACGGACTATGTTGCAATGATTCGAAATAATGCTACAGGTGGTCAAATCGGATTTGAATCTCAGCTCAACGATGATTGGTGGGGCGTGATGGCGTTAATTTCTGCCGGAGAATCCGCCAGCTCAGCAACGGTTAGTAACAGCGTTGCTTACATAAAAAACCATCAGAATTTGGACGGCGGATGGGGCTATGGGGTAGGTGTCTCAAGCGATGCTGAGGATACTGCGGCTGCAATAATGGCATTAAGATGCGCAGGCGAATCCAGCGCCGCACCGTACATGAAAGCGGCCGTGCAGTATTTGAAGAATAACCAGCAATCTGACGGCGGTTTCACGTACCCTGGTTATAGCACGAACACCCCTGCAGATTCATGGGTAATAGGCGCAATAGTTAGCGTAGGACAACATCCTGCTCAATGGCCAGTCATAGGTACAAACGTAATGAATCATCTTTTGAGTCTTCAAAGCTCAAGTGGTTTGTTCTACTGGTATGGCACTGTAATAGACCATCCCGAATGGATGACGTCGTATGCTATTCAAGCAATGAGCTATGCACCCTATCCTGTCAATATTCACTATACAGTGCATCTTGCAGGCGACTTTACTAGTGACAACAAAATTAACTACGTAGATATTTCGACGTTTATGGATGCCTACATCGCCTATTATTCAGGTCAAACATGGAGTCATACTGCTGATTTCAACGGGGACAACAAATTGAATTATCTGGATATCTCGATGTTCATGGACTACTACATCGGATACTACAGCTAAGAAAACCAGCAAAGGATGGACTGTGAGGAGGTAAACGCCTCCTCTTCATCTTCTTTTTCTAATAAACGCATTTTGGCTTTAACCGATTGATGCTAACTCATCTCCGATTATAGCGTAAAACCGCTGCTATGAGAGGAGCGCAAGATTTAAATCATTAGGTTGGATTATCCAGCCTACTAGAGAAAGCGAGTGAGAAACCCTGAAAAGAAAATTATTACACTTAGCTGCTACAATTTTTCTAATAATCATAACTTGCATAACGCTTTTCCCACAACTAAAAACAATGCAAACAGTAAAAGCCTCTGATGGCGATTCGACGCCAGTTTCAAGAGCTTTAGAATATTTAAAAACCCAAATCGACGCTGATGGCTCCTTTATGAGCGGTGACTTAACCATGACACAATGGACTATACTGGCAATTGTTGCCGCAGGAAAAGATCCCAGCGATTGGCGCGGAAGCAGCGGGAAATCAACAGAAATCTGGTTTCTCAACCAAGCCGAGGAAGTATATACCACTGGACAAAATTCGGACAGACCGGTCGGTCCATGGGCAACATATGTTCTTGCGGCGCTGGCATGTGGTTTGAACCCACGTAACCTAAACGGGTATGATTTCGTTACTGCGATCATGAATCAATCAAACGCTGCCGGAGTTCTCGAAACCGATGCGGGTTACCTTAATTATAATTGGTGGGGTGTAATGGCGTTAATAACTACTGGTGTGCCAGCGAATAATAGCGTTATCCAAGGGAGTATTGCATACATAGAAAAATGTCAGAACTTAAACGGTGGGTGGTCATATGCAACTGCTGGGGCAGCTGATCCTGACGATACGGGTGCCGCATTGATGGCTCTGTCTGCTGCAGGCGTTCCTTCAGACTCTCCATGTATAACAAAGGCTCTGGAGTATCTGCATAGTGTTCAAGATTCTGATGGCGGTTTTAAATTTCAAGGATATGACACAAATTCTGCATCTGACGCTTGGGTTATAATGGGGTTAATGAGTGTCGGACAAGACCCAACGCAATGGACTAAGACTGATGGAGGCAAAAGCGTAGTTGACCACTTATTGTCCCTGCAATTTTACAATGGGGCATTCTACTGGTATGGTAATACAATGAACGCGCCAGTATGGATGACTGACTACGCCATAATTGCCCTCAGCAATAAAACCTTCTATACATGTTTGCCTTCACTTGATACTTCTACGCCCTCTCCAACACCTGCTTCTTCTGTTACAACGGCAGATCCGGATTTCCCTGTTCTGCTTATAGGGTTTGCTTTAGTTATCTCTGTAGTCATGATTTTGGCTGCTGTTATCTTCGCACGGAAGAAGGTTCACAAAACCCAACGCTAAACTACTTTTATTTACAGCTTTTTCATGATTTTTCTATTACCGCTTACAGGTGACTATGGCAATCTTTAAGTTCTTTTTCTGTTTCCGATTGTTAGATAAGTGCTTTAGCCAACTCTGTTGTTAGTGATGGAGAAGTTTTGGGCTTAGACGATAGGTTATCTATCGAGCGACAAGCCGAGACAATCCTTTTTAGTAAAGTTGTTTTCTGGTTTTTCGATTTTTGTAGAATGTTATGCTTCCCGGTATGACAAATATTGTGCCTAAACTTAGGGTTATGGATGCTACTTCTAATAATCGACTTTGCGGTGCATAGGTACTATTTATTTGACCACTGAATTCGACTAGTACTGTGTTATCAGATAGGTTAACGCAGACTAAGGTGTTGTTTACCATACTTGGCGGTGTGTATTTTATGCTTTCTTCCATTGAACTTGTTTTAAATAGTATTTGTTCAGGGTTCTTAGCTAGATATGCTTGTATATTGCTCGCGTCATGCCATGAGTCAACAGGGCCATCCATTTTAAGGGAGTGGTAAAAATCCATTGTTTCCACATTCAGTATGTAAAATGTTACTTCTTGATTAGCTGTGTAAGTTAGGTCAAATTCTTGCTGCGGAGTTAACCACGTTGAAAAACTGTAAATCAGTAGAAAAGTATGGCTCTCAAGAGTTTGAGAGTCAGTGAGTGATTGATTTGTCGAGTTACTAGGCATAGCCACAACCAGAAATAACGCTAAACTAATTGTAATAAGGCAAGTGCCCAACCTGAATACTGTGCTAATTTTTTTTCTGTTTATGTGTTTAGCCTCCTGCTAAAGTAGTAGTAGCCTACCGCAAAGATTGCGATGACAATAAGGTAGCTTATTCCAACAAATGTGAAAACTTGTGTCAATGACGGTCTAATGTAGTAATCAGTAAAATAATACCCTAAGGCTATGCTGGGATTTATACACGAGATAGCGCTTAATGCGGGACTCCACGAAGAGAATAAACTTGAGGTCAAATTTGTGGCAATATAAATTGTAAAGTAGCTAGCGATTCCAATTATGAGCGCAATGCTGCCTTTTTTGGTTGTCAGAGCAACCAGCAGTAGTACACCGGCAATAATTAAGGGAAAACTTAGGTATGCTGCATAGCTTAAAAGTACCATTCCTATTTGCGAAATAATAATTCCAGGTGCTATGATGGTGAGAGATAAAATTTGTATGCTCATAAGTATCAAAATGGATAAACCTATGGCTGATAGCAATTTAGCCGTCAGAATTCGGCTTCTTTTAAGCGGGTAAGCAAAATATGTTTGGATCGTGCCTTTTTCGATATCGTTTCCTAAGCCAAATGCCAGGTTTTTGAAAAGTATGAACGTAAATATGAAAATAGGGATGTTAAGAGCTGAACCTACCGTTAGAAATGCCGATTCACTAGCGTTAATGGCAGTGTTAGAGATATCTGTTAAGAAGAAGGTTCCAAATGCATACAAAAAGACGAAAAGTTCCAGTAGCGGAAATCGGTAGTCTTCGTGAAGTGTTGACGAGAAAACTTCCAAAAATGGTTTGCCTTTGGCTCTGTTCATTGCGTACCCTGCCTATTTTTTTCAACGATTTGGCTGTAGAGCTCTTCTATTGAAGTGTTACCTGTTTCTATGCTGAAAAGTTGAGCATTACTTGCTTTAGCTGCTAGAACAGTGTCCTCGTATACTTGATTTCCAAGGTCACTTCTGTTAATTGAAACTATGACGCCTTTTGCATCCAGACTCGCGGTGTCTACATATTGATGTTTTTTGAGTTCGTTTGCGAGGGCATCTGGTTTGTCAGTTGCCACTTTTACAAAGAAGGTGCCTTTTTCTTTCATGATTCCATTTAGATTGCCTTGGGCTAAGACTCTGCCTTGATTAACTATGACTACCGAATCGCAGACGCGGTTAAGTTCCGGGAGAATGTGAGATGACATAAAAAATGTGGTGCCTTGTTCTCTGTGAAGTTTAACTACAAGGTCAAAGAGGCTGCTTCTGGCTTGAGGGTCGAGGTTAGCTGTCATTTCGTCGGCGATTATCAGTTTAGGTTGATTAATTAGAGCGTGGGCGATACAGAATTTTTGTAGCATGCCTGCTGATAATGCTTTTATTGGTTTGTTTTGGGCTTCGTGGAGTTCCACATATTTTAACACTTCAAGTGCTCTTTTTTCAGGTTGACCGAAGATTCGGCAGACTCTTTCTAGGTATTCTTTTAGTTTTTGGTGAACTGGAAAGAAGCCTTTTTCATGAACTACTCCGATGAGGGGGCGTATGGCTGGGTTATCCCATGGGGTTTGACCAAAAACTTGGATTTTGCCGCTGTCTGGTCTGAGTAATCCTAAGATCATTTTTATGGTGGTTGTTTTTCCTGCCCCGTTAGGTCCTATAAAACCGGTGATTGTGCCCTCTTTTAGGGTTAGGCTCATGTTGTTTACTACTTTCACGCCGCGGAACTGTTTGACAAGTGCATCAGCTTCAACGATAGCCATGCCGTTAAGTATGCGTTAACTAGATAAAAAAGTCTCTTTCAATCAAGTTTACTTAGCTGTTAATCAATTCTAGTTTACTTGATTTGCGCTTTTTCCTTGCCTTTATTTGAGTAGTGTTTTCAGGTTGTTTCTTGAGTGTGGTTTTTTCCGCTCTTTTTCTGTTGATCTTTGTGGGTTTTTGGTTTGCTTATGTTTTTGCTGAAAAGACGCCGATTCTGGCCTTTTTTTGTTCAACTTGTGTTAAATCTGTTTTTAACCAATGTTTATATGGTTTAGTTGGATGGATTATCCATCCAGTTTAGGGGCTACTTTCATACACTCTCATAAGCTACATACGAATAACTTTTGGCTATGGCTAAAAGAAAACTACCCGCTAATAAGTCTCCTTCTGAGGTCAACGCTGTTCCTTTTCACAGTAGGCCCATTTTATAACTGGGACACAAACATAGAATTCCAAGCTGCAACAGGCGTACTCCAATGGGGCAAACCATACCTCAACTTTGACAACCTCATAAACCAGCCACCCATAGGCTTCTATATCGAAGCAGCGTTCTTCAAAATCTTCGCCACAGATCCAACTCAACAAACTGCAGTAACCATATCAACACTATTCGGCATAGGCTGTATTTTCTTGCTGTACAAGTTAGGTCAAAGCTTGTATGGAAAATCAACTGGGTTGCTTGCCGCAGCACTCTATGCTTTAACGCCATGGCAAGTTGTCCTCTCCCGAAGTTTTCTTATTGACTCTCCATGTCTCTTTTTCAGCTTGCTTTATCTGTTAGTTGGTATTTGGGCAATCCGTAAAGACTCACTCAAGATAGTTGTTCTCGCTGGTCTTTTTTTCGGTATAGCTTTACTAACCAAAGCTTTCGCTGTTTTCATGCTAATCCCTCTTGCCCTATTCTATTTTTACTTCCACAAAATTAGGCTTCAAAAACTCGCTGCCTCTCTCTTCTTTTTACCTGCTTCCATGTTTGTTTTATTATGGTATCAAGGTCTTTCTGGCCTAGGCATAATCAAATTTCTTCTTCACGATGATTTTTTCACCTATAATGACCAGTATTTCCCTTCAATTTTTTTCGTTGGAAACTATCTTAGCACAAATTTAGGTTTGCTCTTTTTAATTACAGTTACTTTATCGGTGTTTCTGGCGTGTGCGCAACAAAGGCTTTTCGCAAAAACGCTCCGTTATGACCTCATTTGTTTGCTTACGGTTCTAGTGATTGCGGGATTTAATACATTGTTAGCTGTAGGGCTAAACCTGAAAGTGCCCTATTTCAGTCCATTTAAGTATACTTTTCAGCTTTTGCCTTTCTTGTGTTTACTGGCTGGTTCGCTTGTGTCTAAATCCCGCATTTTGCTCGCTTCACTGAAGTCAAAAAGTAGTCTTTTTCTCTTTATGCTCACTTGCTTAGGCTTGGCTGCTTTGCTCGTAACTATGTACAGAAACATGTCGTCTATACTGCTTTACTCATCGCTTGATTATCTGCTGTTTCGGGTCGAAGGTACTGTTGCTTACTCATTCAATAATTTCGTGCAAATTGCTCCCTCAAGTGGTTTCATTTATGTTCAATATGCTGGTTTTGCGATTATAGCCTCAGGGCTTTTGTGGAGATTGTGGGGCCATTTAAAGTTTAGATGAACGTATTTAGTGAAAAGATGGCTCACCTTGAGACTGAACTTCATTTTGAACTCGCCTTTTTTAATTCTGAACCTATTTAGCTTCACTCACTATACACCTTTGTTTACTGCATACGCCTAGTTGCTCTTTTCTTCTGGGGATTGCTGTAAAAGGGTTCCTGTGTCATGTCAGAAGTAGCGTACACTGCTAGTACGATGCTCTAGAAAACGTTATCATGTGTGCATTATGGGAGGGAGAAGCCTATGCTGCCATCTTTTCGTAGTTCGTAGCGTTCGATGTTAAGTTTGGTGTATATATCGCCTGAGTAAGGGCCCCACAACAAACAAAAACAGCAAAACAGCGATTATTTTTTAAGAAGCGAACAGCTAAATTGAAGCCTAAGGCGAACCAAAGTGGGCTTAAGAAACTTTATCGATGAACTCCAAAAAAATGGAGACTTAACAAAAATTACTAAGCCAGTCTCTACCGAATATGAGATGGCAGGCATCATCGCCGCTTTAGGCGAGAAGCCCGTTTATTTCGAAAACGTCAAAGAATCCAGCATACCCGTCGTTGCGGGCTTGGTTTCTTCTAAAGAGCTTATTTGCCGCAGCATGGGCATCACCAAAGAGCAACTCTTGCCCAAACTGCTGGAAGCCATAGAGCACCCTGTTCCGCCAAAACTGGTTACGGAGGCGCCTTGCCAAGAAGTCGTTGAAACCGATGTAGACTTAACAAAGCTGCCCATCATGCACTACACGGAGAAGGATGGCGGCAAATACATCGCCTCAGCCGTCTCCATCGTCAAAGACCCAGAATTGGGCCCCAACATTTGCTTCCACCGCCTAATGCTCAAAGACAAAAACCACTTCGTACCCCGCATCGTTGAGCACCGAGGCACCGACACCGCACTTGCGAAGGCAGGCGGAGAACTTGACATCGCCATCTGCATAGGCAACTCCACACCTGTCCTATTAGCCGCGGCTACCACGATGCCTATGGGAGTCAACGAACTCGGCATGGCTAACGCCTTAGAGAAAACCGACGTGGTCAAATGCAAAACCGTTGACCTTGAAGTCCCAGCCGACGCCGAATTCGTGCTGGAAGGCAGAATAACCAAAGAAAAAGTCACAGAAGGACCCTTCCTCGACCTAACAGGCATCGTAGATCGCGTCCGCCAGCAACCAGTAATAGAAATCAAATGCATCACCCACCGCAAAAACCCCATATACCAAACCATCTTGGCGGGCAAAAACGAGCACAAATTCCTCATGGGCATGCCCAAAGAACCCACAATCTTCAAAGAAGTCAGCAAAGTCTGCCAATGCAAAGACGTCTACATCACCCCTGGCGGATGCAGCTGGCTCCACGCTGTTGTCCAAATCAAAAAGCAAGACCCTGAAGACGGCAAAAAAGCGATTGCGGCCGCTTTCAAGGGGCACGGCTCGCTCAAGCACGTGGTAATAGTGGATGAGGACATTAACATTTATGATCCGCATGATGTGGAGTGGGCTATTGCCACGCGGTTCCAAGCCGACAAAAACACGGTTATCCTCAGCGGCCAGCCCGGCTCATCTCTCGACCCCTCGGGCGATTTGTCAGAGGGCAAAAAAGCCACAACCGCCAAAGCAGGCTTAGACGCCACAGCGCCTCTGGTCAGCACGGGCAAAGGCTTTAGTAAAGTGGACTACGTAAAAGTTGACCTAAACAAGTACCTGTGATAACTATGGAGCTAACTAAGCAAGAGCAGGCTATGCTGGACGGCAAAGAAGGCTACGCAGTCCGCAAAAGCATGGAAATCTTGGTTGCGCTGGGAGAAATCTTCGGCGCTAAGAGCCTCATCGACGTAGGCTCAGTGCAAGTTGCAGGCGTCAGCTACCACAACCTCGGCGACGCAGGCTTAGAATTCCTGAACTCGCTGGCGGCAGACGGAAAAGTCAAAGTCCTAACCACCCTCAACCCAGCAGGCATGGACCTGGAAAACTGGCGGCAACTCGGCATATCCCCCGACTTCGCAGAAAAACAAAACCAAGTAATCGACGCCTTCGAACGCATGGGCATACTCATCAGCTGCACCTGCACACCCTACCTCATCGGCAACCTCCCCCTCTACGGCGAGCACGTTGCATGGTCCGAAAGCAGCGCAGTTACATTCGCCAACTCGGTTTTGGGTGCAAGAACCAACCGCGAAGGTGGACCATCAGCGTTGGCGGCGGCTTTTGTGGGCAAAACCCCCTGCTATGGGTTGCATCTTGACGAAAACCGGGTCCCCGATATTCATGTGCAAGTTAACACGCCAATGACGAAGCTCTCTGATTGGGGAGCATTAGGCTACGCCATCGGCAAGAAAGCTGAAAACAAAATCCCCTATATAACAGGCATAAAAAAAGCAGACCTTGACGAACTAAAAAGCTTCGGCGCATCCCTTGTAACATATGGGGCTAAGCCGCTTTTCTACATGAAAGGCGTTACGCCAGCCTCCGAAGCCCAAACCCAACCCCGAGAAACAGTAACCATTGAGGAAACAGACATCAAAGCAGCCTACGAACACATCAACGACGATGTATCCGACATCGACTTCGTCTGCGTCGGCTGCCCCCACTGCAGCATCAAAGAAATACAGGAAATCGCAGACCTGCTGAAGGGCAAAAAGGTCAAAGAGGGCACAGAACTCTGGGTGGCGACATCCCGAACAGCCAAGCAACTCGCGGACAAACGAGGCTACACCGCCACAATTGAGGCGGCGGGCGGCAAATTCGCATGTGACACCTGCATGGCAGTAGCGCCCCTTAAAGGCAGATTCAAAGCCTTAGCGACCACGTCGGCGAAGGGATGCTTCTACAGCAGGCAAAACCTGATGAAAACCAAGATGGGCAGCATGAAGGAATGTGTTGAAGCGGCGGTGACTGGAAAATGGAACAACTAAAAGGTAGAATAATCTACAAAGGCAAAGCCGAAGGCGAAGCACTCGTCACTTCGATGCCGATTAGCTTCTACGGCGGAGTCGACCCAAACACGGGCGTCGTCATCGAAAAGGGCCACGAATTAAACGGCGTAAGCATCAAGGGCAAAGTTTTGGTGTTCCCGCAGGGCAAAGGCTCAACGGTGGGCAGCTACACGCTGTATCGGCTCAAGAAGAACGGCGTAGCCCCAGCAGCCATGATAAATCGCGAAACTGAGACCATCGTTGCAGTCGGAGCAATCATCAGCGAAATCCCCTTCGTAGACAAGGTGGATGTCACAAAAATCAAGACAGGCAACAAAGTCAGCGTAGAAAACGAAACGGTCAGTATAGCTTAGTTTTCCCTTCTCTATTTTTCTTGTTTATAACGACAATCAGTTTACCCTTTACATAGGGCATGGGAGGCTCCAGAGAGCAGCGCCCAAATCCCCACCATAGTCATCGGCTGCTTTGATGATGTAGATGCTATATTGTATGGATGGGTGTTCCGAAACCTAAAATAAGCTGGTGACAAAACTATAGCGTCTTGAGGTTAATGCTAGAGTGTCATCAATCATCGAGGACCTCATTGCTCGAAAAGTTTTCAATAACCGCGGTGACGAAACCATAGAGGTTGACGTTATCACAGCCGGAGGCTTCGGCCGCGCTGGTGCACCTGCAGGAAAAAGCAAGGGCAAATCCGAAGTTCAATATTACCCACAGGGCGGCGTAGAGGCAGCCATCAAAAAAGTCGATGACCTCATAGCGCCTGAACTTGCAGGTTTAAACGCTGATTTCCAAGAGGAAATCGACAATACACTCCACGAAATCGACGGAACAGCCGATTTCAAAAATATCGGCGGCAACACAGCCTTCGCCATAAGCTTGGCAAACGCTGAAGCAGCCGCAAACTCACATGGGCTCTTGCTGTTCCAGTTTCTGGGTGGAAACGCTGCAACCACCATGCCTTTCCCACTGGGCAACTGCATAAGCGGCGGCGCACACGCACGAGGCAAAGCACCTGCAATCCAGGAATACCTTGCCCTGCCACATGGCGCAGAAAGCTTTCTCGAAGCCCAAACTGCCAACACCCAAATCCACAAACGCATCGGCGACGCCCTTAAAAAGAAATCAATCACCTTTAACGGCGGCAAAAGCGACGAAGGCGCATGGATAGCAAACATTGATACTGACGATGCCTTCGAAATTATCTCGCGAGTTTGCGAGGAAGTAGGTAATGAACTTGATTTTGAATGCGGCTTTGGTATTGATGCAGCGGCGTCTAACTTTTGGAAGGCTAAAGAGGAAAAGTACATCTATGAAAACGCAGGCAAAAAAAGGGACACCGCCGAGCAACTTGAGTACATGATTGAACTCATCGAGAAGTATCATTTGGCTTATGTGGAGGATCCATTCCATGAGGATGACTTTGACAGTTTCGCCGAGTTAACCCGTAAAAGTAAGAATTGCTTAATTTGCGGCGACGATTTATTCACAACTAATACTGAAAGGTTAAATAACGGAATTAAGATTAACGCGGGAAACGCAGTCATCATTAAAGTCAACCAGATAGGCACCTTAACCGATGCAGCTGAAACAATCGAGACAGCACAACGCAACGGTTATGCTCCTGTCGTGTCCCATCGCAGCGGAGACACATGCGATTGGCACATAGCACATTTGGCAGTCGCCTACAAATGCCCCATCATAAAAACAGGCGTTGTGGAAGGCGCACGCATAGCCAAACTCAACGAACTCATCCGAATTGAGCATTTCCTCGGAGACCGAGCCAAAATGGCTGACTTAAACATACGCTAAAAAAGAAGATGAAATGAGAATGTCTGAAGACCAAATAAAAGAAAACCAACCTGAAGAGACCAAAACAGAAGAAATAGAGGAACAAACCGAAACCGTAGAGAACACTCCTCAAGAAGAAACCACTGAATCCGCTGCCGCTGAAGATACTGCACCCGAAACCCCTGAAAACGAAGAATCCGAAGAAGAAACATACGAAGCCCCAGAGGTACCAGAAGAAACTCTTCTTCTTCCACGAGACACTCTACTAAGCGCAGGCATTCACATCGGCACAAGGATGAAAACACTGGACATGGAGCAATTCATCTATCGTGTCCGCCCAGACGGCTTATTCGTTTTAGACGTCAAAAAAACAGACGATCGCATCCGCACAGTCGCAAAGTTCCTTTCACGCTACGAACCAGCCAAAGTTGCCATCGCAGCAACCAGACTTTACGCTCATGAACCCGTCAAGATGTTCTGCAAACTAACAGGCGCCACGCCACTCATTGGCAGATTCATCCCTGGTCAACTCAGCAACCCACAGTACAGCCACAGAGTTGACCCAGAAGTCATCGTAGTATCTGACCCACGCGCAGACGCTCAGGCAGTTAAAGAAGCAAGTGCAGTCGGCATCCCAATTGTTGCCCTATGCAGCACAGACAACGAATTTGCAGGCGTAGATCTAGTAATCCCAACCAACAACAAAGGCAGACGCGCACTCGCAGTCATCTTCTGGCTCTTGGCACGCCAAGTACTCAGAGAAAGAGGCGAACTCGCAGCAGACAAAGACCCCGCAGTTACCATCGAAGACTTCGAAGCCAAAGTCACACGCGAAGAGGAGGAGGAACCCTAAAAGGTTGGCTCCGCTCCGGCGCGCAGTTGTTGCTTCTCAATTTTATGAGGGCAGCGCCGAAGCACTCAGAGCACAACTTAAAGGTTGTTTTCTCCACAAACTCGGACCACAAAAACTTCCAACTATCAATAAGTCAACTCACCCACGCAGCATCGTGGGTTTAATTTGTCCCCACGCAGGCTACATGTACAGCGGCCCAGTGGCGGCGCACTCTTTCTATGAATTAGCTCAGGATGGCAAACCAGATACTGTCGTGCTTTTAGGCCCCAACCATACGGGCTACGGCAGTGCCCTCTCTATGATGCGGGAGGGTACTTGGCAGACTCCGCTGGGCAACGTCGAAATCGACTCAGTACTGGCAGACGCTATACGGGCAGAAACCACCATTGTCGATGTTAACGATGTAGCGCACAAATTCGAGCATTCATTGGAAGTTCAACTTCCCTTTTTACAGTTCCTCTACGGCAACGAATTCAAAATCGTGCCAATTTGCTATTTGATGCAGGATTACGACTCCGCAGTCGAAATCGGCAGAGCGCTCACCGAAGCATTAGACGCAACCAACTCCGTCGTCATTGCCTCCTCTGACATGACCCACTATGAACCCGCAAAGGTGGCAGCCCAAAAAGACCAAGCAGCCCTAAAAGCCGTCACCGCCCTAGACGCCAAAGTCTTCTACGACACCGTCGAGGAGCAGAACATAACTGCCTGTGGCTACGCCCCAATAACCAGCCTCATAACCTACGCTGTTGGAGTCAACGCAAAAGCGCAGCTTCTAAGTTACCAAAACAGCGGTGACGTTTCAGGTGACCACTCAAGCGTAGTCGGATATGCGGCCGTCAAATTCAGTAAATAGGAGCGCTCAATACTTCTCTAGAAGCGCATTAAAGAGCGTTTTTGTTTTGGCTATGTCTTGCATGCTTGTGCCAGCTTTTAACTCAAAAGTTATGGGTCCCTCATAACCGTAGTTATGCATGGTCTCCAAGAAATGAATTAACTCTGGCTTTGCCTCTAAAAAAGGGGCATGGAACTTGTTCGCCATATGCACATTACACACCCGTCCTCCATACTTATCTAGTAGTTCATCAACGACATTTGTTTCCAGTGCATGACACAAATCAAATGTTATCCCCATCTCCCCCTCTGGGTCTATTACGTTGAGAACTTCTTCTATCTGTTCAACATTCTTGCCGAACCCCGTCGAATTAAATGAGAGGTTCTCAAGCGACAATTTGACTCCATACTTCTTAGCGAGGGGCTTGATTTCCCCGAAAATCTCCTTAAGGCAATATTCTCTTACCTGTATAGACAGCTTTTTGGAGACGTTTGAGTGTACCGTCATCAGAGGTGCGTTGAGGGCTCGGGCGCATTCAAGCGATATTTTGCCGTAGTACACCGCCTGATGGATCTCGATGGGGTCTTTGACGTGCAGTACCGCCGAGTGGAGAGTTAAACAGTTTATGCCTGAAGCTTCCAGCGCTTTCTGTTCTCGGTAAACGTCTGTGTCGTGTTCTTTTTTGATTGACTTCATGTTAAACTCGATGTTATGGAATCCCAATTGCTTGACAGCGGCGAAGTTCTGGTTTATGCGTAGCTTGCTAAAGATTCCGTTTGATAAACTGAGCTTCATCGTAAAACCTCTACAATGTGTTAAAATGGAGTGGATAAAGAAAAAGGCTATTCTTATTCGGTGGATAGAAACTCTCTAAATGTTGGCCAAGGCGAAAAAAGCGGCATGATATTGCTCACCATTGCAGCTACCCCGGCGACCTTTCGTACTCTACTCTGAATATCGAGTAGATGCTCAAGGTCTCTAAGCATTACTATCATCCTGTAATCGTATTGTCCACTGGTTCTTTGTATTTGAGTAATATCTGGAATTTCTGAAAGATCATTCAGTATGTTTAGGTCAGATTTTGTATATTTAACTCTAAAGGTAGCAAAGGCTACATACCCGATTTTTCTGGGATCTATTCTAAGTACAACGCGGATAAGACCATTACTTTTTAGGCGTTCATATCGACGGGAGGCCGTTTCAGTTGTGGTGCCAATATCCTTGGCAAGTTGACTAAAGGTTATTCGACCGTTAGCCGCCAGTTTTTCTATTAACCGCACATCTATTTCGTCAATTTTTATTTTGTGAGTTGATTTTTTGTGCTCGTTTAATTTTGGTTTGTTTCCAAAAATAGATAGATTTTCAGGGTGATTTCTAATTCCTAAAAAGAACTGTGAATCTAAAGTTTTGATGTATCGACCGTTGATCAGTTGTTGCCGAAAGCTTTCAAATTCTTCGGTGTCTCCCAGCACAGCCCATATAAGTATAAACGGCTCCACTTTGGAAGGGAAAACCTGGGTTATTTGAGTAAATGTCGCCAAAAAATCCAGAACCTGCTCTGTTTTGCCGTTTTCAATAAAAATGTAGATGACGGCTATCATTTTCTTATTATAACAGGCTATACTATTCTGAATAGTTGACCCTACGATTATTCCGGCGTCTTCCATTTGTTTGAAGCGACGAGCGATGACTCCTTTTGATGTATTGCACTCCTTGGCTATTTCTGCAAAACTTTTTCGCCCATCTTTGAGTAGTTCACTTAAGATTTTTAGGTCAACATCATCTATTTTCAAATGCATGGTTTATCATTGTTTTTTGAGGTAAATGTGTTTTTGCTATTTCGCGTGTATTATTTTGCTCTGTTCCATAATTCCTCAAAGTAGACCTGCGATAACTTCACAATATGTGCATTATTTGTCCATAAGCTAGGCGTTGCTTTTTCTGACATGGCTAAAGTTACTTGCTGCTTATCGAATATATGCATTCCAATGGCCTGTTCGATAGCTGGCAACGTCCGAACCTCAAAAAGAGGATTATTTGATGTGTGGTTTTTCCCTTTGCCTATTATGATCTCCCGAATTTTCACGTTTCTTTTAGCTGCGAGGTTAAGATATTCGGGGTTGTCATATAGTTCCTGCTTTGTTTCAACGGGGAGAACAAAATCTATGCTTTGTTTGGCTGCGTTTGCGAGTTTTTCATGTGTTTTTATTAGCATCTTAATTTCGGATGTTATGGTGAGTTGGGGGTCGCATTGAAGTGTTCCGTCTTGTTTTCTCATTTCAGTGATGGCGTTGCTTAGGGCTCTTACCTGTCTTTTGGTTTCGATGTATTCTTCTTTTTTGTCTTCTAGCAGAGCTGCTAATCCGTCTTCAATTTGTGTTGCTTTGTACATTGTTGGTTTGTTTACTATCTTTTCGACAAGCCCTTTTACTTGTAACTCGTGGAGTATTCTGTAAACGTCGTTTGTGGATATGTGGGTTGAGTTGGCTGTTGCTCTGCCTGTGTATGGGCCTGATGTTGCGAGGGTTAGGTATACTTTGGCTTGTAGCATTGTTAGGCCTAGTTTTAGTAGTGTTTCAACTGCTTTTTCTTCTCCCACTGTGTCCTCTCAACTCTTTTCCTTTTGGAATAATTGAATTTGAGTTGGCGCTCTTAAGACTTACTGTTTTGCGCTTATGTTTTGAGACTTTTTCTGAAAATATTGGCGTTATTTGTGAAATTGTTTTGCTATTGTGGCTTTTTTTGCGCCTTTTTTCGGTAGTGGGTCAACTTACAGGTATTGCTTAAATTCTTCACCATGCTTTGGTGAAAGCACAAATTTAAGGAGAAAATAAAAAAATGAAAATGGCAAATAATAAATTCGCTACTATAGCAATCTCAATACTCTTCATAGTGTCAATGAGCACTTCAATAATACTGGTGCCCTCAGCACTCGCAGCTCACAATCCCGCATGGGAATTGCCAACAACAGCTCACGTCGCAGCTCTACCAGAAGTAACTGGTGTTGGTCAATCAATCACCATTTACGCATGGCTTGACCGCATCTTTGACGGTGCACTACCATCTGGGAATGCAAACGCGAACCAGTGGCGATTCCACAACTTCACCGTAGTCATCGACAGACCTGATAACACCTCTGACACTCTCTATAAAGATAGAATCGAAGATACAACTTCTAACCAAGCATTCTCATACACACCAGAAGTCGCTGGAAACTACACTGTAACCTTCTACTTCCCAGGTATGGCGTATGCCACCGGAACAGCAGGCATTGACTATAATCCTAACTCTGCCTGTGTCAACGATACATACCTTCCAAGCAGTGCAAAAACAACTTTCACCGTAACCGAAGACGCCCAGCCTCTGCCAATAGACACTTATCCATTACCAACTGAGTACTGGACTCGCCCAATTTATGGTGAGAACAGCATTTGGTATTTGATATCTTCTAACTGGCTAGGCGCAGGCGCAGCAGGCTACGGAGGATTTGCAAACTCATACAACTCAGGCGGTAACGGTCAAGCTAACCCAACTGACGCAGTTGGTCCACTCACTGGCCACATTATGTGGACAAAGCCGCTCCAAAGCGGTGGTGTAGTCGGTGGAGACCAATATGATATCCTCGGCAACACCTACTTCGAAGGTTCAGCTTACCTCCAAAGGTACATGAACCCAATCATCGTCAACGGCAGAATCTACTACTCTGAACCATTGTCTTACTCAACTAGCAACGGCTATGCAGAAGTTTGTGTTGACCTTCGCACAGGCGAACAAGTCTGGCGCGTTGTCGGCATGCCACAGCCATCATTTGCATACATTCCAGACATAGAAGACTATAACCAACACGGAGTTAGTCCAGCATACCTCGTATCTGTATCTGGAACAACTTGGCGCTTCTATGACGCAGACACTGGCGTATCAATTTTCAACGCTACTAACATTCCAGCATCAACAACAGCAAAAGGAAACGTTGCAGCTGGTCCATCAGGTGAACAACTAAGATATATCATATCAAACACAAGCCAAGGCTTCACATTAGGTCAATGGAACTCTTCAAAACTATGGGTATACAACGGCAACACACCAAGCATTAACGGTACAAATGTAGCTGGCACAATAACTGTCGACGGCGGCATCTCAACATGGGGGAACTATTCATGCAGATACGACTGGAACGTAAGCATCCCCTGGCGAAACACAATGAGCTCATGTACAATCCTCTACAGCATATACGATGACATGATGCTTTGCATGAACGGTTCATTCCCATCAGGCGCACCAACAATGTTCATGGGCACATTAGGCTTCAACCCATACACATACTTTGCAGTTAACCTCAACGCATCCAGTACAAAATATGACTTAGGCGAAATTATGTGGATGAAGACATACGACCCACCAGCAAACAACAAGACAGTCCTATT
>JBNIDR010000006.1:0-18139 GCA_050108155.1 Bathyarchaeia archaeon | reverse complement strand
GATGGTTCATACCTATGGTCAACCACGCCACAAGAACCAATGGACTACTACGGTAGCCCAGCTTCAGGCAGCATCTCTAACACATTCGCATACGGCAACATGTACAGCAGCGCATACGCAGGCATTGTCTACTGCTACGACACAAAGACTGGCAACGTTACATGGACTTACGGGAACGGCGGCGAAGGCAACAGCACACAAGGCGGCTTTGAAGTCCCAGGCCATTGGCCAACATTCATAAACGCAATCGGCAGCGGCGTAGTTTACACAACAACCACTGAACACACAATCGAGACTCCACTCGCAAAGGGTGCACTCTCTCGAGGCATCAATGCAACTGACGGAACAGAAATCTGGACCCTCAGCAGCTACGTTGGTGAATTCGGCGGTAACAGCTACGCAATTGCAGATGGCTATGCAACTTGGTTTAACGGCTTAGACAACCAAATCTACGTTGTCGGCAAAGGCCCAAGCCAAACTACAGTCGAAGCTCCACAAACACAAATCACAGCAGGCGACAAAGTTGTCATCCAAGGCACAGTTATGGACTTATCTGCAGGCACAACCCAAGACGAGCAAGCCGCTCGCTTTGCAAGCGGTGTCCCCTGTGCATCTGACGCAAGCATGGCCGACTGGATGGGCTACGTATACCAGCAGAAGCCAATTCCAACAAACTTCACTGGTGTAGAAGTAACCATAATGGCGGTCGATCCTAACAACAACTTCATTACCCTCGGCAGCGCAACCACAGACGAATACGGTGTCTACCACTACACTTGGACAACTCCAGACGTCACAGGCGACTACACAATCTATGCAGTCTTCAGCGGCACAAACGGCTACTGGGGATCAAAAGCAACAACTAACATGGTTGTAACAGAAGCAGCAGCATCACCAACACCAGCTCCAACACAGCCACCATCAGCAGCAGACCTATACTTCCTACCAATGTCCATTGCTATCATTATTGCAGTAGTAGTGATCGGCGCAATCCTAGCACTGTTGCTAGTAAAGAAACATCCATAAGGTGAAGAAATATGAAAACTATCTTCCCTCCCTTTTTTAGTTTTTTTGGGATTCAAACTGGGGCTGAGAGGGCTCTAAAAATTACGGTTGCTAAACGTAATTTTTGCATTTTTCTTACTCCTTAAGTCTGTCTATAGGAGCCCCAGCAAACCCAGTTTGAAATAGAGTCATCAACTATTTTAAGGTCTCTTTTTTAGTCAACACTTAGCTATTAACCTCAGTTGATTACGCTATCAATAAGTTGTCATTTCAAGAAGCCCAAAGCATCTCAAAAGAACATTTGCTGCATTCACAAACCTGTAGACGAAGCGCCTCCTTTTTTTGCTGCTTTTAGCTTTACGTTGGTGGACACAAAGCAGAGCGCGGCTGTCGCAAGCTTTGAGAATCTAATTATCATGTTGATTTTTGATTCATATTATGGGTTATCAAAGCTTATCTTTACCGCATACTGATTGGAATGGCAAGGTGTAATCGGTGTCTAAGCGAAGAGTTAAGCGCAAACGAAGTAAAGCACTCACTGTGTTGCTCCTTCCCGCGCTCATCTTCATTGGTTTCATAGGCTGGTTAATGTACTCCATGGGATCTCCCCGTAGGTCTAAGCCTAAGCAGCGGAAGAATGAAGTCCAAGCGAATACTTATGAGCAGAAAGATGGCGTAACTTTCATGCCAGCTACAACCCTTGATGAAAAACTTAACGAGGACGAAGAGATAATCCAGTAAACTCTTCAACCCCATTTTTAGTCTTATTCTTGAAGTCTGTTATTGTTCTGTTACAATCACAATTCCATTTATACCAGACTAATTAGAGTTTAATTTGCGAGAAATAGCCATCCAAGAGGTACACCCATGCTTGGCGGGGCAACAGTTTAACCCGGGCATGAATCGCCAAAGACCCTAAAGGAAGGATTAGGGTTCTACTTTTGATTGTGCGCCGGTGTTAAATCACGGTTGTTCCGCTAAGCCTACTTTTACTTACCTCTCCCCTCTATGCTCAAGTTGTTTCTGTACAAATCTTATATGCGCTTAGACGCAATGTTTTGCTCCGTGAACCATCTTGAGTTACAAACAGCTAATGCATCCAAAAGTAAGCAAAGCAGAAATCGATGTTTTCAAAGCCCTAAGTGCCACAAATTTAACAGCCGGCATGATTACGCAGCAGCCCATCATCCTGCGATCCACCATCCCAGATTTTTGCTGGGTGGAGAAACGCAAAATCGTCTACCTCGACGGCAACCCAGTCCACAAAAAAGACAAGCAACTCCAAAAAGACGAGGAAATCGACGAGTTGCTCGAAATGCAGGGCTGGGATGTTCTCCGGATTCCTTACGATCCTCCATTGACCGAGAAAGGCTTACAGAAGATTCTGTCGGAGATTAGGCGGTTCCTAAACGTGGACGAAGAAGACATCGCCTAGCCGCAAAACCCTGCTTTTAACCAACTTAGGACTCCTTTTAGGCTACCCAAAAGGTTTAGGAAAAACTTTTGGCTATACTGGCAAAAAGAAAAAGCGAGGAGTTTTTTGCCAGAATTATTTTTTGCGTTTGCGAATGACAATCGTGCCAGCGACTACTGCAAAGCTGGACAGCACAATTACGGCGAGGAGGCTGAGGCTTTCGGGGACGGGGTCTGAGCTGTATGGAACATATCCCCAGCTGTCTGGGTTTGTGTCAGAAGCTGGCGTCGGAGGCCAAGCTTGTAATCCATTTCCTCCTGTATGCGCATCATAGTATGCTACGTACTGTGCCCAATTGTACCCCATAGGGACAGTGCCAAGGTCTGTGTTTAACTTGTCAATTTTCATTTCCCATATGTAATGCGCTGCGCTGATACTTGGTGTTGAACTGAGCGATTGCGCTTGTATGAAAGTAGTCGGGGTCGAAAATGAGGCTGGTTGAGAGATTGCAGTCCAAGTTGTTCCGGTTCCTTTGTACCATTGGACGGTTGGAGAGTCATGTCCTGTAACCGTTAGTTTGTAGTCGTCTGTTTGCGGGGCGCTTCCTCCGTTAGGCGGAGTCGTGGATCCTGCACTGGTTGAGTCCCAGCAGATTTCCCAGTAATCGCCTGCATCGTTAGTGTTGTCGGAAGTCTCAATGAGGAAGCATGAGTAGTAGGAGGGGCTTGATGTCCATTCTTGCCTGAAAACGCCGTTCGTTCCGAAAGTTGTTGCTCCGGCTGCAGCCCAATCCGCATCGGGAGCATATTGTCCGTCGATTGTGGGGTTGGCGCTTGAGGCGTGAATTGTTGCTTGGTAGGTTGAGCTGTAAGCTGATGCTGCTCCCGCAAGTGCCATTATGAATATCGAAAGTATAGTCACTATTAGAATGTGTATTTTTTTCATTGATTCTTACTCCTTGTTTGCTTATTCGGACGCGTTTTGTTTAAAAATTTTTCCGTTAATTTGGAATCTAATAATAAATTGGCTATGGTGGAAATTATGAATTGCTTGTTTTTAGCGAAATTTAGTTATGATCTATGCCTGCCTTAGTAGCGACCAAACTCAGTTTTAAAAAACTCTTGTTTAGAAAGTTACCGTCGTCTGAAAAAGTCCTGAATAAATTTTTTGGCGCCGAGAGGGGGATTTGAACCCCCGTGGCCCCGAAAGGCCACAAGCTGTCAGGTACACCCTGAAGAGTGAATCTCCAGGCTTGCTCCCTGCCGGGCTAGGAGACCTCGGCACAAAGCGCAAACCATAGGTTTGCACCACTTCCTTGAGTTACGTGAAATTTAAAGGTTTATCGAAAAGAACCATTCATGCACCTTAGGCAAGCTTGCATTAGGCTGTTTTTAGAACTGTAAAATGAGGTTCGTCACAAAAACTAAAAAACATCCCGCTGAGCCGCTCCAAAAGGCATGCTACTAAATGACGCCCGCCCAGAATGGAACCTTTTTGCGCATGTAATTGACGTATTCCTTGAGTAGCGCTTGCTCGTCAGAAGTCAAGTCATCCATATGTGTTGTCAATAGAATTTTTGCGTCATTTTCAGGCACTTTAACGTATAGAACATCCCGCTCAAAAATGTGCCTGCCGGCGATTGGCTTCTCCATTGAGATTGCGACTTGTGCGCCAGCTTTTGCCTCGCCGATTGCTTTGCCCTCTTCCTGCATTTGCTGAATCTCTCCCAAGTCAGCGCCGTCCTCCACGCGGATAAGCGAAACCCTCGGTTTAAGCCTGCCTGCTTGAATTTCGACGCCTGCAACTAGGGGTTTTGCGCGGCGGAAAATACATTTAGGCAGAACCATGACTTTGCCGGGTTTAATGAGTGCCTCAAACTCTTCCTCGTTTTTGCGTTCACGTTTCTCCTTAACCCAGCCAGTGTAGTTGTCGACTAAATTGTAAATGATTGGGTCGCGGAAGATTTTAACGCCAGTAGCTTCAGCCTCTGCTTCTGCATCGGGCAATGCTTTAACTCCGAATGCCAAGATAGCGCCAACCAGCGGCTCACGCTGCTTCACCACAGAAGCCTCAATCACATCACGTTTGCTAATGTCGCCTATGTCTGCGCTTCTAACTTGGACGTTGTTGGCTTTGAGAATCTCCGCCAGTGCCTCAAGCGATCCCAACGTGTCCGCTTTAACGATTACTCCGTCGATTTCTTTGGTTATTCTGATTCTTCCCACTTCTTCAGTAATCATATGGCAATACTTTGCAACGTCTTCGCCTGACGGTACGGCTAACATGGGGGCGCCTGCTAAAGCATCTTCTAGGCCGGGCGCTACGATTTTTACTCCTGCACTGGCATAGACGCATTCTACTCCTGTGAATTTGTCTCGGGGGTCACGCATTTCATCCAGGGGCTTAGGCACAAGTATTGTTCTAACGCGTGCGGATACTGGGCCGTCTTTTCCGCCAACTACCACCAAGTCGTCTTTGTGGAGGGTGCCGTCGTAGATTATTGTGTTTAAGGTCATGCCTAATCCGGGTTCTTCTTTAACTTCGAGGATGGAGCCTTTTGCTGGGCCGTCAGTGGTTTGTAGCCGTTTTTTGAGGAACTGCTGTGTTAAACCTACTAGAACCATTACGAGTTCCGCTAAGCCTTCGCCTGTTTTGGCGCTGGTGGGAACCAAAGCGATGTTCTGTGTGAAGTCTCTGATGTGGTCGAAGCGGTCGGTTTTAAATCCGAGGCGGCTGAAGTCGCCCATAACTTGGTAAAGTCTGTTATTGAATTCTTCCTGGATGTAGGCTGGTTGTGCAGCATAGGATTTCATGAAGGGTTGGTGATCGTGAGGTTTCCAGCCTGGGACACGGTCAATTTGGTTAACCGCAACGATGAAGGGTGTTTTTCTTGCCTTGAGAATTTCGATGCACTCAAAAGTCTGCGCTTCAAAACCACGCACAGCGTTAACGACGAGGATTGCGATGTCGGCGACGCTTCCGCCTCTTCGCCTAAGGTTTGTGAACGCTTCGTGGCCAGGTGTGTCCACAATTAGTAATCCTGGGATTTCGATGCCTGTTTTGAAGTTGCTTATGTACGGGCCAATCAGTTGTTTGAGGGTTTCAACTGGGAAAAAGCTAGCTCCAATGTGCTGGGTCATGCCGCCTGCTTCGCGGACTTGAACGTTAGTTTTCCTTAGTTCATCTAGCAGTGAGGTTTTGCCTGCATCTACATGTCCAAGAACACAGACGATTGGTTGGCGAGTGGGCAACTTTGTTTTCTCCTCTTTACCTGTGTGTGAGGGTTGATTTAGGGGTTGAAGATTAATAAATACGTTCATTTTATTTTGTGTTTTATGGTGCCTTTATGCGTTTTGTTTCCGCTTGGGAAAGCTTTTATTTAAACGTCTGTTTCATGGGGAAGGTGGTAAATGTTGCCTTACTGCGTTAAATGCGGTTCACCCCTAAAATCCGATGATGTATTCTGCCCAGTCTGCGGCGCAAACGTGCCTAAGTTCAGCCGAGCGGAATATACGGTTTCAGGTAAAGACGTGGGTGAACGCGTTCAGCAGCTTCTACATGAAGGCAACGTTACACGTATTATCGTTAAGGATGAAGCAGGCAAAATTCTGCTTGAAATTCCAGTCACGGTAGGTGTGATTGGGGTAGCTATTGCGCCTTGGCTTGCTGCTTTAGGCGTAATTGCAGCTTTAGCAACTAACTGTACAATTGTGGTTGAAAGAAGAGAATAGCAGTGGAAAATTATTGCGCTGGTTTGACTATTATCAAGAATATGCCTACTATGGCGAGAATCACGCTTAAAACGCCAAAGAAGAGAGTGAATCCGCCCAATTCGGCGCTTGTAACCGTGAAGTAAAGCATTATTGCTCCAATAATAATTAAAATTAAACCCAAGACTCTTTCAGCTAATGAAATCCAGAATGTGTCTCCTTCTTCGCTCATGTCGTTTCTCTTCCTGTCTCGATTAGTGTGTATTTCTCTGATATAAACGGGAGGGGTTATTTTAAATTATTCCATAACCTACGGTGCATCCCTGGATTTTACAGCAAATATTAGTGATTTAAATTTATATTCATATGAGACTATATTTGCTGCTCCATTCAGGTCTATCTTATAAAGGAAAAAGGCGCGAAAATTGGCTTAGGCTTCTTCGTCTTCGCGTTTTTTTATTTCACTTGTCATGTACTCTTTAAGCTTATTCGCCATCTCCCCTAATGCTCTGTCAACTAAATAATTGACTGTCCCAGCCTCGAATGTGCCGTCTGATAGGCGCTGTCCAGCTTTTACACCTGTAAGAACTTCTATGCCTTCATCTATGGTTTTAACCGAGTAAATGCTAAACTTTTGCTCTTTTACTGCCTCTAGGACTTCCTCTTTAAGCATTAGATTCTGAACATTGCTGCTGGGAATCATTACTCCTTGCTCTCCCGTTAACCCTTTGAGTTTGCAGATTTCAAAGAAGCCCTCGATTTTCTCGTTTACTCCGCCAATTGCCTGCACTTCGCCTTTTTGGTTTACCGATCCAGTGACTGCAATGTTCTGTTTGATAGGTAACCCACTGAGCGCCGAGAGTATGCTGTATAGTTCGGTGCTGGATGCGCTGTCGCCTTCGACGCCCGAGTAGTTCTGTTCAAACACTAAACGCGCCGAGAGGCTGAGGGGTTTGTTGCGGGCGTACTTTTCACTTAGGTAGCCACTCAATATTAGGACACCTTTTGTGTGGATTGGTCCGCCCATTTTAGCTTCGCGTTCAATGTCTATTACTCCCTCTCGGCCGAGTCCGATGCTTGCTGTGACCCGTGAGGGTGTGCCGAATGTGTAGTCACCTAAGCCCATTACTGATAGCCCGTTGACTTGTCCAACTTTCTGTTCAACGGTGTCGATTAGGTAGAAGCCGCGGTTAATCATTTCTTGGAGTTTTTCTTGGATGAGTTTGCTTCGGTAGATTTTTTCCTCTATAGCTTTTTTGACGTGGTCTGCTGTGGTTACTGGGGCGTTGTCTTGGTCGGCGTAGTAGTTTGCTTCCCGCAAAATATCGGCGACTAGCGAGAATTGTGTGGAGAGTTTGTATTGGTCCTCGACGAGGCGTGAGCTGTACTCGATAAGCTTGGCTAATCCTCCGCCGTTTAAGTGCCTAAGACCTTCTTTTTCGCATAAAGCGCAGACGAATTGGGCGTATTGGCGGATTTTTTCATCTGTCCGCGGCATGGTTGTGTCAAATTCGGCTTTAATTTTGAAAAGCTCTCGGAAGTCGGGGTCTAAACTAAACATCATCTGGTATATGTTGGGGTCGCCGATGAGTATGACTTTAGCGGTTAATGGTATAGGCTGGGGTTTTATGGTTTTCACGCTCAAAAAGCCGTAGCGTTCTTCGGGTTCCTCAATTGACATTTTGCCGTCTTTGATGTTCCGCTTTAAGCCATCGTAGGCGAGTGGATTGCGTAGGAGGTCTTCTACGGCTATGATGAGGTATCCTCCGTTGGCTTTGTGGATGGAGCCGCCGCGTATCATGGTGAAGTCGGTGGTTAGGGCGCCGAATTGGGCTTCCTTCTCGGTTTTACCCAGCAAATTTGGGTAGGTAGGGTTGGTTTCCATAATGACTGGTGCGCCTTTAGTTTCGGAGTTGTCGATGACCACGTTCACAGCGTATTTTTTGTAGGGATCCTCTCGCATCCAAGGCAGCTTGAACGGTGACTGCTGTGCTTCCTCGTCTCTGCGGGCGAAGGTCTGCAGATTATCCAATATGTCTTTCTCCACTGCCTTTAGGTAATCTGTGACTGCGGTGTTGGTCTGGTACTTTTCTGTTAGGTTTTGGAGTTGTGTTCCGATGGCGTAAAGTGCAACTTCGCGATTTAGTTTTCTGAGAGCTTCGTGGATTTGCTGTTCCATCTCGAGTAGTTGGCGCATGGCGTTGCGGAATTCCCATTCTAGCTTCTCACGTTTCTCCGCTAGCTTGTCCTTTGTTTTTTGGGGTAGCGCAAGAATTTCTTCCTCGTTTAGCGGTTTGCCATCTAAGGTGGGTACGAGTAGTAACCCGACGGGTGTGGGTCGAATGACGAAGCCTTCGCTTTGCGCTTTAGCGTTGAGTTCATCGATTAGCCGCTTACGCTTATTCTCTATATTACTTAGGGTGGATTCTCGGCGGGCAACGTAGTCTTCGCTTTCGAAAGCCTTCGGCAAAGCTGTCCGAACGTTTTCTATGAAGTTTTTCATGTCGTCTCGGAATTCTTTGCCCTTGCCAGGCGGTAACTCGATGGCTTTGGGTTCGTATTGGTTGCTGAAGTTGTTGACGTAGCACCAGTCGGAGGGTACAGGCTGGGTTTTGGCTTGGGCTTCCACGAAGCTTTTGACCGCGGTTTTTCTGCCCGTGCCCGAGTAGCCTGCTACGTACATGTTGAAGCCGTGGTTTTTGATGCCCAGTCCAAACTTGAGGGCTCGCACGGCGCGTTCCTGCCCGATAATTTCGGTTATCGGCGCTAAATCCTTGGTGGATTCACAATGCATACAGTCTGCGTCGCAGATGTTTCTGAGTTTCTCTACAGGTAACTTGCTAATCAAAAAAGGTATCCTCCAAAAATACACTATCAAGAAAGTGGGTTTGGGCATTTAACTTTTTGCCAAGCGCTGTTTCGCTGATGTTTGGTTTGTTTAATTCTGTTTTTCCAGCTGAAAAGGAAGGGAGTCGAGCTTATTCTTTATCTTCTAGGGGGATTGGACAAGCAGATACTTTTTTTCTTGTAGTTGTTGTTGCAGGAAACCGCCTATACACAACAACTACCACTGGCTTGTGGGAAAGACTCCGTTTCAGATTTGGCGTCTGGGGTGGGTTGCAGGCTGGTTGTGGCGTATTCCTCAAGCAGTACCGAACCAGCACATTAACATACAACAATTAAACGCAAAAAACATTGAGTCTACGATAGTCTGGCGAAGGTTGAGAGGATGGTTTGGTTGCGGACTTCTGGGTGGAAGAGGACGCCGTAGAGGGGTTTCTGTTTGTGTTTTATGGCTTGGATGCATTTGGCTGAGGAGGCGAGGATGTCGAAGGCGTCTGAGGGCGATGTTGAGAGGCTGTGGAGTGTGTAGGCTTGGAAGGTGCCCTCGAAGAGGGGGTTAGGCTTCTGTGTGGTGATTTCTGTCATGCCCACCTGCATGCACTCCGTCAAGGGCACGCCGAAAATCAAGCTGATAATTTGCATGCCCGCGCATATCCCCAAAACTGGCTTCTCACAGGTTTTTAGCCACTGGAACCTGTCAAGGTGCTTCTGTGCCTCAAAATCCCTCAGCGTGGTTCCAGAGAGAATGATTTTGCTGTAGCCGCCAATATCTTCCGCTTTAACATCCAGAAAATGCATTACCTTGCAGGGCTCAAGCGGCTCGACAACTGCGAGGATGGGCGAGACGAACTCGCTGTACGCAAGCGAATCCCGCTTCCAATTCATATCCACCACCAAAATCATTTTGGAGCCAGCCCCGCCTGCTTGATTACATAAACCCCTGAGTTGCCCTTCCACTCAACTGCGGAGTCGGTGATTTGGATTTTCTGCCGAAACATGGGTGCATCCAGAACGGTGGTTTCGATTTCTCCGCCTTCCCCCGAGGGGCTAATGCCGTATTTGCCCTGCAACTCCACTAGCCGCGCAATCATTTTGGGGTCGAGTTGTTTGCCCAGCCATGTCTGGTCGAGGGGATAGGCGAAGACGCCTGAGATGATGACTTGGAAATCTTTTTGAAGCAGGGTTTCGAGGAGTTGTTTTTGGTTGGTTTTCCAGAGGGGGTTGAACTGCCAAAGGTTCAGCTTGTTGCAGATGCGTTGCACCCTTGACGCTTGATAGACGGATTCGACTGCGCCCGTGACGACGCCTTCGATGCCGAATCGGCTTTTTGCTTCTGCGATGGCGCGCTCCAAATCTGCGAGTTCTTCCTCCTTCTTGCCCTCGGTCTCAACCGAAACCAGCGGCAGCCCCAGCGCCTCCGCCTGCAACGCCGTCACGTCGATGTTGGGCGTGTGAAACATGAAGCTCTCCTTATTCTTTGACTGCACGGTGATGAGGCAGGCTACAGTTTCTTTCTCCGCCGCCAAGTGCAGTGCGAGGGTGGAGTCTTTGCCGCCTGAAAACAGCACGCCGAGCTTCATAGTTAACCGTTAACGTCAAAACGTGCTTATAACGGTTGACTGCAAGCCGATTTTAGGTCAATTCTTGTATCCAAGTGTCTAAAGTGAGGTTGTTTTTGGAGAGCGTTATTTTGCATGCTAAGCTGTTTACGTTGGTGTCGATATTTGCCAAGGCGGAACCGTTAACTACTCTGCTTTCTCCAGCGTTGATACGGTCAACTTTAAGGGTCATATCGTACCCGACTAATCCGCCGCTACTTTTGTCAATAAAACGGAAGGACACGGTTAACCCGCAAAGCGGAACAACATCACTGTTTGTTATTGTAACGTTTGCAGGAAAACTACCTGTTACCCCTCCGATTGGAGACCATGCACGGCTGCAGTATGCATCGGTCATTTCCACTTTTAGGGGCCGTTCAAGGGCAAGCTGGTAAGTATAGTCGCTTAGGCGGTCCTGTTGCTCGCGGTTTTGCAGTTGAAGTTCTTGAATCTGCGCCTGAAGCGTGCTGTTCTGCGCTTGCAGGGCAGTGTTTTGGTTTATGAGTTCATCTTTTTGTGCTTTAAGACTGCTAAACTGGCTGTAGCCGATGGAAGCAGCCAACACACAGACAATTACTACCGCTGCTGAGGCGGCGACATACCTTTTCTTGCCCATTTCGAAGTTACCCAATATGAGGCTATCTTGTTTGGGTTAAATCGTTTTTTGTCAAGGTTTCTTGACTAAGCTAAAAGTAGAATACAAAAATGGAAAGGGGAAAAAGATTCCCTTAGAATTTGACGTTGCAGACGTTGGGTACTGCTTTTAGTTTCTCCACGATTGCCTCGGTGGCTTTCTGGTGGAGGACGTAGACGCTGATTGCGTAGCCAGTGTTGATTTGGCGGCTGTAGTTTGCGCGGATGTTTATGTTGCAGTCGGCGAGGACCTTATCGATGTTAGCGAATACACCAGGCACGTCTTTGTGGTGGACGAAGAGTGTGAAGATTTCTTTTTCTTCCACTTCGATGCTTTCGCCTGCGTTAACTGCGTTGGTGAAGTCGCCGCCTAAGAGGTAGCCGCATAGGACACGGGCCATTTCTGTTGAGGTTTCTTTTTGCGCTTCAACAGTGGATGCGCCGAGGTGACTGCTCAACACCACGTTGTCGAGTTCTTTTAGTTTGTCGTTGAAGGGGTCGTTTTCGGCTTTAGGTTCTTCTTTGTAGACGTCGGTTGCGTAGCCCGCGATTTTGCAGTCTTTAAGGGCTGTGTAGAGGGCTTGCTGGTCGATGTTGTTGCCTCTACTGGTGTTGATGATGTATGCTGTGGGCTTCATTATGGCGAGTTCGTTGGCGCCGATGATGACGTCTTTGCCGCCTGTGTGAACGCTGATGTAGTCGGCTTCTTTGAGGACGTCTTCTTTGGTTGCGAGGAATTTGATGCCGCTTTCTGGGCATGGTCGAATATCGTAGCCGATGACTTCCATGTTAAAGCCGAGCTTGGCGATTTGGGCAACTTTCTGTCCGATTCTGCCGCAGCCAATTAAACCCAGCTTTTTACCGTTGAGTTCTCTACCTTCAAGCTTCTTTTTTATCCAGACCCCATTTTTCAGTGAGTGATGCGCTCGTGGGGTGTTACGGGAAATGGCAATCATTAAGCCTATAGCTAATTCTGCTACGGCGTTTGTGCTGCCGAACGGTGCAATTTTGACTACTATACCGTTTTCTGATGCTGCCGCGGCGTCGATGTTGTCAAATCCTACGCCTGCGCGTCCGATGATTTTGAGTTTTCCTTTAGCGCCCGCCTCGATGACTTCGCGGGTTACCTTTGTGGCGCTTCTCACAACGAGGGCGTCAAACTGGCCGATTTCAGCAACCAACTGGGCGGCGTCGCGCTTTTTAGTGTCTGTTTCTATGCCGGCTTCCTTGAAAATCTCTAAGCCTTCTTTCTCTAAACCATCGTTTAACAATACTTTCATGCAGGATTCACCTTGAATGCTAATTGAAGATGTCATTGGTGACGTGAATTATAAATCTCTCTACCAAACAGGCGGCAGTTATGCTTTGCTTTTCTGCTTTCTGGGGGTGCGTACTCGGGTGGCGCCTATGTCAAAGGTGGATTTGTGGTGGCAGTAGGGGCATTTTAGGTCACGGTAGTTTCGGCGGATGATTGATGTTATGGTGGCGCCTGGTATCCAGTGGAAGTTGAAACTTTTCTTGCAGTTGGGGCACGTGAGTTTAGAAGTATAGTGAGGTCCGTACCGTGGTAGTAGGGTGAAGAGTATGACGGCGCCTATGGCTACGATCAGAAACAATAGTGAAAGAGGATCCAATGTCATGGTTTTCAGTGCCTAAATTGACGGTGTTGAAATATTAAGGTTTAGGCGTAGACTCAGATTCTGCGGTTCAGGTCTTGTTGTGCAGGGTTTATTCGGTTTCTGTGGTTCCATGCCATCTTCTTTCCAGATAAAGAATCAGGCTGAAGAGGCCTCTACTGAAAATAACCAAGATAAGCAGCGCAAACTCCTCGTAGGTTCGAACGGCGACGGTGCGGATGATTTCGGCGCCGATGAAAAAGTTCAAGCTTAATGTGAGGTACCCTGATAGGATTCGGGTGGAGTAGGTGGGTTTGTCGGGGTCACCCAGTTTAGTCTGGATAAAATGGTACGTGACCAGAACAGCGCCGTAGGTGATGACTCCTCCGCCGAAGAGGTAAAGGGCGTCAGTGGCTAAGGTTAATATGACGTAGATTGCGTCGTAGAGTGCGCCGCCTGAAACATAAGTTGTTCCCGAAAGCAGGGAGACAACGCCGGGGTATATGAGGCTGGAGATTGCTCCGATCAAAGCTACAGCCACGATTACCGCTATGATGATTAGGGATAAGGTGTTGATGCCTTGCTTCTTCTGTGGTGGTTGCTGTTCTGTCAAAATGGGCACTCGGCCTTCGTTTGTAGGTAAGGCGAGTTTACCTAATAAATCTGATCAACTAACCGAGAAAAGCTGAAGCCAAAAAAGAAAGAAAATTTGTTTAGGCCGTCTTGGCGTATTTGAGTGCTTCCTCAACTGACTGGAAGCCATATTTGACGCCGCAGAACTCTTTCTTGAGCGCCAACACGTCCACCTTAACCTCAGCTGGCGTGCGTTTGCCCTTGATTACATCAAGCATCAAGTCGCAGAGGTGCTTAATGTCGCCCTCCATCATGCCCCGTCTTGTAACGTCTTGGAAGCCAACACGCAGCCCCGAGGGGTTTTCTTTGCTGGCTTGGTCATCGTAGGGCAGCAGGTTCTTGTTTAAGATGATGTTTGCATCTTCGAGGTCTTGCGCGATTTTGTTGCCGCCGCCGAAGGCTCTGACGTCTAAGGCGATTTGGTGGCTGCGTGTGAATCCCTTCTTCTCAGCCAGAACTTTAACGCCGTTTTCGCAGAGGTACTGCCCAGCGGTTTGGGCGTTCTTGACGATTTGCGCTGCGAGGGCTCTGCCATACACCTTCATTTCTAAGCAGGCTACACCCAAAGCTGGGAGTCTGCCGAGGTGGGTGCTTGATGCAGTTAATGGGAAGACGGCGTGCTGAATTTTTCTGACCGCCTTCTCTTTGGCTGGTGTGTCTGGGTTTCCCATGATGACGCCGCCCTGTGGCCCTGGGAAGGTTTTGTGGGTTGAGCTGGTGATGAAGTCTGCGCCTTCTCGGAGGGGGTCTTGGAATTGGCCGCCTGCAATCAACCCCAGCACGTGAGCTGCGTCGTAGGCTACGTATGCACCTACTTCGTCGCAGACCGCTTTGAGTTCTTTAATCGGATGAGGGAAGAGGAATAGGCTGCCGCCGAAGGTTACTATGCCCGGCTTAGCCGCTCGGATGACGTAGGCGGATCTGTCTGGGTCAATGTTGAATTCGTTTAAGTCGTAAACGTGGTTGATGTTGTCTATGCCAAGGATGCTGCCGGCTAAGCCCGTGTAGTCATGGCTGATGTGGGCGCCGCAGCTTAAGGGTGTAACGACCATTTTGTTATTTTTAGATGCCAACGATAAGCCTTTGAATGTGGCTGTGTTGGCGTGTGTGCCCGAGATTAAGCGTACATCCGCCCATGTGGCGTCGAATAAGCCTTTAACGGCGTCGCATGCGAGATCCTCAATTTGGGACATGTACTTTTGGCCCTGATAGAAGCGCTTCTTGACGTGACCTTGGGGGTCGTTTTCGCCTTCTGCATAGCGTGTGGCGAGGTCGTGGCTCATATCGAGCATCTGGCAGACCGCAGGGGACTTTATGCCTTCGCTGGCGATCATGTTGATGCATTCTTTGTCGCGGTACTGCTCATGTTTCTTTGTGGTTTCGATTAATTCAGCGACTATTTCGGGCACATCTTTCATCTTGTTCACGCTGGGTATCAACGGAATTAGGCTTAGTTGTATTTAGCCGTTACTGGATGCAATCTGTCATTCAAAGGTGCAGCAGAAACTATGATTCAATCACTTTCTGAGGCACAAAGGGCTTGCCGTATTCTTCTTCACTGGCTACTTCTGTAATGATTTTGCGTGTGCGCACCAAACGGAGCAGTTTGCTGGATAAATCAACTTTCTTCCTTGGGTAGCCAACGGCTATCATGGCGATTACTTCGAAGTTGTCGGGGATTTTGAGCGCCGCTTTAACATTTGATTCTTCGAAGCTGCCAACGATGCAGGTGCCTAATCCCTCGTTGACTGCGGTTAAAACCATGTTTTCCAGCGCCAAAGACGCATCCACAGCGTACCAGTCAGCGGAGGCTTTCTTATCACCCAAAACCACAATCACCAGCGGCGCTTGGTTGACGAATTTGGCGTAGAGCCCCTTTGAGAGGGCTTTGCGTTTCTCGCTGTTTGTAACCACTATGAAGTGCCACGGTTCAACGTTACGTGCCGAAGGCGCTAAGCGGCCTGCCTCCAGAATTCGCTCCAACTTTTCACGCGGTACAGGTGTGTCTTGGTATGCTCTGATTGATTTTCGCTCTTGAATCGCCTCAAAAACATCCATCTTGGTTGCCTCAAAAGAAAGATGATTACATGTACAATATTAGCTTAACATCTCCTAAAGCTGTTTGGCTAGATAGGTTCAAATTTGCAGAATCGCAAAGCCATATTGAATGCAATGAAGGAGAAAAAACGCTTCATCTTCCACCTTGACATGGATCACTTCTACACGGCAGTGGAAGAACGCGAAAACCCCTCCATTAAAGGGCAACCAGTTGTGGTCGGCTCTGACCCGAAAGAGGGCAAAGGCAGAGGAGTCGTGAGCACCAGCAACTACGAAGCCCGCGCCGTAGGCATACGCTCAGGAATGCCCATCTCGCAGGCGTGGCGTCTCTGCCCAAAAGCCGTGTATTTGCCGCCGAATTTCCCGCTGTACATCAAGGTTTCAGGCGAAATCATGGCGATCGCCCGACGCTACGCTGGCAAGTTTGAGCAGTGGGGCATCGATGAGGCGTTTTTGGATGTAACCGATAAAGTGGCGGATTGGGCGGAAGCGGAGGCGTTGGCTCGCCAAATCAAGCAGGAAATAAAAGAAAAAGAGCACATAACCGCCTCTATCGGCGTGGGACCCAACAAACTGGTAGCTAAAGTCGCCAGCGACTTTCAGAAGCCCGACGGTTTAACCGTGGTCAAAGAGGAGGATGCCCAAAGGTTCCTTGAGCCGCTGGCGGTTAGGAAGTTGCTGTGGGTGGGACGCAAAACCGAAGCCAAACTCAAAGCGTTGGGTATAAACACCATCGGCGATTTGGCGCGCTACGACCCCACTGCGTTGAGTTCCATGTTTGGGGTTATGGGTTTGCAGATGCATCTGATGGCGAAGGGGTTGGATCGCAGCCCAGTTGAGGAGCGGGTGGGCGTAAAAAGCGTCAGTCACGAAACCACCTTTGAAGAGGACACCGCAGACCCCGCCGTCATCCTGCAAGCCCTCGAAGCCCTCTGCGTAGACGTGCAAAAAGAAACCGCCGACCAGAAGCTCCTCTTCAAAACCGTAACCGTCAAAATCCGCTACAAGGGCTTTGAAACCCACACAAAAAGCAAAACCCTAACACACCTAACCAACAGATTAGAAGACCTAAAGAAAACCGCCAAAGAGCTACTGCTCCCCTACATGCGGTCGGATAGGAAAATGAGGCTTATCGGCGTCAGAGTTTCAAGCCTTGAATCCTGCGAAAAACAGAAAACCCTTTTCTAAGCCTCGTAGACTGTGGGGTCCGCTACGCTTGCTTCTTGGAATGCTTTAGTTTGACTGCAATTGCACCTAAGAACATCAGAGTAAGCATTGGCAAAAGTATGCTGATTGATAGTTCTGGGATGCTTGGAGATGGTGTTGGAGTTGTGCCGAATGCATCCAAGGTATTGTTCTGTTTGGTATTGTTTTCTCCTATGTCTGCTATGTAATCTATCGTATTTTCTGTTATTACGTTGTTGGCTGAAGCCGACAGTATTTCTATGCCGTAAGCGTAATTCTGTGTTATTGTGTTATAGTTGCCGGTAACATAAATTATGGGGTAAAGGCCGCTGGATATGCTGTTTGCCCTAACGATGTTATAATCACCGTTTATAGAAATACCCACACCAACGGAAACCAGTGAATTATTTTCAATTGTGTTATTATGGTTGCCTCCTGCTACCAGTATGGCGGGGCCGCAATCTTCAAGTACTGTGTTTTTTACGGTTGTGTAGTTGCTTTCTATTCGTATTCCTCCTAGTGTGGCGTAGCCTGCTCCGTCGTATGTGATGTTGTTTTTTTGAATTATTATGCGTGCGGTGATGTTTTCTGTTAGTGTGTATTTGTTTTCTGTTTTTGTGATGGCTGTTGTAGGCGGGTCTATTGTTCCGTCCTCAAGGATTGTTACCTCTGGAGCAGTATACATGGCAGAGGCAACCTGAAAATCGGCAGATACAATAGTTAGACTTAGAGCGATTAGAGTTAGTGCCAAATAACGTCTGCGTATGTCTGTCATTTTTTTTCTGTGCATGGTTATTGAAGCAGATGCGGTTGGTTTGGTATTAAGGCTTTTCGTCAAGGTTTCTTGACTAGCAAAATCACCTCAATGAGCGCTTTCAGTGTTGCCTCTGAGTAGTTATGATTCGAAGTCATGGTCTTATGCATAGGAAAGAATTTGTGTCAAAAGGGCTCCGCTCTTTTTTGTAGAACAAGAATTATGGGTTGGTTAGGTGTCGTATTTTGTGGGGTCAGCTATGCCTGCTTCACTGAAGGCTTTTTTGCGGTTTACGCATGACTCGCATTTGCCGCAGTGCCGCTTGCCGTCGAGGTAGCATGACCATGTCAGCTCTAGGGGGACGCTGAGTTTGGCGGCTTCTTTTATGAGGTCTGATTTTTTGTGTCCGCTGTAGGGTGCTTTGATGATGATTTCTTGTGCTGTGCCGAGTTGGGCGGCTTTTTCGAAGGCTTCGTAGAATTCTGGTCTGCAGTCGGGGTAGAAGGGTTCATCGCTGCCGTGTGCGCCGTAGAAGACGTGGGTTGCGCCGACGGTGACGGCGTATGCGACGGCCGCGGAGAGGAAGATGGCGTTGCGGAAGGGCACGATTATGGGACTGCTGAACTCCGAGGTTAGGGGGATGTCGCGGTTGACCAGTGCGGTTGAGCTGCTGAAGATTTCTTTTAGCG
>JBNIDR010000005.1:96445-126854 GCA_050108155.1 Bathyarchaeia archaeon | reverse complement strand
CACACGTGTAACCATGGGCTACTATATTGCTCACCAATTCGGCAAAAAAGTCTACCAAATCGACGATCACCTTGGCATGACCATAGCCGGAACAGTTGCAGATGCCCAGCGCGTTGTGGACATTTTAATCGCTAACGCTAAACTGTACAAGATTAACATGAACCGCCCCATACCAGTTGCGTCGGCGGCAAGATTAGTTGGTAACCTCCTATTCCAGAACCGTTTCATTCCACTAGCCACCCAAGTCCTGGTCGGCGGCGTAGATGATACTGGACCTCACGTTTTCAACTTGGACCCATACGGCAGCTTAAACGAGGAAAAAATGATTTCCACAGGCAGCGGCTCCCCAGTAGCTATTGGTGTGCTGGAAGACAAATTTAAAGAAGGCAGCACCATAGAGGAAACCCTGCCAGTCGTCGCTAAAGCCGTTAACGCTGCAATGAAGCGTGACGTTGCAAGCGGCAACAGCTACAATATTATTGTGATTAACGAGTTTGGTTATAAGGAATTAACTGCGGAAGAGAAAGCTAAACTGCTCAAAGCAGGAAGTTAAATACTGTGGCGAGAACCCAAGAAAAAGATAGAGATAAAGTAGAGATTAGTCAGTATATTCTCGAAAAAGTACCCCGTGAAGCAGAAGTTACCCGTATCGAATACGAGGGGCCGATGCTTGCGGTTTACACAAAAAAACCTGAAATTCTGGTTGACCAAAGCAGCATCGTAGCGGAGATAGTTGGCGTTATCCGAAAAAGAATCGTCATACGCCCCGACCCCTCCGTGCGAATACCCGAGGTTGAAGCAGAAAAAATCACCCGCGACCTCATCGCTCCTGAAGCCGAAATCACAGACATAAACTTCGACCCAAGCCTCGGCGAAATAATCATTGAAACTAAAAAACCCGGCTTAGTTATAGGCAGAAACGGTGCAGTACTCCAAGAAATCATAAAGAAAACCAAGTGGCGTCCCCATGTGCTTCGGAGCCCACCGATTAAATCAAAGATTGTCACTCACATGCGCCATTACCTCCACTCCGAAAGCAAAGAACGCGAGCGCATACTGCGAACAGTGGGTGAACGTATTTTCCGCCCGAAAAGCTACGACGTCGGCGACATCCGCATGACCGTTTTAGGTGGTGCACAGGAAGTCGGGCGCTCATGTTTCCTAGTTAAAACACGTGAAAGCTCAGTGCTGTTGGATTGCGGTATTCACCCCGGTACCAACAGGCCTTTTGAATCTTTCCCACGTTTTGATTCACCTGAATTCCAAATTGACCAGCTTGATGCCGTAGTCATCAGCCACGCGCACCTTGACCACTGCGGTTTGGTTCCGTTCCTATACAAGTACGGCTATGACGGGCCAGTTTACTGCTCAGCGCCAACATCTAACCTGATGACTATGCTTCAGCTTGACTACCTCGACGTCGCGAACAAGCAGGGAGTCACGCCCTTCTACGACCAGAAAGATGTCCGAGAATGCGTGTTGCACACGATTCCGCTTAGGTTCGGCGTCGTCACAGACATCGCCCCCGATATCCGTTTAACCCTGCACAACAGCGGGCACATCTTGGGAAGCGCAATGATTCACCTCCACATAGGCGAAGGCTTACACAACATCGTCTACACGGGAGACTACAAATTCGGCAGAACCATGCTGCTTGAAGCGGCGGCAACAGAGTTTCCACGCATCGAAACAGTAGTTACAGAATCCACATACAGCGGCCCAGACGACATCACACCTAGCCGCATGGAATCAGAAGAAGCAATCACAAAAATAATCAACCAAACGCTTGAACGCAAAGGCAAAGTGCTTATTCCTGTTCCAGCTGTTGGCAGAGCGCAGGAAATTATGCTGGTGCTTGATGGCTACATGAAACGCGGCGCCATGAAGGAAGCTCCAGTGTTTATTGAAGGCATGATCAGCGAAGCAACAGCCATACACACAGCCTATCCCGAATACCTCGGCAGAGAAGTACGCCACAGTATACTCCACGAAGAAATCAACCCCTTCCAATCTGACTACTTCACAATCGTCGATCACCCCAGCCAACGCAGCAGCATCATGGAAGGCGAACCCTGCATCGTCTTAGCCACAAGCGGCATGCTTGAAGGCGGCCCAGTCATAGAGTACTTTAAGAATTGGGCGGCGGATGAACGTAACCAAATCATCTTTGTCAGCTACCAAGTCGAAGGCACCATGGGTAGACGTGTCCAGAAGGGCGTCAGCGAAGTAACCATGATGGACAACGAAGGTAAAATGGCGGCTATCAGCGTCAAAATGGGCGTAAACACGATAGAGGGCTTCTCAGGACACAGCGACCGCAGACAACTCGTAAACTACCTGACACATCTCTCACCTAAACCTGAACGTATCTTTGTTGTGCACGGTGAAAAACAGAAGACCCTAAACTTCGGCAACTTCCTAGACAATAAAGCAGGCATAAACACGGTGGTTCCAGCAACGCTGGAAACCTTTAGGCTGCTGTAGGCGGCAGCGTTTCGCCGTTTTTAACTGGCGCTGGAGATTTCTCCCGCCAAATCCTGATTGTTTTGGGGCAAATAACCACTCTTTCTTCGCCTAAACGTGCAATATCGCCTTTGGTTGACTCTGCGAACTCGAAGAGATCATTAACTGCCTTTTTAACGTCCTCTATGCTTTTTCCGGCTAGAGGTGTTATACGTAGAATGATGATGTTGCCGTTGCTAACTTCCTCTTTGACTTTTTCTACGTCAGCGAGGTCCTTGAGCGGCATTGCTTTAAGGTAAGTTTTGTTTGCTGGCTCGGCTGGGACCACTACGGCTGGTGTTTCCTGTGGCTCAACTTGGACTGGCGGCTGCTCTTTGGGCTGTTCTGGCTGCGGAACTTCTTGGGCTGGTTCACTGGGCTCTTGAGGTGCTTGGGTTACTTGATCTGATGGTTCTGGCTCTGCGGGAGTTACAGTTGCTGGTGCTTCTGGCGCAGGAACAGGTTCAGGTACTGGTTCTTCGACTGGCACTGTAACTTCTGGAGGGGCTTCCTGAACAGGTTGAGTTGGATTTTCTTGTGTGGATACGGCTGGTTGTTCTTCTTGTGGCTTCTTTCTGTGGAATAGATTGAACGGCATATGCTTCCTCTCAACCTGATATGTCAGGGTCTACAGTTAAGCGTTTCTTATCTTTTTAGGCTTGACGCTTGTATATTCTAGTGTTGTTGCAACCAAGATATTTGATTTGCGTTTTACCAATCAGTTGATTAACCCAAAAAACGCTTTTTACGCCAGTTTAGCGTCGCCTAAAGTAGGCAAGCAATGTTGTGCCCAAAAAACCGCACAGAAACAATGTTAGTGCAACTTGGAGAAGAATTCCAACGTTGAAGATGCTATCTGAGAAACAATATGTTACAAAGACTGTAATCCCTATCAAAGCTGCAAGTATCAGACCCAATGCTAAAGCTACCTTCGCCAACCTATCACCTTGCCGCTTCTAATTGGCGCAGTTGCTTATTATGTTGACTATGGAACATTCTGTTCTCCAAAGAGAACAGTTTGAAAAGCCGGTTACGCTAACAACACCATAAAGTTGTTTATAACTACCGCTACCAGGAAAACAACCAGTCCAGCGTAAGCTGTTTTCATAAACACTTTGCAGTAATGGAAGCTTTTGGTGGTTTTATCCGGGATGCTGTTTAAGATTTTATTGGCTAAAAGGTAAGTACCCGCGATGCCCATTGTAGCTACAAGTTTAATCACCATAAACAAGGGTACGTTGCCGACGACGGTTGCCATTATAGGGTTGACTTCTACCGCTCCATAATAGAGAATGCCTACAACTGTCGTTATGCAGTCAATTGTTCCCATGAATACTAGTATGATGCTTGGAAGCACCGCTGACTTGATTGAGTACGTATTGAAGCCTTCTCCTTTCTCCGTCCTTCGCCTTTCTCAAATCCTTAATTTACAGAAATCATTTAAGAACTATCTTACCAAACTCGATATATGCATTTCAAGAAACCCATTTATGCCTATATCTGACAGTCCAGATGTAGCGAATGGGCTTTGGGTTTCAGAAACCTAAGAAAAAAGCACTCCCTTTTTTTGCAAAATCAGTGTAGTAGCAGTTTTGTTTCATATCAATCGTTTTCGGCTGGACAAAGTTTTTATGCCGCTTTGAAACTCTACACTTCCCCGTAATAGTTAAAGGATGATTCAAAAGATGGCCCTACAAAAAGGAGATTTCATTCTCATCGATTATGTAGCGAAAGTTAAAGAAACAAACGAAGTTTTCGACACCACAAAAGAGGATGTAGCCAAGAAAGAACACCTCCACAAAGAAGGAAGAATATACGAGCCTAAACTCGTTGTTATTGGAGAAAGCTGGGTACTGCAAGCCCTAGATGACTCACTAAAAACTATGGAAGTAGGCAAGCCTTCAACAGTGGAGATAACCCCTGACAAAGGCTTCGGTCAAAGAGACCCCGAAAAAATCAAGCGGGTCCCCATAAAGCAGCTTTACGCTAAAGAAATTAACCCAGTTGTGGGTGCACAAATCGAGTTCCAAGGCAAAAACGCCACCGTCCGCTCCATCGGTGCAGGACGCGTATTACTCGACTTCAACCCGCCCTTAGCAGGCAGAACTCTAGTTTACGATGTAACTGTAACCAAGCAGCTTGAAAGCAAAGAAGAAAAAATCGGTGCATTAGTCCACCGCAGAATACCAATAGTCGAAGAAAACAAATTTACGCTATCCACAAAAAACACAACTTTAACCATTGATGTTCCAGAAGACGCATTCTACATTGAGCACCTTGAAATCTACAAACGCGGCATAGCCATGGACATACAAAAGTTCCTGCCAGACTTCACCGAAATCAAATTCGTTGAAACCTTCAAATCAGAGCCAAAACCGGCAGCAGTCGCTCCTCCGGCAGAAGCAAAAGCAGAAGAAGCCAAGCCTGCCGAAGAAAAGAAAGAAGCGCCGCAATAAGCGCTCCCAGTTTTCCTTTTTTAATTTCTAATCCGATAGCTCTTTTTAGGACAAAAAGTTTAATCTTCAAAGTATTCCATAGTATTAATACATCCTAACACTGCAAGTTGATGTGTATCCTGGAGGTGAAAAACCAAGATGGACCACACTATCGTTCATTTTGAAATTCCAGCAGAGGATGTGGAGAGACTCAAAAGCTTCTACGAGAAAGTTTTCGGCTGGAAAATCGTTCCAACAGGCGGCCCCATCGATTACTGGGTTATTCAAACAGTGCCAACAGACGACAAAGGTATGCTGCAGCGCCCAGGCGTAAACGGAGGCATGTATAAGCGCCAAATCCCCTACAGCAAACCCATCAACTACATTGCAGTTGAATCCATCCATGATTTCCTCGACAAAATAGTAAAGCTAGGCGGCAAAATCACCCAGCCAAAACAAGAAGTTCCCGAAGTCGGCTGGATAGCTGCAGCAGAAGATCCTGAAGGTAACGCTTTCGCGCTCCTTGAGCCACTTAGGAAAATTTAGTTGATTATGCCTGTTGCTCGGGCGACGGTTTCGCAGGCGTCAAAACCCAAGTTCAGCTTATGCAGAATAGTATAGCGCTCTGGGCGTATTTGCGCTGCAACCTGCAAAGCCTTAATCACATCCATATCTTTTACACCTAACTCATGCGCAGTAGTGGGTGCTCCTATCTTTTCTAGTGTGGCTTTGATTTTTTGCCAGTTTGAACCATGAAGGAAAGACGTTAAGATTGAGCCGACGCCGCATTGTTCGCCATGCATGGCATGATGGTGATTCACAATGTCCAAAGCGTGGCTGAACAGGTGCTCAGAGCCGCTGCATGGTCTGCTGCTGCCGGCGATGCTCATGGCAACTCCGCAGCTAATTAATGCTTCAATTAGAATCCGTAAACCTTCTATTTCTCTGTTCGCAACCAAACTGGCGTTCTGGGTCACTAGCTTGGCGCTCATCAGAGCTAGACTTGCTGCGTATTCCCCATAGTACTCGCCTTTTTCGAGGTGAGCCAGTTTCCAGTCGTTAACAGCTGTGAATTTGCTGATTACATCTCCGCATCCGCTGACTACAAAGCGCCAAGGCGCCTTAGCTATGATGTCTGTGTCAGCTATTACCGCCATAGGCGATTGTGCTAGGACTGAGTAGGGCTTGTTTGAGCCTTTTACAGATGCAAGCGGGCTTGCAATTCCATCATGGCTTACCGTGGTTGGAATGCTGACGAAGGGCATGTTTTGGCTTGCGCTGCTGAGTTTTGCTGCATCAATTATTGTCCCGCCGCCGACACCGAAAACAACCCTTGGTTTCTGCTCTTTCAGTGCCTTCTCAACAACTATTAAGTCGTCGACTGTCATGGATTTTACAAGTAGAAAATCTGGTATAAGCCCAGCTTTTTCAAGTAGATCCGAAACGGTTTTTCCTGCAAGATCATAGCATTGTTCATCTGAGAGTACTAATGCTTTGCCTTTAAGTCCCAGCCGCGTTACCACTTCTGGGATGCGTTCAAGGGTGCCTTTTCCAACTATGACCTCTCGGGGTAACTGCATGTAATGGTAGCTTAGGCTCAAATGGACCACTGTTGGTATGGAGAACTAGGCGGGGTATCCTTTAAAACGTTTGGGCACTTGCATGCTATCTTGAGCAATTAATTGGTTGAGGCGGCATCATAGTTGTTCCTGAATCATATTTGGCGCCTATTAGAAGTTCTATGCAGAAACCTATAGAGGCCTCTATTCTGCCGCCCTGCCAAACTGTTCCAGCTTTAGGCGAATAGGAGTCCTCAGAGAGCAAAAGACGCGTGTGCGCCTAATTGCTTACTTTTTTTGTTTCTTAGACTTAGGTTCTTCTTCGTTGTCCTCTGTTTCCTTGGCGATTTTGGTGTAGTAGTATTCGCCGATGCTTTTCTGGAACGCATCCATCTGCGAACCCTCCTTATTGACACGAGGCCGGAAGGTAACTGAGTCTCGTCTGAAGGTTATATCCATCTCTTTGAGGAAACTGTTCATGCCGCCCCTAAGAGTGGTTGGCGGGTGGGCAGTGCCGTGGGCTCCTGGCTCCCCGTTGAAGACCATTAAGCGGTCAGCGATGAAGTCCTGAGTAACCACATCATGCTCGACCACGAATGCGGGGATACCGTGTGCTTCAACAACGCGCCGCAGTACTTTGGCTACGTTTAGGCGTTCTTCAACGTCAAGGTAGGCGCTTGGCTCGTCAAGCAGGAACAGGTCGGTTTTTCGGCTAAGGCAGGCTGCGATCGCGACTCTTTGAAGTTCTCCGCCGCTGAGCTCCATAATGTTGCGGTCCAAAAGCGGCTGCAGTCGAAGTGGATTTGAGATTTCAGTTTTGTACCAGCTTGAAGTAAAATTGTCTTTTGCGACGTTCATCAGCAACTCCTGAACGGTACCTTCATAGTCTGGGGCAATATACTGAGGCTTATAGCTGACGGTTAGCTTGCTGAGTTGGCGTTTATCATCGGTTTCTTCTACCCCAGCCAACAACTTTACGAAGGTCGTTTTTCCGATGCCATTGGGCCCCAAAATGCCAACTATTTCGCCGTTACGGATTTCACCCGGCTCGATTGTAAGCTTGAAGCCATTAAACGTCTTCTCCATCTTTTCCCACTGCAACAATGGGACGCCGATGTTTTCGCCCGTGCTGGGCGGTTTAGCGTGGAAGACTATGCTTTCTTTTCGGAACATTATGTTTTCGTCGGGTATGTAGCCCTGCAGGTAAATGTTGATGCCTGTTCGAACGCCATGAACGTGGCTGACAACTCCGTAGACTCCCGGTTCGCCGTAGAATACACAGATTTGGTCAGAGAGGTAATCGATGATGGCTAAGTCATGTTCAGCGACGATGATGGTTTTCTGTTGTTCTTTAAGGCTACGGATGGCTTGGGCTACAACGAGGCGCTGTTTAACGTCCAAATAGCTACTAGGCTCATCGAAGAGGTACACATCTGCATCTCGACTCAACGCCGCCGCAACAGCCACTCGCTGCAGTTCACCACCGCTTAGCACATCAAGGTTGCGATCCCAAATCTTGCGTAGTTCCAACTCGTCTGCGATAGAGTCTATTTGCTTTCGTTCGTCAACCTTGTCAAGCAGGTCGCCGACTTTGCCCGTGACTACTTTGGGGATTTTGTCTACATACTGGGGTTTACTGCTGACTTTCATCTTTTTCTCGCTAAGCTTAACAAAATAATCCTGCAGGCTGGAGCCCCTGTAGTAGGCGATGATTTCCGACCACTCGGGCGGGTTGTCGAATTTACCCAAGTTCGGCTTAAGGTCGCCTGAGAATACCTTAAGAGTTGTACTCTTTCCGATGCCGTTTTGCCCCAATAAACCCAAAACTGTACCCGGCGAGGGAGTTGGAAGACGGAACAGTTTGAAGCTGTTCTCGCCAAAGCGGTGACTGCAATCCTTTTCTAGTTCGTCGGGGAGGTTTACGATGCTTATGGCTTTGAAGGGGCATTTTTTGACGCATATGCCGCATCCGCTACATAATGTTTCGGAGATTATGGCAGAGTTACCTTCAACTCTGATGGCTTCTATTCTGCTACGTACCATGGGACAGAAGCTTACGCAGAGCTGGCTACATTTCTTGACTTTGCATTTATCTTTATCTAATACGGCGAGTCGCGTCATGAGTAAACGTCCAAGTATGAATTGAAAGGGTGAGTTATAAATTTAAAACCAAAAAAGCACAGAAAAGAACCCTTTTTTAGATGACTAACTCAGCGAGTTTTCTGAGACTGTTGACTTCTATTGCTTTTGTTCCAGTGACCACGCTTGACAGTTTGGGATCAGCCTCAGAGCCTAAAGTAACCAATACTTTGTCCTTGTAAGAGAACGTGACGGTTAGACCAGCATCAGATAACTCTTCCGCCACATCCTTAAGCATGCCGAGGCTTTCTTGGGCAGCTTGGATTCTGTTCAAGATACCTTTTTCTTTACCCGCCCCTCGTGCAGCTGAAATAGTATCCTTCACAACTTCCTTGCTGAGAGCGTTTATACTGATTTTTTTGTCCATCGCCTTGATTTCTATGGCCTCAACGTTATTTGTGGAGACGGTGACTTTACCAGATTTCAGCATCTCACCTAAAAATGATACTAAGGGCATTGTTCGCCTGCCCTTTTGCTTTATTGTTTTGCTTCTTTGGAGTAAACGATGTCTAGAACGATCGCGCCGTTAAGTTTAACTTTGAACATGCCCGCGTCGAGGGTTAAGTCTTCAAAACTTAGTTTAACGTCAGATTCTTTTCCGGCGAGTTTGTCGATAACCGCCAACATAGTTTCAGCCATGCCATGGGCGGCTGATTCAAGTTTTTCTTGTTTTGAGTCTACCATTAAAACGCACCAATTACATATCGCTTTCAAAACCTAAAAAGTTATTGTTTATCAGCTCCACAAACAAGTAGACAAAAATTGTTAAACCCAAAAATTCGGTAGTTCACGAAATGCAAAAGAAAGATAATATTTTAGTTATATAGACGGCTAACTTACCATTCCTCTTCTTCCCATTCTTCGTCTTCGCCTTCTTCCCATTCGTCTTCTTCTTCAAATATCATATCCACTTTTCACCTCCACCATAAACCGCTTTATGCTATCCTTATCTTGGAAGCCTTTAAGCATTTAGATTCGTCAACTGTCGTTAAAGCAAGTGGCACATTTGGCGTTTACCGTGATATCTGTCACCTTTTTTGTACGCTTTTTCGGCTTGTCCGTAACTTGTTCTTATGTTTTAGATTAATATGACTTTTAGAGAGGGTTTATGGGTTTAGAAACATATTCAAAAGTAGATTGCAATAATCTCCGTATTTATCCAATCTTTTTTTTGCAGATGACGCAAGCTTGAATGAAGCTTCAATGAAAGTCATCGCTCCGCAAGTCACAGTTGTCCTGCAATACCAGAAAGCGGAGGCGCATTAGCTAATTCTGTAGTAGTTAAATCGTGGAATGTGAGCATTACTGCCAGAGTAGCCGACTTTGTGTTAATTAACTTCTCAGGCAGCAGACTTGAGCAAAATAGATAAATTTCATCTCGTTGTTTATCCAGCCTGGGATGATGTGAGGCGACGGCTTCGAGCCATCGGCTGTGAGAGCTCGTCATTCATCGCTGACCCAACTGAGCACCTTTGCGGTTTTTCTGCTGTTTTCAGCTTTTCTGAACATCAAGTTTGCGTAGGTTGCCGCTAAAAGTATTTATACGCGCCACTCCAATTGAGGTCTGTCACATTAACTCATGTATCACAAAGCTCAAAAGCTTTTAAAGAATTCATGAAGAAAGATCGTGGCAGAAGAAATAAAGATCAACAATGCAACCTCAATCATTTAAGGACTTACCTCTATCATCGGAAGTTCTAAGAAGTTTAAACGAGTTAGGGTTTGACGCACTTTTTCCGATTCAAGCCCAAGCAATAGCGCCTCTGCTCGAAGGAAAAGACGTAATCGGGCAAGCCCAGACTGGAACCGGCAAAACCGCCGCTTTCGGTGTTCCCATGGTTCAAAATTTGAACCGGGAAATCCGTGGAGTGCAAGGGCTAGTTTTAGCTCCTACACGTGAATTAGCTAACCAAGATGCAGAAAACATCGCTAAATTTGGTAAATACACAAAAGCGAAGGTTCTAGCCGTTTACGGTGGAGAATCCATTAACAAGCAGATTCATGCACTTGGCAATGGCGTACAAATAATCGTCGGGACACCTGGCAGAATCATTGATCTCATGGAGCGGCGTGTTCTGAATTTGGGTTCAATACGTTTTCTCGTACTGGACGAAGCAGACCGAATGCTTGACATGGGCTTTATCGAAGATATAGAATTCATTCTATCAAAAACTCCACGGGACCGCCAAACAGCTCTGTTCAGCGCAACAATGGACGAAAACGTCATGCGCCTAGCAAACAAGTACATGCGTAACCCCCAGAAGATTCTTGTCAGCAAAGACGAAATCGCAGTAACACAGATGAGACAATACTACGTTGTAGTGAACCAAGGCGGCAAACTCAACGCTCTATGCGATTTACTTCAAGATGACCGCGTAGAAAAAGCAATCATATTCTGCAGAACACGCCACGAAACCAGCCGATTAGCCGACCAACTATACAAACGGGGCTTCCGCTCGCAAGTACTGCACGCAGGCTTTACACAGGCACAGCGTGACCGTTCAATCAGCGAATTTAAACAAGGCAGACGTAACCTGCTAGTTGCAACTGACGTTGCGGCAAGAGGCTTAGATATCCCCGATATCACTCACATATTCAACTATGACGTACCCGAAGACCCTCCAGTGTATTTCCACCGCATCGGCAGAACTGCACGTAAAGGTGAAGAAGGCACAGCAATTACGTTGGTTAGCTACGGTGAGATGTCTAACTTTAACAACATCAAAGCTTTGACTAAGACTCGAATTGAAGAGATCAGAGGTCAAGTTGCAGAAGAAGACTCGCCTATTCAGAGTTTCTTCTAACTTTTCTTTTTCGTTTTTGTTAAAGACAGTTGCTAAATCTGGTGTTGTGTGGGTTTGCGTGGTTTATTCGTCTACTGTTTTAGGTGCACCTAAACATTTATTAGATGAATCTAACTTTCGATTTAGGTATGCCTAAAAATGAGGCGAGGCGCGTGGAACAAAAAACAACCCAAGACTACCTAAAAACCATCTATAGCTTAGCCAAAAACGGAGACGTAGTCAATACAACCCAAATCAGCCAAAAACTAGAAGTCACACCAGCCAGCGTCACCGAGATGCTAAAAAAACTCGCCGAAGAAGGCTACGTAAAATACTCACCCTACCACGGAAGCACCCTCACAGATAAAGGTCTAAAAGAAGCCCAAAAAATCACACGCAAACACCGACTACTGGAAACCTTCCTATCCGACGTACTCCACATAGGCAAAGACAAAGTCCACACCCAAGCCTGCCAGATGGAACATGCCCTCTCAGACGAAGCCGAAGAGTCGCTATGCCGCCTTCTCAAACACCCCGACATATGCAGCGACGACGGCAAAACTATACCCGCCTGCGACTTGCCTTTCACAAGTTGCGAAGAATGCATGAGTCTCCACGCGCAGGGTCTTGAAGAAGTAGGGAAACGCAAAGAAAACCTCGTCGCCCTAAGTGAACTCAAAGCGGGGCAAGGGGGGAAAATCCAGTTTATCCGCGGCGGGCATAACGTGCTGCAACGCCTACTAGATATGGGGTTAACGCCCAGCACAAAAATCACCTTAGTCAAAGCTGCACCGTTTGAGGGCCCAATTGAGGTTTCAGTTCGAGGCTCTAAACTCGCCATTGGCCGAGGTATCGCCTCCAAGGTTTTTGTGGAACCCGTTCCTAAAGACGAAAAATAGGTGAGGCAAAGTGAGTTCTAACCCCGAAGTTGACAGCAAAAAACACATAACCATAGCTTTAGCAGGCAACGCCAACGTCGGCAAAAGCGTTATCTTCAACCAGTTAACGGGCTCCGACCAAATCATCGGCAACTGGCCAGGTAAAACAGTGGACCGCGCAGAAGGCAGCCTGCGTTTTGAAGGCTACGATATAACAGTTATTGATTTGCCTGGGATTTACTCTTTCTCCACGTTTTCGATGGAGGAACTGGTTTCCCGCGACTACATAGCATTAGAGAAACCCGATGTCGTCGTAAACGTGTTGGACGCGTCGATTCTAGAGCGTAACCTCTTTTTCACTATTCAACTTATGGAGATGGGCGTTCCGTTAGTACTCTGCCTAAACCAAGTTGACGAAGCAAAAAAGAAAGGCATATTCATCGATAAAGAAAAACTCCAAGACGCTCTCGGCGTCCCCGTAGTGTTCGCTGTAGCCACCAGAGGCGAAGGTATCTACGAACTCATGGGAGAAGTTATAAGAGTAGCTAACGAAAAACCTCAAACCAAACATTTGACCTACCACAAAGATGTAGAGGCACAAATCGAGAAGCTGCAGCGGATTGTCGAAAAGGAAAAACTAGACTTGCAGTATCCGACTCGGTGGCTTGCGATTAAGCTACTGGAAGGCGACAGCGAAATCACAAAGTTGGCTGCTGCCAAATCAAAAGCAGTCATTGAGGCTTCAAACGCTATTTCCGCAGAGCTTCAGAGTAGCTGCGAAGAAAAATGCTTCTCCATAATCGCTCAAGAACGCTATACCCTGGCGAATTCAATTGCTGCTTCGGCTATGCAGCAGAATGAAATCTGGAACAGCTACTCCGACAAGCTGGAGTGGTTAACTACGCACCGCATTTGGGGTTACTTCACAAGTGCTAGCGTTATAGCGGGGCTGCTCTTGTGGACTTTTTTTGTTGGCAATGCATTATCAGGTCTGATTTCAGATGGGCTTAACATGATTAACCCCATTGACCCTGCTTTATCCACGACGCAGCCAATCCTTAGTGTAATCCTAAACGGCATCTGGGGCGGCATCGGCGCAGGCTTAACCCTCATCATTCCATTCGTGGTCCCATTCTACCTGCTACTCGCAGCCATTGAAGACTCAGGTCTGTTAACCCGCGTCGCCTTCATGATGGACAGTGCAATGCACAAAATGGGACTCCACGGCAAAGCCCTCATCCCAATTATCTTAGGCTACGGCTGCAACGTCCCAGCGATTCACAGCTGCAAAATTATGGAAACCCGACGTGAGCGGCTGCTGGCGGCGTTCGCCATCACGTTTGCGCCCTGCTCGGCACGCACAATTGTGCTTTTTGGCATGGTAGGGCTCTTTGTTGGAGTTCAGTGGGCTTTGCTGCTTTATTTGGTTGACATCGCCGTTATTTTCTTGATGGGCAGAGTGGCTATGAAAGCGGTTCCGGGTAAATCCACTGGGCTAATCATGGAGATGGGTAGCTTCAAGCGTCCGTCGATGAATGTTGTTCTTAAGCAGACTTGGACACGCACTAAATCAATCATCTACGTCGTGTTCCCCATTTACATCGTGGGCAGCGCTCTGCTGCAAGCGCTCTACGCCTACAACGTACTGACGCCGATTAGCGATGCTATGGCTCCGTTGACGGTTTGGTGGCTGGGCTTACCTGCCTTAACGGGTGTACTGCTAATCCTTGGTACCGTACGCAAAGAGCTCATCATGGTTGGCGCAGTTGCTATGCTCGGCACAACCGATCTGCTGGTGGGCTTTACGCCTGTGCAGTTGGTTGTGATGGCGTTGGTGGCGATGCTCTACATCCCATGCGTCTCAACAGTTGCCATACTGGGCAAAGAATTCGGCTGGAAAGCAACAGCGGTGATGACCGCCGCTAACATCGCTGTAGCCCTCGTTGTCGGGGGTTTGGCGTATAGGTTGCTGATGTTGTTTATTTAGCCTCTTTTTTTGTTTATTTTTCAAGAAACCCTTTTCCTGAACGATCAGGCACACAAAAGCCTGAACAACATTTCTTATATATTCGCAAATTCTGCACATGTATGAGGTGTATTAGCTAAAATATAGACAGATTTAAGGCGAGAATTGGGAAAGACATTAATTCTCTGTTGAAATTTGTTTATAGCTAAATGAAGTCAACTTTGGCTGTCTTGCTTGCTAACATGGGGTTTGTTCTCCAAATCTCAGGCATCTTTCTTTTGATTCCCATAGTTGCCTCCTTTATTTTTGAAGAAACCAACGCAACCATAGCCCTATTCTTAACCGCCACCGCCTTCCTAATACTAGGTTTTTTCGCTAACTCACTCTGTGAAAGAAAAAGCATGACGTTCAAGCAGTCCTGCGCTTTAATCGTGCTAGTTTTCGTGCTGCTAAGTTTAATCGGTTCAATACCTTACCTGTATATTGGTGTCTCAAGCGGAGACCCCCTTCTGCACATAACTGACTGCATATTTGAGTCGGTTTCCGGATTCACAACCACAGGTTTCACAATTATACCCGACATAACCGTCTTACCCCAATCCATAATATTGTACCGTTCTTTGACACAGTTCATCGGCGGCATGGGCATAGTAGTGGTGCTGCTGGCGTTCTTCTATCCTGAAGCTAAACTCCGCGAATTCGCCAAAAGCATGGGGCTTAACCAAAATAACCATAAAATCAAGAAGACTTTCCTATTCATCATCGGAGTCTACTGTATTGTAACCGCCTTGATGGTTCTAATCGCATACGGCTTTGGCTATCACGACTTAATAGCGTTGAGCTCCATCATTTTCTCGGCAGTAAGCACAGGCGGCTTCTCACCAGTAAATGATATAGGTGGGCTCCTAACGCAGCCGCCGTTCAACGTGATAATTCCTTTCTGCATGTTTTTTGCAGCCTCAAATCTTGTCGTCTTGGCTAAGCTCTATAAGAAGAATTTCCGGGAATTTATTGACTCTGAAACAACTGCTTTTTTGATAATAGCTGGCATCGCCACTGTTTTGGTGATAACAGTCTTTAATTTTCCATCTTATGATGCAGGGTTTCACGTTTTAAGCGCCCTGTCCACAAGTGGGTTTAGCTATACTGCAGTTGGTGAGCTAAACGATTCCCTCAAACTCTTCCTAGTGGCGCTTATGTTCATTGGAGGAGCAAGCTTTTCCACTGCAGGCGGCATCAAAATCTACCGCTTTCTGCTCGTTGCAAAAAGTGTTCCCAAAACCGTTGCGTTTACAATCGTAGGTAAGGACGATAAAAACTGCAAAGTGCACCTTTTCAGCAAAAACTACAGCAACTCCGAAGTAGTGCAAGCGTCAATAATGATATTTCTAACAGCAATCGTCATTTTTGTTTCTGCAGGAATCGTCAGCTACTATGGATACCAGCCGGTGAACGCGCTTTTTGACTGCACATCAGCTATGTGTACAACTGGGTTATGTACGGGTGTTGTTGGGCCAAGTTTAGCTTTGGAGTTAAAGTGGCTTTTCATGTTCCTTATGCTTTTGGGTCGTGTGGAAATCATTGTTTTCTTGGTTGCCATTTCGAGAACCAAAGAAAAGCGTTGCCGAAACAACCATGCAGCGGATGTTAAGGAAAAGGAAGAAGAACCCCAAGAGACGGAAACCGCAGAAGAAGAGGCGAAGGCCGATGAAAAACACGATGTAAAGCGAGAGAAATGGAAGTCGCGGTTCGTTAGCTTTCTTAAAACACATACGCTATAGGATTTAACATTTGTTTTCTAAAGGTTAACTTGTTTTAGCTTCCTGTTATCTTCGCAATGGCTATGGCACCTGAAAGAACCGTGTTATTTAGGAACGTTATCTGTTTTCCTGAATCTAACTGCACGGTGGTGTGGAAGGATGTGACTTCTTTGACGGTGCCTTCTTCGTTGCGGAAAGACGTTATCACCCTGTCCCCGACTACATAGGGTAGCCGTGACTCCTGATTTGCTGGCTTTGGGAGAACCGTTGTCACTATGACTCCGCCTGAAGCTATGGCGTTGTTGGGGATGGTGATTTGGCCGACGTCTGTTCGTATTCGTGTAACAAGTGCGGTCATATCTGAGACTTTCCCGGGAATATTGTTTATCAGTACATCTTCCCCTATCTTCAGTTTATGAGTTGTAAACACTAATGCTCCTGAGAGTATGCCGCCGACAAAGGTGGATATGATTAAGCCAACAGTTATCGATATTATTCCTGCGCTAGTCAACAGTGTTGAGAATGGAACACCGAATATATCGAATAAGGCAAATATTACAACTATGCTTGCAAGAGCCAAAACGAAGAATTGTATGACCGTTGCAACTTGAAGTCCAGTGCGAGGGGTTAGTATGTCTTTGATTTTGCGCAGAAAATAGAATGCGACTGCTGAGAAAGAAAACAGTATGATTAAGTCGCCTATCTGTGCCACTATGGCTGGTAGGTTTGTTGGTCCGATAACGATTAAGTCAAAGAGACCTACTGTTATTAAAGCCAGAACTACTATGAATACTACGGAAAAGAAGAGCTTTCGCACTGAATCAAGTATATTTGGCATTAGGGAGTTCCTTGTTTTACTATTAAGTGAGCATGTTTCTATAGTTTTTGTCGAGGTTGCAGAATCGTTATATGACTGCCAGAGGTTTACTAGAATATGGCTGATTTAGCGCCCCATTGTCCTTGTCCCGATAAGAAGTGCCCGTATCACAGTAACTGCTCAGAATGCGTAGCTTATCATAAGGCCCGAAAAGAAGATCCCTACTGCGCAAGGTAGGCTGCAATGACCAAAAGCGCTGATTTAGATGCATGGAAGAAGCGGGAAAGGATACAGCGTTATTTCTGGGAGATTGTTGGTTCAGTTGAGCATATCAATGTACCTAAACTTGAAGATGCTATACGCAAAGAGTTCCACACATGTGACCTGCGGTTTATTGAGGTACAAATCAGCCTGATGCAATCCGAGGGGCGTATTAAGGTGCAGGAGAAAGCAAAAGTGTGGATTAAGCCGCCGACGCAGCTGTCTTAATCTTCTTGTTTAGCTTTTATTTTGGCGTTTTGAACTTTTTGAAGTTTAAGCGGCGGTACAGTTCTTGCTGAATCCCTTACGGCTATGTGTGTGGGTGACATGATTTCCACGCCGTACTGCTTGAATTCGTCTAGGATGTTGTTCATGAGGTCGCTTTTTATGTTGATGATGCGGTTCGGCTGGTCAGTATACGCGTTGATTTCGTAGGTTATAGAGTAGTTGCCGAGGTCTCTTAATAACACGAATGGTGTTTTGCCGGGGGCGTCGAGGATGCCGTCGGTTTTCTGTGCGCTTTCAATGAGCATACGCTGGGCTTGGTCCTTATCCACGTCGTAGCCTAAGGTGACGGAGATGTAAATTAGGACTTCTTTGAGGGCGCTAAAGTTGCGGATTTCTTTATTCATGACGGTTAAGTTGGGGATGCTGATAACTTCATCTTTAATGGTTTTGACGCGGGTGAAGAATATGCCCACTTCCATTATGTCGCCGTAGCTGTCGCCGATTTGGACGCGGTCACCCACTTTGAATTCGTTGGTTCCGCCCAGAATCGTATATGCTAAAATGTTGCCCAAGACACTGGAGGTGAACAAGCCCAAGATAAAGGTTAAAGCGACAATTAATCCAGTGCCTAACACGCTTGCTATCCATTCGCCTATGAATGAGTAGGCCCAAATTAGGATAAGCGCTACAATGGTGATTACGTAAACGATGTAAGTTAAGTAGCGGGTAATGGATTTGTTGGTTTTCTGTACTGCTGTTCGGTCTCGAACTATTTTGCCTAGTGCAGGTGAAAATGTGACTATAGTTGCGGGTATCAGCATTTTTTTGGATACTGCAAGGAAAAACCACGCTATCACCGAAAAAAGACACTTCTGAAGTACGTTGTAGACATCAAGTTGCATGGTTTCGTCGCCGAAGATTGAGAAACACCCACATCGGTACGCTGCTTCAAGCAGAGCAAACAGAACAATAACTGCGACAAGACGAATAACAAACCAGCTAAGGTATTTGCCTACGATTGTAGCGCGGTTTTGCCTCTGTTTTTTTGGGGCACTCATCGGTGTCTTCCTTCACTAAACCAATGGTTCAGGTTTAGATTGTATTTAAATTTTTCAAATATCCGAGGAAACCAGAAACGCCACTAAACCATCCGCTTCTCAGTATGCATAAGTTTTATTAGATCCCCCGTGAGAATGTTTTATGGAGGATTTTTAGTTATTTGCTTGTTCCAAACAAGCCATCCATTCTTATTATAGATGATGACCAAGCGATTTTGCACATGTTCACTCGGCTTTTTCAGAGAAACGGCTACGCGGTCACGGTGGCAGCTAAGGGCAGCGAAGCTATAGAGAAATTAAATGATGACCACTTCGATGTGGCATTGGTTGATCTGCGCTTGCCCGACATGGAGGGTACCGAGCTTTTTCCAGTGATAACGAAAAAATCGCCCGGCACCGTCAAGATTATGCTTACCGGCGACGTTTATTCGGCGGGTAACTTGGAGGGTGCTGATGCTCTTTTGGGAAAACCGGTTAACCCTTGCAAACTTTTGAGTATAATTGACAGCAAACTCAAAAATCGATGCATAGAAACCTAATTGCTGCTGAAGGATTTTACCTTGCGGGGTCTTGTTAATCATGAAAATCAAGTGTGGGGCAGTAATCTTTTATAACCTATTTTTTCTTTCAAATGGGTTAGTTGATTTGCATGGCTGATTCAATACAAAAGAAAGTGCAAGACGCCCTCGACGAAATCCGCCCACAGATTCAAATGGACGGCGGCGACGTAGAACTCGTAGCAGTTGAAGGTCTAATCGTAAAAGTCCGCCTGGTTGGTCACTGCGCCGGATGCCCAATGTCCCAGATGACACTCAAAAATGGCATAGAAGCGCACCTCAAATCTGTCGTCCCAGAAATTCTGAGCGTAGAAGCAGTCCGTTAAACAACGCACTGCACCGTTTCTTTTTTTCACAAACCAAAAGGTAACCTGTTTTCCCAAATAGCCTATATATCTCTTTAACAGTAAGTGCGGCTATGTCCAGCGAATATGTGATCCAAACTAAAGCGCTCCAAAAAACGTTCACCTCCAAAGAGCGTGGCAACAAAAAAACAGTGGAAGCCGTCAAAGGTATCGACTTAGCGGTAAAGCGGGGCCAAATTTTTGGGTTTCTGGGTCCGAACGGCGCTGGCAAATCCACCACACAAAAAATGCTCTCCACCCTTATGCAACCCACCAGCGGCGAAGCCAAAGTCCTCGGATACGACCTCGTAAAAGACCAATGCGAAATCCGAAAGCATGTTGGCTTTGTTAGTCAGGCGGGAGGCGCAGACTTGGCTGCAACTGGGATTCAGAACTTGGTGCTTCAGGCGCAACTTTTTGGTATCGACGCGGCTTCGGCTAAGAAGGCCGCAAAGGAATATGTTACCCGTTTTCAGATGACTTCTTTTGCGGATCGGGCGGCGCAGACTTATTCAGGTGGGCAAAAACGCCGCTTAGATATCGCTTTGGGCATGATTCATAATCCACAGTTGCTCTTGCTTGATGAGCCAACGACTGGTCTTGATCCGCAGAGCCGTGCGTTTTTGTGGGAGGAAATTAAGAAGCTCAAATCCGACGGCGTAACCATCTTTTTAACAACTCAGTATATGGATGAAGCGGATAAACTCTGCGATACCATTGCAATTATGGATAATGGCCAAATTATCATAACTGGTACCCCTGATCAGCTTAAGGATTCAGTGGGGGGCGATACAATAGTTCTCACTTTTGCCTCAGCGGAAGTCGCTAAAAAAGCCGAGGCGCTGCTTGCTGAGCAGGTTGTTTTTGAGCGGATTCAAACAACTGATGCTTCAGTTCACTTAACTATTAAAAATGGGGAACGCACCATGCCTGACCTGCTACGTTTACTTGATGGCTGCAACCTGCAAGTCCAAGGCGTTATGCTCTCAAGACCCAGCTTAGACGACGTTTTCCTCAAATATACCGGGCGTTCACTGCGTGAGGAGGCTAACCCATAATTGGTCAAAGCGCTCCACGATGTCCGATTGCTCTACGTGGCTAGCATGCGGCACTCTTTCAAGAGTCCCATATTCATCTTTTTGAGTCTATTTCAGCCGTTGATGTTTATGCTTCTGTACATGCCCCTGCTTGGCGGATTGAGCAACTCTCCCGGCTTTAGCGGTGGCACTGTCAACACCTTCATCCCGGGCTTGCTGGTTATGCAAGCTATCTTCGAAGGTGGCTTTGTAGGCTTCGCGTTGATTGATGATATCCGAAGTGGAGTCATAAACCGTTACCTAGTCACGCCAGTAAGCCGCTCAGCAATACTGTTAGGTAAAAGCTTACGTGACGCCACCATCATCTTAATGCAGTGTCTTTTGATCACCTTTGTTGCATTACCGTTTGGCTTAAGCTTAAACCCTGCTGGCTTTCTGCTTTCTTTGGTTCTCTACGCTTTAATGGGCATAATCATGTCCTCGCTATCGTACGGGTTTGCGTTAATCTACAAAACAGAAGACTCTTTGGCTCCCACCATGAACACCATAACCCTTCCGCTCTCACTACTTGCAGGCATCTTCTTACCACTCGCATTGGCACCTGTTTGGCTCCAAACATTAGGAAAAATAAACCCCTTCGCTTATGGTGTTGATGCAACCCGCGAGTTATTCGTAGGCAACTTCTTTAGCTTTGATATTCTTGCAGGTTTTATCTTATTGGGGGCTTTGTCGGTGGCTGTTTTCTTGTGGGCCCTACGGTTACTCAACAAGATGACAAAATAACTCAATTTTTCTTTTTATATATTTTAAAATACACGGTCTGTTGGATAACAAGCGTGTAAACGCTAAACGTGATAGCTTTACTTATTTATCTAAACCTAAACCTCCAGTCACCTTTAATTTTGGCGGTTCTGAATTTTAGCTGTAATGGTGTGGAAGCTGGAATTTCCCTCCTTTTTTTCCATTTTTTAGCTCAGTATTTTGTTTTCATAAACTTTTACTACTAAAAGTGTCTAAGATGCTGAAGGGTTAAGAGGGAATGCATTGATGGCTCGCCATCCTAACTGCACTTCCGCCAAACTCTTAACCCCTATCGCTAATACTTTTCGAATTTGTTTTTCAAAATTCTTATAAGATATGGTCTCTCAGAAACAAGCGATAATTCCCTACGTGATTACCCTATGTCTAAATCGAAAGCATTCAAAATATTCTTGGGCTTTGTCTGTGTTGCCCTGTTTGTTATGGGCGCTTTTGCAGCTGTTTACTTCTTGAATCAACCAAACTCTCAACTGCATTCTGAACCTGCAGTTGTAACTAACTTTAGTGACGGCTCCTGGTTAAACACTAAAATCGTCAGCTACGATGATACCGGTACCACCATAGACGGCGAAGGCTACCAGAATAGTACCGTCACATCTGGGACTTATGACGGCAAAGCTTGCTGGGTCCTAGCTGAAAATTACACTTTCGCATATACTAACGGCACAATGCGTGAGGACTTTGTTACTTACTACATAGAGCAATCGACGTATAGTAACCTGCACTTGTCTCACAAACGACTCGTTGATGGCGTACTGCAATTCAATGAAGAGTATGGTCCAGAAAGTGAGGGCTTTGACGATGACTTATCTGTTTATGGTAACATGACTGTTTCCGTAGTCTCTGAAAAGGTTCAGGTTCCAGCAGGCAGCTTTAACACTACTGTGCGTACCGCATTAGAGGATCCCGAGTCAGGGCTATACTATAGTGTTTGGATGTCAGAGGATGTTCCAGCTTGGGGTATAGTGAAAAGCAGGTTTTATGTTGGCAATTTGACTCTCACTGAGTATATGCTCGAATCGTATGGGCGTTAAAGCTTAATCGCTTTTCTAAAATTTTTAATTTGTTGACCCCGACGGCAAATCGCGGTTTCTGGTTGCGAGGGTTACAGGTTTGAATGTGTGCATGGTCTAATTTTAAAGGGTAATCGGTTGAGTAAACAGGGATAGAATATGGGTTAATAGTGGATAAGATGGTGGGGCCTCCCGGATTTGAACCGGAGTCTATAGAGCCCAAGTCTACAAGCCTAGACCAAGCTAGCCGAAGGCCCCATTTTGCTGGTGCAAACAGTATTTCGAATGCATCCATAAAAACCTTGTCAAGACCAAATCCTAAACCCGCTGATACTGCTCAACTAAAGCCAGAAACCGCTTCGAGTCTCCCCTGTAGGTTTCAGGATAATGCTAGTAATAGGCGCCAAAATAGATTTGGGAGGAGGCCTCTATAGGTTTCTGCATAGAACTTCTAATATGCTCCAAATATGCTCGTCGCTATCTTCCTTTATGGGGCATAGGTTATGTTGGATAGAATAGATGCTACTTCTTGCGGAGGTTGCACTGCAGAACTTTGGGGCAAATCAAGCATTCATCCTGCATTAGCGTGCTTCCGGGTGGTGCATTCAGCAAACCGTTGAAGTGGGCGCATTTGGCGGGGGATTCGAAAACTTTTGGGTATTCTAAGGGGCGGACTTCTATGATTTTGGATTTCTCGGTTTTTATGTCGAGGAGAGACATGCAGTATGGGCATGCGTAGTGGGTTTGTCGGGGTATGACTGAGTTGTCTGTGATTACGGTTGGCTTATCGAAGTGTTTCTCGCAGCCTTTGTAGGGGCATTTGAGTTTATCTTCGCCGTGGCGGTGGTTTTCGAATAGTCGCATGCATAATCGCCTCCTTCCACTTGTATCGAGTATAGTGATACGTAATAAACCTTGCCGCAATATATGTTTGTTTCTTATACGTATAACACAACTACAAATCAGCGATTTCGCATTTGTTTAAGTAAACAGGAAATATGTGAACATACACAATACTAAAACGCGAAAATCTGCTGACTCAGCTAATTTTTCATAACTTTTATGAACAAATCTCAAATAAGCTAATAAGCAGTCAACACCTAAAAATACTTGAAACCGGGTTGATGAAAATGGAAAAAACAACGAAAAAAACCAAAACAGAAACCCTCTATTTCCCCCACATATAGGCGAAAAAACATGATAGAAACAATAGCCTTATTTACACTATTCACAGGGCTTTTATCCGCAGGCTTTGCCTACTACACCATAAAATACCGAAAAGACATAAAACAATACGCAACCACACATGCTACTTGCTAAAAACACTTGACTTTTTGGGTTCAAGAGTAGGATTCGATCCCGCTGTCTGTTGCTTACAAGGTAACCGTTAAGTTGCGGGACTTTTCGCCAAGCTTATGTCCATTGTATACAAACACTATTATTTGTATACATGATGACCCTTGGAAAACGACGTCTTGTCTATAAGAGTGAAAAAAGCCTAAAAGATGAAGCTGAAAAGATGGGCATTGATATGAAAGCTAGAATAGATACTGGAAAATGGAGCCTCGAGCGGGCTTTGATCCCGCGGCCTGCTGCTTACGAGGCAGCCGCTCTACCAGGCTGAGCCATCGGGGCACCAATTCTCTGTTGCGTATGGAGAGGTTTTTCGTATTTTTAAATGTTGGTTTAGGCTAGGTTATCTGAGTGTTTATTTATTTGGTTGAATGCATCATTTGCCTGTAGCAGGCGAATGGGTTTGAGTGAGGCCGAATGTTTAGGCGAGCAGGAAATAATCCGCTTAATACAGAAGCGGTTAACCATTATGCCTGACATGCCTGTGCCATTCGGCGAAGATGTTTCAGGTGCTCCCCTCATAGGCGACGAGACAGCAGTATTAAAAACAGACATGCTTGTTGGGGCAACAGATGTCCCAGATGGAATGAGTCTTTTTGCTGCTGCCCGAAAAGCCGTCGTCATGAACGTCAGCGACTTCGCCTCAAAAGGCGTTATGCCCTCAGCCGTTATTGTTGCTCTTGGATTGCCGAAATCTTTAGCAAACGAGAAAGCCGTAACGGACATCGCTGATGGACTCAACGCTGGCGCACGGGAATACGGGACCTACATAGTTGGAGGCGACGTAAACGAAACCAGCGACCTTATCATTAGCATATCCCTTTTCGGCGTCGCCCGGAACTCCCTGATGATGCGTAGCGGAGCTAAAGACGGCGACATCGTAGCGGTGACAGGCCTCTTCGGCAAGCCCGCGGCGGGGTTACATCTGCTGCAGGGAGGCTGCAAAGCTTCAACTCGGATTCAGGAAGCGTTGGTTGATGCGGTTTTTAATCCAAAAGCGAGACTGAGTGAGGGCTTGGCGCTTCGAGGCTATGACTATGTCACGGCATCTATGGATTCCAGCGACGGTTTAGCCTTGAGTCTATATGAAATAGGCAAAATGAGCAAAGTGGGCTTCACACTCGATAAGGTACCGATTGCGCCTGAAGCGGAAAAGTTTGCGCAGCAAAACAGCTTAGATCCAGTTGATTTGGCGTTTTATGGGGGCGAAGAATACGAGTTGGTTTTAACAGTTAAACCTGAAAAATGGGAGGAGGCAAGAGCTGTTGTGGAAACAGTGCATGGAAGCCTAATTCCGATTGGGCGGGTTACTGTAGCCAACAAACAGGTTATCTTAGAGTTGGAAGGCAAAAAACAGTTAATAAAAGCAAAAGGTTGGGAACACTTCAAGACTCAGCCTTAAGTCGCTGATCCAGCGTATAGTTGATTATTGTTATGCAGGATTTGGCGAGGTAAGGCGTTTTTCCAAGGCTGATTTTTTCGCCGAACCGCAACACGAAATCTTCTGCCCGCTTCGGCAAACCCACATGATCCCCCAATACAAAAGCGCAGTTTTCTTGAATTTCCACCTCACTAAGAGGTTTGCCCCCTTCCTCCAACACATAGACCTGATGCGTCTGGGCTTTTGCTTTCATTAGGGTTTCGAATGCTGTTTTGTCTTTGGTTATGCCTGGGTGGGGTTTGCCTGCGAGGGTTTTTTTGAGGATTTGCTGCCAGGTTTCCATGTCGGTACGTACGTCATAGAGTGCTTGGCCGCTGATTTGAATATGAACTGGCGGGTTGGGTGGACCGTTGAGGACCGCATGGAAGGTTACATCTCTGCGGAGTCCATGAGAGAGAAATAGACTGCTAACGATGCATTCGTGCACTATATCTAGGCGCCCTGCGTCATGTAGGCTATTGAAGTTAGCGTCGGTTTTCCCCATGCGAGAAAATAGAATGAATTCTCTGGGCAAATCTTTTCACTGCTCAAGGGTATGTTTGGGCTGCTTTAAAGCCCTTCCCTGCAGAGTTAAAGCAGCAGTAGCAGAACCAAAACATTGTTTACAACCACCACTATAAGAAGGCTAAGTATTGTTATGTATGCTGCGTTTAGGATTTTTCGGGATACGATTATCGAGTGAACGTCGATGTTTGGGGTTTTGAGCAGCAACCTGTCGGCTAAAACAAAGATTATGCCAACCGAGACTGTTACAGTTAATTTTAAAACAACAAAGACCGGTAGGTTAGTGGCCACTAGCTCTGCGATTAGAGGGTTTAGTTCCTTGGTGCCAAAAAACACGGTTCCGATAACTGTGGTTAAGCAGTCCATGACGCCCATGAAAACCAAAAGAAAACACGCGATGTACCTAACAGCAAACAAGAAAACCGCACCTTACGGCTGAACGCAACGGAGTAAATTAACTGCTCAATAGTGCCTTTATTCTGCAATATGAAAAACTGCGCGGAACTAGCCGCTGCTTGTGTTCCGTATGTCAGCCATAAAAGTAAGCGAAACTGAGTTTTTATATGTTAACTAGCACGTGTGTGCCACAGAAAAAGAAGGGCTACAGCAAAATTCGCTTAACTATCCAAGTGTGCCCACAGGATTTTTCCATGAAAATCCCCAATCGGTTATCGCCTATGCTCATGCAGAGCACCTTTACATTTTTGCCTTCCACAAGTACGCTTTCAACATCTGCTAAATTGAACGGCTTAGAAATAGCTGATGCTGCTTCTTGAATCTGCGAGGACAAAATAGCGTACTCTGTTAGGAACTTTTTCGGAGTTACATCTACAATTGCTGCGTTGCTATTGCGAAGTATGTAGCCTGTGACGCCTTTGAGTTTACGAATTTCCGTTAAGGTAGCTGCTAAATTAGCGAAGACAGAGTTATCTTCTGCAACAGAAATCACCACACCCTCCTCAGTGCAAGAGCCTTTTTGAACTTCAACTTCTGCTTTCTGCTTCAACCATTTAGTCCTCCTTCACTGACGGCGAAACCATCACCAACTGGCCCTTATCAATATTAAGCGCTGACATGAGACGCTCCGGAACTTGAACAATGCCTCTGGCGTTTGCTCGTGAATCTTTAAGCGGCTTAACCTTGCATGTAACCGTTTTGCCTTCAAGCGTCTCCAAAATAACTGCGTTAAGCTGTTTGCCGTCGTAAATATCCCGCCACCGCTCAATTACCTCGCCGTCAATGCGCACCGTGTCTGATGGAACCAGCAAGCCGCCGATTTTCTCTACCATAAGCTGGGACGTAGGAGCTTTTGGTAGAAAAGGCTCGATTTTAAGTGGCGTTTCTGTCTGCGTTGTAGATGGAGTTTCGGGTTCCGTGTGCACAGCTAGAACTGGAGGGTTACTCGGCGACTCCGCAGTTTCTGTGCTGGCAGTAGATTTTTTGTCAGGTAATGATTTTGTAAGTAGAGAAAGCCGAACAACTGTGGGAACCACAACTTCGGTTAGGGCTTTGATGATTTTTTGGTCCCCGTTTCTTGAACAAAGAGTGGCTAAATATACGTCTTCTATTGTGGAAACCGCAAGTTGTGTGTTGATATCTTGAATTACTATGCGCTCAATCCCCCCGATGCATGCAACGTGGGTTATGCTGGTTATGTTGTCGATTATAGCTCGAGTTTGCTCGGGCGTAGTGCCTTCGCTGCCAGCTAATGCTTCCCCGTTTGTCTTGAAAGCCACCGCGTGCGTTATGTCTGGGCTAAGCGTTTTTAGTTCGCCGATAACTGTTGATATCGCATCAGTCATCCATCAATACTCCATTCATCAAGGAATCAGGCTATTTTGAAGAGTATACGTTCAGGGATGCCCTCGTCTTCTAGCACGAGATATTTTAGTCCTTCAGTGTCGCCGAGTTGATCAAGCCATTTAAGGGCTTCACGAACCTTCTGCAAAACCAGAAGCCGCTCTTGGTGACTGCGTACCACTGCTTCGATGGCGACTAATTCGTGAAAGGGTGTTGCATCCAAAACTATGTTCAGGGTGCCCACTGTTATTTCGCTTGGGTTATCGGTGGATGGTTTTTTGCCCGCTAAGCGCATGACGGTGTCGCGGATTTTCTTGGATTTCTCCGCCAGCATGCGGATATCGTCGAGTTTACGGAGATACTCGCCTAGGACACTTTTGGTTTCTGCTAGCTGCTTGTCTAGGGCTTCGGCGATTGCCTGCGCTGAAGTGTATTCTTTGATTTGTGTAACCATGATGATTCTAACCTGAACTGATTATTTTAAAGAGAGAGAAAGGGAAAATGGAGGTGAAGCAATGTTCACCTTACCCCTGTGGTTTATTGTTTGTTAAAGATTGGAGATAGTTGGGTTGTTTATGGGCAGACTTGGGTATATGCCAAAGTGTTGCCTTTTGTAGTGCCTAATTTAATTTGGTAGGTTTCGCCTGATTCTAATGCTGAAGCAAGAGTGACTGTAATTTGTGCGTTGTCACCTTTTGCAAGTGTCGGAAGTCCTGATGGGGTGGTAACGGTGCCGTTGGCGTCTGTGAGTTTATAGGGACTATTAAGTGTTGCTACCTGTCCATTCATCTGTGCCGAGTTAATTACTACTTCGCTAGTTCCAGTATTTTGAACTGTTACAACGACATTGGTTGCTCCAGCAGTCATTGCAATGTTTGTTACTGTTGCCTGCTCTGTTGTGCCCATTAGGTTGAATATGGATCCGCTCATCCATGCTGCTACGACGACGCTGACTGCGACGGTGACTGCGATGAGGATGATGGATGCGACTACTGGGCTGAGGGCTTTTGAGTTTCTCTTTAGTTTTCGGTATATTTTGTTCATTTGGTTTTCACTTTACGGTTTTATGGTATGTTGTCTCGTCTGCACAGATTTAAATATTGTGACTCAATACATCATATTATCGGTGTGTGCAACAACACTACAACAAAACAAGAAAAAACAGAAAACAAGAAAATAAAATATGAAATTAAGCGCCTAGCTCATCAAAAAAGTCCAAAAGCAACTTTGCAACCTTCTCGCCCAAAGGAGTCTTCATATAATACTTCTTGAGCGGGTCAATACGTTCGCTTTTAGCCAAACCCAAAGACTCGATTTCAATCATCCTGGCCCTAAAGGTTCCATCACTGAGCGTTAAGCTATTATCTTTCATGAAGTCTTTTGCGTCTTTCCACTTACCGCGTCCAACGTATAGCAAGAGTAAGCAGTCGATAGCATGATCCTTCTCCAGCATGGCTTTGATCGAGGACATCTTGGGGTCGGTGAGTACTCGCTTAATCTTTTCTTCGTCCACATTCTTCACCATTTGTACATCTCCTTTCATTTTTATTATTGGTAAGGCGTCTCGCAATATAAACTATATTACGAATTACGAAACATGTCTTCTCGCCTAACTCCCGAGAAAACATATTCCCGCTACCCCCTAATAAATATGCAACCAAACAGGCAAAAGAAAACATCAATCAGCAACATTTGTTCATATAGCGGCTGAATTCTAAACAGAACAGGCTCCTCAACGGTTGAACCTTGAAAACCCGTGAAGTAGTTGAGGGAGATTTGGGCGAAAACCTTAACAGAACCCAAAAGGCATCCATCAACATTGAGGCGCCCATAAATGGCAACCAACGTACAATATGAAATCCCAACTTGGAACCAAATTTACGATATGTTGCTCTCTCAAACGCGGAAAATTCAGGTTTTTCCCTACAAAGTCGATGTTGTTGTTGCGGTGGCACGGGGCGGACTTGTGCCGGGGCGCATCCTAGCGGATCTGCTGGAGACCCCTCAGCTTTCCACAATGCAAATCGAATTCTACATAGGCATAGGTGAAGCTATGTCTGAGCCCCGTCTGAAACAGCCTTTAACGGTTTCGGTTGTGGGGAAGCGTGTGCTGCTTGTGGATGACATTGTGGATAGCGGCAGAAGCCTCGAACTCGCCAAAACCCACCTCCAAGCGCAGGGTGCCGCAGAAGTAAAAACCGCCGTTCTCTACTACAAGCTTCAATCTGCAGAAAAACCCGATTTCTACGAAAAATCAACCAGTAGCTGGGTAATTTTTCCATGGGACACAAAGGAGACCCTCCGCAAAATCCTCCAAAGCCAAGCGGGAAAGCGGCAGGTTAACGCGGAGGTCGCAAAAATCGTAAAAGCAGGCTTACCTAAGAAGTTAACAGAAAAACTCTTAGAGGACATGCAGTAGGCAAGATTATGCGGTGTAGCATTGAGGAATACGGCAAACAAGTTGAAATCACAGGCTACCAAGGCGCTGCGTTTGCCAAAGTGGACGCGTTTTTGAAGGCTAACCGCAAACAGGCAAAATCCGAAGTAGCTATTCAATTCTTCGACGCTGACCTCATCGCAACATGGGAGCACCTCTACTTCGCCGCTCTAAACGCGCTGCAAGCTTTCAAAACCGCAACTAACATCTCCAAGAGTGTCGCAGTTGAAACCATGCTCTATGCTTCCGCTCGGAGGCAAATCCAGAAGTCAATTGATTTAATCGGCGTCAAACCATCATCCCAAAACGTGGCGGCGGTAATAATTGGCTCAAAAACCGAAGAGGTTGACGTTGCCCTCGAAGAGCTAAATGCCGCTTTGGGTGTGCAGCCCGACGATGCTGTCCTCGAGTTAACTCTGCCGAAGCAGCAGAAAATCAGAGCCGCCTTCCAAATAAGCCCCGAAGAACAAAAAACAGCCACAAAAACCACCCCCAACAGGGCGCTTGTGGACTTAGTTGTCGAGCATGTTGCTTTGCTCTCAACACAGCTCTAAGTTAGAGCATTTTTTCTTTGACAACCGCCAAAACGTCAGAGGGCTTAATCAGCGACAAACCCGTGACGGCGCCTAAAACTTCGATTTGCAGCACCAAGTCGGGGCTGTGCAGGTCAACTTTGCGTGGGATGTCACCCGCGGCTGCTTCGATTATGTCTTTTGAG
>JBNIDR010000005.1:70010-96435 GCA_050108155.1 Bathyarchaeia archaeon | reverse complement strand
TTTCCGCTGAACTTCTTATCGCCATCACGGCTGCGCTAATTATAATCGCTTGCTGCTGTACTTTTCTGGTTTTGTGGAAACGCAGGTCTGGGACGGCTACTAGCGATTGAAATTCTGAATAAACTCTCGACGCAGCTCTAAGTTAGAGCATTTTTTCTTTGACAACCGCCAAAACGTCAGAGGGCTTAATCAGCGACAAACCCGTGACGGCGCCTAAAACTTCGATTTGCAGCACCAAGTCGGGGCTGTGCAGGTCAACTTTGCGTGGGATGTCACCCGCGGCTGCTTCGATTATGTCTTTTGAGTGCAATTCGGTGAAGCGTTTCTCGACGGTGACGCGGTAGGATTGTTTTTCGCCGATTTGCTGCGCCATCTCCAGTGCTGCTTTCTTTATTTCGTCCAAGTTCGTCGGGGCCACTCGCTGGATGGGTACGATGCGCAGTGCGTAGCGGAATGTGTAGGGGCGCTCGGCTAAGATTGCGCGGAACTTCTCCATTGCCTTTATGGGGTCAAGGGCGGTTTTGGCTACGATTAAACCGCGGATTTTTGTTTTACATGCCTGCGCGGTGTCGTCGCCGAGTTCGTCTTTGAGGATGTAGACTATTTCGTTGGTCATGGCGCGTTCGTTGCCGCGTGCGGTGGTAGCTAAGAGGTTAAAGTCGTTTAGCATAAACTTGTTCTCAGAGGAAAAAGTGGACTGCTGCTTATTTTTGGCTTTTGCTTCCGTTGGCTGTTTTAAATTCTGCTTTGAAATCCATAAAGAATAAGCCTTTGACCATAAAAATGCAATATCAAGTGAATAGCGTTGAAAAGCATCTCGTTTAACAGTTTCCTTCTAATGCTGGGGCTAGTTCTTCTTGTTGTCGGCGTTTTTCTCGCAGTCTCCGCAAACAACACTCCCCCAAGCGGGTTTGATGAACCCTCAACAATATCGAGTGCTGCAGTTCAACTGTTAATCGGCGCCTTTGTAGTGATAATGGGGGTTCTGCTAATGTTCTTAGGCGCATGGACAAGCAAACGAAGCTTATACGCGTATTACTAGAATCGAATACGCAGAGTATTCCGTAACCTAGATTTGCCTGCGCTCTTTATGTGGGTGTGGCAACCTACGGCACACCACAAGACTGGCTGAGAACAACGTTGCTTTTTGCGGTAGCAATCGGCTTCAGTCGCTGTTTCGGTGTGGGCTGCGAGTTTTCCACCACAAGAACAACATACATCTATGTTGAATTGGCCGCGGTGTGGGTGTAGGGGCATGTTGAAAGAGCTTTTTGAAAGTAATGAACAACGCAATATAGGTGGGGCAAAAAACTTGGGGGTAGTCATTGAACCTTGACAAAAAATCTTTTAAACTATTTCTGCTGGGTTTTATAAGCCGTCTTTGGTGATGGGAAAATACGCGGAATTCAGTGTAAAAATCGGTGGAAATCTCCCCGAAATAGCGTTTATCACCAGAATCGCCTAAAAATAAAGGGATTTTTGGCGAGAGAGCACCAATAACCATAAATGCGCGGTAGAGCATTTGTGCTGTGAGGCTTAAAATAATCTAATGTCGATGCGTGATCCAGTTTGCGGTGCAGTGTTGGATGAGAATACTGCGAAGTTCAAAATTTCTTATGAAGGCGAAACATATCATTTCTGCAGTTTAGTCTGCAAGAAACGCTTCAAGCGGCAACCCACAAAATTTGTAAAGTAAAAAAAGAAAGAAAAAAGGGATTTGAGCCGCAAGGCTATTTGAAGATTCTCCACACCAAAGCAGCCAAGATGCCGCCGATGATTGGAGCCACCCAGAACAGCCACAACTGCTCAAGCGCTAAGCCGCCAGCGAAAACGGCTGGACCTAAACTTCTAGCGGGATTCACAGAAGTTCCATCGATGGGTATGCAGACTATGTGAACTAGCACAAGCGTCATGCCGATTGCTAAACCAGCAAAGCCCTTCGGAACACGTTCATGAGTTGCGCCGTGAACCACCAGCACAAAAATAAAGGTAAACACTATCTCGGCGATGAATACAGAAGCCATCGAGTAGCTGGTGTACATGTTTGCGCCTAAACCGTTAGCAGCCAACGAATAGGTTGGGTAGCCTACTGCGATGCCGTAAAGTATGCCTGCACCGATTACTGCGCCTATGCATTGAAATACAACATACATCGCAGCGTCTTTGGCGCTGATTTTCTTCGCTACAAGCATCGAAATTGTTATAGCTGGGTTAATGTGGCAGCCGCTGACGCCGCCGATGGCATAAACCATAGCCAGCACTGCGATGCCGAATGCAAACGAGATTCCTAAATAGCCAACGTTGCCGCCTGCGATAACTGCGCTGCCGCAGCCCATCAAAACCAGAACCATGGTTCCGATGAGTTCAGCTATGTACCGTTTCATGGGGGTTATCTGAGTTGGAACAGAAATGGGCTTATCTACTTCAATCATTGTTGTTTCTCCTCTTAACGCCTTTTAGCGTTAGCCTGTATTCTCAGAGACCAGTAGATAATACTTTCTATCCTCACTAAACTCCCGTATTCTACAGCGTTTCGCCAGTGGAAATATCCATCATCACAAGCCCAGAGACCAATTTAGGGTAAAAGTCGGTGCTTTTCTCGGGTAAAACCTCATGCTGCACCGCAACCTCCGCAACCGTCTTAGCTTGAATCGGATTAACCAAAAAGGCTATGCTCGCCTCGCCACGGTCAACCTTAGCCAAAGCATCCTTGGTCCAGCGTTCATATAGAATTGTATCGTCAATGTTTAGTTGCCCAGTCTTTAGGATATGCTTAAACACCACATCGCGAAGGATAACAACGTCAAAGATTTTTGTCTCCTTAGAAGCCGTAGCGTTAATAAAATCGTAAACTGCGCTGTCATGCTTTAGTGTTAAGCCGCATGCTTTTTTTCCGTCATAGACGCAGAAAGAGTGCTCGCCAACATGGCTGGCAAGGAAAGCTTCAATGGATTCAACGGTTGGCTTGATTTCGGATACTTCAAAGAAGCATTGGAGGCTCTCCAGAAACTCAGCAGTTAACTTGTAATGCTTCAGCAACCGATGAGTCGGCAACACAACCAAGCCCTTCTCTTGAACAGGTACCAGATAACACATATGAAAGTTAAATGGTGCATCATCGGTCCAGTTGCCTTTGCTGCGCATCTCGTCACGGTAGGCAACTGCACTTTCATAACGATGATGGCCATCATTTATCACCATCACCTTCGGCGCCAAAATTGCTTGAAACTCACAGATTTTTTCTGGTTCAGATACCTTCCAAACTGAATGTTTAACGCCATATTCGTCGGTAAGCTGCATATAAGGCGTAGTTTTTGCTATTTCCTCCATGAAAGCGATGGATTTTTCCTCTGGATCTTGATACATTAAAAAGACGGGTTCAAGGTCTTTCTGAACGGTTCGCAGCATGTTTAGTCTGTCTGCTTTTGGCGCTTTATAGGTGGCTTCATGAGGGAAAATCATGTTTTCGCTATACGGGTAAAGCCTCACTGCGGCGATGAAGCCTTTACGTGTATAGTGTTTGCCGTCTAAACTGAACTCTTGCTGTGAAACAAAAATTGCGGGTTGGGTTTCCTTCGCCATTATTCCCTCTTGCATCCACTTTGCAATTCGCTGAGCTGCCAGATTGTATTTATCCTGCTCCATCGGCAAAGTTAAACGGCAATAGTTGTAGGGGGAAATTGCATAGTAATGCTTCTGCATCTCTGGGCTTATCTTGTCATATGGCTGCGCGATAAGATCTGCTGGGTTACCTGCTTTTGGCGTGTAACTTATTGCTTTGAAAGGTCTAACATCAACCACGATGGGTGTCAACTCACAGGTTCAATTTTTCAAGCGCATCTATAACGTTATTGGCTATTTGTATGCTTGCCCGATGTTGCGCCTCAAAGGTTTGAGCACCCATATGCGGCGTGGCGATGACGTTTGGTAACGTAAGTAGTTTAGAGTTCTTGGGCGGCTCCTCCTCAAAAACATCCAACGCCGCTCCCGCAACTATGCCTGAGGTTAACGCTACGTAGAGTGCTTCTTGGTCGATTACGCCGCCTCGCGAGCAATCGATTATGCGTACGCCTCTCTTCATGAGGTTGAATTCTTTGGTGGAAATCATATGTCTTGTTTTAGATGAAAGGGGAACATGTATTGTTATGAAGTCAGCTTGCGGAAGCATATCTGCAAGGGGCACAAAACGGTCGTGAACGCATTCTTCAACGACTATAACTTTCATGCCCAGAGCAAGAGCTAAACGCTCAACATCTTTCCCGATGAAGCCGCAGCCAATTACGCCAAGTGTTTTTCCGTTGAGTTCGGTACCCATCAGCTTCTCTTTTTCCCATTTGCCCTCGCGCATAGTTGTTGTGCATTGTACGATGTTGCGTGCAAGGGCTATCATGTGTCCGATGGTTAATTCTGAGACGCTCATGTAAGATACATGCGGCGTATTAACGAGGCTTATATGTAGCTGTTTTGCTCTTTCGTAGTCTACATTGTCTAAGCCTTCGCCTGCGCGTCCGATAACTTTTAGTTTTTTAGCTTTTTCCAGCAGTTCACCTTTGACTTTGGTGGCGCTGCGGACGATTAAAACGTCGTATTCGCCGATGATTTTGGGGAGATCAGGCTTGGGAATATCCCATCCCCGCTTGACCTCATAACCTTTTTCTTCAAGAATCTTTATGCCTTCGTCGGCGATTTTGTCGCTGACGAGGATTTTTATGGTCACTTTAATCCCCAAATATCGTCGATTTGCGCCAACACATCTTTGATGCCTGCGAGGTCCCATTCGCCCATGTGGCCGATACGGAAGGTTTTATCCTTTAGTTTCCCGTAGCCAGCAGAGATCAAGTAGCCTCTTTCCGCTAGTTTTTGGCTCATGGCGTTAACGTCTTTGCCGTTGCTGTTTATGCAGCTAACCGTTATGGATTCGTAGCCTGCTTCTGGGAACATGCTGAAGTGCTTCTTTGCCCATGCCTGAGTGTACTTTGCCATGTCAAGGTGGCGCTGGTAAACTTTGTCGTAGGTTTCCGCCAGCAAGAGATCCATACGTTTGTTTAATGCGTAAAGCAGCGAAACGTTGGGTGTGAAGGGTGTCTGATGTTTCTTTTCGAACTCGAAGATGTCAACTAAGTCAGTGTATGCGCCTCTGTTGGGCACGGTTTTGGCGCGTTCAATCGCTCTGTCACTTACCAGCGAGACTGCTAAGCCAGGCGGCAATGCGAAGCATTTCTGTGTGCTGCCAAAGACGATGTCGCAGTTAAACTCTTGAGGCATGGTTTTGTCGCCTGCCATCGAGGAGACAGCGTCCACGGCGAAGATTACGTCTGGGAACTCTTTTTTGACCATCTTACCGATTTCAGCGATTGGACTGCGGACGCCAGTGCTGGTTTCGTTGTGGCAAACCGTTAAGGTGTCATATTTGCCTGACGCAAGTTTCTCGGCAACCATCTCTGGTTTGATGGCTTTGCCCATTTCAACCTCCAGCACGTCGGTGTCTTTGCCGCATGCCTTAAGTGTCTGCGCACAGCGTTGGCTGAATGCGCCGTTGACGCATGCAAGCGCCTTCTCTTTAACGATGCTTCTGCCGATTATATCGAACCAAAGCGTGCCTGAACCAGTGGTTACTGTGGGTTTGTAATCGGCGGGTAACTGGAAGTACTTGGTGATTTTGTCGGTGATTCCGCCGTATAATGTTGAGAACTCTTTTTCTCTGTGACCGATAAGATACTGGGTTTGTTCATTCAACATTTCTTTACTTACTTCTGTTGGACCTGGAATCAAGAGTTTTTTATGCATGGTTGAGCCTTCAGTCAGAAAAGGTTAACTTTAAAAATATAAGCCTTATGTGCAAAGACTTCGCAGTTTAAGCAGGCGTGTGTTCTGCTTTTTCTTCTTTGTTTGCTGTGCTCTTTTATGTGACTATTGAGGGATGTATTGCACACCATACGGCTGGCCTGTGAACTGCCGTTTCGTAAAATGGTGCGATTGTTTAACTTTTTAAACAAAAATTAAAAAGGGAGATGTGAGCTGGGTTACCAGCTTTTACTGTGTTTCTTTCTATAGAATAGCCCTATTACAATAACAAAGAGGGTGATTGCTGCTACCGCGACTACGAGGAGGTCTGTGTTGCCTGACTTGGTTGGTGGATTGATGGTTGGTTGGGGTGTTGCGGTTGGATTTGGTGTAGGAATAGGAGTGGGTGTTGGAGTTGTGGATGGGAATGTATGGTTGGTTGGGGTCATTCCGCCAGCATGAGTTGAAGGTGCGTAAAATTCAGGTAATGGGTATGTAGAGAATACGATGCGGATGTCGTGGGTGCTGAAGTGTGTTAAGTATGAGATGTAGAAGTAATCGGCGTCTTCGGTGTAGCTTTGATTCTCTGCTAGTGCGCCGTCAATGTAGACAAGCGGTGTGCTGCCGTATGGAATTGCGGTTTTTGGTAGAATAATTGTGCCGTAACCTGTGGTTCCGCTTGGCCCTGTTACAGTGAATTCAACGTTCGTAGTGGCATTCTCTTGGTGTGGTGTGATAGTCATATTTGTCATTTGGTGCGCGGTGATGTTGCCTTCAATTCGTACAATGTAGGTTTGATTCGAGTCAGATGCTATGATGGTTGTTGGTACCTCTGTGAATACGGCTGTTATTGTGTGGTTGCCGTCCATAACGACTGCTAATGGGTTGTCGGTGCTGTTGGTTTGGTTATCGATCATCCAGCGAGTAAAGGCATATCCGGGGTCTGCGACCGCGGTAAGATTCGCTACTTCGCCGTATTGATAAAGTAATCTATCACCAGCGACATCAACAGAGCCGCCTGCTGTTGTGGTTGAGATATTTAGCTGGAAGATTGCCGTATTGAGGAATACTTGTAGGATATGGTTTTGATCCATAGTTAGGCTAAATTCTGTGCTGGTAATGTTCACGCCGTCAAGGCATATGTGGCTAAAGGTCCATTGTGGGGGGAGTTCATCAAGATGGCCATGCAAAACTCTGCCCGCTTCATATACATTATTTTGTGTGCCCACCAATTCGCCATCAATGTATAGCTCTGCTGTTAGGGTATACTCGGTGGCTGCATCAGGGACAAAAACTACCTCTGTAGTAACGTCAGTACCGTTGACCGGGATTGTGCCTGTTAACGTGCTGTTTGTGCTGTATCCGTCAGGTACTTCAATACTATAATTATATTCACCGTTAGGGCAAACAACAAACGTAATGACAGATTGGTTTGAGGTTTGGGTGATGCCGCCAAAAGTTACACTCCAACTTACGCCATCTGCAAGACCTTGTGCGGTGAAAAATATTTTGCTGTTTGCTGCAAAGGCATAGAGATAGCTATCTGTTGAAGTCACATAGAGTACGCCATCTGCATAAGCAGGGCCACCGCGGATACGGTTGCCAGTTTCATAAGTCCAAAGTAGATCCCCCTCTGAATCCGAGGGAGTGGCATTGAACGCATACACATATCCCGCGTTTGTTGTTGCATAAACAACGCCATCAGCTACAATAACGGGATACCGGAAATAGTCATCGGAAGAATACTCCCATAACAGTTCACCCTCAGGGTTCTCAGTCACAGATGATAAAGCATACAGATAGCCATTATCGGATAAAACATAGACGACTCCATCTACAACTGTTGGTGTTTCATAGAAGTAATCGTCAGCATAATAGCTCCAAATTACTTCACCCTCTGAATTCTGAGTTGTAGCATTCAAAGCGTAAACGTGGCCATCTTCAGTACAAATATAGACAAAACCATCAGCAACCGCAGGGCCATTGTAGAGGTAATCACGAGTTTCGTAAGTCCATAGAACCTCGCCGTTTACATTTTCAGTGTCGGCTGCTAATGCATACAGATAACCACTTTCAGAGCATACATAAACAATACCGCCAGCTACGACAGGTGAATTATACATGTAATCATTTGTTTCAAACGTCCATAGTAGTTCACCGTTTTGGGCGTCAATTGCATATACTGATCCCTCTTCTGAAGTGGCGTAAACAATCCCATCGACCACAACTGGTGTAAAGGATGTGGCGCCCTCTGCCTCAAAAGTCCACAGTAATCCTCCTTCTGCTTCAACAGGGTTTGCATTGAAGGCGTAGACATAGCCACTTCCAGATGCAACATAAAGCACTCCATCAACTATAGTAGGCTTCGATTCAAAGTAACTGTCGGTAAAGTAGCTCCAGATTTCTTCGCCGCTTATACTATCAGTGTCTGCATCGAGTGCATATACATAACCGTTTCTGGTACACACGTAAACAATGCCATCAGCAAATGTTGGAGAAAAAGATATTTGGTCTCCAGTATTAAACCTCCAAATAGGTGTGGCTGTAGAGGCGTTAATTGCATAGACATAGCCATCGTACGTGTTGACGTATACAACGCCGTCAATGACTACTGGCGAACTATAAATAATGCCGGCGGTACAATACGACCATAAAAGTTCATCAGTGGTGGGTGCAGGCGCACTTGGTTCAGGTAAAATATACAAGGGTGACGGAATAAAAACCGCCGCTAGAGTATGATCTTCATCAAATTGGACCTCAATGTTTTTGCTTTCAGAATAAACCTCTCCGTCAAGAAGCCAATGAGCAAATATGTAGCCGCTTTCAGGTTCCTCATAAACACCGTAGCTTGAACCCGGAGGTAACGCAACGGAGGTTCCACCCACCATGCTTTCGGTATCAGTGCTGAAGACTTTACCCCAAGTTGGGTTTTCAATAGTTAAAGTAAACGTAACAGACCTAAACGACGCAACTAGTGCATGATCTGTATCCATATTGATGGTTATAGTATCGCCAGTAGAGTTAACGCCATCAAGAATCCAATTGTAAAATTCGCCGCTAACTACTGGTGTCTGACTAACCTCAATGATTGCGCCAGGTTTTAGACAGTACACGTCGGCATCTGGACTGGTGGAGCCGCTTCCTGCAACGGTTATATCTAAAATAAATGGACTAGAGGGATTCACAAGTGGAGCGTAATCAGAATTAGGGATGCTTTCCTCAACAACATAAGCTATACTCCAAATTCCCGAATTATCCGTCGCTGCAGGATATCTATTTTGGTAATCACTCCAGTAGTTGCCTTGATCGGTATAATTCCAATTGTTTGCATAGGTGTTTCGGGTGAAGACTACCTGTGCAGTATTGTTGATGAAATTATTGGCGTAAATTGTAAAGTTACTGCAACTGCTCAATTCTATTGCTTTGGTGTTGTTTTGAATAGTGTTACCAGCGATCGTATTGTTTGTGTAAACATAATTGGCAAATATTCCTGCAGTTGATGAATCGCCAACTAGACGGGTACCGCTTATGGTGTTTCTTAGGACCGCATTGTTGGCTCCTGCCACGTCAAATATGAAACCATATACTCCGCCGGTTATCTTGTTATCGATTGCACGGTTATTACTGGCGCCATTAGCAAATTTTATTCCAGTGGTATCAGGATTAACCGTGTTATTATAAACAGTATTGAACATGCAGGTTGATTCAGAACCTTCGAGATATATGCCGGTCCAGTGACTGGCGATCACGTTCCTTACTATAGCATTATAATTTGAACCATGCTCAAGCAGTATGCCGCTGAGAGATATAGTATCAATAGTGTTATTGGTTACACGATTGTTTGAGGAGTGCTCTAGCCATATGCCCGTTTGGTAGTTGGAAATGCATAGTCTTGTGAGCGTTACATTGTTTACTGAATTAAGATTTACTCCAACACCAGATCCTGAACCTGAAACAGTGAAGTCTGCTCCGTTAAGGATAATGTTGCTTTTTTGTACAGTGATGGATCCGTAGAAATTGTCTGTTAATGTGTAGGTGATTTGGTCGCTTGTGGAAATCACGTTAGAAGATTGAATTATGCTACCATCTGGTTTTATGGTTACGTCGTTTGGATCGTCTGCTTTAACTTCACTCAATAATAAGGGCATTATTAAAGAGCATAGTAGGAGAGTTACAATTATTGTGGTTCTGATTTTTGTTTTCAAACTACCTTTACACACCTGCTAATATGTCACTTTATTCGTTTCATAATCGAATATAAGGTTCATGAAGCCCGAATTCAATCATTTAAAAAAATTCCAATAAACAGAACAGCATAATAACATCTTGCTAAAACTTTTATTGAAAAATAATTATATGTGTTAAAAAAAATTGCATTAAAAGTCGAACAATCACATCCTGTATAGTGGCAAAGGTGCGAGGCGAAAATCAATAACATAGAAACGAAGCGCCGTGGTGTCCAAGGCACAAACAAAAAGTTCTGTCCATTCTTCAACAAGCATGGACTAAAATAACCCCACCTATACTTTTTTCCACCAGTTTCTGTAACAAAGAACACAACCGGGCTTTCTAGATTATAATAAAGCCTCGTTTTAGGTCTTACCCACTATAAAAACAAAAATGCTAAACCAAAAAAACAAAAAGAAGGAAAAAAAAGAAAGCGGAGTCTTAGGTTCACCACTGCTTATGTTTCTTCTGGTAGATGACTCCTACGAAAACGCCTACCAAAACTATCACTGCCGCAATAAGTACTAGGTATGTTGGGAAACCAGCCGCTGCAGGCGGGTTTGGAGTGGCTGTTGGTGTTGCGGTAGGTGTTGTTGTGGGTTCTGGGGTGGGTGTGGCTGTTGGTGTTGGCGTCGCAGTCGGTGTAGTGGTTGGGGTCGCTGTTGGCTGGGTTTGAGTGGTGAAGTCTATGCTTATTTCGTGTGTGCTGAAGTGTGTTGAGTAGGTGATGTAGTAGTTTGTGCTGTCTTGCGTGTATGATTGGTTCTCAGCGAGGACACCGTCGATGTAGACTAGCGGAGTGCTTCCGTATGGGATGGCTTCTTTGGGTATGGTGAGGGTGCTGTATCCTTCTGTTCCGTTGGGTCCGGTTACGGTGAAGACTATTTTCGTGGTTGAGTTATTTGGGTAGGGTGTGATTGTCATGTTGGACATCTGCGAAGCTGTAATGTTGCCGCTTAATGTTATGGTGTATGTTTTGTTGTCAGTGGTTTTGGTCGCGATTACAGTGTTTTGAGTAAAGGTTACATTTACTTGGCAATCTGTATCTGTGAGGTTAACCGTGCCTGTGAGTGTGTCCTCTGTTGTGTAGCCCGTTGGGGTAATTATTGAATATGCGAATTCTCCAGTCGGACAAACAGCAAACGAGATGGAATCCGAGTTTGAGGTTTGTGTAATGCCATCAAAGGTTACGCTCCAGCTTGTACCCTCTGCCAATCCGTTTGCCTTGAACTCAACCAAGTTGTTGGAGGCAAATGCGTAGATTTTACCGCTTGCTGTTGTGGTGTAAAGGACTCCGTTGGCTACTGCACCTGGAGCTGCCATGACTGAATCGTCTGTAATATACCACAATGGTTCTACGTCCCCAGAGATGGTAGTGTTCAGCGCACCTAGGTAAACGTTGGAGAAGCCAATATATTCAATGTTGTTTGCTACTACAGGATTGCCGCATATATTCATATACGTAGAAATATGCCATAGAAGCTCTCCATCAGGGTTATCTGTGTCAACTGCTAACGCAAAGATAAAACCTGTATTTTCTGCTACATACACTACGCCTTTTGCAACGCTAAATTGTATGTTGCCGCCTATTTCAGCGATCCATTTTGCTTCTTCTTGATTGGTTGCATTGAATGCTATTATGTCGCCACCCTGTGTAGCTGCTATAAGGTAGCCGTCGGAAACAGCAATGCAGTTCCCCATTGTGGTGACTGTATCATAGCTCCATAGTAACCTGCTTTCGGCGTTGGAGGTCGCGTCTATGACATAGACATTTGATCCAGCGCCCACGTAGACTTTTCCGTCTGCAACAGCGAAGCAACTAATACTCGCATCAATTGGGTTGGTGTAACTCCAAAGTAATGCATTATCAGCGCTGTTAGCTGATGCATCAAGAGTGTATACAGTACTTCCTGAAGAAAGATACACCACTCCATCGTCGACTATTGGGTCAATTGCCTCGCCGCCGCTACCAGTTGTGTAATACCACTTTAACGCTCCATCTGCACAGTTTAGGGCAATTAAATCTGCATCTACTCCAACGAAGACTGCGCCGTTCAATACGGCTGGCGCGGTTAAATGCTCACCTTGTGTGCTGTATGTCCACAAAGCTTTGTTGGTGGTAGCGTTAATTGCGTAAACATATCCTTCAGAGGTTGTTACGTAGACGATTCCATTAACAATGGCTGGGGAGCTTTGTATGCTGCCGTTAACCTGGTAGGTCCAGAGGGATTTCTCAGTTAGAGCTGCATCGTCAGTTGTGTATCCTGTGCGTGATTTATCATGCATGAACATTGGCCAGTCGGAGCCGTTGCGTGGCAATATGTAGAGCGGTTTTGCTACGAAAACTGCTTTGAGGGCGTGGTCGCCGTCGAAACTTACCTCGACAGGGTTGGCGTTTACTTCTTCGCCGTCAAAGAGCCAATGCCGGAACATATAGCCATCGTCTGGCACTGCAACAAAACTTTCGGTTGTATCTTGGGCTTTAGAGATGACTGTTCCGTCCACAGCCTCGGAATCGTCACCGACAATGTAGACGGCGCCGTGAGCAGCGGATTCCACAGTCAGGGTAAATTGGATTTCTTTGAACACAGCTGTGAGATTATGATTTTGATTCATCACAACATTTATCGTGTTACCAGAGGCGTTTACTCCATCAAGTATCCAATTGTAGAATTCGCCGTTCTCTATTGGTTGTGCGATTACTTGCACAGTGTCGCCCTTTAATTCGTAGTTATTTCCCGTTGCAAGGTTGGTTGAGCCGCTTCCAATTATACTCACTGTTAAGATGTCGAGGTTTATTGGATTTACAAATGGGTAATTGTCAATGTTACCTTCTGCTAATTGCATGGGTGTATCAACGATGCCGTCGCTATTTGCGTCGGTATGCGTCTGGATGCTCCAGTAGTTTCCTTCAGAACCGTTATCCCACGAATTAGTTAATAAACCATCATCGGTGTCATAATATAGTGCGGTATCGCCTGTTATGAAATCGTTATGATCAATCCAGTTGTCTTCCGCATAGGCGTCCAAATAGATAGGTTGAGACGCATCGGGGCAAATGAAGGCGTTATTACGAATAACATTGTGTGTCTCGTACAACATAAGCGCCCAGGTCCCTGTAACTCCATTTACGAAGTTCTGTACTACAAGGTTGCCTTCAGCAATTATTCCTATACCAGAACTACAGTTGGTTACATAGTTACCCTTAACTGTGTCATCGATGGGGGATCCACCAAGAACGGTACTAATGTAGATACCAAAGAAATCACAACCGGAAATTCTGTTGTTCGTAACGTTTGAGTGAACAGCGCCAGTTAATATGACACCATAATAGCAGTTAGTAATGTTATTGTTTGTTATGTTGCAGTAGGTGCGTGAACTTAAATCGAATTGCGCATCAGCAGTTATCCCAAAATGCATTGAGTCTATTCTGAAGTCAGTTACGGTTACATTTGTCGCAGAAATCGTTATACCATCGGGGCTGGGATCCGATGAACCTACAGTATAGGTTCCTTGGAGAAGGTGACCATTACCATTTAGCAGTACGTTGCTTTTCTCAACGGTTATAGTTCCGCTAAAATCCTGAGTTACGGTGTAGCTTGAGCCGTCTCTCTGAATCGGCGCTTCGGCGGGACTTACGTCTCCAGTCGCCGCAATTATTACGTCGATTGGCCCAGTTGCCTCCGCAGTTTTTGCCAAAAAAGGCAGGACTAATCCAGTTAATAGTAAAGCTAGAAGGATAACGCTGTATGCTTTAATCTTCAATTTTACATGAACTCCTCTTTAGATATTGTTTTAGAAATAAACTCGTCTTGTAGAGAATATGAGATTTATGAAGGGTAAATTTGTGTATGCGCGATTATTTGTTTCCAATATGTGCAATTTGAATCGATAAACGCTCTAAAACGAAGTTTTGATCGTTGAAAAAGGACAAATGCGCTTTAAATTCGAAAGAAAACCCAATAATCCCAGTTTTAATGGTTGGATCCAGGGTTACTGGCGCCTTCGTTCAAGAAGAGACTAAAAAGCGTGGGTATAGCTGCCAGTTGCGCAGTAACTTTTATTTGGGTAAACTTTTATGTGTTGTTTGTTCTGGGCAATGTTTGGGTGCCTCGATAGCTCAGCCCAGTAGAGCGGCTGCCTTGTAAGCAGCAGGCCGCGGGAGCAAGGCCCGCTCGAGGCTCTCAAAAACTCATTTTCAAAAGTAACAAAGCCTAGAATTGAAGAATTTTGGTTAATTGGAACAAAAAGGATTGAAAAGTTAAGCTTCAGGTTCTTCTTCTTCGCCCTTCGCTGCCAACTTCGCCTTAATAGCCTTCATATCGGTGATCGTGAGCTTGTACTTGCGGGCTTGGGTGGAGACGATTTCGTTCTCAAAGAGCTTGCGTAGGCTGCGGAATACTTTCTTCGGGGTTTCGCCGCTTTTGTCAGCGATTTCTTGAAGAGTCAATTCACAGTTTTTTTCCGCTATTAATGTAGTAACAACTTTCTCGTCGGTCTTGTTCAGTTTCACTTTTAATTACCCCTAAACTGTTGTGTTTCTTTTCATTATGGCTGGTTTGCTTTTTGTATTTTGCGGTACATTCGGATGATGGCTCATGAAGACTTTAGTGTTTGATGAGGGTTATTTTGGAAAAGTGTCTGATAAATTGCGTTTACCTTGAACCTCTCTGGGCGGATGCTGCTACTTTAATTTGATTTCCATTTTCCTTGACAGAAAATTTGAAAGTCGCAGGCTCTACAGGAACCTTTGACGCCTATTTCGCACCTGTTGTCTTTTCGCTTTTTATTCACGCTGTGCCTTCTCCCAGAAGTGAGTTTAGGGTTTAGTAATAAAAGGCAAGCTTCTGCCGCAGTAATATATCGATTTTCGGAATAAAGCTTTTATTTAGCTCTTAGAAGTGTCGTCCGCTTTTAATGTACTCTTTTTTTCTGGCGCAACTTTCAGCCCATGGTACTCGTACATTATGCGGAGTGCGTCTCGGATGGCTTCGTTGCGGCTGTTGTAGACGCCTTTGTCGATGAGTGTGTTTAAGAGGTCGAGGTAGCGTTTGGTTAATCTGATTGTTATTCTTTCTCGTTTGTTTCCGTCAGACATGGATTTTCGCCGTTTATGGTTGTGCGTCATGTAAAGTTCGTGGCAGTCAACATATAAGTGCTTGTCAGACAAACAGGCACCTTTAATCCGCCAACATTTAGTGAGGCACATCGAACAGCAACAAATAAGATTAAAACCTATCGGCGCCTAAACCCCAAGTTTGCCCAGCAACACACGATATCCGCTTTCCCGAGCCAAAACCTCACAGTTGCCAAATGCAGCGCAAAACGCCTCAGGCAACGCTTTAGCGCCGATTTTACTGCGAATAACCATCTGAAAACTACCCCCAGCCCCCATAACTTTCGGTGCGCCCTCAATAATCGCCTTCACCATATCCATGCCAGCGCTTACCGGCGGATTAGACAGCACACAATCAAACCGCATAGACTCAACAGGTTCATAGAGGTAGCCGTAGCGAACTTCAGCGTTGCGAACCCTGTTTGTTTCCACGTTCTGCTTTGCCAAGCGCACCGCCCGCATGTTAACATCCGTCATGACAACTTGCAGTTTGGGGTTAGAAGCCGCCGCCGAAATGCCCACAGCGCCGTATCCGCAGCCGATGTCAAGTACGTTACCGCTTTGGGGCAAAATCATTGCTTCAATTAGCACGCGGGTTCCCAAGTCGACTTTGCGTTTAGAAAACACGCTTGAAGAAGTTAAGAACTCAAAATTTCTGCCTCTTAGGGCAGTTTTTACTATGCCGAATTTGTCGTTACAGCTGGGTTGAGACGTGAAGTAGTGGTCATGGGCTTTGCTTTTCTTGCTCATTGCCGCTCTTCCAAACCTTAGGGTAAATATTCCGTGGCATCAATACTCTGGCCAATGTTGCGACTATTCCGTGTTGCATGTCAAGGATTTCCTGTGTGGACGCTTGAGCCCTGCCTAATGCCACTGCTTCACCTTTTAGCGTGAATATAGCTACAATGCGGCTTTTTTCTATGCCGCTGTCAACTTGGCAAACGCCTGGGGCAGTTAAGTTGGCTCCGTGGCAGAGTGCATCAACTGCGCTGTCGCGAACGACGATTTTGGGCAGTTGCATAAGCGCATTTTCCATTGGCTCAATGAACTTGCACAGGAAGTTCTTGTCCTTTGTACGTTCGTATTCACTGAACCAGTATGCCACATCGTGGAGGGTGACGCATTTGGCGCTGGTCTCCATGAAGGGTCCCGCTCGGGTTCTGCGCAGTTCCTGCATGTGGCCGCCGACACCTAAGATTTCTCCGATGTCAAAGCAGAGTTTACGAATGTAAGTTCCCCCTTCGCAGCCTACCCTAAAGAGCACGTTTCTGCCGTCACGCTCTATGTAGTCAATGTAGTAGATGCGTCTTGTACGCAGGGCGCGTTTAACTGAAGAACGCAGAGGTGGGCGCTGATAAATTTCATCCTCAAAGAGGCTCAATACATGTTTAATGCTTGCTTCGTCAACGTCGCCGTGTAGCTTGAGAACGCAGATGTATTCTTTGCCGCTGTAGAGCAGCGCCTGAACCATCTTCGTCGCCTCCTCCAACGTGACGGGCAAAACGCCTGTAACTTTGGGGTCTAAGGTGCCGCCGTGACCGATGACTTCGACTTTCAGGATCCTTTTAACCCACGCCGCAACCTCATGGCTTGTGGGTCCCGCGGGCTTGTCAAGGTTTATGGTGCCGAATTTAATGTACTGCTTAGCTGAACGCTCAGAGGGTTTGCATCCGTATTTTGGGTCTGTATTATCCTCTGCTTTTGTGAGTAATTCACGTTTGATTTCCCATGGCGGGAATGTTCGTGGCATGCGTGGGGTTTTCTCCTTGACTGAGCTAAGAAAAAGAAGACTGAGGTAATTAAAGTTTAAAATTAGAGGGGCAGCGTCATTTCAGCTGTTTTGCCTGCGGCCTCAAGCGCCTGGGTTACTTCGTCGTCTGATGCTCCCCGTTTGATGTCGATTTTGTCTTCAAGGGGCATGAGGTGATTTATGTTAGCGCGTCTGCGTTTAACGCCTGTTAGCTTTTTGGGTCCTGTGACTAAGACGAAGCTTTTGTCCATGACGTCTATGACGACGCATTTCATACAGCATTCGCGTCCTCCTTGTTTGACGCAGATTCTGCCGACTTCAATAGCTGGCATGTTTTGTTAATCTCCTAGAGTGACATGTACTGTAATCGGGAAATATAAGGATAACACACTTCTACGCTGATTTATTGATTTTTGGAGGCTGGTTTGTTTTTTATTAAGATGCAGGTGTTAACATGTTACCTCTTAAACCTTAAGCTAAATCTTGCCCTCGCTTTTTTGTCTGGCTGCGGAGTAGGTTGCCTGATGGTGGGTTTTTTCCTCAGACAACCAAGCGCAAACATTGCCCGAAGTTAACATCAAAAAAATTTTGCTGGGAGAAATACATTCCAGTGTAGGAACGGTTAGTTTAGGAATCTTGACTAACCCTTAGTATAGAAACCTTGACAAAAACCTATTTTACAGCTTTGCAGGCTCCTTGAGCTTAAGCTCTGAAGGAGAATGAAACCCGTTGGGAAAATCATACTCAAACTGGAGCAGCCCCCGATTTTTTAAGCGGCTCCTCTGCGTTAGTTTTGCCTGCACGATTCTGTTCTCGCCGGCTTGGATGCTGCATGCTGACGCCTCAATCTTCGCTACCCCCGGAGTCGACACAGTGGACCCCTCATGGGAAACTGGCTCCTACGCATGCCTAGCTCTTGACTCAAAAGGCAACCCCGGCATAAGCTACTACGACTTCAACAACACGCACCTAAAATATGCATACTGGAACGGGTCACGCTGGTTCATCCAAACTGTGGATTCAAATGGATTCAACGGTCTTCACACCTCAGTGGCTTTCGACTCGCAAGACCTACCCCACATAAGCTACTCAGCATTCAACGGAACATACTATGCCTACTGGAACGGGTCAAATTGGAATATTGAGGCAGTAGACTCCTACGGCAGTTTCACCTCAATAGCTATAGACGCAGATGACAACCCCCACATAAGCTACTTCGGCATCAGCGGTGCAGACCTAAAATATGCAGTTTGGAACAGTTCAGGTTGGAGTATCCAAACAGTTGATTCAGAGGGAATAGTGGGGGAATTTACCTCGCTTAAACTCGACAGCAGCGGGTACGCTTACATAAGCTACTTAGATGTTACCAAGCAAGACCTGAAGATAGCTTGGCAGGACATCACAGGCTGGCATATTCAGGTTGTTGATTCAGCAGGAAACGTCGGCTGGTACAGCTCTCTTGCCTTGGACTCAAAGGGCAACCGTCACATAGGCTACTTTGACAATGCAAGCCGCGACCTCAAATACGCCTGCTCAAACGGAACCGAATGGACAATACAGACTATAGACTGCAACGGCGACGTAGGAACAGACACTTCATTGGCTCTTGACTCAAATGATTATCCCCGCATCACCTACACCGACAACACAAATCACGTCTTGAAATATGCCGTTTGGAACGGTTCAAACTGGATAATAAAAGCCTTCCCCGTTGCTGGCTACGTCGGGGAATACACAAGCTTACCTAACGACCAAACTTCGCTGCAGATAGACCAAAACGACACCGCACACGTTGCATACTGCGACTGGGGCAGCTACTGCCTCAAATATATCGCATCACTTGACACCTTAGGCTTTTACACTATCAACCATCCAACTGTGACTCTGAATGTTACACCCAACCCTGTTGCTGTAGGCCAGACCGTTACCATCTCGATTCTAATTGACCCTTTGCCTCAAATTCCGAATTCCTTCTTCTCAGGCGTAATAATAAACGTCACGAACCCTGATGGAACCAGCTGCTACTTGGGGCCATTCATGTCTAATTCCAATGGCACAGTTTTGACTGCTTTCGCTCCAACTCAAGTGGGCAACATGACCTTCCAAGCATCTCTTGCCCGTCAAGAGTACCCAATTATCAACACAATATATTCTCCCAGCCAAAGCAATATTGTAACTCTGCAAGTTCAACAGAACGCGACAACTACCTTGCCGTCTCCCTCACCAACCCCGAGTCCCACGACGGTGCAGCAGAATTCACAGTCGACAAGCAGCCAATCAACCCAATCCAGCAGCAATTACTGGCAAGACGACCAGCAGTACAATAGCTGGTACGGTGACTCAGAGGATAGTGGCTATCAGCAAAATCCGCAACCGAATTACTATCTGCCGAGCTATTTTCCAGTGGTTGAGACTGGAGTTGCTGGTGTGGTTTCGTTTTTGGTTTGCGTAGGGGTTATTCTTATTCTTAAGCGGTGGGAGTAGCTAAAAGCGGGTGCCTCTTGATGAATATTCGGGGAGAGAAGAGACTTTTTTTTTCTCTCTCCATGGAACTGTTGCAAAAATGCGTTTTTTTCCATATCGTCAATTGACAAAGCCGATGATGATTGACATTTTCGTTGCAAAACTGTTCATTAAAGCATGTTACAAGAAACTCTTAAAAACATTGCATTTAACCATACAGTGCAGTTAAGTTAAAGAACCCCCAGCAAATATAGTTAGCACTCTGCAAAAATAACACGGGGAAAGTGGTGTAAGCAGCAAGTGTCACAAGCAACCTTCGAAGAAATGAGCGCATCGGACTTTTTCTACCGTAACCGAGACATCGCCGGCCTATCCAACCCCTCACGAAGCATATTCGTAGCCATACGCGAAGCTGTTGAAAACAGTTTAGACGCAGCGGAAAGCGAAAAAATCCCGCCGGATATCTATGTGCGCTTAGCTTTCGAAGCAGAAGCAACCAAGGACACCCAGGTTTACAAGCTCCGTGTCGAAGACAACGGCAGCGGAATTCCCCCACGTTTCATACCTTCCGCGTTTGGGCAGGTTCTATACGGCAGCAAATACAAGCTCAAACAAGCCAGAGGAACCTTCGGCTTAGGCGGAAAAATGGCTGTCCTCTACGGTCAAATAACAACTCACCAACCAGTCATCGTGACATCGAGCACTGGGCAGGAAAAGATTTACACTTTCAAATTAATGATTGACATCCAGCGGAACAAACCCATAATCCTTGACCGTAAAGTTCTGATTAATAAGGATGGGTGGCGAGGCACCATCATTGAGTTCTCGCTGGAAGGCGACTACCTCCGTGCCATGCCAAAAATCATCGAGTACTTCAAACAAACCGCCATGGTCAACCCATACGCCAACCTCACTTTTGTTGACCCCAAAGGTAGGCTCTACAAGTTTACTCGGGGAACCCTAACAATGCCAGAGCCGCCGAAGGAAACCATGCCTCACCCCTATGGCGTGGATGTTGAGCTCCTGCAGCGGTTAATCCAAATCACTGACTGCAACTCCATGACTGGGTTCCTAAAGACGCATTTTCATCGAGTAGGCGACATCACTGCACATAAATTCTTGGAATTCGCTGGTTTGCCTCCGAATAAGAATCCAAAGAAACTCAGCCACGAAGAAATCGTGCGGTTGATGCAGAACCTCAAAAAGTACAAAGAGTTTCTTCCCCCAGACGCAAACTGTCTCTCGCCGCTAGGCGAAGAACTGCTGCGTGCGGGAGTTATGAAGGAACTCAATCCTGAATTTCTTGTGGTTCACCAACGCAAGCCCTCAACCTATGAGGGTCACCCCTTCGTCGTTGAAATGGCTATGGCGTACGGCGGAGGCGTACCTAAACGAGATAACTTCGTCATTTACCGTTTCGCTAACAAAATCCCCCTGCTCTACGACGAAGCAAGCGATGTAGCTTACCGCGTTATCCAAAGTATGAACTGGAAACGCTACAAAGTCTCACCTGACATGCCCATCGCCATCGTTGTGCATATCTGTAGCACAAAAGTGCCCTACAAAACCGTGGGTAAAGAATTCATCTCTGACCGCCCTGAAGTCAGGCGAGAAGAAGCATGCGCTATTCGCGAGGTCGCTAGGCAAATTCAGCATTTCCTCGCAAGACAAGAGCACGTGCACAACGAGAAAAAGCGATTAAGTATATTTGGCAAGTATCTTCCCAAAATCGCAGAGTTCTCAACCAAACTAGCCGGCGAAACCAAGCAGCCTAACGTGGAAAGATTATTGAAGAGTGTGCAAAAGTATGGCGCAGAAGAAAGCTAAGATAACAGAGAGAAGACTGGAAGTCCTAAAGGGACTCAAGAACTTCGGCGAGTCAATTTACAAGCAACTTGACCAAGGTGTCTTTCCAACAGTTAACATGCCTAGTCGTAGCACCGAAAACATAACCTACGACCCGACTCTGCGTCAATACATTCTGGGAGAAAAAAGCGTAGGCAGAAGCACCCGAAACATCCGCCACATCAAACCCTTCACTCAACTGTCGTGGGTAGCGCTTTTTAGCAACGAACTTACAAGCCAACGCAAAACCTCCACATTAAGAGACGTCTACTATTCAGCGCAAGCCTACGAGATGACTTTCCAAGACCAGCAGGAATCAAACAACATCATCACTGACCTCGAAACACTCACGGGCTTCGCAAGGGAAGACTTCAACATTTTCCCCGAGGAACGCAGTGCCATATTCGGCGACCTCGACATAGGCTACACTGTTCCCGGCTATGAAGGCAAAACTGTTAACCTGACTAGCCACCCAGACGGCGTACTAATCGGCCCAGCGGTAACCTCCGCAGAGTTCATTAAGACCACCGCTGACAAGGTCATAGCCATCGAGAAAGGCGCACTCTTCACTCGATTCATAGAAGAAAGTGTGCACAGTAAACACAAATCTCTGCTGATCGCCTGTGGTGGACAGGCTCCAAGGCAAACCCGCAGCTTCATACGTAGACTTCATGACGAACTCGGTTTGCCCGTTTATATTTTAACTGACGGTGACCCCTGGGGAATGCACATCGCACAAGTCATCATCTCAGGATCAGCCAACGCCGCTCACCTAAGAGACCTAAACACCCCCGACGCCATATGGAGTGGAGTTTGGGCAAGCGACATCATAGAATACAAATTGCCAACAGACCCGCTTGACGAAGTCGACATTAAACGTCTCTACGAGCTGCAGAAGGATCCGCGGTACCAAAATGATCCTGTTTGGCAGCGTGAAATCAAAACTTTCCTCAAAATCAGGCGCAAGACGGAGCTTGAAGCTTTCGCACGTTACGGTTTAACCTACATTGTTGATGAGTACTTGCCGGCGAAGTTGGAGCAGAAGGCGCCAGAGGGTAAAGGAAAGAAAAAGTAAGCTTGCTCGTTATAAACGCTCTGGTGAAAGCGAATAATTTAAGAGTCAACCTATCAGTAAGACGCTACTGGCTTTGACAATGACAATGCGATCTGAGGATTCCTTGGATAAAAACGTTTTACCGCGTTCTCTCTTCGCCCCTAAAAAAGACCCGCGGGCGCACGCCAGAGAAATAGTTGACGCAGTTTTCTCGGATAAATTCATGATTTTTCTCTCTCTCATCGTTGTTCCCCTGATTTTAGTCCCATTCATTATTGATCTTAACCCTGAAGTTTTGAGTTTTCTTGACGTCTGCGACTGGATAATCGTTGTGCTCTTCATCGCCGAGTACACTACCAAACTCTATGCTGCAGAAAACCGCTGGAGCCACTTTAAGGAGCCTTGGCATCTAGTCGACTTAGTGATTGTTGTGCTGCCTTTTCTGCAGTATGCCTTACTGTTCGAATCGCTTAGTGGTTCTGCATCGTTGCTGCTCAGGTTGCTGCGGCTACCCCGTGCACTCGCAGTTGGCAGTCGAGCAGTCGCTGGCAGAAGAGGAGAACACTTCATAGCCCACAACGGCGGCGTAACTGCGCCTGCAACTGTCATTCAACAAGTTGACTCAAATCTTCAAACTAAAAATAACCTGACATGGGATGAGTTGAAAGCTCATCTTGCAGATACCAAATGCGAAGAATGGCTTAACCTGACCTATGTTTCCGATGAGGGCTTTGCGCAGCTCAGTAAAATACTTTCGATTCCAGAGCCCCACTTCAAAAGTGCAATAGTAGATGAGATCTATCCACACATTGACTACGTTCAAAACGCTTCATTTATTTTCTTGCAGTCAGGCAAGGTGCGTTACCCAGAACATGCAGAAAATTACTTGACTATTTCCCGCTCGGGTATGTTGGTTATCTGTAATGGAACAAAAATAATCACTGTTTCTCGTCACAAATTTGATTTGACTGATGAAGTTCTGGCGTCTGTCAAGCAGTCAACTAAAGACGCTGGCTTTGTTGTGCCTGTGCTCTACAGCATACTGGAGCATATGTTAAGCGGTTATCGAGCTTTGCTCTCGGAAATCGATTTTGAAGTTATGAAAATCAGTGGTACCCCACGCTCAAAGTTGCCTAAGGATTTTCTTGAACGCGTATACCAACTTGACAAGGAAGTTTCGCGCATGGTTTCTAATCTGCTGCACTTCAAGGATATGCTGGGGATAATCATCTCCAAGAAGGTTCCGCTAAAAGGGTTCAATAGGGATTCAGTGGAGTCTTTTCAAGTTCTACAGGATGGCGCAACATACCTCGATGAGCTCTCGCATGACTTAATCGAGAATCTCCGCGCAATAATTGACTTGTACATTAACCAAACTTCTTTTGAGGCTAATAGGATACTTAAAATTTTGGCTGTGGTCACTACGATTTCGGTGATCCCGGCAAGCTTAAGTGGGCTGCTTGGAACTAACTTGCTTGATGTGCCGTTTGGTGCTTATCTTTGGCAGTTGAGTCTTGTTGTTGCTATTGCTATGTCGTTTGCTGCTTATGTTTTTATCAAGTTGGGTTGGCTGAAAACGTAGTTTTCTTTTTTGTTTTTTTGGTTAATCGATTGTGTAGTGTGCCCTGTCTTTGGGGCGTTTTTGGCTGGTTTTTTGTTTTTGTGACAAATTTTATATAGAACATACTGTGACAAATAGTCACCATTTGTCTGCCAAAAAAAGATGTGGGGAATGAATGCGGTTTGGCATCAAACTACAAAATAAAATACATCCGATGTACCCACAGAACAAAAAACATAGCATGGTGCAAAAAACTACAGAAATTCTGCAACCCACCCAGCGAATACACCTACTGCCCAACATACCAACCCAAAAAACACCAACCGCACTACGAGTGAATTCCAAATGATCACCAACAACAAAAAAATTGTAGAACAAACCTCCATAGACCCCGCCTACATAGGCACAAAAACAGGAAAATGTGACATCTGCAGAGCCACCAAAAAAATTCTTCTCCTCAGATACGGCTTCAGCCTCTGCGAAGACTGCCTCTACATCTGCACGCTAATTCTTGAGCATCTGCAACTGCAAGAGGACCAAATAAATTCCTCGGAAATCCCCCAAAAACCCAAAGGAAGAACTGAATCATGAATAGCATTCCCAAAAAAAAGTTAACAACCTCCATGAGCGACTGCCCCGTCGAAGAAGACATTTCAAAAATGCTTAGACAGGGCGGTCGACGTTTCCTGACAGCCTTAAAGCAGAAATCAATCCGCAGCAATGCTTGGTACCGTGTACTCAGCTTTGACAAAAGACGCCTCATAGACGCCGTCATACAAACAATTAACAGGGTACAGAGTCAGCTTCTACAAAAAATTCTGGCGCCAATAGTGAAAAAATTGTTGCAGGCTATAGGTGGAATGCGTGAATTTATGGGCAAGCTAGCTTTTGATATGCAAAGCTTCGGGCAACCCTTAGCCAAAAAAATAAGCATAATCGCCAAGGGCTGGGGAAACAAACAGGCAGCCAAATGGGCAAACGATGAAGGCTTCATACGGTTCCTCACGGTGATCGACATGAATGACCTTCCAATTTTCCGCGTAAGCAATAAACTGTGAATCAGAATCAAATGAGTCAACCGTTAATCGTAGATTCAGCAGCCCACTTGCGGCGGGGTGTGAAAGGGTTGAGCGATAGGATACTCCTCTTTATACTCCTTAACTCCGGCGTGATGAAACCCCACAAAACCCTCCCAGTTACAAGGTGCACTAAACTTTGATTGTTAGCAAAACTCCCCTACGGTTAACCTTGGGTGGAGGAGGCACGGATCTACCAGCGTACAGCTCCGAACATGGCGGCTTCGTAGTTACCTCAGCCATCGACAAGTACATTTACTTGGTTGTAAATCAACGATTTGAATCCCCAGTTCGAGTAAGCTACTCAATAACCGAAATTGTCGAGCCAATCGGCAGCATAAAGCACCCTGTCATCCGAGAAGCTTTGGAGCTTTTAGGGCTAAGAAGCAACCTGGAAATAATTTCTATAGCGGAAGTCCCTGCTGAAACCGGCTTGGGCTCCTCAAGCAGCTTCACTGTAGGCCTCCTCCATGCGCTTCATATGTACAAGGATGAAAACCTCTCAAGACAGCTTCTTGCCGAGGAAGCTTGCCGGCTGCAAATGGAGATCCTCAAGGAACCCTGCGGTTACCAAGATACTTTTATAGCAACTTTCGGAGGTTTCATCTGCCTAGACATCCAGAAAAATGGAAAAGTAAATGTCTCCCCGCTAAAGATCAAATCTGAAACAATTCGGGAACTCGAAAACTGCCTCGTATTTTTCTACACAGGAATAAAACGTAGTTCCTCCTCAGTCCTAACTGATCAAGGTGCCGCAGTAAAAAAAGATGGCTCCGAAGCGCTTGAAGCAATGCATGAAATCAAAGATATCGGATACAAAGTGAAGCGTGCACTCGAAAAAGGCGACATAAGCGAGTTCGGGAGACTTCAACATGAGCACTGGCTAGTAAAAAAACGCACATCCGTCGCTATCTCAAACGGATTAATTGATAAATGGTATGACCTTGGCATAAAAAACGGAGCGTTAGGCGGGAAACTGATGGGTGCAGGCGGAGGCGGTTTCTTGATGTTTTACTGCGAAAACGGCCGCGACGGGCTAAGAAAAGCTATGGCTAAGGAAGGTTTACGTGAAGTTGATTTCGATTTTGAACCCGACGGCTCAAAAATCTCACTAAATATCTGAGGTAAAAATGGTTGAACGAAAAATTCGTTAAAGACTACCTTATAGAAGCTGAATTAACTATTAGACGAGTATCTCAAGTCGACATCTTAAACGTCATGGCGCTACTGTACACCGCATGGGAAAACGGCAACCAAGTCTTCATAGCCGGAAACGGCGGCTCAGCCTCTACAGCAACCCACTTCGCCTGTGACCTCGCAAAATTCACCGTGGTAAATGGAAAACGGCGATTCAGAGTTTACTGCCTCAACGATAACATTCCATTAGTTTCAGCTTTAACTAACGATTTAGGCTGGGAAAACGTCTACTACGAGCAACTCAGAAACCTCATGAACACAGGCGACGTATTAGTCGTTATCAGTGTGCATGGCGGTTCAGGTGCCGACCAAGCAGGTTTATGGTCACAGAATCTTCTCAAAGCGGCAAAAT
>JBNIDR010000005.1:44510-69960 GCA_050108155.1 Bathyarchaeia archaeon | reverse complement strand
AAGTAGTGGGCTTAGCAGGTTTCGACGGAGGCGCCCTTAGGCAGGTTGCAGACGCATGTATTGTAGCCCCAGCTAACTCAACCCCTCAGGTTGAGGGCTTCCACGCCGTTTTAACGCATTTAATCTGCGCCGGTCTAAAACAAGCAATCACTGAGACCGTATAGTTTGAAGAGAACAATCGTTTGGATAGACAGCCCCGACAATAGCGCCTACCAAGTACGCGAGTATCTTAAAGAGTTCCTCTCCAAATCCGGTGTAAAAGCAACCATTTTCGAAGCTTGTGAAATCATGGAATCCGAAAACGAATGACCGAAGCTGTACTTCTCGACCGCGACGGCGTCATAAACAAGCTTGTTTTCTTTCCAGAGCTTGGACTCATTGATTCTCCTCTAAACCCCTCGCAGTTCAAACTAATCGACGGTGCAGGAGAGGCAATAAAAACTTTCAACGAGATGGGCTTGAAAGTAATTGTGGTTTCTAATCAGCCAGCCGTCGCAAAGGGCAAAATGACCGAGGAGCTCTTCGAATCGATTAGATTAAAAATGCGGCGGCTGCTTGAGAAAAAGGGTGCGTACATCGACGCAGAATACTACTGTTTCCATCATCCGCACGCTTTAAAATACAAGTACAAGGTAATCTGCGATTGTCGCAAGCCAAAACCGGGATTGATTCTTAGAGCAAAAATAGATTTCGGATTAGACATCACCCGATGTTACATGATCGGTGACGGATTAACAGACATCAAAGCAGGCAACCTAGCGGGTTGCAAATCAATTCTCATCGGGGAACTAAAATGCGATTTATGCAGGCAAATGGAAACTCTGGCGGTTAAACCTGACCGCATAGTCTCAAGCCTGCTTGAAGCTTCTAAAATTATAGAAAAAGAAGTGAATGAAAAATGGAAATATTCATTGATACAGCCAGCATAAAAGAAATAAAAACGTATTTGCCGTGGGGCGTCATAAGCGGCGTAACCACGAACCAGAAAATTTTTTCAAACGAAAAAGGTATAAACTTCAGAGATAGAGTGCACGAAATTCTATCGATCATCGACGCTCCGTTGAGCATTGAAGTAACTAAAACAGGCGAATCTGATGACGCTTTAGTCTCTGAAGCTAAAGAGTATTCCAGCTGGAACTCAAAAAATATTGTCATAAAAATTCCCATGTTCGGCAACGGAAGAGGCATATCATTAACTCGTAGGTTACACGAAGAGAAAATCAAGACCAACGTTACCTGCTTGATGACTACAAACCAAGTTCTTCTAGCTGCGCTATCAGGCGCAACCTATGCAAGCATCTTTTTCTGCAGAGTCCGAGACGCCGGAGGAGACCCCGTCAAAGTTATAGCCGACTCCAAGCGCATCTTAGAAGAAAGCCGCCTGTCCACAAAAATTATTGTTGGAAGCATCAGAACCCCTGATGATGTTGCCCAAGCTGCAGTTGCAGGCGCCCACATCATAACCATTACGCCTAAAGTCTTAGCGCAGATGCCTTTCCACCAGAAAACTGAAGACACCATCAGAGAATTCGACCAAGCTTGGGTTGATTTCAAGAAAACCGAGGCTTCACTACAGCCTCAAATAGTGACCGCTTAAGTGTACGCAGTCGTGCTTGCAGGAGGATACGCAAAACGGCTTTGGCCTCTTACTTTGGGGACTCCTAAAGCGTTGCTACCTATAGCGGGTAAACCCATACTGGATTACCTTGTTGACAAACTGCAGGCTCTTAACCCACCCTTAACTAAAATTGTGGTTTCTACAAATATGCTTTTTCAGCCGCAATTCGAAACATGGCTCGCTTTTTCAGGATACAGAAACATTGAGCTCGTACCAGACAAAGCCTCAAGTGAACTCCAAAAGCCTGGGGCAATCCGAGCAATGGCTAACATAATAAACCAGCTGCCTGAAGATGACGTGTTAGTTATCGCTGGCGACGGCATGTTCAACGATGACCTCCACGGGATGCTTGAATCCTTCAGGAAAACCAAATCTTGCGTTGTAGCAATCTACGAAGTTGCTACTTTTGAAGACGCCACCCGATGTGCCACAGTACAAGTAGATCGAAACGGAAAAATTTTGGACCTAATTGAGAAACCTTCTGTTGTAACCACAAAAAAGGTCTGCGGCGCCATATACCTTTTCAAAAAAGGCGTCAACCAGCAACTTAACCGGTACCTGCAATTTAACTTACCCACTGACCAGCCGGGTAGGTTTATTGAGTGGTTATGTAAGCAGGAAAATGTCTACGGCTACAAACTCGCCGATCGGCTCTGGGATATAGGAACTCATGAAGCCTACAGAGCATGTGACGAATATTTTGGTAACCTAATAAAAGAGGTAATGAGATGAAAGCGATTGTAACTGGCGGGGCAGGTTTCATAGGAAGCCACTTGGTCGATCAGCTTATCGACGACGGGTACGCCGTCACAGTGGTTGACAACCTGTCCTGCGGAACAATGGAAAACCTAAAACAGCACAAAAATAGCTCCAAATTGAAGGTCTACAATACTGATATCAGAGATGCCGCGGCGCTCAACAAAATCTTCAAGGATCATGATGTTGTCTTTCATTTAGCCGCTCAAGCCAACATACGCAAAAGCGCGGTAGACCACAAATCTGATTTAGACAACAATATAGTTGGCACCATAAACATTTTGGAAGCTATGGTTCAGAATAAAATCTCTGACTTCGTTTTCTCATCCACATCAGCCATCTACGGCGAAGCCGCCGTAAGACCTACACCAGAAGACTATATGCCAATACAAACTTCACTCTATGGGGCTTCAAAACTTGCCTGTGAAGCTTACGCCGAAGCCTTCGGTGAATTTGCGGCGATCAACTCTTGGGCATTTCGTTTTTCAAATATAATAGGCGAACGATGTAGACGGGGCGTGGTTTGGGATTTTGTTCATAAACTTCTCAAGAATCCTGAAGAACTCGAGATTTTAGGTGATGGCAAGCAAAGTAAAGAATACCTCTACGTTAAAGATTGTGTGGCTGGTATAATCTGCGGTTACCAAAAAGCCCATGAGAGGGTTAACCCGTTTAATTTGGCAATTGAAGAGAACAAAACTGTTGATGAAGTAGCTGATATAGTGACACGAGAAATGCAGCTCACAAGTGTTAAACGGCGATATTCTGGGGGTAAACGTGGCTGGATAGGTGACAACCCAATTGTTCATTTGTCAATCGAGAAAATCAAATCAACCGGCTGGAAACCACATTTTTCTTCGGAAGAAGCCCTCGCAATCACCACTAAGTGGACACTAAAAAACCCGTAGCTTACCTGATGAGTTGTAACTTATGAAGACTGTTGTGACCGGCGGCGCTGGCTTCATAGGAAGTCATCTTGTTAAACGGTTACTTGCTGAGGGCAGAGACGTCGTTGTCGCCGATGATTTTTCCCGGGGTAGCCGACTTAACCTCGCTGATTTAGGTGTCGATGTGGATTGTGAAAAGATCGATTTGAGAAACTACGAAAAAGCAGTGGGCGTGATTGACGGGGCAGATTCAGTTTTTCATCTTGCCGCTCGAGTGGGAAGCGTTGAGTACCTTCATGCTAGCGATGCTTCAGAGTTGCTTACTCTCCAATCTAATCTGGTAATAGACGCAAACGTTTTCAGAGCCTGTTTAGAAAAAAACGTTAAAAAGATAATTTTCGCATCCAGCGTTTCTGTTTACCCAATTGACATGCAACAGAGGCAAGATGCTGTTTTTTCAGAGGAAGACCTGAGTTATGTAAATCCTGAAGGGGGCTACGGCTGGGCTAAACTGCTGGGAGAAATCCAGTTGAGTTGGATGAAAGATGCCAAAATAAGTATTCCCCGAATCTTTAACGCCTATGGGGAATGCGGCGAAATAGGAAAAACAAGCCAAGTTATTCCCGCTTTAATTACAAAGGCAATTCTTTTTCCATCCAAAGACTTCGTAGTCTGGGGAACCGGTGAGCAAACCCGCTGTTTTATACATATTTCGGACTGCATCGAAGCTTTGATGCTGTTGGAAAAGAAAGCAGCCAATCCCCCTCTGATTGTAAATGTGGGTTCTGACCAGCAGGTTCCAATCAGTCAGATTGCTGAAAAGATAGTGGCGCTGTCAGGAAAAATTATCCCGATAAAGTACGATCCTTCCTCGTACGTGGGGCCAATAAGCAGAATCCCTGACATAAGTAAAATCCGCTCCTTAGGATGGCGCCCCAAGGTTGATCTGGATGAAGGGTTAAAACGCACATACGCATGGGTCGAGAAAAGAATGGCTGAAAACCAGATTGAGATTAGCTAAAAACCTAAATGTACCCTGAAAGTTCATCAAATAAAATCTCAGTCATCATTTGTGCGTTAAATGAAGAAAAAAATCTCTCATGTGTTTTGCCTAATATTCCAAAGTGGGTGGACGAAGTTATCCTAGTTGATGGGCACTCAAGTGATAATACAGTAGCAGTTGCAAAAAACTTGTTGGCGAGCATCAAAATTATTTCTCAGCCCGGCAAAGGCAAAGGTGAGGCCCTAAAATGTGGCGTTGCATGTGCAACAGGCGACATTATTGTCACCTTGGATGCTGATGGTACATATCCTTCTGAGGAAATGCCGCGTTTTGTTGATGCAATACTCTCTGGCTATGACTTCTCTAAGGGCACACGTTTTATTAGCGAAAAACCTGCCTGTATGCCGAAGAATCGGCAGTTCGGAAATAAAATTTTGGCGATGACAACGAATTTACTATTTGGGTCAAAATATACTGACGTCTGCTCTGGTTACTACGCTTTTAGACGAGATTTATTTGGCAAGTTGAGTCTGAAAAGTAACGGTTTCGAGATGGAGCAGGAATTATTCGTTAAAGTTGCAAAAATGAAGTGCAAAGTTACAGAGGTTCCCCATTCCTACCGCAGAAGGCTCTACGGTTCAAGTAAAACTCAGGATTTTCGGCAGGGCTTCAAAGATCTTCTCTGGATATGCTCCCTCTTTTTCCACTAAACCACCCTTCGGAACACATATGGAAACTACCTCATACGATGCTGCTAAAGGCTTCTCGGAAAACATTTCAAGAAAAATCCGGCCTTACCTAATTTTTACCTCTCTCAATGTAGTCTGGATGAGCCTAGACAAGGAAGCGAAAACAGTACTTGACGTGGGCTGCGGGAAATCTGACCCCATGAAATTCATTAACAGGAATAAATCCTTCTACGCCATCGGCATAGACATTTTCAAACCGTATCTAAAAAAATCAAAATTTCACAGAATTCACGATGACTATATTCTTTGTGACGCAACCAAACTTCCCATAAAAAGCAAATGCGTAGACATCGTGTTATGCACTGAGGTGTTGGAGCATCTTGAAAGAGCTCCCGGCCGAGAACTTCTTGGGAAAATAGCTTCTATAGCTCAAAAACAGGTTGTGATAACCTCTCCCATCGGAGATTATGAACAATCCGCCTACGATGGCAACCCATACCAAGAACACAAATGGATCTGGACCCCCAGTGAACTCCAAGCTCTCGGCTACAAAGTCATCGGCATTGGCTTACGAAACATCGGCGGCGACAACAGAATTTTTTCACGATTTAACACTCTCAAGCTTCTTAGCGACCTCATTTGGATAATCGCAGGGCCATTCACTCGTTTTCTCCCCCAATCAGCAGGCGACATGGTCTGTATCAAGAAAATATAGCTCAGCTTGCACCTTTAAAAGAAGACAGCCACCCCTTTATCTCTATTATTTTGACCTCCTACACTATTGAGCGACTATATGATATCTTCGAGTTGCTAACAAGCATAAGCACTCAAACCTTTCACGATTTCGAAACAATATTTGTAGTCGAAGGCTCAAATGAATTATATAATTCGCTTCTAAGGTTCAGCAAAAACAGAGGCTTCAAAATTAACCTCGTATTATCAGACCAAAAATTAGGGCTCTCAGGCGCAAGAAACCTTGGTGGCAAAATAGCTCGAGGCGAAATATTGGCTTTTGTCGATGACGACGCAGTCCTTTTTCCGCAGTGGGCTGAACAAGTCGCTAACACTTTTAAGGACAACACAATAGTCGGCGTAACTGGCCCCGCTGTTCCAGCATGGAAAAACGCTTCCTTACAATGGTTTCCAAAAGAATTTTACTGGCTAATAGGCGGAACAGGCTGGTATCAACAGAAGGAAATTAGCGACGTGAGAAACGGCTGGGGCATGAACATGGCATTTAGGAGGCAAGCGTTCGTTGAATGCCAAGGGTTTGATACGAATTTCGGGCTTAGGAATTGTTCGAGGTCCAACTGGAGTGACCCTCCCTCTGAAGACGTCGATTTGTCTTTGAGAGTTAAAAAAGCCACTGGAAAAAGGATAGTTTATAATCCAAAGGTTCAGGTTTTCCATAAAGTCAACGAAACAAAAGTTAACACGCTATTCATTATGCAGCGTGCTTTCAGCGTGGGGTACCAGAGGCGGGCAATCAAAAAGCTCTATGCAGAAGCTTTAAACAAACAGGACATGTTCACCTTCGAACGACGCTTGATCAGCAGCATCTTCATCAAACTGTTTCCTTCAATCGCCCTGGGCTTTTTTGATGCTCCACGTACAGCATTCAAAAAGGCCGCTGTCACATTTATTGTCCTAACGTTTGTTGGACTCGGCTATTTATCAGAAACCTAGTGCTGAAATGAACAACAATAAATCTTTATCCTACGGTATTGTTGGCGCTGGATTCATCGCCAGTAACGTTCATTTACCTATACTATGCACCAGCGAAGGCATCAATGTAACATCTATTTGCGATGAAGACTTAGCTCAGGCACATAAAGTCGCTGACAATTTTCATATTTCGAAAGTTTATGGAAACTTGGATGAAATGCTCGAAAACGAAACCTTAGACGTTGTTGATGTGCTTACTCCTCCCAGTTCCCATATGCAAGTAGCTCTAAAAGTCCTCAAAGCAGGATGCAACTGCTTAATCGAAAAACCCTTGACGACAAAAACCGCTGATGCCGACGCTCTTATAGATGCCTCGAAACAAAACGACCGAATCCTGCATGTAATCCATAATTTCTCTTTCATGCCCTGCATGAGAAAAGCCAAAAGAATTATTGAAACCCACGACCTAGGTGACTCCGTCAGTGTTGACGTCAAATATCTTACTTCGCTTGAGGTGGAAATGCAGCGGTACGCTGAACCTACTCACTGGTGTCACAGTTTACCTGGCGATATTTTTTATGACTTGTCACCTCACCTGATTATGCTGCTGCTGGATTTTCTTGATAACCCAAAAACCGTTAAAACAATCACAGCGAAGCTTTCTGACAATCCAAACATTAAGTGGGATGAGTTGAGGGTTATCGTTGAAGCAGAAAATGGTGTAGGCACCATCGCTATCTCCTTTAATTCGCCTGCAAGAAGCGTCAGCATTGACGTGGTAAAGACAAAGGGCAGACTTTTCCTAAACGCTGACAATCAAATAGTAACTAAATACAGCGCAATAACTCCGAAAGATTTGACTAGCCCAGTTTCAAAGGGACTCAGAACTCTAAGCGAAGTCAACCAGCAGCTACGAGGATTAGCATCTAACACTTTCAATTCAGTTACCAAACGTTATGGCGCCATTCATAAAGAAAGTCACGGCTACCTAATTCGTCAATCAATAAAAAGCATGCAGGGACAAGGCGTCTATCCAGTTGATTTATGGAAAGCACGTGAAGTTGTGCGTTTGCTTGAAGCTATCTTTGGCTCTCCCACCTAACGCTACAGGAAATCATTAAAAATTGTCAATCAAGCAGAATAAAACTGCTGAAATCGAATTGGCAGCAGCGACAACAAAATATCAAGAAAAAAAAGAAACCGATTTTCTTTACTGGCAAATTATGCTGCAGCGTATGAAGGTTTTGCCCTCAGGTGACCGCGTTTTATTAGATGCCGGCTGTGGATCTGGAACGTTTGGGTTATCTATCGTAAACGGTAAAGCATCGGTTGTGGGGATCGACATCTGTAAAACGGCAGTGTACTCGGGAAAAGCTAAGAGTAAAAAACAAAAACTTGATTTTTTAAGTATAGTGGGTGACCTCGAAAACCTGCCTCTTAAAGACAACAGCTTGGACACTTACCTTTGTCGAGCCGCCCTTCATCATTTTCTATGCATAGACTCTGTCGTTGAAGAAATAAAAAGAGTACTCAAGCCTGGCGGCGTAATCGTTTTTATTGAGCCTAATGGGTCAAACCCGATTGTTAAGCTTAGTACCTTTGGGGAAAAGCTCTCAGGTAATCTGCTTTTATCTTTAGGATTAGACACCCCCAACGAAACGATTCATGATCATATTTGCTACTTGGAGGCTTTGGAGCAGCAGGGATTTTCCTGCGTGAGAATTAGTTCCTGTTATCCGGGGTCTTTGCCGCCGTTGCCACAAGAAAGCAGCGGTTCCACTGAGAGACGTGTAGCCATAAATTTTGTACAGGGTCTTGTGAAGTTACGGCAATTCTGCTATTTTGCTGCCTCAAAACTCCTAACTCAGCCATTCAATGGCAATGTCTTGTTAATCACCGCAAGAAAACTCAACTGCGCTTACGACTCGTCGTCATAACTTGGGTTATGGTTTTATGCGGATAGCGTACCTTTCAAAAGAATACCCTCCATGTGGACTTAATTTTGCATCTGCTCTCTTTTATCCAAAACTTGCGGAGGCATTAGTGAAAAAAGGACATGAAGTGTTTGTGATAAGCCAAGCGATAAGGAGCAACGAGCAGATTGATTCTGGGGGCGTTCGTGTCTACCGTGTAGGTCCCTCTGCTAAGGCTGGAAGCAGCACAACGCGTATGCGATACAGCATCTCCGAATGGTTAACGCTGCGAAAAATCATAAAAAAACATCAAATAGACATCGTGGATGCACCTGTTTGTTTTGGCGAAGCATTCTTCTATAGTCTGTTCAAAAAGACTCCGCTGGTTTTACAGACATTTGCGTTCAGTGACATGTTTATCAGGACAGGGTCGTACTCTGGCTTATCTGGTTATCTGTCGCTTAAAATCTCCTCTGGGATGGAGCATGCGAGTCTCAAGCGGGCTGACCGAATAATCGCGAATTCTCCCGCCACCTACGATTATTTAGTTAACGAAGCAAAATTGCCAAAACAAAAAATCGAAACCATATGGGAAGCCCGAATTGACTTTGACATCTTCAAGTACGTAGCCTCTGGAATTAGAGAACGCCTAAACATTCCGTCCGACGTCAAGTTGGTTCTCTATGTTGGGTGGTTGCAAGCCCGAAAAGGCATACATGTTCTCCTGCGGGCGATTCCCGAGATTTTGAAGGAACACCCTGAGGCATTTTTTGTTTTTGCCGGTCGGGATACTTACACTGCGCCCGACGGCGGCAGCTACTTGGCGTATATTGAGCGGATAGCAAAAGCTGAAGGCTTCTGGGGGAAAATCAAGATATTTACTGAATTCTTTTCAACCGAAGACTTGGTAAAGTTGTACTCTGCGTGTGATGTCTTTGTTTTTCCTTCGCTGTCTGAAACCTTCGGCTGGCCAATCGTTGAAGCCATGGCCTGCCAAAGACCTGTCGTCACCACAAGTACAGGTATAGCCCCTGCGCTAGAGGGTCTAAGCTCTGGTCTTGAACTCGTAATGCCTGATTCTTCACAAGAGTTTGCCGAGGCGGTTAAAAAGATGCTAAATGGTTCCTCAAATTTCAAGGAAACCGTTGGTTTAACAAACCGTAAAATTGTTCAAGAAACGTTTGATTTTGACAGAATGTCGGAACAGGTGCTTAGGGTTTACGAAGCCGTGTTACTTTCTGAGTAGGCATCTTTTGTGGCATCCTTTAGACTTCAATTTTTGGAGAAAAAAGCAATGAATGTTGAAAAAGCGCTGGTCGCGGTGGCTTTCTTTTTCCTTGTCTGTTCTCTTTACCTAATAGCAGTTACTGGGTCGGCGTCTGGTTATGAAGTTTCTATCTACGCGGCATATCCCTATTTATTTTGGGTTTTTTTGATTACAAGCTTCGGTTTGGGAATCTCCATCGTACTATACGAAGCCTTTTTCACTAAAAAATCGAACTGGTGGCTAGCTGGTTTAACAATAATTATTTCGGCAAATTGTATCCTTTTCCTGTTACCTGCCTTCAGAGGCTACTATTTTTATGATCGCGTGGATAACCTACAGACAATAGCTTACTACAAAGACATTGAAACTACCAGTCACATATCACCTAGTGACTTCTACCCAAGTTTTCACATTTTGATAGTAGCGCTGTCAAAGCTAACTTCGATTTCGGTTTACAACTTAGCGCTAATATTTCCAGCATTTGCAAATAACCTCTACATTATCGGTGCGCTTTTGTTAGCTAAAGCTCTAAACTTTACCCATCGAGAGTTCTTATTAACTATCGCTCTTGTCTCAGCGCCTTTTTTCCTCGAGCAATTCGCATCTATTCCGCGAATCTTGGCGCTTTTTTTGTTGCCTTTTCTCCTTTTTCTTTTCTTGAAATTTCAGTCAACTAAGAAAACTAGTTTTGCAATCTTGCTTTTTTTATTTACACTGAACTTTGTAGTGCTTCATCCGTTTAATGGCGGGTTACTTGTTATGCTTATGTTTGCAGCTATCGTATTTTCTGTTTTAATCTACTCAAAGTTTTCTGCTATACGAAAAGGATTGGCAAATACTACTCTAAACATGCGCCTGATGGCGTCATTTATTTGCGTTCTCTCTTTGTTGTGGTTTGTTTGGTACAGTAACTTCCAAATTTTTTACACCCTAGTAAATTATGTTGAGCGAATAACAGAGTGGAGTTCTTCTTTAGCCGGGCAATTCTTTGGAATTGCTAGCAGTGCCAGAATGTCAATAGTTGATATGTTTAGCCTCTTTCTTAAGCTGGATGGAATGAACCTTCTTTATCTGGCGATAGCTGGCGTAGGCCTCGTCGTAGTATTTAGAAGACCAGACTTGCGAAAAAACAAGGTAACCTTACTTTTGTTGATACCTAATTTACTGTTTTTCAGTCTTGCAACTCTCATTTCCTTCTTTTCGCCAATTTCATTAATGCGATTGGATTACACCCGCATATTACCTTACGCAATCCTATTTGCTGTACTTTTCAACGCTTGGGTTCTAGGATCTATTCTTGCAAGAAAATCGAGAGCTAGTGTCTTCTCTGTGGTATTGGTGCTTTGTATGGCCTCACTTATTTTCGGAACACTTAATGTATTTCCATCGCCCTGGACTCTACGCGCAAATCAACAGTACTCCCAAACTGAAATGATGGGCGCGAGTTGGTTCTCCAATTATCAGAATAATGAAACCCCAATCAAACAAGTATTCAATGAATACCAATCTCTAGTTGCTTTAAGCGGTTGGGTTTCGAAACCGCAAAATGTCTTAGAACCCGAAATATCCTATGCACCTAACCACTTCGGGTATGACAGGTACAGCTTCTTCGGCCAAAACCTTACCCAAGATTCCTATATGTTAATGCCTGGCTTCACTTATGTATACTACTCTAAAGCTGTAGCTAATTACCCCTCAGCTTGGCGTTGGACTGCTCAGGATATAGCTCAACTTCATGAAGATCCTACGGTAAATGTTCTTTACAGTAATGGCGGCTACGAAGTTTTCTATGTTAAAACCCTTCGTGATATCCTGTAGCAGTTTTCTCTAACCTGATGTGAAGAGTTTTCGGAAATGAGAATTGCTACGTTAATGGCTGGTGGTAGTCGTTTTGACCCGCACGCTCTTGATTATATTACCCACTGCATAAGGTACCTCGCAAGGAATGGCAGTGCGGTAAGTGTTGTCGATTATAAGTACACAAAAAGCGATAGAACCATCGAGCGAACTGAAGGGTTAACAGTTTATCGGCTAACCGTTTTCGGCTTAGATGAAGGTAGACTCTACAAGTATCTGCGCGTAAAACCCCTCTTTCCAGGCTGGATTGTTGAAAGGATACTTTGGGGTTTTGCTCTGGCAAAATACGTGCTGAAGTACAGGCGAGAGTTTGATGTGTTTTTTTGTAATTACTCTTTTGCGACTCTGTTGCTTTCTATAGCTTTCCCTAACATGCGCAAAAAACTGATTTACTATTCAATGGTACTCATCGAAGAGGGCAAACATGGCTTTCTAAACTGGTATCGTATCTTTTTCCACTCAATTATAGGACACTTGGCTGCAGTTTCAATAACAGAAAACGCCATAGCCGCTCGCTGCCTAGTTGCAGCTGGGTTAAAAAGTGACAAGGTAATAAGCATTGAACCTGGAATTGACCTGTCATTCTGGAAACCCGTATCCTTCGAAGAAATAACCCGCGACTTCTCACTGGAAAATAAAACAGTGATTCTCTTTCAAGCCAAAATAGTTCAAAGAAAAGGCGTTGAATACCTGATCAAAGCCGCTGACATACTTGTTAACAAGAACGGATACCGAAATCTGGTTTTTCTAATCGTGGGGCCAGCAAAGGGCGGCGTCGGTATCGCACCGAGAAACGAGGAGCTACTTTACGTCGAAAACCTCCAAAAACTCATCAAATCCCTCAAGCTTGATCAAAACGTAAAGCTCGTCATAGGTTGGCACCGCATGGAGAAACTACGGGAATTCTACTCCGCCGCTGACATCTATGTGCTGCCAACACTTCGCGACTTAACCCCTCATTCTATTAAGCAAGCTATGGTATTGGGAAAGCCCATCGTCACAACACGTGTTGGGTGGGTTCCAACTATGATAGCTGATGGAGTAAATGGATTCATTGTTGAGCCCAAAGATGAAGTGGGACTGGCTGATGCACTTAAAAAATTAATTACAAACCCCGAACTTAGGCGCCAAATGAGTTTTAATAACATTGACCGAGTCAAAAGGTGCTGGTCAATTGAGGAGAAAGCAAAGATTTGGGAAGAGCTATTTTTGAATGTTTATCAAAGTTGCAAAAGAGCGAGCTGAACTAACCTGTTAATACCCCGTGCGAAATTAGGCATCTACATAAAAGTTCTTCATCGGCTACGCAGAGAGCTGGGCTTATACCAAACCACTCGATTAACACTAACTTTTATCAAGCGCGTATGCCAGCGTGCAGTGGTCAATTGTTTTTTGGGTAAGAATCAGCTCATCAAGCTGCGTGTTTTTGGTCACGATATGATTGTGGATAAAGACGATAAAGGCGTTTCCAGCGAGTTGTCGATTTACGGAATACATGAACCACTAATGAGCGTGCTGATTTCAAAGACAATCAGAGAAGACGATTACGTCGTTGACATAGGCGCAAATATAGGCTACTACGTTTTAATTGAATCCTCCTTACTAAAGCAGAAAGGAAAAATTATCGCGATTGAACCCAACAGGCGAAGTTTTAAGCTGTTAAAGACGAATACTGCAAATTGTAACGCTGTTAAAACTTTGCAGGTGGCTGTTGGCTCAAAAAAGGAGACAGGTGTAATGCTGGCTTATGACGCCCTTAATTTAAGCCGCCTTGCAACTGGCAAAGACGCCGCTGGAGCCGATTTGAACCAAGAAAATACCGTGGAAATAATGCCTCTAGATGAACTCGTCAGCGATGAACCACATATAGACCTTATTCGGATGGATATTGAAGGATTCGAATTCGAAGCAATAAATGGCATGCTAAAGACGCTTTCTAACTTTAGACCTCGCGCATTATTTTTTGAGTTGCATCCGATTGAAAACAGGGCATTAATGGACTGCTTCTTTGAACTTCTCGGTAAGCTCGGCTACGAAGTTGAATGGTCTATGCCCCGCCAGCTTATGCCAGCGTTGCTAAGTGTTCCTTCACCTTTGCTGCATGAGGTTGTCCAGACGATTCAAACTCGAAAATTGGATTTATCCACAACTATAGAATCTACGAAAATTCCAGTTGAAACCTTCGCTGAACATTTTTTTGCCTCAAAAGATATTTATCATGTAATTTTTTCAGTAAAAACCTAAAATTGCCAATTGCACTGTATGCAGCTGTTGAGGTTCTCATAGTATTACTATGTTGTAGCCTCTTGTTTTTAGCGGCTCCAAAGCCAACATTAAAGCCTCCGAGTCACCGCTTTCCCCTGAAGCCACCGCTATCATTGCCTGAATAGGCGTTTGCTTCGCACTTTTGGTGATCGCTAATGTCGCCGGCTGAATTTTTGATGTCATCTGGGTTGATTGAATTTCAAGCTCCAATGTCTCCTTTAATCGGCCTGCCCGTTCTTTCTGGCTGATTTCTCTCACTATTTTTTTGAGCCTGCAGAGTTCTATAGGCTGAGTGACCTTCAGCGGCGGCTCAGCTACGGCGACTTTTTCGGTTAGTTGAAGCGTTTTTTTGAGGGTTTCTCTTGGATTAATCGGCGCCGTCGCTACTAGAACTTCGTTTTGGTTATAGCAGGCTAAGCCAGCGGGAACTGCTTCGACCGCCGCAGTCAAAGCAGCCATAACCAGGTTGTATACTAACCTGTCAGCGGACTGTTCATCTTTAGCTGTCAAATCTGCCACTAAAAGTACGGGTGCCCCGTGAGCTCCAGTGAACTCCTTCACGATGATTTCGTCAAGCATAACAGTGTGTTTCCAGTCGATTTCTTTTAATCGGTCTCCAGGCTGGTAGCTTCGGCTGCCATAAAATTCTATGCCTCGTTTTGTCGCTTTCAATGCCTTAGGGGGGGACGCGCTTCCAAATGAGGCTGTCCCAGAGGCTGTTTGCTGGAGGTATTTTCTTGCAAGCCACAGTGCATACTTTGCCCTTGGGATTACGTTTAGGTCTATTGCCTCTATAGTTTGATTAATCTGAATTAGTCCCCGCGGGTCCACGGAGGTTGTTTGGAGCTGGATTTTTGTGGGTCCGGCGAGTGGCGGCGTGTAGGTGATGCTTATTTGTGCCTGGCTTTTCGGGCTTAAGCTGATGTAACTTGGCTCTACTTGTATCCATGGCTGGGGGGATGCCACTGTGATGTTAATCGGCAGTTTTGTTTCCGCTGAAAGGGTTATCTGGGTTTTTTCCGTTTTTCCCATTAGGGTTCTTTTTTTGATTTTGTTTTCTTTCAGCGGTGTTTTAGGTATTCTTAGCATGTTGTAGGTTAAGGCGGCTGAGACATAGCTAATTGCGATCAGTGTAGTGTACACAAGTGTTTCATTTCTTAGCAGCAAAGACACCGCAAAAACACTGGATGATGCCGCTGCAAGTGATGTAAGAGTTAGCGTTGCTTTTCCCATTCTTTTTTGACTTTTAACCAGCTGCTGGTTTTGAGAGTTTTCCCGTAGGTCTTGGTCGAGGAGATAAATTTGGGGGATTATTAGTAGACTTGCTGTTGCGTCCCCGATTATCGCGGAAAAGGCCAAGGGAGTTAGAAGGAGAGTGATAAAAGTTACGGCTAATCTGTTTTTCGAGGTCAGCGGTTTGTATACTGTAACCACTTGAGTTGCAAGCAGAATTAATGCTAATGCCATCTGGGGCAGCGGCGAAACCACCGTGCCAGCAATAAGCACTGCTACGATGTAGGCTTTGGCGACTTTTTTTAGGTTCAAAGCATGAGGCATTTTTTGCTTCTCTATTGTTAATCTATTTTTGGAACAGGCACTTCGTCTGAAAGGCGTTTGATTATGGTGTTTGGGTTTATGTCTTCCATTTCTGATTCGGGCTTAACATGGAGCCTATGGGTTAGCACTTGGGGGATGAGTTTTTTAACGTCGTCTGGTATGACGTAGTCTCTTCCTTGGAGGTAAGCTATGGTTCTTGCGCCTTTGAAGAAGGCGATGCTTGCTCTTGTGCTTGGCCCCGTCATCACGTCTGGGTCTTGACGAGCCTGAATGATTAGCGAGATTATGTATTCTCTGACTTTATCTGAGACGTGAACTTCCTTGATGGTCTGCTGCAGCTTAATGATTTCAGGCAGGGAAACAGCGGGTTTTATGTCTGGCTGCTCGATGTAGTCGATTTTTGCGAGAACTTGTTTTTCGTATTCTCGGTTCAGGTGGTCGCTCCAGACGCGGAACATGAACCTGTCCGCTTGTACCTCTGTCAGTGGGTAGGTTCCCTCTGCGCCATAGGGTAACTGGCTTGCTATAACCATGAATGGCTTCGGTAGCTGACGTGTTTCTCCCTCTATGGTTACTTGTTTTTCCTGCATTGCTTCGATTAGGGCTGCTTGTGTTCGGGGGGTTGTTCGGTTTAGCTCGTCGCTTAGCACGATATTGGCGAATAGGGGGCCTTCGATTAGGCGGTTTTTGCCGTCTGGGGTGTAGAGGTAGAAGCCTGTTACGTCTGCGGGTAGCATATCGGGGGTAAATTGTATTCTTTTGAATTCCCCGCCGATGACTTTTGCGAATGTTTTTGCAAGTAAAGTTTTGGCTGTGCCTGGTAACCCTTCGATGAGGATGTGCCCCTCGCTCAGTAAAGTTATAATAAGCATTTCTTGGATTTCTTGTTTGTCGATTATGACTTTTGATATTTCGTTTAGGATTTTAGTTGGTATATTTTGGGTTGGTGTTTCTTCAAGTATTGTTTTTGTCATGTTTTTTCACCTTTTTCCAGAGTGGATAAAGCGTGAATGCAAGTATGGATGAAGCCGCAAGTAAAGTGCCCACAGGGGAAGCCGCTGCTCCATAGATTACTGCCAAGGTTTCTTTTGCTTCATCCAAGGCGGAGGTTGGCAAATGGGTTTGATCTATGTAGATTCTAGGCGCGGCTGTTTGGAGGGCTGCGGCTTTTTGGATGAATTGCAAGTTGTCGCCCTGGTCAATCATGCAGTTGATTAGTATGCTGGGGTCTGAGACCGCTACTACATAGCCTTGACCTATTTTTTGGTAAGCAGCCACTGGTAGTGGTCCAGTTGGCTCGTTTGCGTCGCGTATCTGATTGTAGTTTAGGTCTAGAAAGCTGAAGCTTGATGATTCAGCAACTATGATGCCGCTTTCTGCTTCCAATGTGGTTGCATGGTTAAAGACGATGCTGCTTACGTTTGCTTTTAGAGGTGTGTTAGTGAAGTCTGTTATTTTTGGCAGCCACTTGTTTTGGTAAGCAAAAAGTGGGTCAAGTAGTGGTTGACTGTTGAATTTTATTTTTGAGCCCAAGCTGTCTAATACTTGGTTTCCGTAGCCGTAGTCATCTAAGAGGATGAGTGTGCCGCCTGTTGATACGTAATTTCTGGTTTGCGTTAACTCAGCCTCGGTGAATTGCGTGTACGGTACGATAATGACTGCTGTTCCTGTGGCGCTGGATGGTAAGTCGCTGAAAGCGTTTATGGGGGTGACGTTGTGTTGGTTACACAAGGTTTGTACTCCGTTCCAGAAGGGGTTATCTGCCCTGAAGTCTCCACTGGCTGGATAGAACCAGACCACTGCGGCTAGACTAAGCGTTATTAGTATCGTCAGACCGGCGAGTACTTTAGCTGGTTGCAGCAAAAAGAATCCTCCTTACGGTTTCTGATAGGTCTTCAGCGTTTTCGGCTTCTTGCGGTTGAGGCGTGTGTGGCGAATAGAGTGCCTTCTCGCTTAAGCCAGTTAATTCGGCAAATGCTTGAGCTGCCTCGCCGATTCTGCTTTTGGAAATAACCGCGTATTCGCGGAGAGTCATGTTCGCCGTTAAAATGTTGCCTGTTGCCTCATGGACAACTGTTTGGGCTTCGACGTAGGCTTTGAGGATTTTTCCTCTTTCACCCTCAAACTTTGTTTCCTGTGTTGAGGCGATTGATGTGGTGGAGTACTGTTTTTGCATGGGTTTGGGGTCGGGAATTATTGGGGTATCAGCATTTGCTGAGAGGGTGTTTTTCTTTGTTTTGGAGAATTTTAGGAAAGCTACCGTGAAAACGCAGAGCGATAACGCAAAGGCGATGCTTGTGCCTGCGGAGTTGACTGTGAAGATGCTGATTTTTGTTTGAGTCGCAGCTTGCCACGGTTGGGCAGGTTGCGTTTTTAGAGTTAGTTCTTGGTAGCCTCCGAAGGCGGCGTCGAGGGCGACGTTTACTGTTAAGTTGAAGCTTCCGTCGTTCAAGGTTACTGTTTTAGCCGTTTTGTTTGTGAAGTACAACTCAACGACGGCTCCTTTTAGTGCAGATGCTGCTGAACTCACGGTTCCTGTAATTTGGAGCTCCGTCGGTATCACGATGAATGTCGGAGAGTTCACCGTGATGGCGGTCGCCATTTTGGTAACTGTTAAGGTTCTCTGTACTTCTGCTGGGGCATAGCGGTAGCTTGCTTGCGTGGTTATCTTTAACGTATAATTTCCTGTTGTAATCTGAGGGTCGAGGGTAAATTGAGAATTAAAGGTGCCGTTTAGGCTGCTTTTCACCTGGCCTTCTAGTTTATCCCCGAGGTATACGCTGATTTGTCTCTCAGCTAAGGGTGTCCCCTCTTGATCTGTAACTTTACCGCTGATTGAGAGCGGTAACCCTGGATATGCGAGGTCAGAAACTGAAACTGCAAGTGATGTCCTGTAAAATAAAACTTGGACTTTAACCGTACTGCTGGTCGATGCTAAATATTTATTTTGATCGTTGCTTTCGGGGTTATACTCTGCTTTTAGTTGAATTTGGTTAACGTATTTGTAAGGAATCTGTATTGTTACCGTGTAGGCTCCGTTATGGTTAGTGTTTGCTGTTGCAACTTGTTTTCCGTCTAAAAACAGTTTAACCCGCCGATTTTCTATGGCGTAGCTCTTTGCTGTTAGGGTTCCTGAGGCAGTTATGTAATCTCCGACGAAGCATTTGCTGGTATTCACAGTCAGAGTTACCGTGGTTGGGTCAAGATTTTTGGATTTAAGGTCATTTGCTTTTTGTTTTACCTCTTGCAGAAGCTTGTAGTATTGATCGATTAGTTCTTTGAGTTTTTGAAGCATCTCTTGAAGTTTAGTGTATGCTTGCTGAGCGTTGCTTGCTGAAGCAATTCCTAGCCGCTGACCAATCGTTAAGGTGGCTTCTTTGAGGTCTTCCAGCAAAATCTCTGCTTGAGCGATCAATACACCCGCATGATTTAGAATTTGCTCTACTCTGTCGAGACTATTTTGGCGCAGTAAAACGGTGGCGTTATCCAAATCGGTTTGCAGTTCGTTAAGAGTTGAAATCAATTGTTGCGTCAGCTGATTGTACCTGTTTATTATGTAGCTTAAGTCGGACGGCACAGTCAACTGTCCAAGCTTGTTACTTAGTAGGCTTGCGTTTTGGAAATTTCTATTGCTCATAAACGAAAAAACCGCTGCGTATTCTGTCAAAAGTGCGTAGGCATCCACGCTGCTTTGAGTTGCGGATGGGTCCTCATGCGGCACAAGCGTAGGGTACGCGTTTACATTGGGGAAGCCTCCGAAGAAGCTGAAGAGCAAAAGAACCGAGAGAAAAACTGTTTGAAGCTTCATAACAGAGTAACACCCAAAATCTGAAGAATTCTTGCTGCTACGATAACGAGGAATACTGCAAACAGAACATAACTGATGGTGTTAGTGATTTTCTGAGTTTTCAAGTCAAGAGGTGAATGCAGTAGTGTCACAACAAAGTATTCCACAATAAAAACCGATAGGTAGAGATCTAAAGTGACGCGGAAAAATGATAATGCGAATGTGGTTGCTGCATAAGTCGCCGACAGTGACACCACATATCTCTCCTGATTTCTCATGTTTCGCTCTCCAAAATCTGCAGTTCAACAATATTTTTGTCCTTGGCACATGTTTCTTGGGCGACTGTTACTGGCTGGTTTAAGATTTGAGCCGCAATCGAAGCAGCTATGGAGGCTATGGGGGTGCCTACGTTTTCGTAAATCCACATTTTTTTGTTTTCAAGACGCGGATTAGATATTTCAACCAAAACTCTACCATTATCCATGTGCACCTTTACGCCGTTAGCCAAACCAATCATGCCTACCAAAACCTGAGAAATAGCGGATTCTATATCTCCTGCAGAACACTCAGGGTTTGCTTCAAAAATTTCGCCGACGGTTGACCCCGGCGTAATTAATAGTAACCCTATTTCGTTGGGTTTTGCGCCGTACTTGACTATGAGTCTTTTCGGAAGAACTTTTTTTCTAATACTGCTTACTGGTTCAAGTGGGATAAGCGCTTTGGGTTTGTCTCCTGTAATCGAGGCTGGCAGGTATATGGCCTTTGATTTTAATCCAATTTCTTCAACTAATGCGGCGGTGTTTTCGACGCCTGTTTGGAGGAGTATGGCGCTTGCTTGTGTGGGGATTTTAGGTTGCCCTCTTTCTACTGCGAATGCAACTGTGGCGATTAGTATGGTTGAGATTCCGAGTGCAGTTAAGGGGGTTGATTGTAGAAGTGCGTAGGCAAGTGTGGTTAGGGTTGCGCCGATTGCTGTCAGGCTCGTGGGGAGCAGGTATTTGCCTGTTAAAGCAGCAGCATAGTTTTGGCTGTTTTTTGGCTGACGTTTGTCTGACATGATGACATTCAGATTATCAGTGGCATTTAATAAGGTTTAACTAAAAAATCGACTCAGCAGCTACTTCAGACTCAATAAGTGATACCTATATTTTCTAAATACGCCAACAACGGCTAAGCCTTCCACAAGAAACGCCAATGTAATTACTATGGGTTCAAGTCTAATGCCCCAAGGCGTATAATTAAGCGCCAACCCAACAATAGGCACAATCGCCAGACTCAACCCCACTGACAATGCTGCCCTCTCCAACCCATCTAACTCCTCGCCTCTTGGGTAAAGCGCCAGAATAAGCATAAATCCGGGCAGAAAAAGAACGAATGCCCCTCCTAAAAGGTAGCGGACATAGAGCAGACTAGAGCTTTCTACAGTAAAAATGGCTAATGCCGTTACTGCAACAAGTGTGGTTGCTGCCCAGAACCATGTGTTTTCTAAACTGAAAAAATATCTGGGGAGGTTTTTTGGTGGATTGGTTTGTGTGAGGTTTAATCTGCCTTTTTTCCATTCGGTGTAGATGGCTTTTGTTGCGTCTGTGGGCTTTGCGCCTTTCTGTTCGACGAGGTAGTTGACTATTTGGTCTACTGTTGGTTGGTTGATTGTTTTGGCGGCGTCTAGTATTGCGTCGCTTAAGTTATCGCTCAACGCCTTTTTCCTCTAGCGCTTGGTTTTCTCTACAATTTTTATATATGTCTTATGCTAGAAATCAGTGACATTGGATGGCAGACAAATGGTTAATAAAACAATACTGTTTAGCGGCTTTATGCTCTTGTGGCTCACCGCAGCTCTCCCCGTCATTGCACAACAACCCATATCAGAACAACTCCAAATCAACATCGCATACAAAGCAACCCTCGACGCATACAACACAGGCGCAGACACACAACAATTCATAACCCAACTCAACCAAGCCATAAACCTAACCGAAAAAGCACAACAAATATCCAACATTGACCCACAGCAAACCCGAGAATTAACAAACCAAGCGCAAGCACTAATACAAAATGTAACCCAACAAGCCACAGCGACACAGCAATCCAACAATTCACTACTCCCCATCTATTCAGTACTCACGGCAGTAACCGCTTTAGTCATAGGCGTAGCCGTGTATGTGTTTGGTCCAAGCGCCGCATGGAAGATTTGGTTTAAACTCCGAAAGAGCTACCGAGTAACAATCAAAAAAGCGCAAGGCAACGACAAAGCCCTCATTATCACTCCCCAACAAGTATGCGCAGTGCTTTTTGGAATCACCATTATTATCGCCTGCATTGCTGTTTCAGGATTAATTCTTCCCAAAAATGTGGGTGAAAAGTACTCGGAACTCGGCATTTTAGGTCCCAACATGAAGCTCGGCGATTACCCCTCATCAGTGGTTGCCAGTGAAGCCGTCAACCTTTACGTTTACGTGGGCAATCACATGGGGCAACCTATGCTCTACACTGTTAAAGTAAAACTGGGTAATAACGACACAGCCGTCAACCCAGCAAATGAGGCCGCGCTCCGGCAGTATCAGCAGGTAATCCCCGAAAACCAAACTTGGACTTTCCCAGTTGACCTCACTCTCAACAATGCGGGGTTAAATCAGCGGCTTATCTTTGAACTCTGGGTTTACAATCAGACTACAAATTCTGTTCAGTATCATGAGCGTTGGGGGCAAATCTGGCTAAACGTAACTGCCCCAGCGGTATAGTTCAAATTAACTTGAGGGAAAGGCATGCAGTTGCTGATCTTCAAAGTGCTGTTTCGCAAGAAGGGAACAGCATCCGCCATAGTCGCCGTAGCCCTTCTCATAGCATTGGTAACCGCGGTGAATTGCCTTGTAAACAACATTAACCAGCAGACAACCCTGCTAACCAAACTTGCCGCAACAGGCGAAACCTACCTTGTAACATCCAAGAATTCACTTGGGCTTTCTGATAGCCAAATCGAATCAGTATTACCCGCCGAGATACGGAATAACTCAAACGTCCAGTCTGCATTTTCAGAGACAATAGCACACGCGACTTTAACAACTGAGAATTTAACCTGCTCCGTCGTAATCCGAGGACTTGATGACCCAGCCGCATATTATAAGGCGTATCATGCAAGCGTCAATGGCTCCTTCTGCCAAAACAACACCCAAGCTAACGTAGGTGTAATCCTCGCCAAATTAGTTAACATAAGCAAAAATGACCTCGTCAACCTAACCATCAACGGAAAACCCGCTGCTTTTTTCGTGGCTGGCGTGGTGCAGGCTAATCAGCAAACCGACGCCGAACTAACAATTCAGCTTTCAACCTTACAGAGTTATCTCGGCGCTGATTCTGTTTCCTGCATCGAGTTCTCCTTAAAAGAACCCGCTAAAGCAGAATCGGCACTCAAGAACATAACCCAAACGCTGCCCCTAAATACCAAAATCACTGAAACACAGCAAGTCGCATCTTTTGCCCAATCTGTAAACAGCCAAACAGTTGCATTCATAACGCTGTGGTCAGTTGCCGTCTACATCGTGGTTGCCGCAGCTTCCTACGTAATCGCAGCTCGAGCGGTCAACGAAGCCGAATATGAACTCGGCATGATCCGAACCATAGGCGCCAAGAAAAACGTAACCTTCCAACTCGTCTTGACTTATGCGTTGGTTATCGGTTTGGCCGGCTCTGTTCTGGGTGTTTCAGCGGGCATCGTTGGAACCCAGGCAGCATCCACATTTGTGCGGTGGATCTGGGGCAACACGTTTCTGGCGCCGTTTCTCGAACCAACCCAAGCCCTCTGGATTTTGCTATTCACTTTTTCCGCCTCAATCATCGGAAGCTTCTACCCAGCACTGATGCACCGCTTTAGCATCTTGGAGGCGACGCCGTGAGCCTGCTTCGGTTTAGTTATCTGCGCAGAAAACGCCTTTTTGTACTCGTAATTGTTTTGGCGCTGGCTTCGACGCTTTTCTCCGTGACCGCCTATAGTTTCTTGGGGTTCTACAGTGGCTTCACTGGCTATGTCGGAGCAGAAGGCGATGTGGTCGCAGTTTACAGCAGGGTCGGTAATTCGCCGTTTTCTGGGCTTTTCCCGCTTAGCATCGCAGACAAAATTGCCTCTGCCCGTGGAGTGGTTGCTCTCAGCCCCGAAGTTATAGCCCCCGCGTCAGTAGAGGAACACGCTGTGTTTATTCGAGGCGTTATACCCCAAGAAATAGCCAAACTAAACCAGTTTGCAATAATCGAAGGACAATTTCTCGACGTAAATGACTCCCACTCCGCTGCTGTCGGCGTAAACCTTGCAAAGAAGCTGCAGCTCAAAACTGGCGACACAATCTTCGCTTTAGGTGTGCTTTCAAATCGGTACGTTGAACTGCAAATAGCCGGTGTGTACCATTCAGGTTCTTCGCTGGATGACGAAGCCCTCGTGCCGATCTACGTTGGGCAGTGGATCCGAGGAACCGACTACACAAAAGCCACGCTTATGCGAGTAAAAATCGACCCCGCCCAAACAGACCTCAACACGCTCTATTCCGAAATCGCCAACACAACCACCCCCCAACCCTCCGCCACGCCCTCGCCGACACAAAAAAGCACAGTGCAACACGAAATCGAAGCGCTCCTACCCTTATCCAAAGCAGACGTCAACGTCACCCAAATCGGCATCGACGACTCAAAGCAGTTCATGCAAACCTACCTCAACCGCTACGGCGTAAGCAAAGACACCCTCATCGTCTTGTCTGCTGCTGTGTTGGTTTTTGCCTCTGGAACCGCGGCGTGTGCGATTGGGCTATTTGTAAAGCAACACTCCTCAGACATCGAAACGCTTAGATCCATAGGTGTCTCTAATCGAGCGGTAAAAGCCGACTTATCCGTCAGGTTGACGTTTTGGGCTGCCATCTCTACCCTAATTGGCACCCTGCTAAGCGCCGCCGCCATAACCTACTTCCAAAGCGCAGGCTACCTTGAAGTCTTATCTCACACCATAGTTTTTCAGCTTGACCCACTGGTGGCAACTGCGAATTTCTTCTTGATTTCCTGTTTGGCTTGGGTTTGTGTTGCTCGAATGGAGTTGAAGCCATGAAAAAAGCTCTCTATCTGCTGCTGACGGTAGTGGCTGCCGCGTTGGCTATTCGGCTTTACCCTACCGCTGTTAGTGGTATGCCATTTTCTGTGGATGCGTGGCCGCTTATAAGAAACACCGAGTTGCTCCTCCAGAACACCCCCACCTCTATCGTCACGGACATTTTTGACGGCTACAACAATTACTGGCCCGGCAGCCAAATGTTCGGAGCGGTTTTGTCGCAGGTTACTGGGCTTTCACCCGCCGTCGCAATGGCTTGGGGAATCCCTGTCGCCGCCGCATCGGCTGTCCCCATCTTCTACCTGCTCGTGAAGCGTGTCACCCAGAGCCAAACTATCTCACTAGCCGCCGCATTTCTCCTAGCCACAGCCTTCCCCTACGCGCTCTTCACCGCAGGCGTCACCAAAGAAACCCTAGCAAGCCCCCTCTACATCTCTGTTCTTCTGATTTTTCTGCTACGGCACAACTGGAAAACCGCCGCCTTATTCTCCGTCGTCTCGGCCGCATTGATTCTGACGCATCACCTGACGGCATTCTTTGCCATTACGAGTGTAGCCGGTTTAACCATAGCCTTCCTAATCAGCAAAAACATTCAGCAGCCGCAGAATTCTTTCCGTTCAAACTTTGTCTTCTTCGTAATCCTCTCCGCTGCTACGGCGCTGTATTTCGGGCTCTTCGCCTACCCCGCCTTCACTTTAACCGTAACCGCTGCAGATATGCTGTCGCTGGGAGCCTACGAAGCCCTCCTATTTGGACTCTCCATCTATGTTGCTTACTCGGCGAAGCCCCCCGCCGCCAAAAAGACGCTGGCTTACTGCGCCATTTGGCTGCTCATGATTTCGCTGGTTGTGATTTTAGTTACGCAGGTGCCGCTGATGCCAGGCGCACCCACCCTACCCCCTCATTACCTCTTCTACGCCCTGCCCTTCATAGCCGGCATGCCTCTGGCGATTTACGCCTTCAAAGACTTACGCCACAGAACCCCTTCCCTCCTAACGCCGCTATTCTGGGTCGTCACTGCTGGCGCGTTTAGCCTATTTGCACTATTCGCCAACCTTCCCGGCGGCGTGGGCTTGTTTTATAGGTCGATTAATTTTGTG
>JBNIDR010000005.1:0-44460 GCA_050108155.1 Bathyarchaeia archaeon | reverse complement strand
CTTTTCTGATTCTAATTGCTTTTGGTTTGTACCGTTTGGCTGCTGATCGACGGGTTTTTAGGCGGCTGTCTGTGTTCGCGGTGGGGGTTCTTGCGGTTTGCATGGCTTCGGTTGGGGCTTATAGTGTGTATGCGACGGTTTCTCTGGAAGAGCCGTATTTCGGGTATTTCTGGCGCTATGAGCCCTCAGAGGTGCAAGCGGGAAGTTGGGTAGCCGCTGCCGCCGTGAATCAGACTGTTGCGGGGGACTCCAAAGTCAGCTATCTCTTAAGCGGCTACTTTAACAGAAGCGTCAGCATCAGCCGCGGCATTAACTACTTGGACGGAGACGGCTCCCCGCCAGAGCTGCTCTACGTGTACCGCCAAATGTATCGCAACGGCTACGTACTCTATTACGGCAGCCCCGCCGCCCTCCCACCGAACTGGACGGATCAGCTGACAGGTTATAACCAAGTTTACGGTAACAGCGAGGTAACAATATATGCAAAACAGTAAACCACTCATTGAATTGCGAAATGTCTCAAAGAGTTACGGCTCAAACGAGATTCTAAAAAACATAAACTTAGTCATACGCGAAGGCGAATTCGTCGCTGTCCGAGGGAAATCGGGCGCAGGAAAAACCAATCTCTTCAAAATCATCGGCCTAATCGAACCACCCACCAGCGGCGTCGTCTCCATATTCGGCAGAGACGTAAGCAAACTCGGCGGGGACAGGGCTGCGGATTTGCGGCTTCGCAGAATGGGCTTGGTATTTCAGTTCTTCAATTTGCTGCCGTCGTTGTCGGTGATGGAGAACGTCGAGTTGCCTATGGCGTTGGCGGGCGTAAAGCGGGCGCAGCGTCGGATGCGTGCGCTGGAGCTTTTGGGGTACTTCGGCTTAGAAGCGTTTGCAGAGCGGGCACCTTTGAGTCTCAGCGGCGGGGAGAGGCAGCGGGTGGCAATCGTGCGGGCGCTGGTTAACCGCCCACGCCTGCTTTTAGCTGACGAGCCCACATCCAGCCTCGACGACGAAAATGCTCTGCTCGTAATTAATATGCTAAAAAAAATTAACCGAGAAGAAGGCGTAACCGTGTTTTTGACTACCACTGACTTGTATGAGCCCCTGCCTGCTGCTTCGGTTGAATGCGGGCTCCAGAATGGGGAGCTGCGGTGGCATGTGGGAGCTGAGGCGAAGGTGATTGAATATTGAGGGGCTCCGACGCGGTTTTGAAATCCAAACCCGAACAAAAATTAATGTTAAATACCAAACCAGCAAAGGCAATAAACACGGAGGACAAGGAGAAAATGGCTACAATTCACAAAAAACGAGTCAATGTAACCATGGCAGCACCATACCTCGACGGCATGGAACTGCTTATCAAAGACGGACTCTACGAAAGCCAAGCAGAAATCGTAAAAGACGCACTACGACGACTCTTCAACCACTACGAAATACAATCCATTAGTGAAATCTGCTCACAATAATTTGAGTATTGGCGCATTTAGCGCAAACTTCACTTTTTACACTGTAATTAGCTAACTTCCAGTATTTTGGGCTATGAGGTGCCCTTCGAGTTCGTCAAGTAGCTTCTTTTTGTTCTTCTTCACCGACGGGTTCGCGTGGCTCTATGGGCGGCAGCGGTTTGAGCACTAATTTGTCGTCTTCTTTGGTGAATTCTACGATTGCGCCTTTTTCTACATGATATGCATTGTACCTGCTGTTAATTGATTAAAGTGTGTAAACACGCTGTAGGCGTCAAGCAATGTATGATAGTGTGTTTTTTGCGGGGCATATTTGGATCCTATTAGAAGCTCTATGCAGAAACCTATAGAGGGTAGGGGTCTCCGAGGCGAAAACAAATGTTAAACGCAACAACATAGAAAACGCATCAACCAGACCAACCTTAGAGATACTCCAAAACATATGTTTAGCACAGTGCCAAGGTGAAGAAGAATGACAAACCTTTCTTCTTCTTAACCTAAAAAATCTTATCTTGTCTGCGTTTGCGTAACTTCTTTAAAACCTAACTTGCATAGTAATTTTGTGAGGAATCAAGTTTAGTTATGTCGATTGAAAATACGCCCGAAGCAAACACACTTTTCTTCGTTTGGTTCAACCAGTACAGCGGCATCCTGCTGAAAACACCAACCAAAACAATCATTGTTGACCCAGTGGACATAAAGGCCAAAAACATCCCAGTACTTGATGCAATCTTAATCACTCATGAGCACTACGACCACCTCGACCCGCCTCTAGTAACCGCCATCCAAAAGAACACAGGCTGCTGCGTAATAGCGGATCCTATATCCACCAAGAAACTCCAAATCACTATACCCAACGACAAACTACACGAAATCAAACCCGGCACAGAAATCAAAGTAGGCGCAGTGATAGTTCGAGCGGAAAAAAGCAACCACCCCGCCAAAGCACCCAACACCTACATAATCACAAGTGAAGATGGCGTAAAAATCTACCACACATCCGACAGTGCTCCATTCCCCGAGTTAGCGCAGATCGCGGAAAAGGAACAATTCGACCTGGTCTTCTGCACCGTCGGAATAGCACCAGGCGCCAGTCCACAAACAGGCTTTGAGATTGCATCATTAACAAAACCTCCGCTTGTAGTTCCCTACCACACAGCATCTACCGCAAGCCAAGAGCAGTTTGCTGAACTCATCAAGCAGAACCTCAACAGAACCACATGCTTGATTCCCCAGCAAAACCAGATTTACCAGATTGCAAAAAGGATGTGAAAAAACGGTAACGGAAAAAGGTACTCTTGACCACAAATACAAGATGGCAAGCATTCTCTTCAAACTTGACGCAGTAAAATTTGGAGTCTTTCAGCTTTCTTCAGGCAAAGCAAGCCCCTACTACATTGACCTCCGCGTTATCCCCAGCTTCCCAGATGCCTACCGAGAAATATGTGAATTCTACGCTCAGTACATCACCGAGCAGATCAGCCTCAAAAACTTCGACCGCATCGCAGGCATCCCCATAGCGGGCATACCCTTCGCTTCGCAGATCGCGTATAACCTTAGAAAACCATTCCTATATGTCCGCCAAGAAACCAAACTGCACGGCAGAGAACGCCGCGTCGAGGGCATCTTAGCCTCGGGCGACCGGGTGCTAATCATTGACGACTTGTTAACAACTGGTTTAACGCTCAAAAAAGCTGTCGATGCAGTGCGCGCTGAAGGTGGAGTTGTTACAGATGCTGTTGTGTTTCTTGATCGCGAGGAAGGCGGACAACAAAGCATAGCGAAAGACGGCGTTAAAACACATTCGCTACTCAGAATCAGCGAAATCGCAAACGCACTCTACGAGATAGGCGCCATAGACAAAGAAAGCCGAAAAACCATACTCAAACAAGTAAAGAAGCCATAAGCAGCTACTCGTAAAAGATTAGCGTGGTTTCTTCGAGAAGCGAATGCAATTTATCCACTGCATCGTAGGCATCCTGCTCTTTTTTCGCGCCTGTGCAGACTAATTTGCCGCTGGCGAAAAGCAGAATAACCACTTTAGGCGTTTCCATGCGGTAGATTAACCCAGGAAACTGCTCAGGTTCATACATGGCATGTCCAAGCGTGTAAGCGGCTTTTTCAAGATCAATCATCCCGCCCAAAATTCCGGATGCAACAATGTTTTGAATTTTGAGTTCAGGTTTGCTTATAATTATTATTCCGCTTTTCTTTAGTTCCTTAATAACCTTCATAACGGCGCGTTTTGCTTCTTTCTCAGATTTAGCCCCAGTGCAAACCATTTTTCCAGAATTAAAAATCAAAGTAGCTGTTTTTGGACGTTTTAACCTGAAAACTAACCCTGGAAACTGTTCGGGGCGGTATTCTACGCCGGGGTATCCTTTAACTACGGAGTTTAAATCCACTTTTTGGTTGAGTGTTGCGGAAGCAACGACGTTCTCGATGTTTATGGATGCTTTCACTTTAGCCACTCATTTCCCTCTGCCTAACCGCCCTTAGATATCCTCTATTCGAAAGCTTTTCTTATAAAGACATCTATAAACTGCTTTTGCTATGAGTTTTGTTGTTCAGTTATTCTCTTTTTATGATGCTGCCTTACGATCGGCAGATAAAACTCTAACACGATAAGAAGTAATAACAAGCCGATAATCAAAGGAAGTCCCCAATAGTTTTCCTGCATAAACAACGCAACTAACCCAATGATTGGGATGCGCAGAACTACTTTGCCTAAAACCAAATCCTGCGGCACGCCTTCTCCTGAAAACCAAAGGTTATGCGAATCGTACTCGTTAGCGGTTGGGATTTGGGGCCAATTGTTGTCGTTGCCGTCGCCTTTAGTTTGAAAGTGCCATGTGCCGTTGCTGTCTTGATATTTTGATACTATTCGATGTACAATCGGCGTTGCCTCTGGATTGTTGCGTATATCGGGGTTCTGGTAAACGATTATGTCACTGTTGGGGTAATCAGCGTTCAAATCCTCAGGTCTAACCGCCTGGATTATGATTATGTCACCTCGATGCAGCGTCGGCGCGAATGGGTGACTCCAACCGTCGCAGTATTGAGCGGTACACATGCTTCCACTTGTGACCACTCTTAGCGGCGTAGAGGTTCCCAGTACAAGACCTAAACCGAAGAAAAAACCAGCAGCTATAACGACGAGTAAGCCTATCGCTATCCCTGTTTTAACGTAATCGCTCTGCAGAACTCTTCTGTAATCGGTCAATTAAACCCTTCACTGAATTAACTTTCATGTCACAATTTAGCTTTAAAACTACCGATTTGTCAAAAAGAAAAATAGAGAGTGCGCAAATGGCACTTAAAAATTAAGCAGTTTAGATTTTGCTTTTGCTTAATACTTCGCGGAATACGTTGCCGCATTTGGAGCATTCATAGAGGCCGATTTCTAGTTGCATTCGTTTGCCAGTTTTGTCTGGGCGGCCTGCCATTTTCCATGTCTTCTTTGGTTTTGCTACTTCGGTTCCGCATTTTGGACATTTTGCCATTTCTTGTTTTCCTCCGTATTATCGCTTTGATGCCATTCGTCTGATTGGATAAAAAAGTTTCCATACTCTATTCATAGATAATGAACTGTATAACGTAAAGATTAGACATGTAAATGTCAAAGCCATGTAGTGCCCTGTAAGAAAGTGTTGAAAACACCAGTTAACCACCTATAAATTAACTAGAAAAACACCAATAAGACAGGCAACCCATCTGAAACATTAAAACCATGAAAACAACCAGTGTAAACATCGAGTTTATCCCCCAACATTATTTATAGAACAAACAAAGTTTATGCTTAGTCGATCCGAGGTTCACTTTGTATTGCAGGCTACATCTGAAAATGCTTTTGAAATGCTTGTAAAGCCGGTGCGAAGGCTAGTGGAGCAGAGAGGCTTCTCCAAACCCACCGAGCCCCAGCAGAAAGTTATCCCCAAAATACTGGAAGGCAAAAACGTTCTGCTAATCTCGCCGACTGCAACAGGCAAAACAGAAGCTGCGTTCCTGCCGGTCCTTAGCATGCTCCTACAGCAGCCGAAAACCCCCGGCATAAAAGTCCTCTACATCACGCCGCTTCGAGCGCTAAATCGGGATATGCTGGAGCGGCTGCAGTGGTGGTGCAACAACCTCGATATCAAGTTGGCAGTGCGTCATGGCGATACAGAGCAGAAGGAGCGCACACGGCAAAGCCAATGCCCCCCAGATATCCTAATCACCACACCCGAAACGCTACAGGCTATCCTGTCGGGTTGGCTTTTGCGTCAGCATCTCCAAGCCTTAAAGTGGGTTGTGATTGACGAAGTACACGAGTTAGCCGACAGCAAAAGAGGTAGCCAACTCTCTTTGGCGCTTGAGCGTGTTAGGGGTTTAATCGGAAAAGAGTTTCAGCTAATCGGGTTATCCGCCACTGTAGGTACACCCGAGAAAGTTGCCCAGTTCTTGGTGGGTAGCCAACGCCAAGTCGAAATAGTGCGCGTATCTGTTGCTAAAAACGTGAAGCTTCAAGTGATCTATCCCCAGCCGACCGAGGAAGATGTGCGTTTTGCAGGGAAAATCTACACTCACCCCGAAGTGGCGGCGAGACTGCGTATTATTCGGGATTACATGAGTAAACGCAAATCCGTTCTCCTATTCACGAATACCCGGTCGGTTTCGGAGGTTTTGGCGTCACGCTTCAAGGTGTGGGATGTCGACTTCCCAATTTCTATTCATCACGGCTCCCTTGCGAAGCCGTCTCGTATCGCTGCGGAGGCTGGGTTGAAGCGGGGTGACCTCAAGGGGTTAATCGCAACCAGCAGCCTCGAATTAGGCATCGATGTTGGGCACATTGATTTGGTTATTCAGTATATGAGTCCAAGGCAGGTTTCGCGGCTCATTCAGCGCGTCGGCAGGGCAGGACACACATACGGTGATCTCTCGGAGGGCTTAATCATAGGCATGGACTCCGACGACACACTCGAAGCCCTCGTAATTGCAAGAAGAGCACTCAAAGAGGAACTCGAACCCGTTACGCTGCCCGAGAAGCCCTACGATGTCTTGGCACATCAAATCGCTGGGTTGCTGCTCAAGAACAGGCGGCTCGAGTTCAGGGAAATTCTGGAAATCTGCAACAAAGCAGCACCGTTTGAGAATCTGACAATCGCTGATGTCGAGAAGATCATCAAGTACATGCATAACCGTTTTCCGCGGCTGGCTTGGGCTTCGCTAGAAGATCAAGTGGTCCTAAAACCACAACGCACCAAAGCGCTATTCGAATATTACTTTGATAACCTCTCGATGATTCCCGAGGAGAAGCAGTTCTTGGTTATCGATCAGAGCACCGAATCGTCCATCGGTGTCTTGGATGAGGCGTTTATGGCTGAATACGGGAAACCAGGAACCAAATTCATCATTCGCGGTAGCCCTTGGCAAATCATCCACGCAACAGAAGACAAAGTGTACGTGCACCCAGTAGACGACCCCACAGGCTCAATCCCCAGCTGGATCGGTGAAGAGATCCCAGTGCCCTATGAAGTCGCACAGGAACTTGCCGAAATCAGAGGCTTCGTCGAAGCGGAAAACCAGCGGCAGCAGTCGCCGGAGCAAATCAGCGCATCGCTTTCCGAACGTTACCCAGCAGACGCCGACAATATCCTGCACGCTTTGGCTGAGACGCTAGAGCAGGTGCAGAGTGGCTATCCAGTTCCCACTTCCCAGCGTATAGTTGTTGAGGAATGGGGCGAATTTATAATAGTTCACTCGAACTTTGGTTCGCTAACTAACAGGGCGTTGGCGCAGTTACTGGGGCAGGTGCTGTCAGATAAGCTGGGGCGGGGGATTGTGGTACAGCATGACCCATACCGCGTTTTTGTGCAAACTATGGGGGCGATGACTGCTGACCGCCTAGTCGAGGTTCTCAAAGAAATCAAAGATATGCCTGAACCAGTAATCCGCAATACACTTACTATGTCGACGGTGAAGACTGGCTTATTCAAGCGCAGAGTCATCCAAGTAGCACGCCGCTTCGGTGCGCTCAAAAAGTGGGCGGACTTCAGCAACGTTAGCCTGCAGAAGCTAATTTCTAGCTTCGAAGGCACCCCCATCTACGAGGAAGGGCTCAAGGAGGTTTTTAGCAAGGACCTCGATGCGGACGGCTTAGTTATGGTTCTTGGGCGCCTCAGAGACGGCAAAACCCGCTTGCAGGTGGTTGAGACCGCTGGCAACCCTACTCCGGTCGCGCGGGTTGGTATTGAGCGGGTGAGTATGAAGACTGATTTGATTCCGCCCGAGCAGATGCGTGCAGTACTGGTTGAATCGGCGAAGGCGAGGCTGCTAAACGAGACAGGCAATTTCGTATGCACAAGCTGCTGGGACTACATGGAGCTGATCCGCATAAAAGATTTGCCCGATAAACCAAAATGCCCCCGTTGCGGCTCATTTGCCCTTGGCTTGTTGAAGGTGGAGGAGGAGCGGGCGATGGGGCTTTTGGAGAAGAAAGGTGAGCATTTGGCTAAGAATGAGGAGAAAATGCGTGTTTACGCTAAAAAAACAGCTGAGTTAATCGAGCGGTATGGTAAGCCTGCGGCGGTTGGGTTAAGTGCACGGAGGGTGTTGACTGCTGATATAGCGGCGGTTTTGGAGAAGGAGTGGACTCTGTCAGATCGCTTCTATGAGCTCGTTTTGGAAGCTGAACGTAAAGCATTGAGCAAACGTTTCAAGTGAACAGCAATTTTATTCATCACTTTTGGCTATTTCTCCCTCGAACACCACCTTTTTAAGTGTAGAATCGTTTACTTTGATTGTTGCTTGTTATGCCTCATGGGAGTATGCGCGATTGGAAATTAGCCGAAAAAACCTACGTAACGAAGTTCTTGAACGCATAAAATTCGTCAAAAACTGTGTTATGGCCCGCGAACTCTGCTTGCTAGTGCGCACCAATAGGGCGGTTCTTGAACCTAAGGATGTGCAGGAAGTTTGCCAGTACATAAGTACCCTCTGCAAAGACGAAGGCTGCAGCGAAGCCAGCGAGTTATGTGCTAAAGCAGCAAAAGCTATTGGTTCAAAAGATGAAGAAAAATACCTTGACCTCTGCGCGCAAAGCTGCGTTAAATGTGGCGAAGCACGTAGACCGCAGGTTAAAAAGGATGCGTATGTGGCATAACTGGGCAAAATTGCTTGTAGTGAATGACCACCTATGTTTATTGCTCCGTTTGTTCCAAGTCCCAGTACCGTTGTCGAGTACATGCTTAAGCTTGCTGATTTAAGGTCAGGCGAAATCCTTTTCGATATGGGTTCAGGGGACGGCAGAACCGTGATTATGGCCGCTAAGACCTTCGGTGCACGAGGTGTCGGAATCGAGCTACGTGAGGACTTGGCGAAGAAGGCTTTGGCTTCTATTCATGAATGCGGTTTAGAGGATAGAGTAACCATCGTGAACGATGACATGTTCAACGTTAACTTGTCTTCCGCCGACGTGGTTTATCTATATTTGACGACGAGCGCGAACGAGAAAATCAAGCCTAAACTGGAACGTGACCTCAAAAAGGGCGCCCGAGTAGTCTCACATGACTATGAGGTTGTGGGTTGGCGTCCAGAGAAAATCCAGAACTTCTGCGAAAACCCCCAGCTGGGGTACCCATCACATACGATTTATCTGTATCGAAAAGTGTGAGTTTTTCTTTAGGTGTTGTTGCAGGGAGCCACCTAGGCACAACTACAACCAGCGGTTTGTGGGGAACAGCCCGATTCAGCTTTAATGTCTGGGGTTGATTGCAGGCTGGTTGTGGAGACTTCTGCAAGCAGCTGAGTTCTATGTTGACAACGCGGCAGATATCATGTGGGGCAGTAGGCTAAGAGAACTTTTTCAAGAATCGGCGCAAGCCTATGCAAATTCAAAAACCTGAAGCGGTAAGACGGCACCCACTGCTTAAGCAACTTGGGGATTTCAAAAAAGTCCCGCCCCGTATGATAAAGCGAAATCGCCAGAGTTGGCTTCTGCGTCTCAATCGTCTGTTTGGCTCCCAATACGGCGTTGTATTCAGCGCCTTCAATATCCATCTTCACCAACCCCACGTTGAGGCTGTTTTTGGCTTGGAATGCGTCGATTGAGGTTACGTTAACCTGCTGAGTTCCGCTTTCAGAGAGGAATGAGGCGTTGTCCCACCTGAACAATTTCAGTGTTGACTCGCAGTTGCCCAGCGCCGAAGCAACGGGAGTCACTTTGTCTACTTTGTTGAGCCGCAGCGTTTTCTGCATCAGCTCATAGTTCTCGGGGGCTGGTTCAAAGGCGTAGATTCTTCTGGGTTGGTACTGATTTAGTATTAGGGCTGTGTCGCCTATGTAGGCTCCTGCGTCGATGAAATCCGTGCCTGCAAGCGCCGCTTTGACTTGCGGGGGGAGATTGGGAATGCCGTAGTTGTGATAGAAGACGACTTTTTCGAAGTGATTAATGGGCAGTATGTACTCGCACTCCGACGTTTTCAGGCTGTAGTTGTCGCCGCTTTTTTGGATGTTACGTAGAAAAGCGTTGTACTTCTCTTGTTGCTCAGCGAAGTCTCGGCTGGGTACTGGGTTATGCTGAGAAAGCGCAACGTAGATGATGTTGCGAATGTAGCGGTGTATCTCTTCCCTGTCTTCTCCTGTCTCGAAAAGGTTCAGGTCAAAGCATAATGTCTTTTTGTTCTCTAAGCAGTACCTCAGGAAGTTCAGGGCAACCATCTTATTGTAGCTAAAATCAAGCATGTCATAAGCGGCTTGAGTGGGGCTTAACTGAAGCGTCTGCTTGGCGATCTCCTGCATGTTCTCCTGCTGGTTCTCCTCGACTACATTTTCTACAATAGATGTGATAAAGTCAAAATCGATTCTGCTGAGCAATCTTTATTCTCCGAAAAGTAGCGGCTGACGCCATAGCATGTTAACGTTTATCTGTATTTTAACCTGCCGAAATCCTAGGTGCTTGGCGTTTTACTGGTTGTCGGGGAAAAACAGATTTAACTTCCCGCATGTTCCTCTTGTGGGCGTGCTTTACAATGCAGTTTGTTCCATGGCAAAACGTCGCTGACTGGCACTGCAACGGCTGCGGGTACTGCTGCAAACTCTACAGTGTCGTATTGAACTTCAATGAATGGCTGCGTCTAACGCGGACTTTCGGAGCGGATACTACAGTGGTTGGGCTTAATCGCTTCTACATCAAACGTCACAGCGACGGCACCTGCGCATTTCTTTGTAGCCGCCAACGCAACTACGCCTGCGCCCTGCAGCATTCGAAGCCTGCAGCCTGCAAAATTTGGCCCTTCAAAGTGCTCGGAGAACCTAAATATGGCGAGGCTGAGCAGGCAACGTTCGATTACATGGGACATAAACTCTACGTTTACGTGGACACCATGTGTAGCGGGGTGCGTTTGGGGACGCCGAGTTGGGATTTGCGTTATGTGGTTGTTAAAGAGTTCGTGGAGTTGGCGCTGGGCATTCGCGATGTACAGTATAAGTCTACGCGGCCTGTTGAGTTGCCGCTGAATCAGTGGGGCAGGCAACTGTTCCCTTAAACTCTATCCCTCTATAGGTTTCTGCATAGAGCTTCTAATAGCATCCAAATAGGTTTGTATGCTCAGATTACTCTGCCTAAAACATAGATTATTATGATTGAGCAGCAGAGGGCAACGCAGATGGGCGGCGCAGCTTTCCGTGAGTAAAAGACTTCATAATAGTTTGTGAAGTCGGTCTTGACTGAGCCTATGTACCTCTTGAACACTTCTGTGTTCATTTAAGCCTTCTCCTTTGCTCCTTGCCTTTCTCAGTAACTACTTAGCTTCCGTTTGCTTATTAGGGATATTCCAAAAACTGATACTTCCTCTGTGGTCGCGGCTGGGATTAAGTTCTTTAGGCACCAGCCGCTTTAAACCAGAAACATTCCGCTAACATGAGGAAGCCATATGTCTAAACCAAAAGTCGGCGTTTCAATGCTCTACTGCCTTGGCGAGCCCTTCAACCGCATGGTTAAACGCCTCGGCAACATGGGTACCAAATACATCGAAATCCTCGATGACGGCACCTACGACCTAAACAAAACCCGCATTGCTCAACTTAAAGAAGCAGCGAAAACCTATGATTTAACCTACACAGTTCACGCTCCCTTCGCAGATATCAACATTGGTTCACCTGTAAAACCCATGCTTAACGCTGCTATGAAACGCCTAAAACAGTCCCTTGTCAACGCCAGCGGCATAGACGCCAAAATGTGGGTTTTCCACCCCGCCCAAATCACGGGAATAAGCCAATTTTACCCAGACAGCCTCTTCAAGCAAAGCTGCGAAAGCGCAAAGGAACTCTACGCCTTAGCGGAGGATTATGGCATTAATATGGCTATGGAGAACCTGCCCGCTAAGTATGGCTTTTTGATGAGTACGCCCGCGGAGTTTCAGCGGTTTTACAAGGAAACCAACTTGCCCATAGGCATCACCCTTGACTTGGGCCACGCTAACTTGGAAGGGCAAATCCAGCCCTTTTTCGACCAGCTTGCCGACAAGATCGTGCATGTTCACGCTAGCAACAATGACGGCGTCGATGACCTGCACAATGGCGTATTAGATGGTACTATTAACTATGACTCGTTTGCGGCTAACATCAAGCGAATCGGCTTTGACAAGGTGGTTCTGGTTGAATCAATCCGCAGTGTTCCAGAGAGCATCATTGAGTTGAAGCGGCTACTCGTTTAAGTGTAACTCAATTTCAAGGCCGTCCTCGGCTAGGATGCTGTTCGGAAATACCTTTTTTGCCTGTTCCAGAAGTGGTGTTGCATCTGGGTATCGGGCGCTGATGTGGAAGAGCACAAGGCGCTTAGCGTTTGCTGCTTTTGCCTGACCCGCTGCTTGGGTGGGTGTTGAGTGCCCATCTACTCCTGCTTTCTCCACGAGTGAATCGTCAAATGTAGAATCATGTATAACTAAATCGGCGTTCTCTGCAAACTTGGCGAATGCCTCAAAGGGTTTTGTGTCGCCTGTGTAAACGATTTTTCTGCCCGGGCGCAGAGGTCCCATAACGTCGCTGGGCTTAACCACTGTGCCGCTTGGCGAGGTGACTTCTTGTCCGCCCTGAAGCTTAGACCACAACTCCCCCTCGGGTATGCCAAGTGCCAAGGCTTTTTTGGGGTAGAACTTGCCCGGGCGCGGCTTCTCCACAAAAGCAAAGCAGTAGCCGTCTACGGCGTGGCTGGATTTGGCTGCGATTACTTGGTATTCGTCTTCGTCGCAGACTACGCCTTCGGAGAGGATTTCGTTTATTGTGACGGGGTAGTTTAAGCCGAAGTTGAGGGTTTCTTTTGTGCAGATGAGGAAGTTGCTGAGTCCTTTTGGGCCGTAGATTTCTAAGGGTTCTTTGCGGTCCATCAGCGCCATCGTCTGCAGCAGCCCCGGCAAACCCAAAACGTGGTCGCCGTGCAAATGTGTAATTAGAATTTTCATTTTTCGGTGAAAACTAACCTTTGAAGCCATCATCTGGTGTTGGGCGTTTTCTCCGCAGTCAAACATCCACTGATTCTTAGGGCACTGGACAACCACACAGGGCAGGCTGCGCTTTAGGGTGGGTACGCTGCCGCTTGTTCCCAGAAACACTACGCGTATGCTCATTGCTTCACCTTTTCGAAGACTGCGATTTCCCTCGTCAAAGTGGCGTGGACATAGGCAAAGTGGGATTCCACATGCTTAAAGCCCAGCGTTTCTCCGAGGGCAGATATGTTTAATGTTTTGGGGGATGCTATACAAATCCGTTGCCCCGCCCCCAGCAATTCATAAGACGCCTTGAGAACGTCAACGACTAGCTGTTTGGTTGTGGATTTGAGCGTGCTGGAGCTGCGGCCATAGGGTGGGTCCGTAACGATGGCGTCCGCTTTGACAAGAGGGATATGCCGTGAATCCGCATGCAGCAGCCCCTCAGCTTTGATGCCGAAGAACGCGAGGTTTCTTTTTGTGCCCAAGACCATGCGTTTCTGAGCGTCGATACCGACTGCGCGGCAGCCGATGAAGGTGGCTTCGATGAGCGAGGTGCCTGTGCCGCAGAAGGGGTCCAGCAGCACCGACTCGGCTTTTGCATGCGCCAAATTCACCATGCACCTTGCCATCTTCGACGGCATCGCCGAGGGATGGAAGAAGGGTTTTTTGCGTGGGCGGCGTTCGGAGAAGGTTTTGCTGGTTATGTCTGTGAGTTTTAAGCCCAAGATGAGTTTGTTGTTGGTGATTATGCCGATGAAGGTTTTGTCTGGGTTTTTGAGGTTAACTTTTGTGTCCTCTGTCTGCTGCAGAATCTGCCCGCCCAGCTTGATTTCCAGCGTCATGGTGTTGATTTCGTTGTCAGCGTAGGTTTTGATGCGGTTGATGCGTACCACGAAGGATTCGCCGGGTTTTAGGTGGGCTTTGAAATCTGTTTTGGCTGCTGCCTCCGAAATGTCTTGGTAGGTGGCGTTTGCGACTAGGAGTTCTTGTGCGCAGACGCGTGTGTAGGCTGAGCGGATTTGGACAACTTTAACGCTTTCAAGTGGCGCTTCTAGCCGCAGAACTTGGTCAAGCTCCTCCGCGCCAGTGTAGCTGTAGCCTTCTGCCTCCAGAATCGCTTTGACTTCGGCGGCTGGCAGCGATTCGTTCTCGCCCGAGAGTAAAAAGAAGAGTTTAGGCACTAATGTGCGCCTTTGAGTTCTTGGCTAATCAGCGGCGCAAGCGACACCTTGCTTACTGCGCCGGGGACGCTGTCGGTGCCCACGATTTCCTCCACGCCCGCATCGAGGATGCGTTTCTCAGCATCGCCTATGAGTAAGCCATGCACGCAACCGCAGAATACGTGTTTGGCGCCGAGTTCGCGGAGGATTTTTGCTGCGCCCACGATGGTGCCGCCTGTGCTGATGATGTCGTCGAGGATGATGACTGTTTGGTCTTTGACGTTTAAGCCATCTGCGGTTTGGACGGTTTGGCCTGTGTAGCGGTCACGGGTCTTGTTAAGGTGCCCCGCTTCGCCGCCCAAAACTTTCTGGGCTTGCTGGGCGATGTACATTGCACCCTTATCTGGGGAGAGCGCGAAGGCGCCCCTGTAGCCCTTTTTTACGAAGTAGTCGGCTATGAGTGGGATAGCGCTGACTGTCTTGGCTGGCATGGGGAACTGCTTGAGTGAAGCCTCCGAGTGAAGATTCACGGTTAAAAACTCGTCGATGCCTGCTGCCTTAAACATCCTAGCGATGGTTTCAACGCCTATGCCCTCTCCTGCGAGGAATATTTTGTCCTGCCTTGCATACGCCATGTAGGGTACGACTGCGGTGACTTTGGTTGCGCCAGCACGCTTTGCGCAGTCAGCCAGAAACGCCAGCTGGAAGAGTCTGCCGTCCTGCATGGGTGGGCAGGTGGTTTGGATGATGGCGACTTCGCCTTTAACGTCGCCGTCTAAGCGTACGTAGGATTCGCCGTCGGGGAAAATCTTTGCGACTACTGGAACGTTTGGAATGCCGCTTTGGATGCTAACTGCCTCGGCAAGAGGCTTAGATGCGGGGCCACTGATAATCTTCACTGTATGTTCCTCTTGCCTTTAGAGATGCAAGTTTAGGTTTTAAGCCTTATCTACCGTTTTATGTTGGATTTGTTTTGTTTGAGCTTTTTTTCCAGCAGCGTAACTCCCCTTGTGAAATCCTCCATTGAGTACTCAGACTTGTAGCCTTTAGATACGAGGTAATCAACCATTTCTGGAACCGTTAGTTTTGCTTCTTCTGCAGCTCCACTAATCGAGGTTTTGCCTTCCATGTAGAGCTTTGCGGCTTTCTCTTTTTGGAGTTCCGCTGCTCCCCGCTCAACTAGTCTTCTGATGATTACTGAGCGGTCTACGCTTTCTTTTTCTGCTTCTCTATCAATGTACTCTACTAATTTCTTGGATAATCTTACTCCGACGCATGTGGTTGTCTCGGTCTCAGTCAAGTTGCTCCACCCCCTCGATGATCGTGTCGATGACGTTTTTTGAGAACCAGCCGACTTTTTTTAGTTCACGTAAACATTCGTTTGCTCTGTCCTTTGATATGGCTCGGTTTTTTGCCATTAAGAAAACAATTTCGAGAGAAGAGACTAACTCGAGGTTGAGGATCAATCGTAGTTTTCTAACTTTGTCGTCGTTAGAGGCGATTAGGTCAGCTTTTTCTTGGATGTATAATGTAACTGCCTCCAATTCTCCTCCTCTCAGACCATAGGATTTTAGCTCTTCCATTAGGGCAGTTTCTGTTACATGCTGTACTTGTATGTATCCTTCTTTCTCAAGTTTCTGAACGATGTAGGCGTCGGGATGACTATTTTCGATGCCTCTTTCCACTACTTCTTTGTGGACAAGTTCTGGTATTATGACATGGTTGAACATGATGCATGCTTCTTTTAGGATGCCTCCAGTGGCCAAGTGAATCAGAACCATTGAGTCTTTGACTATTAGCAAATAGGCACCCCGTAAAGTTGTTTACAAAAAATAATATTGTTAACAACGATTTAATCGTTACGCAACGTTGATAAAACTTGATAAAACCCGATATGCACCTAACCCTTCAGTGTAAGCAATGAAAACCGCTCATGTAATCCGCGACATGCTCCAATCCCTAAACGACGGCGACCAGCAACGCCGTATAGGCAACTTCGAAGGCTCAGTTGACTGCTACAACAAAGCCCTAAAACTCGCAAGGTCGCTACCCGCCGAAACCAAGTTTGACCGCTCCAACTTCGAGGCACTCTGCCACTCAGGTCTCTCCGCCTCTTACGGCCGCTTGGGCAAGCACAGGGAAAGCCTCTCAGCGGCAACTATGGCGCTGATGTTTTATGATGAATGCGGCGAAAAATATCCAGCCCAGACGGGGCGCTGGCTGATGGCTATTGTAAATCAGGGCACTGCGTTGGCGTCGCTTTGCGTCTTTGGAGAGGCGTTGGCGGCTTTTCAGCGGGCAAAAGATATGTTTACAGCCAAGGGCATCGGCACGCCCGAGAATAAGCAGTGGTTAGACACAGTAGATGAAAACATCGCACTTATCAAGGCTCATTTAGAAAAGCAGGAGCGATAAGCGCATAACTTAAGAGGTACCGCCCAAACTAAACGTTACAAAGTGGCCGTTTATGGATAATTGGCGTCTCCTCCCCCTAACAACTAACAATGCCGCATTGAACATGGCAATCGACGAAGCCATCCTAAACGCTCGCATAGCCGAGAAAGTCCCCAACACTCTGCGCCTCTACCGTTGGCAACCCTCAGCCGTCAGCATCGGCAGAAACCAAAACCCCGAAAACGAAGTCTACCTCGACAACGCAAAGCAGTTGGGCGTGGATGTGGTTCGGCGAATCAGCGGAGGCGGCGCAGTCTACCACGATTACGAGGGCGAAGTCACCTACAGCATAGTCGCCAAAACCAGCGACTTAGGCACCGCCGACGTAACCACAGTTTACACCAAAATTTATGGTGCCCTAAAAGATGCCCTTCGCATCATGGGTTCAGGCGCAGATTACAGCAGCGGAGACGCAAAAAACTGCCCCAACCTAACCATCGGCGGCAAAAAAATCAGCGGCAGCAGCCAAACCATCACCCACGGAATTGTGCTCCAGCATGGCACGCTTCTGCGCAGAGTGGATTATGAGCGGATGTTTCAGCTGCTCAAGCTTAAGGGCGCAAGCTGCAGCCAAGCCGCTGACATAGCCAAACGCAAAATCACCAGCCTCGAAGCAGAATTGGGGCACAAAATCAGCCCAGACACAATCGCCAACGCCCTCGCGCAAGGAGTCCGCATAATGCTAAAAATCCAGCTAGAAGAAGGCGCACTTACCAGCTACGAAAACGAGCTAGCCGCTAAACTCTACAAAGAAAAATACGCAACAAAAGAGTGGAATCTGAACGCAAAAGCCATACAGACAAAGAACTTCCTTAACTAATCAGCAGCGACACCCAACGTTTAACGGCAAATCAAAAGTTTGTGTTCTGCTTGCGGAATCCGCCACAACCAGCTCGTGACTCCATACATCTTTAGCACTAACCAGTATGCCTTTGTATCATGGAAATTTGAAACTAAACCTGACTAACAAGTGTGTTATCAAGGGCTAAACCAAAAAAGAGAGAAAGAAAAAGTTATGCGCGGTTTTATGGTGGTGGGAAGATATAGTATTTTTCCCAATTCATTAAACAATCAACGCTAATCTGATTTTGTTTTTAAGCTTTTGCATGCAAACTCTGAGAGATTTTGTGTGTATGATAACCATGAACACACATGTTGTTGCAAAAAATATAAATCATTAAACCCATGAAGGCCCTTATTAGGTAGGTTCATGAAAAGAACAGTCGTGGTCACTCTATGTTTCCTATTTGTTGTTGGAATATGTGCCATCTCTAATCAATCGGTTAATGCCCAAGAATATGCAATAATTACAATTAATCCTGATGGAAGCATAACACCTTCAAGCGCACCAATACAGCAAAGCGGTGATACATACACTCTAACAAACGAGGTAATTGGAAACATTAAGGTGAACAAGAGTGACTGCGTGCTTGATGGGAAGGGTCATACTATAACGTTCAGCGGAAGTGGACCGGGAACGCCCATAACAATCAGTGTTAATGACGTTGCGAATGTTACTATAAAAAATTTTATCATTAATACCGGCTGGTTCGGAATTGCCATTTATGGTAGCCACTGCCTCATAGATAACAATACTATAACAAACACAGGCAACGGGATCTATGAAATAGATTCCTCAACTTCAGCTATTAAGGTAGCTGGCGATTACAATGTAATATCAGGTAACTATTTAACCAACAATTTTAACGGTCTCTGGTTTTACCAAGCCAAAAATAACACAGTTATCGGAAATACCATAAAAGACACCGGAGGGTCTACAGGGCGAACGGTCAATTCTGCAATAAGCTTTTTTGAAGCGTCAAATAACACAATTTATCATAACAATTTCGAGAATAATTCAATAAATTATACCGTACAAGTCTATAATTCGGGTTCGTGCATCAACGTTTGGGATAACGGTTACCCCGATGGTGGTAACTACTGGAGTGACTACCAAATGAAGTATCCTAACGCTACTATGATAGATAACTCGGGGATAGGTAACACACCATACTTTATTGATGATCAGAATAAAGATAGCTATCCACTCATGGAACCCTTTAACGCTACTTTGCCGGTAGAAACCAGTCCGACGCCGAGCAGTCCCACAGGAGGGGGCTCGGAGGATGCAGCTGTGGATTTCACAGTTTTAGGTATGGTGGCTGTTGTTATCGTTGTGGTTTTGGTGATTGCAGGTTTGGCTGTGCACTATGGTAGGCGCCGTCGTTAGAGATGGCTTTTAGCAACTTGTAGCATCGTTCACAACCCGCCTGCAACGCATCCCAGACGCAGAACCGAAAAGACAGTCTTCAGCTAAGTCCCGCAGGAAGATGAAGAATAGGGACGGCACTTTCTTCTTTTAATGGAAAAACAAAATTGGCGGATATGGCTGAACTAAGTTTTCTCTTTGTGCCACCTTACGCCCTGCGCGGTGTCTTCAAGCACGATGCCCATTGCTTTTAGTTTTGCTCGGATTTCGTCGGCTTCTTTCCAGTTCTTGGCTTTTCGGGCTGCCTCACGCTTCTGCACCAACGCATCAATATCTGCGGAAAGGGCTTCTTCAACTTCGACTTTGCCTATGACGCCTAAAACCCCATCGATACGCATCATTAAACCGCCCACATCTGCTGCTTCCTGTTTGCTGACTAAGTTTGCGTCTAGTAGCGCGTTCATTTCTCGTACGAAGTCGAACAGCGAGGAGAGTGCGATGGCGATGTTTAGGTCGTCGTCCATGGCGCCGCCGAAGCACACCTCAAGTTTAGCAGTTAAGGTGGCAACTTTTCCTGTGGCAGTTGTGCCTTCAACTTCATGGAGTCGCCTCACAAAATTCCGCAGCCGCTCCACCGCCGACTTCGCAGCTTCCAACCCCTCGAAGGTGAAGTTGAATTGCTGCCGATAATGCGTGGACATAAGCAGGTAGCGGATAACGATTGGGTCGTATCCCTTAGCGATTAAGTCGCGTAGCGTGTAAAAGTTGCCGAAGCGCTTAGACATTTTTTTGCCTTCAACTTGCAGGTGCTCGTTATGCATCCAATAGTTGACGAAGGGTTTGCCTGTGGCTGCTTCGGATTGGGCGATTTCGTTTTCGTGGTGGGGGAACATGTTGTCGATTCCGCCACAGTGGATATCGAAGGTTTCGCCCAGATACTTCATGCTCATGGCGGAGCATTCGATGTGCCAGCCTGGTCTGCCCTTGCCAAGCTCCGTCTCCCAGAACACGTCGCCGTCCTCGGGCGTCCACGCCTTCCACAGTGCAAAGTCCTGTGCCTCTTCTTTGGCGTACTCGTCTTGGCTGACACGTGCGCCCGCCTTGAGTTCGCCGACTTTTAGGTGGCTGAGTTTGCCGTAGCTGGGGAATTTGGCGACTGAGAAGTAGATTGAGCCGTCTTCGCCCTTGTAGGCGACGCCTTTCGCCATGAGCGTCTTGATTAGGGTGAGCATTTCGGGGATGTGCTCTGTGGCTCTTGGGTAAACGTCTGCGGGCATTATGTTTAGGGCTTTTATGTCTTCGAAGAAGGCTTTTCCGTAGAAATCCGTGAATTGCCGCAGGGGTATGCCCTGTTTTTGGCTGCCTTTGATTGTTTTGTCGTCGATGTCGGTGAGGTTCATGACGTGGGCGACTTTGAAGCCCCGATAAATCAGCCAACGCTTCAGCAAATCCTCGAAGATGAAGGCGCGGAAGTTACCTATGTGGGCGTAGTCGTAGACGGTGGGACCGCATGTGTACAATTTAGCGGCGCCCGCTGTGATGGGGGTGAATTCTTCTTTTTTGCGTGTTAGCGTGTTGAAAAGGCAGATACTTGTCACTTTCTCAGCTCACGGTATGGTTGGAGCCGAAATTATTTAAGCATTAACTTAACTGTTGCCTGCACTTACGTCGGCAAACATTTCAGGCGCAAAACTGGGAAAAGCGGAACTTGATGGGTCGACCTGCATTGCGCTGACATGGCTTTCAAGTGATTTTTAAAGAGGACTCAACATTCTCCCACATCCACATGGCGGAGGTTTCAACATGGCTCTATGTTGTTCTTGTGATGTTTTTCTCGCACACCACACCGAATCGGGCGTTGAGGGGCATTGGTGGGGCTGAATGCATTGTGGTTTGCAGCCATTCTTGTGGTGTGCCGTACGCCCCCACACCCACATAAAAAGCACAGGCAAAGCGGTTTACAGGGGAATAGGGTCTCGGTTGGAGCAACAAAACGCTAAATAACCCAAAACGCCACATGCCAAACGTGAAAGATGATGTTCCACTCAGACAACTCCACGCCCCATACAGCCGCAAACTACGATGAACAAGTCCACAAAACGATTCCCTACTACGACTGCTTCCACCAAGAAACCCTCAACCTCATATCCGCTATGAAGCTGCAACCGAAGAGCTGGTTGGACACAGGCTGCGGAACAGGCACACTGGTCGAGAAGGCGTTGAAGCTTTTCCCCGACACCAGTTTTGTCTTGGTTGACCCTTCCCCGCAGATGATAAACGCGGCCAAGGGGAAACTCGTAGGCTACCCAAACGTGGCGTTTCTCGAAGCCAACACCACACAGCAGCTTTCCAACCTCAAAGAAAAATTCGACGTTATAACGGCGATTCAGAGCCACCACTACTCTAGTGAGCCTCAGCGAGAAGAAGCCACCAAAGTCTGCTTCAAACTATTATCCCCAAAAGGTGTCTACGTAACCTTCGAAAACATCCAGCCCTTCACCCAACAAGGCATCGCAATCGGGCTTGAAAACTGGAAACAACGCCAAATACAAGCAGGCAGAGAAACCAAAACCGCAGAGAAACACATGAAGCGTTTCGGAGTAGAATACTTTCCAATAACGGTTGAGGATCATTTGGCGTTGCTACTTCGAACTGGCTTTTCGGTGGTTGAGTTGCTGTGGTACTCGGTTATGCAAGCTGGCTTCTACTGCGTCAAATAACCGCGTAGCCGAGTTCTTCGTCGCCTTTTTCTTCGATGATTTTGCCTTTTAGGTAGGTTTGTTGGGCTTCGGTGACTTCTACTTTGAGGGTTTTGCCCAGCAGTTGCTCGCCACTTTTCACCACGATTGGTTTATAGGCAAAGTTGCGCCCAACCCAAGAATCAGCCACCTTACCCCGCTCATCAACCAAAATCTCCCCGCTCCAGCCGACCCAGCACTTGTTACGTTTAGCCGAAATCTCCCGTGCCAACTCCGCCGCCAACGTGCTACGCCGCTTCGTTTCCTCCTTATCCACCAACCCCTCATGCATGTCCCAAGCTGACGTTTTAGGTCTAGCAAAAAATTTGGAAACGTTCGTCACGTCTGGCTCAACTTCGCGGAGAAGCTTTAGCGTGTTCTCGAAAGCCTCCTCTGTTTCGCCAGGATACCCCACAATGACATCAGTTGCCAAAGTTAAGTCAGGGAATTCCCCACGAAAACCCTCAACAATCCCCTTGAACTGCTCGGGAGTGTAGAATCTCCGCATGCCATGCAGCACGCAATCGTCGCCGCTTTGCACGGGAAGATGCAGGAACTTGAAGATTTTCTGGTCCATAAACGCCCCAATTAGCCGCTCCTGAATGTCAACCACTAAATTAGGCGTCATCATGCCGATGCGAACCCGAAAATCACCCTTCAAACCGCCTACCGCACACAGCAGAGCTGCAAGGTCCGTTTTTATTTCTCTACCATAACTTGCAGTGTCCTGCGAAGTAAGCCAGAACTCTCTAGCGCCGTTAGCGTAATCTTCCTGAATCCTTTTGGTTATTTCCGGTATACCGTAACTTCTCAAATGCCCGCGTGCTTGCACAACACAGCAGTATGCACAACTTCCTAAGCAACCAAAGTTGATGGGGACTATGCTGACTACGCTATTTGTGGGTATTTTGGGTAGGGTAAGTGACGGTTTTTCTTCGGGTGCCGCTAAAATGATGGGCTTTTCACCCGCTAAAACCCGCTTTACAACGTCCACGATTTTTTCGCCAAACGCAGGACCCACAGCGCCATCAAAGCGCACCTCACGTTCTAACCGCTCAAAACTGATCTTCGGCAGGCAACCGGCAACCAACACTTTTTTGCCTACTGGGGCATGTTTTATATCGTCTATTATGCGGTTCTCTGTTGGTCCTTTGACTGCGCAGCTGTTGTAGATTATGAGGTCTGCCTCTGCCTCGTTATGTGTGAGTGTGTAGCCTGCTTGTTTTAAGCATCCGGCGAGTGTTTCGCCGTCGGCGGTGTTTGAGGAGCAGCCGTAGTTTTTTATGGTGAGTTTTGTGGGCATTTTCGTCGCTGGTTAGTTGCTGTGTCTTGACATAAAAACGTGTTCCTCATATGGTTAGTTTTGACAGATACCTGCTATATCTATTGTTTTTTATTTATAAACTGCAGAACCAACATATTATGTGCATGTATGTAGCATAATATGTAGAAGTATAAGTGCCCAGTATCGTTGTATACTTTGTAAAAGCCGTAGGGGAGCAAGCCGACCTTGAAACTAATAACTCTGTATCTACCTGAAACGTATATAAAAGCTTTGGACCAGTTAGTGGACGAAAGATTCTACCCTAACCGAGCCGAAGCCATCCGAGTTGCAATACGCGATTTAATCAGCGCAGAAGTCTGGAGGAGAAAGGGCGTTGACTAAACACCTCCACGACGAATTAAAATGCAACCTCACAATTGAGGACGCAAAACTCGAACCCACACTAATTGATAACTCCTTAGCCATAGCTGCACCAACACGCATAGTGTGCAAGCCAAAGAGCACCAAAGTAAAGACAAGGGTTGTTAAAGCAAAAATGACAACAAAAAAGAGTCGCCTAGACCGGGCAACAGCCAACCTATACGACTTAGAAGACAGCCACGGCCCCGAAAAAGCCCTAAACATCGACTTGGGCCTATACCAGATGGAAGACTTCTAAGTCTTCATTTTCCCATTTTGTAAACTTCATTTTAGAAAAAATTAATATCTCCTTAGAAGCGTCTTGATTCTATGAATTCCTACTTGATGCAGCTCAGAGCAGAACTCGAAGCGGCGGCAGATGAACACACAAAGGAAACGGCGCACCGCTTTTTCAAAGAAGAAATCAAACTCTACGGGGTCAAATCGCCCACCGTTGGAAAAATCGCCAAAACACACTGGCGACAAATAAAATCTCTAAGCAAAAAAGAACTCTTTGCCCTATGCGAAGAACTCTACCGCTCAGGCTACATGGAAGAATCCTTCGTCGCCTCAACTTGGCTCCCAGAATACATCGACAACCTCGACGCCTCAGACATATCCACATTCAAACGCTGGATAGAAAACTACGTTAGCAACTGGGCGGAATGCGACACCTTCTGTAACCACACCGTCGGCGACTTAATTTTTAAGTGCCCAGAAGTTGTTCCGGAAGTGAAAAGCTGGGCGAAAAGCAGCAATTGCTGGCTTAAACGCGCCTCGGCAGTGTCGTTTATTTTGCCTGGCAGAAAAGGCATGTATCTCTCCGACGCGTTTGAAATATGTGATGTATTGTTGCTGGATGGGGATGATTTGGTGCAGAAGGGGTATGGGTGGCTGCTAAAAGAGGAAAGTAGATTACATACGAAAGAGGTCTTTGACTATGTGGTTAAGAACCGCAGGGTTATGCCTCGAACGGCATTGCGGTATGCTATTGAGTTGATGCCTAAGACACTTAAGGCTGAGGCTATGAAGAAAGAATAGTTTGTGTGTTGTTGTAGGCTTTTAGATACAACAAATCTTCTTATTAGGTTTCGTTATTCATTTCCTGAACAAGTGAATTCCATGCCTACCTGCCCAGATTGCCGCTCAAAGCTTGCTAAACCAACAAGAAAATTTGAAAACCCAGTCTTCACTCTGGAACTCTACACCTGCAACAAATGTGGTCGAACTTTCAAATTCGGTTCTTACTCGACCTTTCACGAGACATAAGACGAAGCAGCTAACTGTTAAATAAGCAAGTTGGCTAAACCTTGGAGTGGCTTAGGAATTTAACAAAAAAGTGACCGTATATACGGCTGCCCCGTTTTTCCGTATAAGAAAAAGTGTACATTTGTTGCTTTTTCAATGTTTTATCGACATTTTTTCCACTAAGTCGCCACAACCCTAATAAGGAATAATTTTTTTTCTGAACAAACGGTGCCCTAGCATGTCATACAATCCCCAAAGTGGCCGAACTTTCGAGGATATTGTTGAAGGAATGTTGAATTTTATGGGTTACAACACCAAAGCCCATCACACTCTCCAAACCCGACAACCCCCAATCCGGGCAGAGATTCAACATGCAAAAGGAAAAAAGAAACTGTACATTGAATGTAAATGTCACGAACCAGTAGGCATTCATGATGTTGAATGCTTCTGCGCAAAAGTTGCTCATGCCAGAGAAAAACTGGAGGTAGATGGTGGGTTGTTGATTTCAAACACAGGTTTTTCGCCTGAGGCTATCTCTTGGTGTGAAAGGAATTGCTCGTTTGTTCAGCTTAAAACCTACAGGCAACTCATATCTTTCAGCGCTCGCTACAAGAAGCTACTGAGCAAATTCTGCAACAACTAAATACTTCTTTTTTCGTTTAAACTTCTGAATAAGTTTAGTTCTTCTTTGGTTATTCCTGCCTGCTTAAGTTGGGCTATACATTTCTGATACTGCGCTTTAGTTGCCTTCGCCGGTACAATGGCTTCACCTGTAGAGTGGAAAGCTTCTTGAGATTTTCTCCCCCTGCGCAACGTCAGCCGCTGTTTTTTGAATCTGTCCAGTGCCTCGCAGTCCTCGCTTAGCATGGCAAACGGCGTGTTGGGGAACTGTCGGCAACCCTCTGGCCGTATTTCGTAGATTGTGCATAACTTGTTTTTGAGAAATGGGCAGGCTGTGTGCATGACATAGTCGTCATATTTGTCTTCTCCTTGCTCAAACAGCACTGCGAGTTCATCGTAGAGTTTTTTTAATTCTGCTTGGATTTTGGGGTGCTGGGCTAGAGCTTTTACTTCTCCTGCAGCCAAGAAGTCATCGAGTTTGCAGCATACTCCACATTTGGTGCAAAGGAAGGGCAGGTTGATTGACCAGTCTCCGCTTTTAGCTTTGAACTCTAAATGCAAATAGCATGTGTCAATCATCGCAATCATGCTATAGAAGAAATGTGTTTGTTTTCTACTTTTCTCAGTTGATTATTGCTTTTGCCCGCATCGGATGCAGAATTTGGCGTCAACTGGGGTTGGTGCTCCGCAGTGTGAACAGTACTTCTCGGCGGAATTGGGCATTGACACATAATTCGGTGGCGATGTTGCTGTTTGAGGCGGAGCCTCGATGCTGGAGAAGCCTTTAACCGCAAACGCCCACCCAACATATTGAATTAGATTGCCTGGCAAAGTCACTATCAACAATGTGTTATAGTCTATAGCGCTGAAATATCCCGCTGTCACAACCGCCACCGTGATAGTGATGTTTAGGATTGCGCCTAAGAGAAATAGCTTGGCGGTGGTTCTAAAGTCTTGTACTTCTGATTTATCCGCCAGCAGGTTGAACGCTTTGTAATTGGCAAATATCCAAACGATCGTGGCGATTGAGATTGCAAGCATCAGCGAGGCCAAATATGGCGAGAGCGCTGACTGAATTTGGGTTGAAGACGTTGGCCCCGAACCGTTTAACCCGCTGATGGAAGTGAAAATGCTAGTAACAGTCAAAGCAAACCATGCAGCCATAATGATGATTGCGATTACAATTGTAGCTATAAACCCGTTTAGGAGGTAGCTAAAGATTCTGTGTTCTCCATAATCCTTAGAGAACCCATGCATGGCAACCATGAACAAGATGAACCCGACGAAAGCCAAAAGCGACACAACTGAGGCGATGCCCAAAATTCCAAGATCAGCTAACCCAACAGGAGTGGTATAATCCCCTGTTAATCTTACCAGATTTAATGCTGTACCGATTGCTCCGAAAAGAGTTAAAATGCCGCCGATTTTGCCAATGGATCTGTTGTTTTCTATCGTCAAGCCTCTCTGCCCAACATTATTATAAAACGGTTAAGGGATAAGTTTTTTGATAATCTACCCCTATCGCTTTGTTGGCTGATTTGTTAATTTCCAACTCGAAGCTTATCCACTTCTGCCCTTTGTGGCAGCTGCACCGTGATGGTTCTGGTTTGGCTGGTTTTACCGTACTTGACGGTGGCTTGCGGGGTTTTAGCGTCAGAGTAAAATGCTGTTAATTTCGCAGCGGTTTCCACTGCCTGTTTAGTTTTGGGTCCCTGTAGAAGAGTTACTGGGCCGACAATCGTGGGCAATTCAAAGTAGTAATCGCTTTTGTCTCTGTTTTCCGTCAAAAACTTGTTTTCTGTTTGATTTCTGCCCACGATAATCTTGTTTTTTCCAACTCGGAAGTGCCTGCCAATGCGTAGTAACTCGACGTCTGCTGTTTTGACCCGTTTTTTGTGGTCTAAAAGGTCACGGAGCTTCTTTGAGTATTCCTCGCAGGTTAACAGGCAACCCCCCGCCGGGGAAGGAAACACCGTAATGCCATATTCTTTGGCTAATTCAAACTGAGGCTTGCGGGATCTACCTTGAATGTCCATCAATTTGGACCTGTCAATAAGGCCCCTTTTTTCAGCTTCTGTCTCAGCCATCAGCTTTGCCGAAAGAGGACGCAGAAGCTTCCCCTTCAAGCCTGCCTTTTCAGCGATGATTTTAAGTGCAGCTCCATGCTGGGACATTGGACGCTCGCCGAGAACTTCGCCTGTGAAGAGGAAGTCTGCGCCGATTTCTTTAGCATATTTTTTGGCTTGTTTTAGGATGAAGATTTTGCAGTCAACGCAAGGGTTAATGTTTTTTCCGTATCCATGCCTGGGTGTTCTTAGCATCTTAATGTATTCTTTGTCGACGCATTTGACGACCAGCGGCACATTGAGTTGCGCCGCAGCTTTCACAGCCTCGTTTGCGCCGTCCTTTTTTGGGATACCGAAGGGTGTCTTTACGTAGAATGCGATTACTTCGATGCCTTGGCGCCGCACAAGTTCAGTTGCAAGAATGCTGTCCAATCCGCCTGAGAACAGGCTGATGGCTTTAACCTTGGTCATAATTGATATTGCTTCATGGGAAAAATAATAACTTACCTGTACTTTACATTCAATCAATCAGAGTACACTGTTCTGGCACGCTATTGGCTTGTTAACGCTGGTTCGCTATTTTTGCAAAAAGGGTTTATCCACAATGTATAAAAACGCTCGATTCTTTACCTGAAAAAGCGGAACTTGGGAGGAGAATAACCCTGAATGTTGAAAAACCAGAAATGCCACCAAGTTACCAATCGTATGTGTCCACAATTGATAATCCTGTGTCAGTTATTCAGTGGATGGATTACCATTGGCAACTAAAAAACTCCATTAAAACCATTGAAGCCTTCGAGGACTTCATGGGTATAACCTTTACGAAAGAAGAAAAAACACAGCTTGAAAAAACCATTGCGAAATTTCCGTTGCTAATCACCCCCTACTATGCCTCGCTTATAGACAGGAAAAACTACCGAAACGATCCTATCTTTAAGCAGGCTTTTCCCAATCCTGACGAGCTTATAGTTTCTAAGTGCGACATGAAGGATCCGCTGCATGAGGATAAAGATAGTCCAGTTAAGGGCATTACCCATCGTTATCCTGACCGTGTCCTGTTTTTGATCAGCAATAGGTGCGCCATGTACTGCCGCCACTGTACTCGCAAAAGAAAAGTCGGAGACCTCGACCATATACCCTCTGAGGCGCAAATCGTAGCTGGCTTAGAATACATTAAAAAGCACAAGGAAATTCGCGATGTGCTGCTCTCTGGCGGCGACGCATTGATGCTGCCCGATTATCTCTTAGACTGGATACTCACCGAGCTACAAGGTGTTCCACATGTAGAGGTTGTGCGAATAGGCACAAGAACCCCAGTTGTGTTGCCTTACCGCATAACTGAGGAACTTGTAGAGATGCTAAAGTCGCATCATCCGCTTTGGATAAACACTCACTTTAACCATCCGCGAGAGTTAACACCCTCTGCACGGGAGGCGCTGCGGAAACTTGCTGATGCAGGCATACCATTGGGTAATCAATCTGTGCTGCTTGCAGGTGTAAACGACTGTGCTAAAATTATGAAGAAACTTAACCAGAAACTTGTCCAGAATCGAGTGCGACCCTATTATCTGTTTCAATGCGACCTTTCCGAGGGGCTTTCGCATTTCCGAACCTCCATTGGCAAGGGCGTCGAAATCATTGAGAGTCTGCGGGGGCACACAAGCGGCTTTGCAGTTCCCACATTTGTTGTTGACGCTCCGGGTGGAGGAGGAAAAATCCCGGTTATGCCTAATTATATAATCTCGTGGTCGACTCATAAGACTGTACTGCGTAACTACGAAGGCGTAATCACCACTTATCAGGAACCAGAAAATTATCAGCCAGTTAAATGTAGCCGGAAATGCGAAAAATGCACGCTGCAGCTGAAGTCTTCCGATGGTGAGGTTCCAGTTGGGGTGGAGAAGCTTCTGGGTGATGATGGAAAAACTGTTTCGCTTGTGCCGAAGGGCAATTTGAGGTTGGAACGCCGAAAAAAACGTGCTTGATATGATGCTAGATGCCTAAAAATGCTTGTAGCTTCAGGATCAGAAAACTTTCCAGGGCAGACATTGCTGAAGTGTACAAGCTTTTAACTGATAATCGTCCTTATGTAGGGCTAAACTCGCGTTACACCTATTTTTTGTTAGCTAAAGACTTCGCTGATACTTGTGTAGTTGCGCTTGAGGGGGCGAGAATTGTTGCATTCTCGTCAGGCTATGTTCCGCCTAGGCGTCCTGACACTTTTTTTAATTGGGAAATAGTGGTACATGCAGATTACCGCGGATTAGGATTGCAGAAGCAGATGCTTCTCTGCCAACTGCAGTTGACTGGCGCAAAATACTTTGAGGGAACAGTTAACCCCTCTAATGAGTTTTCAAAAAAGGGCTATGTTGGTTTAGCGAATTTGCTTGGGGCGAACCTTGAAAGTAGACTTTTATTTAGTGAGGATGATTTCGGTAACGACGGTCACGAAGCTGAAGTGCTATATCGTATAGGTCCGATTTCGCAATCGGCGTTGAAAGGCCTGAGCCTGACCTTTCGCTCTTGAATAATTGCATTTTTTCCATGCCAACAAGTCGCTTGCCCTGTTGTTTGGAGAATAATTTAAATCTCCATATGATTATACACCAAATGGCTTACTTTGCAGGCCTAGAGGAGAAAGAGTGGACATCAGCATCTTCGTTCCCGTTTACAAAGAGTCCAAACAATTAGAGGGGATGCTGGATAATCTCTGTTCGCAGAATGTAAGCAAAGAGATCTTTGTAACCGTAGATGCTCCAACTGAAGATTTCGCTCGCGAGATTAAGCGGCTGGAACGGGAAAACGTCAAATTCATAATTAACCCTGACCGCGGGGGAAAATCAAACGCCCTAAACAACACTTTTCCTCTTTCCACTGGAAAAGTGCTGCTGTTTTTGGACAGCGACGTAGGCATACCAAATGACCCTGATTATCTGCGCAAAATCGTCATGGAAATGCAGCGCAATGATGTTTTAGATATTAAAAAGCGGGTTGTCAAGGACAAATCATTTCTCTCCAGAATGGCCTACTACGAATACTTAACCTTCAACATTAGCTCTTGGCTTGCCTCCCACTACATGCATAAGTGCCCAGCAGTTAACGGTGCTGCATTTGCCATCAAGCGGGAAACGTTCGAGAAGGTAGGTGGCTTCCGAAAAGTCGTCGCCGAAGACATAGACATAGCTACCCGAGCTTTCCTTGCAGATAGCAGCTTTGCCTACTCGCATGATGTGGAGGTTCAAAATGTTGTGCATGGTAACTGGAAAAGCTGGTTTACTCAGCGGCGGAGATGGGCGATTGGGCAGGCGCTTTGGCTCAAAGACTGGTATAAGCAGTTGGTGAGGCGCTTCATAAAGAAGCCTCAGGTTTTCCTTCCCGGCCTATTTTTCCTTTATCCTTCGGTGACTGTGTTCTTTTTGAGCGCTGTAGTGCCGAGTCTCTGGATGTATAATTCGCTTCTGGTATTCTCCCTGTTTCTATCAGTTAAATTTAACATTGCATTGCCGATTTTTTTGGTTTCATTGGCGACTGCAGACATCTTAAAAGTGCTGCTGATATCGTTCTCTGGCTTCGCCATCACTGCTGTGGTGTTTTATGGGTTTGGGCGTAAGCTGGGGTTCCGCGAGATCAAGCTTCATGAGCTGTTCGTGTATTACTTCTTCTACTCGTCGGTCTGGATGGCTATAATTATTGCTGGGCATATTCAGGTGTTGTTCGGTAAAAAGGCTGGGCCAGACTGGAAAACCTAATTCTATGCTTATAACGCAAAAATGGGTCTGGCTTTTGAATTGATTTTTGCCCTTCTATTTTGCCCTCAGAGCCCCCTATAGGTTTCTGCATAGAGTTTCTATTTAGATTCAAATATGTTCCCTGAAGTTCTGAATTAGTTTGCGACTTTGAAATCAAAGCCATAGCAATGCTTAAAACGTGAGAGGTTATTTTTATTCCAGCCCAGTGGGGTGAGTAGCTCAGTACGGATAGAGCATCAGCCTTCTAAGCTGAGGGTCAAGGGTTCAAATCCCTTCCCACCCGCCATCCTGAACCATTTTGAAGCCTCATAATTCGAGGGAGCTAAAGTTGAGTGAACGCAGAGAAAAGTACTGTTCCTCCTGTTCGAGTTCTCAACAGATAAAATGCTGGGGCATCGAAGTAGTGGCGGCTGGTATAAGTTCTAAGAGAAAATGCAAACTACCAAAACATAATTTGGATGCTAAAAATGTTTGATGCTGGAATATTTTGTTTAGTTATTTGAAAACAAGCCGCATCGCATATTGTTTTTCATATGCGTAATTTTTGAAGGTTAACGGGTTGTAGCGGCTTCGTAAATATGTGGTGCGGTGTTTATTACTACTTTGAAGTTGTGGTGACAATGTTTGCAGTCATAGAATTCTGTCGTGAAGCACTGATTTTGCTTTGTTCTTGCTGGTTTGTTTATTTCTCGTCCACAGTTAGTACAGTGTGTCACAGTAATCGACTATACTCTGCTAAAAAGTAGATAAGGCTTTTATGAATTTCAACTTCATAACTGCTTGGTTTTTGTTTTAAAAAGAAGAGCGTTTCAGGGGTTTGTCGTCTGATGTTATTTTCGTACTAAGAATTTGTGGCTGCATTTGTTGCAGAGGTATTCATGTATTAGTTGGTCGTCTGTGAAGGCGTTGGTTTGTTTGGTGTCGTTGCTTCCGCAGTAGGGGCATTCAGGCATGCGGCATCAACTAAATTAGTACTCCGACTCGGAATAAGAGATTTGTCTATTCATAAATCTTCTGTAAGGCGCCTCAAGAAAACCTATCTCATCCTCGCCCTGTCAGGACACACCTCACCCAACGGGCAATCACCACAACGACGCCTCTTACAAAACTCAAGATTCAAACGAACCAACTGCGACTCAAACCTCACCACATCAGCCAAATCCAAACCAACCCTTTTCCCCAAATCCACCGCCAACTTAGAAGGTTCCGGCTTCGCCTTCTCCCATACACCCCGCAATTCCCTAAGAAAAATGTTGACGCCCACAGGACCAACACCTCTAAATTCCTGCAGACGCATCTCCAAATCCGCAGAGTCTTCAGCTTCTAAGTGTAATTTTTCGAGGCTCCCATACCGCTCTTTAAGCATTTTTGCTATAGCCAGCAGATTTGTCGCTGTAGAAAAGTCATATCTCGTGTAGCCGCCTTCATCTAACACCCTAACTAGATGGTCCCATCCGGCATCCAATAGCGCATCGGGGCTGATTAGGTCTTCTTGCTCAAAACATAGGTAAGTTTCTTTAGCTGTTTCCGCAGAGATCCTCTTTGCAAACAGCACTGATGCTATAAACCATTTGAATCTGTCTTCAGGTTTGGATAAATCGAGGTTTAGCTCTTCGGAGTAACTTTTTAGTTTAGCTAAGATGGGTTTTGCGCTCATAAAAGTAGCTCCTGCACTGTATAACCAAGTATACAGCGGCGGTATTGAATTTTTCATCTATATGCTTCTGTTTGCATGTGTTCTGTTTCCCAAATTTGGGGAATGACTGTTGCTCCTTTCCTGATTTTCTGGTTGTTCTATTTATTGAACTCCCTGTTCTATAATAGTGCATTAAAAATCCACTTTCAACAGCCACGCCGCCCTCTCTTTTTTGTCGTATTTAAGCCGCATAATCCCTTCTTCAGAGAGCCTTATCCAAATCGGCATATAATCAACAGTAGGCAAAAGCTAAAAATATACAAATATCCAAAAAACCTTCATGAACAGTTAAGCTTTTTGTATTTTTTTTAGCCATTAATAATAAATTCATTTTCATAGATGTACAAAATGAGGAGTATTGTATGATAGAAACTACGCCAGGCATCGACGCAGCAAACCGCTTAGAAGCTACTGTTCAACTTAAACGCGCTATTACATACAAGGACGCCAAAAAATACGAGAGCGCACTCGCATGCATAGATGAAGCTATAAAACTCTACGAAAACTACCCTGACGCCTGGCTGATCAAAGCGCTCATTTTAGGTAGACTTGGAAGATGCAATGAATCAATAAAATGCTACGACAAGGTTATCGAAATCGACTATCAGTCACCAAACGCTTGGCACCTAAAAGCCGTTACTTACACAATGATAAATTCGTACTCGCAAGCGGTGGAATGCGACCAAAAAGCAGCCCAATTAGCCCCAAATAACCTTGAAATCTGCCTCTCTTTAGCGGCTTCACTGCAAAAGTTAAAGCGATACGACGAAGCAATAGCCAAATACGAAAACCTGCTAAAAACGTACCCTGATAACCCGCAAATCTTTTACCAAATGGGCATAGCGCTTGGAAATAAAGGTGACTACGAAAAAGCGCTTGATGGTTTTGAGCAAGCCTTGACTTTGAAGCCTGATTATATAGCGGCGCTACTTGGAAAAGGCGTTGCTTTAGCTAAACTAGGCAGAACAGACGAAGCAAAGGCTTGTGCACAGAAAGTGCTTGAAATCCAGCTCCCTCAAACAAAAGAGAGCAGATTTGACGCCCTTCAACAGGATTTCAAGAAAAAACTAGAGCCATAAAAAAAGCAAAGATTGAGGAAAAAGGGTACCTTAAGTCACTGTGCCCGTTGGATAACGTCCCAGCGCATCCAGGATTTCTTCAGCAGTCGTCTTTTTACCGACGTTCCGCACAAAATCAGAAGCTACAACTATGCCTACGAGTTTGTTCTGATCCAGAACAGGTAACCTGCGGATTTTGTTTGTAGACATCACTCTGGCTGCTTCCTTAAGCGAGGTGCCCGGCTCAACAGTTATGAGTGTTTTACTCATGACTTCTGAAACTTTTGCGTCAAGCGAGCTTCGTTTAGCCACAATTCGCCTAACTATGTCTCGTTCAGTTATGATTCCTACGGGAAAGGCTTTTATCACGACGATTAAGCAGCCTAAGCCCTTTTCAGCCATAAGCTCTGCTGCCTCAAACACGCTCTTATTTGACTCGATGGTTACAACATCTTTAGTCATAATGTCTTTAACAGTTGGCATAAGCATTCATGTAAAACTGGTAATTTTGGCGATAAAAGCATTGTTGTCATCTAGTTTTTCTCTGTTTTGTCAAAAAAGGTGTTTGTGGCGGGGAACCATTGAGATGCTGAAAAGGCGATAAATTTTGTGTTTCAGGCACGGTTAAAGAGCAAAAATATGTCTAGTTATCCATTGTTTGGAAATTTAGTACTCGGTTTTTCTCCAAACGCTTATAAAGTTAGACGCCTAATTCCTTGAGCTATAGACTTAAGGAGAATAAGAAAAATTGAACAATAAGAGTAAAATCGCAACTATTTTGTTAGCAGCACTATTAGTAGTTTCAATGGGATTTTCGGTACTTACACCCGCAACAGATGCAGCAACAACCTACAAAACATTTGCGTACGTAGCAGCTCTACCAAGCCACGTTGGCGTTGGCGACGAAGTCGTCATCTACATGTGGATTGACAGGACCGCTCCAAGCGCAGACATGGACAACCCCTACAGAGTTCACAACTATAAATTAGTCATCACAAAACCAGACAACTCAACAGAAGAAAAGACTTGGGAAACAGTTCAAGACACAACATCAAACCAAGCATACGTCTACAGCCCAACCATGACTGGAACCTACACCTTGAAATTCTACTATGGCGGAGAGAACATTAACGCATCTGCCCATGCTGGAACAAACGACGATGTCTTCCTACCAAGTAACGCAACAACTACCTTCACAGTCCAAGAAGAATCCATTGGTCGCTTACCAGATACATACCCCTTGCCAACCGAATACTGGACTCGTCCAATCTACGGAGAGAACTCTATTTGGTACTTGGTCTCATCTAACTGGCTAGGCAACGGCGCCCCTGGTTATCTAGGCTTTGAAAGCTCATATAACTACGGTGGTAACGGTGCACTATTCCCAGACAATGCAGTTGGCTCAGAAACCAGCCACATTATGTGGACCAAATCACTTCAGGCAGGCGGTGTCGTCGGTGGAGACGACTTCCAAGGATTCAATGGTAACACATACTTCGAAGGTAGCGCTTATCTGCAAAGATACATCAACCCAATCATCGTAAACGGCAAACTCTACTACACTGAACCGCTCTCCTACCTCGGCGCAACCGGCGGCGACACAGTCTGTGTTGACCTGCGCACAGGCAAAGAATACTGGAGAAGCAGCGCAGTTCCAGCACTCTCACACGCAATCATCTTCGACTCTGAGAACCCCAACCAGCACGGTGTCTACCAGCCTTTGCTAGTAGCAGCAACTGGCGGTGGCTTCTTCGGAGGACCAACCTCATGGCGCGTATTTGACGCAGACACTGGCAGACCACTCTTCAACGCATCAAACATTCCATCCGGCCGTGCAGCAATGGGTCCAATGGGCGAGAACCTGATCTACCAAACAACAAACATCCCCGGTCAAGGTTATGTTGTTAGAGAATGGAACTCCAGTCTACTCTGGACATGGTCAGACACTCCAGCACTTCCAGCCTCACCAATCGATGCAAGCGCAACCTCAAGATATGACTGGACAGTACCAATCACTTACCAAGGCAAAAACTGGACTACCGCATTCACAGTCGTGGAAGCCTACTACAATGACATTATGCTCTGCTACAACGGTTCACTCCCATCGACAGGTACCGGTATGTTCTTTGGAGGAAAAAGTCAAGCCGACTACACATACTTCGCAGTTAGCCTAAACAAGACAGCAGGCACATACGGCCAAATTAAATGGATGAACACAATTCATCCAACAGATGAGGTAACTATCCTTCGTGCAGGTGTTGACCCAGTGAACAGAGTCTTCGTCGAAAACATACGCGAACTCAACGCATTCATTGGCTATAACCTCGACACGGGCGCACGCATTTGGGACACCAAAGCATACCCGCAGGCCGCAATGGACTACTATGGCAGCCCAGCTTCAGCCAGCTTAGCCAACATGTTTGCCTATGGCAAGATGTACAGCAGTGCATATGCAGGTATCCTATACTGCTATGACACAACTAACGGCAAATTGCTATGGACATACGGCAACGGCGGCCCAGGCAACAGCACTGACGGCGGCGTTGTAGTTCCAGGTAACTATCCAACATTCGTTAACGGCTATGCAAACGGCTTGATCTACACTGTCACAACAGAACACACAATCGAAACACCACTCTACAAAGGCTCACTATCACGCGCAATCAACGCAACAGACGGAACCGAAGTCTGGACACTAAACAGCTACGTCGGCGAATTCATGTACCAAAGCTACGCAATCGCAGACGGCTACAACACCTGGTTCAACGGTCTGAGCAACCAGATCTATGTTGTCGGCAGAGGCCCAAGCCAAACAACGGCTACTGCACCTAACACAGGTCTCACACTTGGCCAGAGCGTTGTTATCAGAGGAACAGTAACCGACATTGCATCAGGCACAAAGCAAGACGAACAAGCTGCACGCTTCCCCAACGGTGTTCCAGTTTCATCTGACGCAAGCATGAAAGACTGGATGGCATACGTGTACCAACAGAAACCATTGCCAACAAACTTCACCGGTGTCGAAGTAAACGTACAAGTCATTGACTCAAACGGTAACTGTCGACCAATCGGTGTAGCAAAAACTGACGCTAGCGGTATGTACTCAATATCCTGGACACCAGACATTACCGGTGACTACCAAGTCATCGCGCAATTCGCTGGCAACAAAGGATACTGGGGCTCATACGCTGAAACAAGCTTCACCGTTGACGAACCAGCTCCAACAGCAACTCCAATGCCAACACCAGAACCATCTGCAGCTGACCTATACTTCGTACCAGCAATCGCTGGTCTATTCGTTGCTATCATAGTTGTCGGTCTGTTGACTATCCTCGTCCTCAGAAAACGACCATAAAAAAGGAATAAATGCAAACCATTTATTCTTCCCTTTTTTAATTTTTTTGTATCTTCATAAAAATAGTAGAAAAAATTTTTGTGCTGCCTTAACTTGTACGTGTGATACCTGATTTGTAGTCACATAAAATTAAATCGGAGTAACATTGACTGTTTATCGTTAGCACCCGATCAGCATTTTAAGAGTGAATCCTTTGAAAGCCCAACTATGTACCCGAATCGACAAAATCGAAAATCACCCCCTAATCTACACTACCGTTCCAGACCCTGTGCCGCTTGCCAATCAAGTTTTAATAAGAGTCAAAGCCTGCGGAGTATGCTACAGCAACCTGCACATGATCGAGGGTGAACTCAAACAATTCGGAGTGCCCGCTAAACTGCCCATAATTCCCGGGCATGAAGTAACCGGCGTAATTGAGGATGTAGGTAAGGACGTCAAGACTTTTTTGGTAGGTGACCGAGTTGGTGTGCAGGTTCTCTGGAGCACTGACGGAACCTGCGAGTACTGCCTCTCTGGGCGAGAAAACCTCTGCCTTAAAAGGCAAACCACCGGCGAAGTCGTTGACGGCGGATACGCCGAATACATGCTTGCGCCAGCAGCGTTTGTCCATAATCTTCCAGACAATTTAATGTTTGAAGAAAGTGCTTCTCTTTTCTGCCCCGGCATCACAGCTTACCACGCCGTTAAAAGGGCAAACGTGCGTTTAGGCCAAAAAGTCGCTGTTATAGGAATCGGCGGCGTTGGTCACATGACCCTTCAGTTTGCCAAACTGGCTGGGGCAGAAACCATCGCAGTTGACACCTCTGAGGAAAAGTTACGTCTCGCCCAAGACATCGGCGCAGACCACGCAGTGAACGCTGCGGAGCTGGAATCGTTTATTGTGAAGTCTGGCCGCCCCGATGTTGTTATGGTTCATGCGCCTTCTCAGAGGGCCGTGGATCAAGCTGTTCGAATCGTTAAACGCGGCGGAGTTGTATTGATGGGGGTTTTAGGAAATACGCCTGTTTTGTTCCCTGAAGAGTACTCGGTTGTGGGCAGCGTGATTGGCACCCGGCAGGATATGAATGACGTTTTAAGGTTGGCTTCTATGGGTAAAGTTCGGGTGGACTGGAGCGTTTACAGTCTAAGCAGCGCCGAAGACGTTCTCATCAAGCTTAAGCAGGGCAAAATCGTGGGCAGAGCCATACTCGTACCCTAAGCCAGAACCGGATTTTTTGTGCGATGAAGTTTGGTTGGTTTACATTTTTTGTTAGTTGTTGTTGCAGGGAATCGCCTATACACAACAACAACCAGCGGATTGTGGGGAACAAACCGATTAGGCTTTGGCGTCTGGGGCGGATTGCAGGCTGGTTGTGGCGGTTTCCGCAAGCAGACCCGCCGAAGCTTTCCACCCCGGACAAGTTAAGGTTTATCACTTGGATTAAGAAGCTAGTTAAGCAAGACCTCGGCGGCGTCAAGATGGAAAGAAAAGACTACCTCAAAGAACAAGTTAACCACATAAAAATCCGCGGCGCCCTAACCGTAGATCAACTCATGCGGCAATTCAGCAACTCAGGCTCATTCGGCGCAGGCAGATTAGCTGCCGCATGTGACACCTACGAGAAAATGCTCAAAGACCCCGAATGCACCGTCTTCCTCGGATTGTCGGGCGCAGTGATTCCTGCAGGCATGCGCACATTGGTCACCGATTTAATTCGCAATCACCTCGTAGATGTCATTGTGAGCACGGGTGCCTGTATGGTTCACGACGCCATAGAGGCCGTCGGTGGGCATCACTATAAAGGCGGCTGGGCAGTCAACGACCGGGAACTCTACAAGTACCACATATTCCGCATCTACGATGTATTCGTACCCGAAGAAGACTATGTCAAACTCGACTACGTGTTCTCGGAGATGTACGCTGACATAGCACGCCAGCGCAAAGGCGAGGCGTTATCCTCCGACGAATTCACCTATGAAGTCGGCAAACGCTTAACCGACGAAAACTCAATCCTGCGAGCCGCATATGAGGAAAAAGTTCCAATTTTTCTGCCTGCAGTTCGAGACTCCGAATTCGGGTTCATCCACTGGCTGCACGCCTCGCAGAAGGACCAGCAAAACGTGCTCTTAGTCGACGCCTTTAAGGATGTTCCCACAATCTGCGGCATCTGCTCAAAATCGCCCAAAAACGGCATGATCATTCTCGGCGGCGGCGTTCCACGCAACACCATCCAATCCTCTGCGCTTGCCTCCAAGAAGGGCTTGGACTACGGCGTAATCGTGACTATGGATCGCCCCGAAACAGGCGGCTTATCTGGCTCCACGTTGGAGGAAACGGTGAGTTGGGGCAAAATGAAGGGCTCAGCTGACCACGTTATGGTTATCGGTGAAGTTTTGATGGTGTTCCCGTTTATGGTGGCTTCGGTTACCGAGCGGCTCGGCGCTGGCTTCAAGCGTAACCCATACATTTTGAGAGAAAAAATCTTGGAGAAACCCTAACATGTCAAGCGACGGCGAATACTGCGGCAACTGCGACAGCCACAACTCCTACCAGTACCCAAACAAAGTCTTCTGTTCCACCCGCTACTGGCACCACCAAGACCCCATCGTCGACACGCTCTGGCACTGCAGCGACTACAACCGAGTCAGCCAAGAATGCTACTGCGTACGCGAAGCACTAAAAGCCAAAAACAATGAGAAAGCGCAACGGTAAAGTTATAAAACCGCACGTTGTTTCTGTGTGTCTGCGCAGCCCAGTGGTGTAGCGGTCAAGCATAGGGGCCTCTGGAGCCCTTGACAAGAGTTCGAATCTCTTCTGGGCTACCATTTCTTGATTTTTTGGTTCGTGACTTTTCCAGCACTTTGTCCCCCTTGAAGTCACGAAACGTTGACAAACCTTAGTCAAGAAATCTGGACAATTAACCTTTAATTCTCGCTGGAATATGGCTTTAATATGTACACAGTTAACAGGGGCAATTCATTAATCCTCCTTCTAATGGCAGCTCTGTTGTTTCTAACTTTAATTACTGTTGCACCTGTTAACGCTGCGATTGACTCCTCGCCTTCGGTAGTATGGCAAAAAACTTATGGGCGCTCAGACCAGATTCCACGGATAATTCAAACGAGCGATGGTGGCTATCTTTTCCTCGGTTTAGGCTGGTCTCACCAAATGGGTTACCAGCAAACTGCCCTTTTCAAACTTGATTCTAACGGTAATTTGACTTGGAGTAAAGATATCAACGCTTCAGATTTAGTTCAAACCTACGATGGAGGCTATGTTGTGTTACAGTCAACTTACTCCAGTTTTGCACTTGCTAAATTTGACAAGGATAATGAGATACAATGGAATCACAGTTATTCTCCTGGATATTCTCAAGTTTATTTACGCTATCTAGTGAAAACCACTGATGGTGGCTATTTTGTGGCGGGAAATAACGCTACGGGGGCAGGTTCTTACAAGTTTTACGGAATAACGGCTGGCAGTCAGCGTGCTGCGTCAATTATAAAGATTGATTCTCTGGGCAAAATACAATGGATAGAAAATTATAATGTGAATGGAACCAGCGATATCTTGGCTTTTGAGATGTCAACCCTTACTGCTACAAGTGATGGTGGCATCGCTATTGGCGGAACCGCCACAATGGATAGTCACGACATGAATTATTGTATTGTAAAAATTAACTCACAGGGCGATTTAGAGTGGGTTAAAACTTTTGGTGGGACAAAAGATGATGTCGCCTATTCGTTGATTCAGACTTCTGAGGGGGGCTATGTAATAGCTGGTAATTCATTTTCGTTCAATAATGTTTCAATTTATACTTCCATTCCCAAAGATGACCCTTCGCGTAGAGTCGACGTTTTAAGTACTGGCGGCCCTCAAGCGTGGATTGTAAAGACCGATTCATATGGTAACATGGTTTGGAACCATACTTACGAGCCTGCTGTTACTTCTGGTGTTCCAGATGAAACCTATTGGACAACAGCCGCATTCATTACTCAAACAAGCGATGGCGGATTAGCGTTTGTAGGTGCTTACCGCTCTGCTGAAAGTATGTGGCTTGTAAAGATGTCAATCGATGGTTCCCTTCAATGGGACAAATGGTTTAAGCAGTCCTACGGTATGAGCGGTGGGACCTCTGTTTTAGAAACTAGTGATGGTAGCATAATAGTTGCAGGTTTTAGCCAAACAATGCCTGACCCTTGGAACAGTGAATTTCTATTGCTTAAAACATCCTCCGTTTTGCCCCCTCCGACTCCGACGCCTTCACCTGATCCTACTGTTGTTTCTGAAATTGAGCCTTCGGCGAATGTTTCTTTCGATGTGTGGTTACCTGTGGTGGGATTTTTTGTTGCTTTATTTGCGATCTTGGCGTTTTCTATTTTGTATTATAGGCGTCGGAAAGTCAGAAATATTGCTTAGCGAAGGTTCTTCTACAGACAAATAGGCTATTCTTTATTGATTATTAAATTGGTCGTCGAAACTGTTATCAGCCAAGTTCAGGGTACTTCTGGAGCTTCTGGGCTACTCTTTCATAACCTGTATTTTGTAAAATTTTATATTGACTTTCGATTCCATCTTTCTCATTGGAGCGAAAAATTAGGTGTGCTAGCCTTTGAGTGAGAAAAGACTTGTTTTAATTTGTGGTGTACTTTTAGTTTTTAGTCTCTTTTCTGGGGTTTCTTTCTCAACGGCTCAAGTTACCACGATAAACACATCTTTTTCAGACATCACCATAACACCTAAAACTGCCGCTATGGGTCAAGAGATTACCATAACGGCAACCATTTCACCCGATCCGCCATCTGGATATGCTTACCACGGAATCCAGTTTAACGTTATAGACAGAAACGGAAACAATAGAATCATATGCTGTAATCAAAGCCAAACAGGAACTGGGAAAATTAGTTTCTCTTGGATACCCGATATCACTGGTAAGTATTTGTGCATATTTACTTACCCAGGCGAAACCATGGCGAATAATGTTCAATACAATCCTTGCCAAGGCAACAGTTCATTCTTAGTTGACCCTTCTTTACCAACACCTACTCCAACACCCAAACCAGTCACAACTCCAGAGCCTACCGAGGCACTAAACAACACTTCAACCCCGAAACTTGAAACCTCACTAAACGTTAACTGCCAAAGCTCAACAACGTACTCAAATTTCAAAGTAAACATACAAGGAACACTGACATCAAACAACGCGGGCATACCTGATTCGCCAATTCAGTTATCATATAGTGTTGATGGCGGCAACTCATGGACACCATTAACATTTGTTACCACAGATAATACTGGCGCTTTCCAAGCAGTCTGGACACCATTGGTAACTGGCACTTACTTCTTGAAAGCAGCATACAACGGCACTTCAGAGTTTTCCCCTACAAGTACTATTGTGCATTTTGCGGTTCTTCCCGTTGAGGATACTTCGGTTTTCTCCGTAGCTTCCAACTCGACTGTGGCAGGTCTTAGTTTTAACTCTAACAGCCAAGAGTTAAGTTTCAAAGTAAGCGGAGAAACAGGAACAACAGGCTACGTCAACGTCTACATATCAAAATCACTGATGAACGAAACTTCAAATCTAAGAGTATACGTTGACCAAGAAACGCTACAGCCCCTTATTCAATCTGTAGGCGATTCATGGCTTGTCTCTTTCACTTATCACCATAGCGTGCACACTGTAACCTTGGCACTTAATTCTACTACGCCAAGTATTCAGACGCAACCACAAAATCTTCAGTACCTCATTGCTGGAGTTGCAGGTGCATTGTTAGTTATCGCAGTAGTGGTGATGCTATTTAAGAGTAAGGGCAAACGTAAGAATGTCTAAATAGGGTCAATCTCTTCTGGGCTACCAAAATTTTACTAGTTGGTTGTAAAGCAACTTTCAAGCTGAACAGGGGATAACGAGATTATCTAGAAAAGTGATAGTTGCCGAGTTGAGTCTAAACCCCACTGCAATCATCGGCTGCCTCCTGCATATTTTAAAGCCGTTTCCTTGATGTGATCGCAGAGGCGGTCTTTACCTGTTTGCTGGAGATCACTCCACATGTTGCGGTGAAGCCTGTTCCTCAACCGGCAAATACATTTTACCTTACATCGGATATATCGATATGTGACTGCGACGCGCTAGCAACAAAAACGTTAGAAAAAACAAAGCAATCACATGAACTGGCGGGCAGTCGATTTCTAGCCAGTTGTCCTTACTACATACACAGTATTTTCTATATAGCAAAGTGTTATAACTAAACGTTAGGTAGTCAGACTGCTATGTCATATGAAACCTTTAAGTGCCCCTACTGCTCTGCGCGGTTTGCTGATCCGAGGCAGCTACAAGAGCACAGTATTCGCGTACACAAGGGACATGCCTAATCCAAGAGAATCCTGTAGCCTAACTTAACATTCTTTTCACTATATAGTTTTGTGTCTTTCATTATTTTATTTGGGTTCATTACATTAAGCAGCTGGCTCCAATAATTCCTTGGTGAAGCCAATTGCCAAAAGAGAAAAAAATCAATCGGCAAATCAAAAAACGCGAAGAAAAACCGCTCTTTCTTTGGCGGATATAGTTTGACGAGGGGGAGAAAGTTGAGCAAACGCAGCATAAAATCAAAAATGGAGGACTCTAAGCTGTTTGATTGGATGTTAGCTATCGATTTTGACCCTTTTGAATGCGGATGTTCCAGAAAAAACTCTGATTTAATCTCAGGATTCCTCAGCGAATAAACGCAAGTGCAAGTTAAACATAGTTTGTGTTGTTTCCATTAGCGAAATCGCCCGATGCAGCGACATTTTTGGTTTTATGGATTTTAAGTATTCATATTGTATTAATCCATCCGAGAACCTATAGAGTTTATTTGGGTCAACTCTAAAAAACAGAGCCGCCTCTGTAGACTTGAAAACGGAGGAACATGGCATGTGTAACCTAACCATAGACGTTTACAGAGAAACCCCCGCTAAAAATCAACCCAGCAGGGAAAAAACCAGCGCCCAACCAACGCGCATCGAAAGTTTAGTCTTCACAGTTAACGACACGCTAAAGAAGAGTGTATTAACCTGTACAAAACCATCGTTTTAGACTGCCAAACCGCCGTAGCGACTATCGCCTGCGACGACTGCTTTGCACACAAAAACTGCGAGTTACTAAAAGACAAGCAAACTCGCTGACCCCATTTTTTAGCAGCTATAAGACCTCAAATGGTTTGCCAGCTTGGCTTATCGAGTGGCCGTTTTCGTGGAACCTTTGCTTTGTGCTATCGGAAAACTTAAACAGAACCATGCTGAACTTTATCGGTGCTGGTGGCGGGGTATCCGAGCCAGGTCTAAATAGGTGGCCAGACACCGCAAGGTGCACCTAAGATATGGAGGAGGACTTAAGATCCTCTGGCGCAGGCCTTCGTGGGTTCAAGTCCCACCCCCGCCACCACTCTTGCTACAGAAAATACTGACACGGGGCTTTCCTGGCAGACCCTTACAGTATTTTTAAGACTCTAATAAGCAGCTCATCAGTTAAAAAA
>JBNIDR010000004.1:54462-58753 GCA_050108155.1 Bathyarchaeia archaeon | reverse complement strand
CCGTCGTTTTGCCCGTTACGTCGAGTTCGCATACTCTGCTCGCATAAACCTCAGCTGCTTCGCCGAGGCAAACATCGATGATTTCCGCCTGCAAGTTCTCCCACATCTTTGCGCCGCTGTAGCCGCGTTTTTCCATGAGTTCCTTGAGTTCTTTTGGGTGTCTACGCAGCACGAAAACCTGTGCGACGTGCTCTTTGGGGGTGACGGCGGCTGCGTAGTGGCCGTCGACGACGATGTTGGGGTTCTGCGAGTTGTCGATGGCTTCGGTTACTTTCTGTGTCATCTTTTCCTCGTCGATGATGAGTGTGTCCCGCTCGGGGTCTTGGCCTGTGATTAGGGCGTTGGCTTTGGCGAAGTCGGTTAGGTTGATGTATTCGGCGTTGAGTTTGGCTGTTAAGGCTTTGGCGGTTGTGGTTTTGCCCACACAGGGCGTGCCCGTGATGAGTATAACGCGTTTCATAGAGGCTATGTGGCCTAGACGGGGTTTTAACGGTTTTGCTTGATTCATTTGTGTGCTGGGTTGATGCTTTTGTATACGGAGCTTATGCTGCTTTTATTGAGGCTTTATGCGCCTAAAATGGTGGCGGGGCTGTAGTGGTTTGCGTTTAACGCATGTTTTCGCCGCGATGGTGTCTCTCCTCTATAGGTTTCAACATAGCTCTTCTATTTGCATCCTAATATGTCTGCGAAAAACGCACCCCACCATGCACATTCCGTGACAACAGGTGCGTTTAGCGCACTGATATATCGGAAATTTCCAACTTGTTTTCAGCTTTTCAAGTAACGTTTAGAAGTTACATTACACCGTACGCCTGCGTCATAGTAACGGTTCCATCCAAAGCAACATACACCTCATACCCGATAATCCAGTATTGTTCACCCTCTACGCCTTGACGGTCATAATGCGCAAACACGTCCCAAATATCCCCATTCCGTAAATTAAGCAGTGACGCCGACACATTCACAATTTTTCTGTTGTATTCTGAAGCGTATTGATTAATGTACGGCAGGGCGATGTCTATTGCTTCTTCTTTTGATACTATATGGGCGACGTTTTGAGAGGTGACGTCGGGTGTCTGCGTAGAATTTTTGGGAAACCACAAAGGCAGAGCCAAACCTAAAATCACCCAAACTAGACTTATAGCTGCTATGGCGTAAACTTTTTTGTTTAACCCCATAACCTATTCATAATATCGCAGTTTTATTTTATTTAACCAACATTTAGAACACAAAAAATAAACAAAATCACTGGCTTTTTGCACTGTACTTTTTAAGCAGTTCTTTGGCGCGCTCAGTATATCGATTAATGAATGCTTCATTCTCGAGTTTGTTACCTTCGCTGAAGAAGTCATCTATGCCTTTGCCTAACGCTTTGCCCCGTGCCGTGTGTTTGTCAAGGGCGAAGTCCGGTATGGGCAGAAACTTGTTTTCCTTTTCGCGCTCCATATAGACGACGTTTAAGAGGTCATCGGTTATGCGGCTTTTCTGGCTGAAACATAGGCATACGACTGCGTTGCCAAGGTAGAGGCTGGGGTTGCCCTCTGCGAGTTTGGATTTTTCTGCGAGATAATTCTTCTGCATAACATCAACTAGCACGGGCATGAGTGGGTTGGCGGGTCCAATGTCTTCGGAGGCGATGACTTTTAGGCGGTTCCAAAGCATCGTTGGATTAAACTCTTCCAGTTCAACGGCGAAGTGCACTGCTTCGTATTCCATGCCTCGTCGGATGCACTTCTGAAGGGCGCTAAGCAGTTCGTAGTGGTCATAGCCATGTTTAGTATTAGCCAAGGGCTTTCTCCATAGGCTACTTCGGTTTTGGGTACTAAAAAGCTTTCAGTTTTTGCGGTTCTCTATCAATTTTTTGCTGGCAAAAATTCCAGAAACGCTTCAACCCTGCACCTACAGCGTGGCGCTTCCAAACCATCAAGGAAACCGCTGACGAAGCAACCACCAGCGCGAAGAATGCTGTCGAACCGAAGCCAAAAACAGCGGAGCCGAACAGGGCTGATATTGCAATATCGTCTAGTGGGCTGACTACAATGACGGCCAATGCAACAGCTAAGACTGACCGTGTCTTGTTCTGGTTTAGCTTCAACATGTTTCATCATGTGATTTTTTTGTTGTTTTTTCGTAGAGGTCGGAGAAGCCGCCTAAGTGAATGAACTTTAAGCAGTTTTTGCAGTAGATTACAACTTCGTCAAGGTTGTAGCCGCGGAGTTCAACATCGTAGAGTGAATATGTTTCTTCAGTGTGGTCGTCTGGGCTGATTTTTGCGCCGCAGTTGGGGCAGTAGAAGGAGCCGTCGCGGTTGGTTTGGCTAATGTGGAGTTTGTATGCTTCTTCTTGTGTTGTTTTCTGTTTCAACTGATTTCACCTTTTAGCAGGAGGAAGCCTGTGATGCTATTAAGGAGTTTTTCAGAATTCTACAATACTTTTACCCAAATTACCCCCAAAAGGGGTTCAAACGATAACTTGATTAACCATATTTAGCAGTGACTTTCTGTAAGGTGAGGTTGGACAGTGTCTTCATTAGCTCACGATATGGAAACATACAAAACGCAGCTTGAAAAGGGCGACATCCAGAGAGCGTATAGGGGCTTGATGGATTACTTTTCAGCTTTGAAAGCCTACTTGAAAGACCGACATCCTGATTTTTTCGTATCCGAAATCTACCCCGGCTACATGGACATGACCTACTTCGCATTTACGCCCCCAGCGCTTAAAAACCGAAAATTAAAAATCGCAATTGTCTTCGTCTACGACAAGTTCCGCTTTGAGATTTGGCTGGCGGGGTTAAACAGGCAGATTCAAGCCCAATACTGGAACCTGTTTAAAGAAAAAAACTTCACCAAATACAGCGTTCCGGCTTCTATCAAGGGCATAGATGCAATTGTGGAGCATGTGCTGGTTGAGGCGCCCGATTTTAACGATTTAAGCGGCTTAACAATGCGAATCGAGAAGGAAACGCTGAAATTTATCGCCGATTCAGAGCGCTTCCTGTCTAAGCATTGATGGTGAAATTCAGGCGGAAAAGCATTTAGGGGGGCTATGTATCAGAAATGGAAATAACGCCATTATTAGTTGCCCCTAGTAGTGGCTTGAAAGAAGAGTAAAACATGGCTAATCCCTTAGTAGCAGAGACAACACCCCAAACTAAGAAATGCTGTGACTGCCCCAACTTTAACCGCTCCTACTCATACTGTCAGCGTTTCCACGAGGAAACCCCCGCTTGGCACAGCTGTCAATAAAAATCGGGGCCAAAACCCCGTTTAATTTTTAGTTTATTTGCACTCTGAAATTTCTGGGGTTTTGGATAACTCGTCAAGAGTTTTGTTTAGTAATACGTTATCTCCGACGCTGGAAATCAAGGCGACTGGTACGCATACGGTGGAGCTGCCGAATCTTTTTTTGAATCCGAGGTCTTCGGAGGCGTTTTTTGACAGCTTAACCTGGATGTGAGTGACACGCCATGTAGTAGAGTCTATGTCTACCCCGTTGATCTGTCCAAGGTCGAAGCCGCCTGCGCATATTACAAATTTATCTGATAATTCTTTAAAACTAACCAACAAAATCACCACTTGTCTAGTAATCAACCTCTGAATATAATTGTTTCTGAAACACCTATGGTCACAACTTGGATGGCGCCTGAGTTGCTGCTTAAAAAAATTTTTTGGGCTACAGTCTTTGAATTAGTGTAATCAATAAAGAAAATTGTATTCTGTTGTGCTGATTATTTATAAATTTTTTTTCAATTTAAACGGGTCAAAATACAAATTTTATTCAGAAATTGAATATTGATGAAACATATGACTTGAGTACTATTGCATACGATAATCTTAAATCACGCCGATGCCATACGTACAGAAAAGGTTTCACAGGCGAACAAGAGAATGAGCGATTCCAAAGAAAACGGGAAGCCTGCAGAATTCGTAAACGGCTATACCCAAAAAGATATAGAAATCCGAGTTGTCAAAAGCTTTCTAGACATCCTCATCCTAATAGAGATGAAGAAACAAAGCAACCTAAGTGGCTACGATGTAACGGCGTTTGTAAACAACAAATTTGGCGGCATCCTAAGCCCAGGAACAGTCTATGCAACATTGTACGCAATGGAACGGAAAGGACTCATAACTGGCGAGTCAGACGGACGAAAAACAGTGTACAAACTAACTGAAGCAGGAAAAGTAGTTGTTTCATCGATGATGACTGATTTTCATCAGCAAATGACCGAGTTTACAAAAAAATTCTTAATGCTTTAAGTTAAAAAATATTTGCTGCCTCTTTCGAGGCA
>JBNIDR010000004.1:7850-54412 GCA_050108155.1 Bathyarchaeia archaeon | reverse complement strand
TAGACAGAGGAGTGCACTTTACCGATTGTTCTAGCAATGTCTAGAATAATTGTCAAGCGGTTTCCTTGCTTTCCAACGCCCATTATTGATTCGTCAAGTGTAGCCGTGACTTCCGAATTTTTCTCGATATCTGGCTCACGTATGGTTGAGACTTCAGTAACTGAATCAACCACTACACCCATTGCTGTTTTTCCGAGGTCTATAATAATGATTTTTTCTCCTGAGGCATCCTTTACCGGTAGCCCCAAGCGTTTACGAAGATCCATTACAGTTATTATTTGACCTCTTAGGTTTGTAACGCCTTCCACAAATGGAGGAGAACCAGGGACAGGCGTTACCGTCTGCATGTCCCTGACTTCTCGTACCTGTTCAACTGGTACACCATAGTTGACATCGCCAATTGTGAAGTTAACAATTTGCATGTCGCCAGTTTGCATTACAGTCTGCATGTCTGCACCAACTTTACTCGTCTACACGATATTTGGATTTGATTTCTTCGAGGAGCTTAGTGCGGTAATCGATAAGTCTTTGCAGGTCAGCATTTGTTTTTTCTGCGGCTTCAACTGCGGCTAATGCTTGCTCCCGTACTGTTTGTGTCGCTGAAGTTACTTTTTCTATTTGAGTCTCAATTTCTTTTGCGGATTTCTCGACGACTGAGGCATCGTTGCTGACGCCATCTGCGAGTTTTTGCATGTCCTCTGCACTTTTAACAACAGACTTGGATGAACTTTCCAGTGTCTCTGCGTTTTCAGACACTTCTTTTGCTATAGAAGCCATTTGTTGAGCTGCAGCGGTTTGTTCTTCAACTGCGGACGATTGTTCTTCAGAAGCAGATGAGCTCTCTTCTGCGATACTTGCAACTTCCTCAATAGTTTTAGTGACGGATATGATCGCTTCAAGTCCGCGTTCTACTCCGTTAGTGAGGTTGCTGACTTTTGTGCTCATATCTCCCATAACTTCGGATATGCCCTCTGACTCTTTTATTGCACTTAAGACAATATTANCTCCTTGTTGTGCGCCGATTTGTGACTGTTTAGAAATCTCTGTTGTCTGGTTTCCAGCGTCTTTAATGGTTTTTACGAGGTTGATTGCTGAGCCGGCGGCTTCTTTGGATTGTCCTGCGAGTCCTTTTACTGCGTCTGCTACTACTGCAAAGCCTCTGCCTGCTTCTCCTGCGCGTGCAGCTTCAATTGCAGCGTTTAATGCAAGCATATTAGTTTGACCAGCAATATCAGACACTGAATTTGTCATTTGACCGACTTGTTCAACAGAGNTAACCATCGAAGTGACGGCATCCGAGACACGTGTAATATCTGTTTTGATTGCTTCGATTGCCTGGAGACCTTTTTGGCTTTTCTCGTTTGCTTCTCGTGCACGCCTTAGTGCTTCCTCTGTTGTGGTCGTGGCCTCTCTTGCGATTGTTCCTGCTTCATCCATCACTTTCTTTAATGCCTCAGTGCTTCTAGCTGCGTTTTGGGAAAGTTCTGCTAGTTTCTGTGATCCGGCTGAGACTTGCTGTGAAGCGGTGCTTACCTGCTGCATGCCTATAGCCATCTGATTAGAAACATTAGCCGCCTGTTTACCCATTTCTAGAACGCGACCGCTTGCTTTAGTTGCATTCTCGGCATTAGAGTATAGTTGCTCGGCTACTGAACCGACATTTTTAGCTGCGGATGCTACCTTTTCGATAGCTACGCCAGTTTCTGCGGCGTTTTTTAAAACCAACGACGCTGACTGTTGAACTGAGCCAGAAAGTTCAGCAATTTGCTTGTTTGTTTTTATGGTTGCTTCGTTGCTTGCTACTATGTCTTGTGCGCCTTTGATTGCGTCTTCGAGGACTTTTGCTTGTGATTTAATTAGTTCGGTGTTTATTGCCTTCTGTTTGGTTATTTCTTTGGTTAGAAGGTCTATTTTCTTTTCATACTCTGCAATTTTTTTGTCTGCATCTTCGGGCATTTTTTGGTCTCCGATTAAATTAGATTTTAACCTTGATTCGGTGATCTGTATATTAAAAAATTATGAATTCTGAATTAGAATCAGAAGCTGAATACGGTTTTTTTGTAAAACAAACTATAAAATAAGTAAGCGCCGAGAATGGGATTCGAACCCATGCGGACCGGGAGGTCCACGGGCTCTCAAGGCCCGCGCGTTAACCACTCTGCCATCTCGGCACACAAATCAACAACTCTTATCCAACGTGTCTTAAATGTTTACCGAATCACACAGCGACAAGTCTAAGAAAAAAATGCCTTAAGCAAAGTTCATAAACTTACAAACCAAATTTTTACACTATGCCCAAGCCTTTAACCATAAAAGTTCCATCCAACATCCTCGAAGCAATCTACGCTGGCGCTAAAGAACTCTACCCCCGAGAAAGCTTCCTACTATTAAGGGGCAAAAAACACAAAGACACCATACATATTACTGACCTAATACTAGCCCCCTTTGCTATCCATGGCGAGGGCGAGGTACATTTTAATCCTTACATGTTTGTAGGTGACTTCTCACTTGTCGGCACGGTTCACTCGCATCCATCCGGCAACATCCGCCCCAGTCACGTTGACCTGAACTACTTTTTTGGCCGCGTTTTAATGATTGTTGGACCCCCATTTGAGGGTAAAAACTGCATAGCTGCTTATGATTCCAACGGAGATAATATCGCTATCGAAATAACCGAAGCAATAAAAATGGATGACGAGGAATTTTACTGATTACCCAACTGAGCTTTCAAAAAAGCCATTTGATATTGAGTTAAGAAATCAATTGCAAATTTATCAGCATTACCCTCTGTACCTCTATGCATACGGTCAACTGCTTTACTGCGTAGATGATGGTAAAATTCGTGAATTATCACAAATGGGCTGAATAGTACGTCGCTGTTTAGTATAGTGATTGTTTGAGTTTTTGCGCTGTAGCAACCATACGCTGTTGCTTTATGTCCCTTTGGTAATCCAACTTTTAGAGTTGGTACTGATACGTTGTATTTTTTTGAGAGCAAATCCAGTGCTTTCTCTGTTTTTCCATTTAGTATTAGTGAGACTATGTTGGCTTTGAAGCTGTCAGGTTCCATCGGAAATCAATACTACAATTACATGAGACCTAATTAAGCTGCTATTGCCCATAAGTCCCCCGCCGTATCTTTTCAGCTAACAAGTGGATAAACTCAATAGGCCATACATCATCACAAACATCATCCGTCAATATTTTGCGTTGATGATACAGCGGGATAAGGTCGTTTTTCAGCAATAATATGAGCAGGAATTCGTGACCGTATGTGCGTTTGAAGAGTGCATATTTTCGGGCTTGTTTCTTGGTCATTTCGAAGTGGGGTTCAAGGATGATTTTTCTGCCCGCCAGTTTTTTCTCTAAAATAAAATCTGGCGTGTAAACCTCATTTGGCAGCGGAAAGCTAATTGTTTCATAGCCGTAGGGAATATGCATTTTCAGAAGCGTCACAGCTGTTTTCTTTTCCCACCCGCTCTTGTATCGACTCATCTTCTGATAATATGCCTGGCTTTGCCCCGTTACCTTTTGCATACGGTTCAAGAAATCAAGCGCAGTCTTGAGTGTATGCCGATTAAGAGGTTTCTGCTTCAGCCATCGGCCTAATAAAAAGAATGGGTAATCAATTTTTGCGGGGTCATGAGGGAAAAGGTGCTTGGCAAAATCTGTCAATTTCTGTCTTGCTTGTGCAGCAGCCTGTTCATCATGCCAAAGGGCAGGTGTAGCATATGGTATTAACCCAAGGCTGACTGCTACGTTGGCATTTTCTCTGGTTAGAGGAACATAGAGGTCCTCGGGGAGAAGGTGATCATAGATTTGGAGGTCCGGGTCAGACCTTACCATCCAGCGCATGTAAATCCAAGCGCGATCCTTTTGGGGGCCACTCAGTGAGGCGATGTTTTGGGAGAGGTCCTCTATGAAGTCTTTTGGCTTGGTGAATTTTTGGGCGTATTTTAAGAGGTTGCGTTCAGCTTTGTTTCTTATGAATAGGTTTACATCTGCTATAATTTCAGATGCTTTTTTCTTGTTTGGCCCAAGGTCGTTGTAGAAATCAGCTTTTACAATCTCTTCTTCGAAAAGGTGTGCCTTTTTGATTTCAAAAAATTGGTTTCCAAACGCTTCGTGTAGATAAATTAGGAGCATGCGGGCATTTTCGGGATATCCAATAACTGTGTCGTCTAGAAGAGAGGCGGCCATCAGGAAGTAGTGAGCAACGATTTTCCTTTCTTCATACTTTTCGGAGTAGGGGTTGAAGAGAAGACGAGGACTCATACGACGGTCCCACTGCACGTCTGCTACATCGCTGTTTTTATTTATGAAATCGACTAGCAGCAATGTCATTTCGTCTGTTGCGACCATGGCCCTCATACCCGACATGTATGGAATATTGTTAAAACATTGTATGTGCAATGCTCCTTAAAACTTCTGCCATAAATGAGTAAGCCGATACAATATTAGAAAAATTTTTCCACGAATTAATAGAGCCTTCTGGTAATTTACTGGTTAGTAGAATCAAATAAAAAAGCAAAAAGGGGAATCTGCCACAAGGTGGCAAGAATTTATTTCGATTGTTGTTGATTAACTAAGTAGGTATATCGTTATTGGCAGATGACAGTAGTTATTGTCGTAGTTGCTGTCCATCCAATCAACTAATTGGAAGGTTAATGCTTGGTCTTGACCGATATATGTTATCGTATATGCGTGACCTGTATCGCCGTTGCTTAATGAGCCCCAATTGACATCTTGCCCGTTAATTTGCAGGAATGAATGCCCTTCTGGTGCCGGATAAGAGGTAGTCCAGTCCCACGAGTTCGAAGCATCTGTGGTGTAGTACATAGCATCAGCTGCAACGCCTGCTGAAGTGTTGTACCAGAACATTTCTGATACTTCTATCTCGTATACCTTGCCTGCCTCTAGAACTGTTGATGTGACAGAGTCGCCGTGAATGGATCTCATGTCGCTTGCACTCCAGACTGTTCCTGACCATATTGGTGTTTTGGCTGTAAAGTCTTTTACAGTTAATTCATGTGTTACTGTGCTTATTTTGCCGTTAGAGTCAGTGACCGTTAATGTAACAACTTTTAGACCTGCCGCAGAGTATGAATGCGTTGGGTTCTGTATGGTGCTTGTTTCGCCGTCGCCGAAAGTCCATAGCCAACTGATTATAACGCCTGAACCTTCTGTTGAGGTGTCTGTGAAACGTACCTGTTCCAAGATTGTTGGGTTAACTGATGATACTGTGAATTCTGCTGTTGGGGCTTTTTCGACTGTTATTGCTTTTGTGATTGTGTTTGATAAGCCATTTGAGTCAGTGACTGTTAAGGTGATTGTTTTAGCTCCAATCGTTGAGTATGCATGTGTGGGGTTCTGTTCGGTGCTTGTAGTTCCATCGCCGAAACTCCAAAGCCACTGGTTAATGACGCCTGTACCTGCAGATGATGTGTCTGTAAATAAGACATCTTGATTGACTGTCGGATTCACTGAAGCTGGGCTAAAGTTTGCTTGAGGGGGTTGAAGTTGAATTGCTTCTTCTACAGTGAGGGTTTTTGTAACGGTGCTTGACATGCCGTTTGAATCAGTAACTGTTAAGGTGACTGTTTTAATGCCAACGCTTGAGTAGACATGCGCCGGGTTCTGCTGGCTACTTGTTTCACCGTCACCGAAGGTCCACGACCACTGAACAATTTTGCCATAGACTGCGACGGATTTATCGGTGAAACTCACTTGCTGAAAAACTGTTGGGTTAACTGTGGATACAGAAAACTCGACGTATGGATGCATTCGTATTAATGGAACCATGAAACCGTCTAGACTTTCAACATAGAGAGTTTTTGTTGTAGTGCTGCTTTTGCCCTCTGCGTCGGTAACAGTTAAACTGACAGTTTTCAGGCCGATTGTTGAGTATATGTGCTGTGGATTCTGTTCAGCGCTTGTTGCGCCGTCACCAAAATTCCATGACCACTGGTTGATTTTGCTGGAGCCCGCTGTAGACGTATCAATAAAGCTTGTGTTGTAGTTAATTATGGGTGCACTAAAGGTGAAGCTTGCGAAAAGAGACGTTTCCTGCTGATTAGATACAGGTGTTAAGCCGTTGTTATCTCCGCCGGTTGGGTTTGAACCGTCGTTGGTTGAGCCCATAACAAATGTGTAGGTTATGAATGTGCTAAGTGCTGCTAAGGTTAGAATGATAATTATTGAGATTGCTGAGAATTTTTTGGAGGGATGAATTTTGGTTTGCATATTACTTGCTTCCTGAGTCTTTTCTATTTATACAGCATATTGCTTGCTGTTTCAGTCATAAGGTTCGTTTCTTAATAAGCCGTAAGCCGAATGTAAGAATACATCAAAAACCGAAATATCCGAATAACTGAATCCGAATATTTGCCCCAATTAAGGAACGGTTTACCGAGGTAAAAGAGATTAGTTGTTTGGTTTAGTTGAGAGGCATAAGGTATTTAGGAAGGGAAGGTAAGTTGTTCAGAAATAAGGCACCCTCAAGGCGAATCGAAGCGCCTATATAGGTTAGGTGCAATAAATGAGGGTGCAAATGGTGTGGGCCGGTCGTCTAGCCTGGTTAGGACATCTGCTTGACGTGCAGAAGGTCGCCGGTCCGAATCCGGTTCGGCCCACCACTAATTAATTTTGAGAGAAATAAAATTTCAGGGGGATAGAAGCTCTTAAGATGAATAGTGGCGTCTACATTACTTTTGGTCGAATGTATTTTTCTGCTAGAAAAATTTATTAAAGAACTTAGTTGTGTTACTCAATTAAAAATAAGTAATACAGGAATTGTTGGATAGTGTTCAAATGGGCAAAAACAAATTATTTGCAATAGCTGCAATAGCCATAGTCATCGTCGCCGCTGTAGGCGCCGTTTACCTTCTCACTCAAAATCAACCAAACCCTGAACCAACTGCTACAACTGTCACCGACGCACTTGGCAGAACAGTCAACATCCCCGAGCAAATAGATTCAATATACTGTATAGGTGCATGTTCATTACGCCTAGTATCTTACTTCGACGCAGTTGATAAGGTTCAAGCAGTCGAACCCGCTGGCACCTTCAACACCCTTGACGACCAAACATACTATCTAGTAAACAAAGCCAAATTTTCATCGCTTCCACAAATAGCCACCACACCAGAAGCCATCTTAGCTCTAAAACCAAGCCTTATAATAACCTCAACCGCTGAAGACACAGCAACTGCAGACAACCTCCAAACCCAAACCAACACCACAGTCTACGTCATCAACGCCAACGTAGAATTCGGACAAGGCTTCTACGATCAAATAACCTCCCTGGGAACTTTATTCGGTGAATCAGCAAGAGCTAAACAACTCAACGAAGGCGTCGCCAACCTGATCAACGACATTACAGCCAATGCTCCAACTGAAAGCAATAAAAGCGCATACGCATGCGGCATGTTCTATTATGGTGGCGCATCATTTCTCAAAGGTTCCGGCAACTACTTACCCTTCGACTACTCAAACGTAACTAATGCGATTGCGCCAGCTGCAAACGGTCAACCATACGTTATCACGCTGGAAACGTTAATCGCTGCAAACCCAGACTACATATTCATAGACAGCATAGGTGTCAGCAGCTGTGTTACCTCAATTAAAGGCTACATAGCAGACAAAACTGGCTTAGCGGATGTTTCAGCCATCAAAGATGGAAACATATACTCAACAATGGTCTACAAGTGCTACGGAACCAACTGGGATAACCAACTAGTCAACGTATACTACGTTGCCTCAGTGATGAACAGCGGCCAGCATTCATGGAACTTCAATGACAAAGCCAACGAAATCATACAGCTCTTTTATCCGGGAACCACGATGACTTACCAAGATATTGCAGCAGCACAAACAGGTAATGGATGCAGCAAAATCACGCTGTAACTGTGATTTGTTAATAAGTCTCCCTCTCCATCTTTTTTCTTTATTGGAGGTGTAAAAGTAACGGCGAAGCAGAAGATTTCTCACCATCATCCAGACGAAAAAGAAGCCTTTGATATCTATGAAGACAACGAAAAAGAAGAAATTCAAATCTCAAAAGTCTACAAGGGCTTTGTAAAACGAAAACGTCTGTTTTTAATCGCCGGATTAAGTGTACTGATTGTTTGCATAATTATCGCTGCACAAAATGGACCAATAAGTATTCCGTTTGGCGATGTAGTAAAGTACCTTTTCACTTTTGACACCTCCGGAGCAGGCGGAACCATCTGGAACATACGAATGGTCCGAATCGTCGGTGCAATAGCTGCAGGCGCAGGATTAGCCGTCGCTGGTGTAGTAATGCAGTGCATACTACGCAACCCTCTTGCTTCGCCCTTTACTTTGGGCATTTCCAATGCGTCAGCTTTCGGTGCATCTTTTGCAATAATCTTTCTGGGGGCTGGCAGCAGCTTAACTAACGTAGTCTCAATAAATAATCCCTACGTAACAACTATCTGCGCTTTCTTATTTTCATTAGTGGCGACTGGTTCCATCCTTGTTCTCACCAAAGTAACGCGTATAAGCGCTGAAACAATGATACTGGCTGGTGTAGCTATCAGCGTCATGTTTTCCGCTGGGCTGTCATTCATGCAATATATAGCGACTGATTCGCAGCTTGGTAACATTGTTGCATGGACTTTTGGTGATTTAGGCAAAGCAACTTGGGCTTGGAATAGTCTTATTATCTTGGTGTTTCTTCCAGTAGTCTTGTACTTTTTCTATAAAAGGTGGGACTACAACGCTTTAGACGCGGGGGAAGACACCGCTAAGGGCTTAGGAGTCAATACTGAACGAGAAAGAATAATCGGCATGATTTTGACGTCTGTTCTATCTGCGGTTATAGTTTCCTTTTTCGGTATAATCGCCTTTATTGGTCTTCTAGGCCCGCACATTGCCCGCATGATAATCGGCAGCGATCACCGCTACCTTATTCCGCTCTCCATAATACTCGGCGCCATAATTCTTTTGGTAGCGGACGGAGTTGGCCAAGTTATACTATACCCCTCAGTTATTCCAGTAGGCATAATCACCTCGATGCTTGGAGGACCCTTATTCATTTATCTGCTTATCAGGAGATACCGGAAATGACGTTCTTCAATATAGACGGCATAAGCTTTTCTTACCGTAGCAGAAAAGTTTTGGACGGCATCTCCTTTAACGTAGAGAAAGACGATGTTGTCTCTATCTTGGGACCTAACGGCGTCGGAAAAACTACATTGATCAAATGTATAAGCAAAGTGCTTACCCCTGCCTCTGGTTCAGTTTTTATGGAAGACGTTAACCTGCATAAAATGAGCAAAAAAGACATCGCAAAAAACATCGGGTACGTAGCACAAAAAAGCGAGACATCCAAAACTACTGTGTTCGATTCGGTACTGTTAGGTAGAAAACCTCACTTTGAATGGGATGTCACAGAAAAAGATGCGCGATTAGCTGGCAGAGTTCTTCATCTTTTAGGTTTAGATGACCTAGCACTAAAGTATGTTGACGAGATCAGCGGTGGCGAATATCAGCTAGTGCAAATCGCCAGAGTATTGGTTCAGCAACCACGAGTAATCCTCTTAGACGAACCCACAAGCAGCCTTGATCTCTCCAATCAGCACATGATTATGCACCTAATCCGCAACATCGTTAAAAAGAACCATATGGCAGCCATAATGATTATTCATGACCTCAACTTGGCGATCCGCCATTCAGACAAATTCATTCTTATGAAGCAAGGCATGGTTTACGCAGTTGGCGACCACGAGGTTATTACCCCCGAAAACATCAAAGCAGTATACAACATTGACGCGTACGTGGAGAGTGTGCGAGGGATACCTGTGGTTATTCCGCTTTAAACGGAGATAAAGTAATGAACACAAAAGCAGTTAATCCAAAACAAAAAGATTTCTTTAACGAAAAAGCCCCTGTGTGGGATCAAATAACCATTCATAACCTCGACAAAGTTCAGTACATCACTGATTTACTTGGAATACGTGAAAACGACAAAATCTTAGATGTTGGTACAGGTACAGGAATTATGATTCCTTTCTACGAAAAAAAACTAACAAATGGACGCGTTATTGCAGTAGATTATTCAGATAAGATGATTGAGATCGCTCGATCGAAATATCCTGTAGAAAAACATCCCTTGGTTTCGTTTGTTGTGGGCGATGTTTATGAATTGAAGTATAATGCGGAATTCGATTTAGTGATGTGCTATTCGTGTTTTCCTCATTTTGTTGACCAAAACCGCGCCATTGAAATATTAACTCGAGCGCTAAAGCAAGGAGGACGTTTTGCAGTTGCACACTCCAATTCAGCTGAAAAAATCAACGGGGTTCACATGAATGGGGGTGTAGAAATCAAGAATGATTTCTTACCTAGCATGGATCAGCTTAAACGAATGATGACTGCTAATGGGCTTAAAGTCACCTTTGAAAGGGACGACGCCGAGTACTTCATATGCATTGGTATAAAAACGAGTTAATGTATTCTGGCTATTTTTTGTTAATAACTGAAATTTTGATTTGTCTAATATCCTCGTTTTGTTTCAGGTTGTCCACGAATTTCTCAATTAGGTGAGAAGCGCCTTTAAGGATGATTACCTCTAAACAGAATCCTTCTTGGATGTGGGCATGCAAAAATGTGGATACTAAGCTACCGTATAGATGCTGTGCTTCGAGGAGTTTTCGTCGATCTGCATTTTCGCGGTAGATGACGGTGATGGTGGCTACGGCGTCCCCTTCTATTTCGTCTATTTTTAGGTCTTCTGAGAGGTAGAATCTTAGGGCTTGTCGGGCTATTTCTGAGCGGCTGGCGAAACCTTTCTCAGCGATTTTTTTGTCGATTTTTTCTACAAGGGTTTCGGGTATGGATAGGCTGATTACAGTCATTTTTTATTCACTGTTATTAATTGTACTGTTGAGTTTTATTAGTGTTTAATAATTTTTTGCGTATTATAACGTTTAATTATTAATATTTAGAAAAAATTTAATAACTGGCGCGTTTATCGTCGGTTATGAATAGTAAACAAAAAATCCTAATAGCAACAATAGTCCTCATCGGCATAGTAGCAATAGCTGCAGTCGCCCTAACCTCATTTACCCCAAAAACCGACAAATTAACAATAGTAGCAACTTTTTACCCTCTAGCATATATGAGCGAGAAAATAGGCGGAGACTACGTATCAGTTACACAGCTAGTCCCCGACAACACCGAAATCCACTCATGGGAACCATCTGCCTCAGACATAGTAGCCACTGACGACGCAAGAATAATCGTTTACAACGGAGGCGGAGCAGACAATTGGATGAAAAACGATATTTTACCCTCTCTGTCAACCTCAGAAGACCGAATTGTAGTTGAAGCTACACAAGACCTAACATTGATAGCTAACCAAGACAACGACGAAGGTGAAGAGCACGGACAATACGACCCCCACACATGGATTAGCCCCTACATGGCAAAACAAGAAGGAGAAAAAATCTACAACGCTCTCATCCAAGCAGACCCTGCAAACAAAGACTACTACACTCAAAACTGGCAAACCCTAAAAAACGAGCTAACGGAAATAGATGCAGAATACAGCCAGAGCCTTCAAAACGCTCGTGTTTCAGAGATTTTTGTTTCACATGAAGCATACGGGTATTTGGCAGATCGCTACGGTTTTCAACAGCACGGAGTTATCGGTTTATCTGCAGACGAACAGCCCAACGCAGCTACAATAGCAACTCTTGTTGACGAAATGAAGCAACATAGCATATACGTGGTTTACGTGGATCCCGTTTACTCAACCGCTTATGCTGAGACAATAAAATCCGAAGTTGAAGAACAAACAGGGCACTCTGTGACTATCCTTAAGTTGTACTTAATGTTGGGGCCACAAGGAGACCTTGACTATCTGCAGCAGATGCAAACTAACATAGCTAATTTAAAAGTAGGTTTAGATGCTACATAGAAGAGAAAAAAGGAATGACTGATGCAGCAGCTCAATTCCCCCATTTTAGAAGTAGACAATGTCACGGTTATTCGCAGCGGTGAAGTAGCAGTTCAAAACGCTTCTTTTTCTATAGATAGAGGTGACTATGTAGGCGTTGTGGGGCCTAACGGCGGAGGAAAAACAACCCTACTAAGTGCCATACTAAATTTTTTACCCATTTCTGAAGGCCAAATTCGGCTGTTCGGCGTGGACATTACCAAGTTCACTTCTTGGGAAAAAATCGCCTACATTTCCCAGCAAGCAACCAATTTTGAAAGCCAGTTCCCCCTTACAGTGAGGGAGCTTGTTTCGTTGGGTTGCATACGAAAAGGAAACATTGGCAGAATGTTCCATCGTGAAGATTGGGCAGCTGTCGATGAGAGCATAAAATTCATGGGCTTAACTGATGTTGCCGAGCGTCGCATCGGGCAATTATCTGGGGGGCAAAAGCAGCGTGTTTTTGTCGCTAAAGCTTTAGCGCGCAAACCAGAACTCATTTTATTGGATGAGCCCATAGTCGGCGTTGATTCGGAAGCTCAAGAGAGATTCTATAAAAAGCTAAGTGACTTAAACAGTGAACGTCAAACAACCATTTTGATTGTAACCCACGACTTAACCTCAGTTTTCTGTCGAATGTCTAAGGTACTGTGCATTAACAAGAAGGTGGAGGTAGCCAAAATCACCCAAGAATTGGATGCTAACACGCTACTCAAAAGAGCCTATGGGGATCACTTCCACTTTGTATTCCACAAACACAACTGCCAGGGAGCCTTCGCCAATGAGTAATCTGATTGAAATGTTCGGTTACCAATTCTTTCAAAATGCCCTTATAGGCGGCGTAATAGCGGCTGTAGCATGTGGACTAGTGGGGCTGTTTTTGGTACTAAAAAAAGAAGCAATGATTGGCGATGGTCTCTCACACACAGCTTTCGGCGGCATAGCGTTGGGATTGCTTTTAGGAATCAATCCTCTGTTAACTGCGTTAGTCGTTTCCATAGTTGCAGTGTTTGCAATTTCCTATATGCGTCGCAAAAAAATCGCCGCTTCAGATTCAGCAATAGCAATTATGTTAGCCGTAGGTTTCTCAACAGGATTAATAATTATCAGTATAGCCGGCGGATTTAATGTTGAATTGTTCAGTTACCTTTTCGGTTCAATTTTAACTATTGATATAACTGATTTGATGCTGGTTTCTTTATTAGGCGCCGCGGTAGTGCTGTTTATAACCTTTTTTAGGCGAGAGTTGCTGTCGATGGTTTTTGATGAAGAAGACTCTCGAATAATGGGAATACCCACAAAGCAGCTATCGATAATTTTTGATCTGCTTGTCGCAGTCACAATTGTGTTATCCATCAAAGTCATAGGCACAATACTTGTGGTGGCTCTTCTTGTGATACCTGGGCTATCCGCTTTGAAGCTAAACCTCTCATTTAAGAAAACACTTTTTGCTTCGGTTGGGTTCAGCATACTAAGCACAGTATTAGGCGTAATTTTTTCAGCAATATTCTCTATTGTTACGGCTGGTTTGATTGTCTTTGTGTTGGTGCTGTTTTTCCTACTAACGTTACTATACAAGAAAATGGAGTAAAGAAGTGACCAGCCAAATCTTTGACTGCACAGCCAATTACTGCCTACCCGCTTTTTCTTAAAGAAATCAAAAACTTCAGGTAACAAGTAGTAGCTTTCACTGGCGCTCGTCCACGCAACCCACTAAATTTCAAAGTTGGGCCTCCCGAGCTTGTATAGCATACGGACAGGATACAGATAAGGGGATTTACGCGTGCATCGCAAGCGACCCGAGTGAAAGCCAAACTATCCTCTGACATTACACCTTTAGTAGTTTGTGTACCTAAAAACCATATTTTTGCTAAAAAAATAAAAAATTAATGATGAAAGTTTATCTCTTGCGTGATTCAATGATGCCTCGGCATTTATCTGCATACTGGCAATACTGCAGGCATACTGCGTTTTCGTCTGGGCGTTTCCATTCGGCTCCGCAACTGGGACAGGTGGTTTTGTCTTCGTCGCTCCAGATTTCGATTTCTGCTCCGCAAACGTGACAGTTGATGTAGGAGGGTTTTGGCTGCAGAAGATCACGTAAACCTGGGCATGTTTCAGGGTTTTTTGCTATAGGTTGATCTTTAGAGCTCAACAATTTCACCTCCAACTTTTACTTCAAATTCCTGTACTGGAAGCTTTTTGCCTGAGCCTTCCATGGCTTTGTTAATTGCCCATTTAAGTCCAGTGCAGCAGGGGACTTCCATGTGTAGCACAGTTATGGCGGCTATATTGTTTTGTTTTAAGATTTCAGTTAGTTTTGCTGCGTATGCTCTTGCATCGTTAAATTTTGGGCAGCCTATAACTACGCGTTTATCTGTCATCCAGTCAGAAAAGTTTTTGATAACAACCGGCGCACAATCCGCTGTAACGAGCAGATTAGCATTTTCGAAGAATGGCGCTTTAACCGGCACTAAGTCCAGCTTTAGTGGCCACTGCGTTTTTTGAAGGGTTCCAGAAACTGGCGGCGTTATGACAGGTTTGGTTATCCCTTTGCTTTTCAGGTATTCGTGAACTTCTGCTTCGTTAAATGCGTCGGCTTCTCGTTCGGTAACAGTGATGGCGCCCTGCGGACACTGTCCTAGGCATGCTCCTAAGCCGTCACAGTAGGTATCTTTTACGAGTTTTGCTTTTCCATTTACTATTTGAAGTGCGCCTTCGACGCATTTGGGGATGCATTGTCCACATCCATTACATTTGCTTTCGTCAATGTTTACGATTTTCCGTTTCATTGTGTTTCCTCCTTTAGGCATTTTCCGCCTGTAGGGCAGAATTTCATGGCGTGCAACTCTATGGCTTCAAAAATGGGGCTGATTGTTTCGGTGTTGACCATGTAGATACGTTTTTTTCCTTCTCGGTGAGCGGTTATTATGTTGCAGGCGAGTAGGGGTTTTAGGTTGTGGGAGATCATACTTTGTTCTTTTTTGAGGGTTGTGGCGAGTTCGTTTACACTCATGGGGTGATTCATCAGTTGTTCGAGGACTGCGAGGCGTGTGGGGTTTGCAAGGTTTGTGAAGAAGCGGTAGCAAATTTTTGTTAGGCCTTTTTTCGTTTTTCATCAACTCTTGTATCATATGAGTAATAATTCATATGAATAATTATTCATATAAACGTGTCGGTCTCGGTCTACTTTCTACCCGCAGCGCCACCAGAAAAACAGCGCTTACCCCGCACCCAAAAATACAAAAAAATCCACAGCCACCTCATGAAACCTCAAATCATCACACCGCAGCAAGCAATTCACCCCATCAAACATCTAGTTTTCCCGTCCCATGCTTTTTGTTGACTTTTTAAACTGCTTAAGGATACATTTTAGCGATTCATAATGCTTTATTACGTAACAAGCAAAATTTGTTTAGGGAATTATACGCAGCGCAGAATAATTGAGTCCTTGGGCGATGCTGTCCTAGTAATAGATGCCTCAAACTATTCTATAACGGATGTTAACCAAGCTGCGGAAAAACAGTACAAGCTAACCCGTCAGGAGCTTGTTGGGAAAACCTGTCACCAAATAACCCATAACTGCGCCACGCCCTGTCAAGACGCTAAACAGCCCTGCCCAGTCAGAAAAGCATTAGAAAACATGGACCCCTTCACTGTTGAACACCAGCACGTACACTCAAAAAACAATGCGGCAATCATGGAAATTACAGCTATCCCATTGTTGACGGAGAAGAAAACGCTCATCGTTCATGTTTCAAAGGAAATCACGGAAAAGAAGCAGTTGGAGAAGAAAATCAGGGAAAACGAGAAGCGCTACCGTACCCTGTTCAATCATGCACCGTTGGGAATTTTAATAATTGACCCCGAAACTGCAACGCCAGTTGAATTCAACGAACTTGCCTGCGCGGATTTGGGGTATACTAGGGAAGAATTCGCAAAGCTAAAAGTGCAGGATTACAAAGCAGATAGGAATCTGTCAGAGGTAAATGCGAATTTAGATAAGATATTGCGGCTCGGCAAAGTTGAATTCGAAGCCAAACACATCACCAAAACCCGTGAAATACATGATGTAATCGTAACTGCTCAGCCAATCGAATTATCCGGGAAAACCTATGTCCAAAGCATCTACAGAGACGTAACACAAGCCAAGAAGATCGAGCTTGCTCTGATGGAAAGCGAAAAAATGTACCGCTCCCTCGTTGAAGGCGCACAGGAAGGGGTCTGGGCTCTGGACAGCAACGATCACACCGTTTATGTTAACCCTAAAATGCAGCAGATACTCGGATATACGCTAGATGAAATGCTTGAGAAACCCCTAGAGGACTTCTTGGATAGACAGGACATAGAACAGGTTAAGCAGGGTTGGGCTGAGCGCAAAACTGACCTTCGTGAAGAACGCGAGCTTGTGCTTACCCGTAAGGACGGCGTGCGCATCTATGCTCTTGTTTCGTTGTCTTCTATAATGGATGATCATGGAAACTTCACTGGGACAATTGCGCTTGTAACAGATATCACTCTACGCAAGCTCATGGAGGAAAAGTTAGAAGCTTACTCCAAAAACCTCGAAGAAACTGTAAAGCAGAGAACGGCGGAGCTGGTTGAGGCGCAGGCGAAGCTCGTTAAAAGTGAGCGGCTCGCAGCCATCGGGCAGGTGGCAGCTATGGTTGGGCATGATTTACGTAATCCGCTCAGCGGAATAAACGCCGCTACTTTCTACTTGAAGAAAAAGCTCGGCTGCAACGCGGACCCAGATATTAAGCAAATGCTAGAAGTCATCGAGAAGGATGCCCAATACGCAAATGCGATAATAAACGATTTAACGGATTATTCCAGAGAGATCAAGCTCGAAATCACAGAGACTAACCCGCAGAAAATAATCTCCGAGTCGCTTGCCCTTTTTCAAGTTCCAGAAAGCATCCGAATAGTCAACTCGACGCAGAACGCCCCAAGCTTATTCTTGGACACGGGTAAAATGAAGAGGGTTTTTGCCAACTTCGTGAAGAACGCTGTAGAAGCGATGCCTCAAGGCGGCGACATTTATATCTCCAGCTGCGTTGTCGGTGGCGAGGTTGAGTTTAAATTTGCTGATGGAGGCGTCGGCATGAGCAGGGAAGTGTTAGATAGGATTTGGACGCCTTTTTTCACGACGAAAACTCGAGGCATGGGGTTAGGTTTGGCGATTTGTAAACGTTTAATCGATGCTCACCATGGTAGTGTTTCAGTGGAGAGTAAAGTGGATGTGGGTACAACCTTTACCATTAAGTTGCCAGTTGAATCTGCCAAGCCGCTGGCTGCATGCGTTTAGAGGCTGGTTACGCCTTTTTATTTGCTGTTATAATCGAAGTTAATATGCTAAAATATGGTAAAAAGCTAAAGTACGGTTTCGCATTCAAAGATTTGCTGAATAACATTTCAAAGATAGGCTGGTTGCGCTATATATTGTCTGTGGTATCGTTGGTAGTTGTTTGGCTGTCTTATTTTACCAGCACAAAAGTAGCCGATTTCATAGATATCAACCTATTGCTTCTGATGTCATTCTTTGCAAGGACAATAAGTTTGTTATATGATCACCCCAACCCATCGCTGTCGCCGCCACAATAAAAGGCACTTTCAGCTAAAATCACATTTTTTATAGTTGATATCGTTCAAAATCTGCTGAGCCCGTATCAGGGGTAACAAAGTAGAAAACCATGCCGCATTTGCAGCATTTAACCTCCTGATTCTTCAGGCGCTCTACGCTGGCTGAACCACACTTAGGACAACGCATATTTGTAGCTCCTTTGGGGTCTGTCGTTTTTCATTCCTCATCTTTCCCAATCAGACTGGGACGGCGACATCATCCCCCGCACATAAAGCAACAAAACAGCCAGATAAACATTACAAGTCAGCAGCAGTTTAATGAATGCATCTTGTGGAGTTGTAAACACGTCTTTTCTGCGTTTCTTGGCCGTGCGGGCTTTTGTTTTTTGTGTAGTTGTTGTTGCAGAGAAAGCCCTATACACATCAACAACCAGCGGGCTTGGTTTTGGCGTTTGATTTTGCGTCAGCGGGCTTAGGTGATTGCAGACTGGTTGTGGAGCAAACTACAAGCAGATGGCGAGTTCCCGTGAAGAAGCGTTTGTTGCTCATCCGAGACGCCCTCCCCTTATTTAGGGGCGCAATAATCAAGGCTCTCTAACATGCCTCTTCACCTCTAAATCTCCTCCAGCCTTACGAGATAGAGGAGACTTTGAAGCTATGATGCCAACATACTTCACAAAGAGCGACTGCCTCCATATTTGGGCTGAAGCAGTTGGAAGCGAGCAACCACAAGGGTTGCCGCCGACCGAAAACACACTTTTTGGTTATTGTTATCTTAGCGGAACAGCCTGTTCTCGAAGGAGAGCTAAGAGCAACATAGATATCAATTAATATTGACATAAAAATGAATAGAATAACAGAAAAAGAAAGAAATGGGTTGGGTTTACTTTACTTTGTAGTCTTCTGAGTCTACGACTTCAGGTCCTGCCCCAGTGCCGCTTCCACCTGTCGGTTGACCTGCTTCTGGTCCCGGTCCCGCTGCGCCAGGTTGTGGTCCAGCTTGGCCCTGTGCTTGTTGCTGCTTGGCGGCTTCGGCTGCTGCTTGCTGGTAGACTTTGGTGCCGACTTCCTGTAGAACCTTCTGGAGTGCATCGGATTTGGCTTTGACTGCTGCCATGTCGTTGCTTGCTAAGGCGTTTTTGAGTTCGGTGACGGCTGCGTCGATTTTGCCTGTTTCTTCTGCGCTGATTTTTCCTGCCAAATCGGTTTTAGTGCGTTCTGCGGTGTAGACGAGGCTGTCTGCTTGGTTGCGTGTTTCGGCTTCTTCGCGTTTCTTGCGGTCTTGCTCAGCGAATTGCTCTGCTTCACGGATTAGGCGCTCTTTTTCTTCTGGGGACAGCTTGGTTGAGGCGGTGATGGTGATTCTGTTTTCTTTGCCTGTGCCGCGGTCTTTGGCTGTTACGTTTAGGATGCCGTTTGCGTCTATGTCGAAGGTTACTTCGATCTGTGGAACTCCTCTGGGTGCTGGCGGTAGGTCTACGAGGTTGAATTCGCCCAGTGAAACGTTGTCGGCTGCCATGGCTCTTTCGCCTTGTAGGATGTGGATGGTGACTGCGTTTTGGAAGTCTGCGGCTGTGGTAAAGACTTGGCTGCGTTTGGTGGGGATGGTGGTGTTCTTTTCTAGGACTTTGGTCATTACTCCACCCATAGTTTCAACGCCTAAGCTTAGGGGTGTAACGTCGAGGAGTAGTAGGTCTTTTACTTCGCCTGTGACGACGCCTGCTTGGATTGCTGCGCCTATTGCAACGGATTCCATTGGGTCAATGCCTCTCTCAGGAGATTTGCCTAGAACTTGCTCTACGAAGCGCTGGACAAGGGGCATTCTGGTCATGCCGCCTATTAGGATGATTTTGTCAACTTGCTGCGGGGTTAGTTTTGCGTCTTCTAACGCTTTTAGCAGGGTTGGTTTTGTGCGTTCAACGATGGGTTGTGCAAGTGATTCGAGTTTGGTTCTTGTTAGGGTCATATGTAGGTGTTTGGGTCCTGAGGCGTCTGCTGTTAAGAATGGTAGGTCAATGTCTGTGCTCATCAGCGTAGAAAGCTCAATTTTGGCTTTTTCCGCTGCATCTTTTAGCCTAGACATGGCCATGCGGTCATTGGAGACATCTACCCCTGTTTGGCGCTTGAACTCTTCTAGGATATAGCCCATAACTGCTTTGTCCACGTCGGTTCCGCCCAGTTGAGTGTCGCCTGAGGTGCTAAGTACTTCGAAGACTCCTTTGCCGAAGTCCATTAAGGTGACATCGTGTGTTCCGCCGCCGAAGCTGAAGACCAAGATCTTCATTTCGTGCTCAAGCTTGTCGATGCCATAGGCGAGGCATGCAGCGGTTGGCTCGTTGATTATACGCATAACTTCGAAACCTGCGATTTCGCCTGCATCTTTGGTTGCTTGGCGCTGGTTGTCGTTGAAGTGCGCTGGAACAGTGATCACGGCTTTGTTGACTGATGTTCCCAGGTAGGTTTCGGCGTCTTTTTTGATTTTCTGCAGGATAAACGCGGAGATCTGCTGGGGTGTGTATTCTTTTCCATGAATTTGGGCTTTGTATTGGCTGCCCATTTTACGTTTGATTTCGAAGATTGTTCCTTCTGGGTTGGTGGTTGCTTGCCTCTTCGCTGGTTCACCTACCAAGAGTTGTCCGTCTTTTGTGAAGGCTACGACTGACGGGAACATTTTGCCTGCCATCGTGGGTCCTTCGGCGCTGGGGATAACTGTTGCGTGTCCCCCCTCGTAGATGGCTGCGGCTGAATTAGTTGTTCCTAGGTCGATTCCTAAGACTTTTTGGGTTGTTTTTTGGTTACTCAATTTGTTTTTTCCTCCAATTTAATATTTTTTTGTTACTTTGATTTCGGCTGAGCTACTCGAACGATGCTGGGACGCAGCACCTTCTCTTTCATCTTGTAGCCCCTCCGGATTTCCTCAAGAACGGTGCAGATTTTTGCGTCGTCGCTTTCTTCTGCTGCGATGGCGTTGTGGCATCCGGGGTCAAAAACTGTGCCCTGTTTGCACTCTATTGGTGAAACGCCTTCTTGCTCAAGAACCTTTCTGAGCTTCTTTAGCGTCATCTCAACCCCCTCGACAAGAGTTTTCTGTGCTCCATCCGATTCTTTAGCGACTTTAACGGCTAATTCTAATTCATCAACCACGTCAAGCAACTCGGTTATTATGCGTTCGTTGCAGTATTTTCGGGTATTCTCTGTTTCCCTGTCAAACCGCTTTTTTAGGTTCTCGAAATCCGCCTGCATATACTGGAGTCTGGTGAGGTAGTCTTCGCTACGTTTCTTCTCTGACTCAAGCAGTTTTTGGAAGTCGGTTGCTTGCGGTTCTTGCTGTTTTTCTTTGTCTTCCGCCATAATCTTTCGCCTCTATTTTCTGGTGTTTAGGAGACGTATTTTTGTGTTTTTCCAGTGTCTGCTTCGGTTTGTTGGGGCTGCTGGGGAGGCAATGCAGGCGGCTGGTCCTTTTGTGCCAGTTGTTCGGCTAGTCGTGCTTGTTCGATGAGTTTTTTGAAGATGATTTCGGTGACTTGGTCGCCGACGGCTTCTTCTTTGAGTTCGGTGTTGAAGGCGTATTTTTTGAAGATTTCTACTACTTCGTTTTTGTCGATGACGACGTTGGGGTTTGCGATTTCGGTCCATGCGGCGGTCATGACTTTGTGGCCTATTTCTAGGAATATGTTGACCATTGTTGTGTAGTCTATGTCCATTGGGGCGTCTCCGGTTAGGAAGCGTCCTTTTGTGAGTAGGATTTTTTTGTCGTTTTCGGGTGTTACTGTTATGCTTCTCCGCATTTAATTCACCAGTGCTTGGTGCACATCTGCACCGCTTCACCTTAAGCACACCTGTGCATGGCTGCTTATAAACATTCTCCGCATTCAAAAAGCAAATCAAACATGCCCAATTAACAAACAAGCAACCCACAACCCACTCCAAGTCCATGTATTCCTAACCCAAAACCCCCGTTAAACAAGGAAATAACTTAAATCCAAGTCCAAACCATTCTATGAAAGCCCAAAAAAACAAGTACAACGGTAAGGTTGCATGGCTGAAAAACGAGACTACTACGAAGTACTCGGCGTATCCAAAAACGCTTCAAAAGACCAAATCAAAGACGCCTACAGAAAACTTGCATTGCAGTATCACCCAGACCGCAATAAGGAAGCAGGCGCAGAAGAGAAATTCAAGGAAATCAGCGAAGCCTACGCAGTTTTAAGCGACGACCAGAAACGTGCTCAGTATGATAATTTGGGTCATGCAGGCTTTGATCAGCGATACACCCGCGAGGACATTTACCGAGGTGCAGACTTCGACAGCGTTTTTAGAGATATGGGTGGGTTCAGTGACCTTTTCCGCACTATTTTCGGTGGAGGCGGCTTTGGCGGTTATGAGGAGCCTAATCGTGGTCAAGATTTGGGTGTTGATGTTGAAATCACCCTTGAAGAAGCCGCCAAAGGTATTGACCGCGAAATCGAGATACCCCGCACAGAACGGTGTGAGGTCTGCGGCGGTTCAGGAGCACAGCCCGGCACGGACGTAGCCGCTTGTCCTCAGTGTGGTGGCTCAGGCAGAGTTCAGAATATGCGTAAAGTGGGGTTCGCCACGTACATGCAAGTCGTTGCATGCCCAACATGCAAGGGTAAAGGCAAAATTATCCAGACCCCATGTAGCACATGCCGCGGGTCAGGTGTTATGCGGCGAAGGCGCAAGATCACGGTTAAAATTCCAATGGGCATTGAAGATGGAACCCAACTTCGTCTACGTGGCGAAGGCGAGATGGCGCCCAACGATGGCGAAGCAGGCGACCTCTACGTTGCGGTTCATGTGCGTCCGAGCCAGCAGTTCATCCGTGAAGGCGACGACCTCTGGCACGTAGCTGTTATCACTTTTCCACAGGCGGCGTTAGGCGCAGACATAACGGTGCCGACTTTAGAGGGACCTGTTTCGGTTAGGGTGCGTCCTGGAACGCAGGTTGGCGAAGTCATAACGCTTCGCGGTAAGGGTATGCCGCGGTTTAGGGGTTATGGAAGAGGCGATTTGCTTGTGCGCGTAGCCATATCGGTTCCGGAGAAGCTTACGGCGAATCAGAAGGCGCTTTTGGAGCAGTTGGCAAGGGAATTCGGCACCGACGTAGGTAGAAGCCACAAATTCCGCTTCTAAACCTTTGCTGGTTGACTGCAAAAACTTTTAAGCTGATAGCCTCTTGATTGGTTTTTAGGAGCAGACGTATATGGCAATCGACGTTGTGTCTTTAGTCATCGCTTTGGTTTTGCAGATACTTTTCTGGTTAATCGTGGTTGGTCCGGCGCTTTGGATTTCAGGTAGGTTGCTTGCGGGTAAAGGTAAAGCCAAATTCTCTGATGCTCTCTGGATTGTTATCATCGGCACAATCGTGTTCTATTTTGTTAACATGGCATTAACCGGCCTCTTCGCTGACTTCACCAACACGCTTTTCGGCTCGCTTATTTCGTATCTTGTGTTGTTGCTGATTTGGCTAGCTTTGGTTAAGCACTTCTTCGACTGTGGCTGGTTAAAAGCGCTCGCCATAAGTATCATAGCCGTTATTATTGCCGTCGTAATCTGGTTAATCATCGGCATCCTTTTGGCACTAATCGGCTTTAGTTCACTGTGGATTCCTAACTCGGTAAACATGTTTTAAGCAGCCTTTTTTTTGGGCGGCTTTTGCTGCTCTTCTTGCCTTTCATCTTTTTAGGGCATCTTTGTTGATGGCTTTGTAGCGTGCGCGTATAATCGAAAGTTTTATTTTAAAAACAACAAAAACATGGTTTAACCCTCTACGATGAGCCTTGCCTCATGTTAAATTACGTTAACGTGAAACAGCTGCTCCGAATCGCCCTTCCTTTACTAGTTATCATAGTGGGCGTTCTGTTTGTTTCTTTGCCGATGGGGCCCTTCCAAACGTTAGACACTCAACTAGAATACAACACCACCCAAGGTGTACTGCGATGGGGCTACCCCTACCTTGACCGCTACGGAGCACCCTACAATGACAGCTACGGCGACCTCTTTAACATGCCCCCGATGGGCTTTTACACCCAAGCCCTCTCCTTAACCATCTTCGGCTCCTCTCTGCAGAATGGTGTGGCTTTGGTGACAGTGTTTGGGTTGGGCTGCATCGTTATGGTTTATCTTTTAGGCAAGAAAATGTACGGTGACTTGGCGGGGGTGTTTGCAGCTGCACTTTTTGCTTTGACACCTTGGGAGCTGATTATGAGTCGCGCATACTTAATCGACGCACAATGCCTGCTTTTCAGCCTTATTTATCTCTACGTGGGCATCTTGGCGATAGAAAAGGATTCGATAAAATACGCATTTGCTTCAGGAGTTTTCTTCGCAGCTGCGCTTCTCACCAAGCAATTTGCCGTGTTTATGCTGCTTCCGCTGCTACTTTTCTATATTTACCGTAAACCAAAAAGCCCCAAAGCTATCATCATCTCTAAAATTGCCGTTTTCGCTTCGCCCGCTGTTTTCTCTAGTTTTCTGTGGTATCAGGTGATAATGGGTAAAGAGCTTCTCTATCTGTTCCGTCACAACGACTTCAAAGATTACAACTTCCCAGAAGTGGTCGCAAACTATGGTTTTGTGCCCAGTTTTCTGGCGAATTACGGCTTGGGTTTTCTGTTTTGTGTTGCCGTAATTTTCTCTTTCGCGGTTGGTTTCCTGCTTTGGCGCAGATATCCGAAGTCAGTTATTTTTTCGGATATTGTATGCCTAGCGACGCTGGGCTTAATTGTGGGTTTGGAGCTTTTCATGGCAGTAAACCTCAACCTCAAAGCCCCCTACACCAGCGCCATAAAATACACCTACCACGCCCTTCCCTTCTTCAGCTTAGCCGCTGCATCGATAGCCACCAAATCTGGTTTACTGTTAAAATCTGCCCAATCAACCGTCAAAATCAAGCGTATTCTCCTATTGGCGGTTGGCATTGCAGGGCTGGTTCTGCTAGCTGCATCCATAGCCGCCAACGTCTACGCTGACCTGCAGCTTTCAACGGTGCCCTACTTTGTGCTTCGCGTGCAGCCTGGTTTGGACGTTGGCTACTCCTTCTTTGTAGATTCACCGGTAACTCCTGGTTCTCCCCTGCAGGTTGTTCAGGTTTTGGGTTTTCTGCTGGTGCTGTTGGGGCTTGTTTGGGCAGGTTTGGCTGCTTTTAGCGCACGTTTCCGCCGCGATGGTGTCTCTCCTCTATAGGTTTCAACATAGCTCTTCTATTTGCATCCTAATATGTCTGCGAAAAACGCACCCCACCATGCGCTAAACGTGGCTTCTGTTGCGTTTTACGCAATGAATGACTTTGCTGTGAATTTGAAGGGGGCTTGTTTAGCAAGTCGTTAATAGAGACAGTAAATCAGTGAATGCCGGTGGCTCATTGACACTTCTATATAGTGGCTGTTTTGCAGAAAAATAGTGTGCAGGCAACCATCTCGCCGTAATCCGCATCGCCACGCCCTAACAACCGAGTAGATGTAGCAGATAGCAAACGAAATGCGCTACTCTGGGCTGTTTAAGTTTAATCGCGTAAATGTTATATGACCTTTCCACTAAGAGCACTCTGGTGTCCGATTGAATCGAACATGCCCCCGCTTGAGGCATCATGCAGTCGTCTGCTTATTTTTAGTAGCCCTCTGTCTAACTGGTCTGTTATTATCAACGGCTACAGCCGCACCTATATCCGCTGCTGCGCAACAAGTCGTCGATGAACTTGAACAAAAGGGCTTTAACGTGACTTTTGTTTACTTCGGAAGCGACCCCGAATTAACCTTTAACACCGAAGATTGTGCTGTAGTCGTAATGTTCACCCATGAGCACATCAAAAACCAACAATACCTTGCATCTCATGAACAACAATTTTCGGAGGGAAACAAGTCTCTTGCAAGAGCATACCCTAACGCTGAGGCATTCCTCGTTGCTCTAATTGAGGACTTAAACGGAAACGGCGTCCCCGACAGCGTAGACAATGGGGTACATGCGCAAGGCTTTTACCAGTTGAGCGGCGGCGTTTATGGCGGTAGAACCTCCACTGCTTTCAGGGATGAATACTGGGTTAACTCTTGCGACTACGTCAGCGGTACCGCGCCATCGCCAAGCCCTTCACCGATTCCCACTCCAACAGAACAACCTCAGCAACCCAAAAACTGGTCAGCCCTTGAAGTATCATGCCAAAGCACCGCATTATACATGAACTTCAAAGTAGACATAATTGGCCGTTTATTTTCGTGCAGCGGGGGAATAGCAGACGCTCAAGTTTTGCTGTCCTACAGTGTTAATGCAGGCGAATCATGGCTTGACCTGACAACAGCAATTACTGATAGCGACGGTGCATTCTCAGAGGTCTGGATGCCGCATGCTTCGGGGTATTATCTGCTTAAGGCTGACTTTAGAGGGAACGCTGACTATTATGAAGCCAACCGAACAGTTAACTTCGTTGTGTTGCCCTTTGAGGAAAAACACGTTTTCTCCGTAACTTCAAATTCAACGGTTACGGCGCTCTCTTTTGATTCAACCAGCCAAACACTCAGTTTCAGCGTAAACGGAACCTCAAACACCACAGGATACGTGAGCCTATCTCTGCCCAAATCGCTGGTCAGTGAAACCTCAACCCTAAAAGTTTACCTCGACAATGAACCCTTAGCCTATACAGCAATAGCTGAAAACGATGCGTTGCTTGTTACTTTCACTTACCACCACAGCAGCCATGAAGTGGCCATACAGATGAATCAGTCGAACTCAGCCAACGACGTGTACTTTTGGATTGCTGTTGTCGTGGTTATCATTTTGGTGGCTGTAGTTTCGGTTGTTGAAGCGGTAAAAAGGCGTAAATGAAGCCACATATGGAAAGCCTCTTTGATTTAGAGCGGTTTTTTATGAGCTAACTTTATTGGTTGCGCCTGCGCATTTTATGGTGGGTTGGTGTGTTGGTGTGTGGCTTCCGGACCCAAAAATTTGCGGGTCTGAGGAAACTCCGCTCACACGCAGAATTGCAGTCCTTTGGACAAACCGAGAGGTTTGGCAACGGAGCAGAAACGAAACGTCCACCCGGATATGGCTATGACGCATTTGTGATGCAGAGTCCGCTGGAGTGGAAGCGGTGAAACGGCCGTCCTGCAAGTGGAAAGGGCAAACAGTCGCCGATGAAGTATCTGCCGGAAGGCGCGGGTAGCCCGATTAGCCGAATGCCACAACAACAGAAAGCGGGTTATGGCCAATACACCAACCCATTTTTAGCCTCTAAAGGGTTCCATTGCAATTATGTTTCGGTTTTGCATAAACAGCAGTCTAAGCATGAAAAACTGTCTAAGTCAAGGTTTCTGGACTAAGTATAGTCAAGGAATCAATACAAGAACCTTTTAATTGTCTAAGTAGCCACAACACATGTGCAAGCTGGCAAAGTAGCCAAACTGAAATCAAGCCGCTAGACATTTTCGTTAGAGATAAACGCTGACCCCTATTGTGTATCTAAACACCTACTTCTCGGAGACACCTGTGATTGCTATGTCCATGTTGAAGTATGTTACAGTGGCGTTTGAGGCAACATCGATTTTGATAGTTGCTGGAACTACCTGATTTTGCTTCAAAGTGGCGCCCTCGCGATTCCAAGATACCGTGATCTGGCCGCAGGCTGCAGTCGGGCTCCAGTTAGCCGTCGTCATCGAAAGCTTCAGGGAGGTGGCGCACTGGTTTTTGAGGTAGACTGTCCTGTTCGCTTGAGTTCCCTGCGGAATTGCTCCCCAGTTTAGGGTGGAGATTTTTTGTCTGCAGGCGCTGTCGGAGTAGATTCCTATGTTGCCGGCTGAGGTGGATATTTTGGCAGAGGCGGTTGATGACTGAAGCTGATTTGTGGCTAACACCCCTGCGAAGGCTAAGCTGGACAGAACCAGAAGGGTTGTTAGAAGTATGATTTTTTTGTTTGTTGTCGGATTGCATGACTTTGCCATGTGGAAGCCAAACCCAAACACGTACTGTATAATGAGTATTAATACTTATTGAAACTCTTCGTTATACATACAATTGTTAAACAAAAAAGCAAAACATACCGATAAAAAAATGGAAGCTCACATTGCATCTCGTATTCGGTAAAATCAGCGCATGATAGGCCAACCGCAGATCTGAGCGCAGTGATAAACCACAAAGCCCGTCGATGCACCAAATGCGCCGATCCCCTCGCCTTTCACCCACCTAAACATCCCTGTGCCCGTCACTTGGAAATCGCCGTTGAACTCAAAGTTCGTGAATGGAGCCATGTAGCCTGTAGCTTTCTCTTCTGACAGCCCGTTGAGGGTGGGGTTTCCAGGCATGTTCTTGAAGTAAAGCGTCTCCTGCACCAGCATTAACCCGAAGCCCGTGGCATTGTTCAGTTCAAAGTGGAACGTGTAGTTATAGTCAAAATCGTCAGGGTAAACGTAGGTTTCGTCGTTTATCGTTACATTAGCCGTTACTATGCTTGCGTTAGTGTAGTAGCCTTCGATTACGACAATTGGGTAGCGGCTTGAATCCATAGAAGTGATAACCCTACCGCCAGTTGCATTTGGGTTCATAGTCAACCTGAAGGTATAGTCAACATAACTTGCCGGTAATTTGCCGAAGGACGCCTGCGACACTACCATAAGAGAAGACGCTAACACCGACACGAGAACGATGGATACAATCAGAGTTTTCCTTTTAATTTTTATCGCCTCCAAAAAATTAAGAATCTGTTTTATCTAGAAAATTACAAAAAAATAAGGCTATGCTATGCAAAATGATTCAATAGCAACGCCTATGGAGGGAATGAAAAATGGGCGTTCCGTTGCCAGAACACCATGATGACAAATTGTTTGACAAAAAACCTTTTAAGCCCAAAGATACGCCCTGAAATAGGAGTTAAAATGAGCCACACACGAGCAACATTGGTTACATTGGTTCTTGTACTGTCTCTTGCGGCCACGGCAACACCTGAATTGAGTGCAGGTGCCTCCACAGAAAATTTGCTTTTTAGCGACGACTTTGACAATTACGCCGTGGGCAGTTTTCCTTCTCAGTGGACCTTGGTTTTCAACGGCATGGGCAACCAGTACCAGCGAGTAATCAGCGACCCCATAGACGCCTCCAACAAATGCTTCCAGTTACAAGGCGAACGCAACTGGGCCGCCGATGCAGTCCAGTATTTTCAAAGCAGCGCAGACATAATCGGATTCGAAGTAAGCGTATTAGTAACCGCCAACACAGGCACATCAGGCGACGATGTAAAGCTGGGGCTCTGGAAACAGGTCAACTGGGGACAAGCCAAATGGACCGACGGCATAACATTCACAGATAACGGCACCATTCTTGCCCGAGACTATGTGGACGCAGAAGGCACTGGCACCGTTCTGCAAACCTATGTTCCGGGGCAGTGGTACCACATCCGGTTTGTTCTCGACCGCCCCAACCAGCTTTTCTCCGTGTATATCAATGGCGTTCTCAAAGGCGAATCCATTAAAGGAAGCAATTTACCCTACGTTTTTGACGGATTCGCAGTTAGCGGACGTTACACCGAAATCCCAGTTTACTACGATAACGTAAAAATCTTTGAGTCAACCATTATCCGCCAATCGCCCACTCTAACCGTCTCCTGCCTAAGCTCCACAAGCATGACAGACTTCAAAGTCCAAGTCAAAGGCAACTTAACCCTCAACCAAACAGGCATCAATCAAGCCCCCATACTGCTTGCCTACACGGTAAACGGCGGAAAATCCTGGGTGGACCTGACCCTCGTCAAAACTAGCCTGGATGGAAGCTACTATGCAGAATGGTTGCCCTCTGCCACAGGTTACTACTCAATAAAAGCCGTCTATGAAGGAAACGAAAACCTTACAGGCGCAAGCGCCGCCGTCAACTTTGCCGTGGAGCCCTTCCAGGAGCAAAACGTTTTCTCAGTTAACTCAAATTCCACGATAACAGAATTCGCATTTAACTCAACCAGCCGCGAATTAAGCTTCGGAGTTTCCGGCGAAACAGGAACAACAGGCTATGTCCACGTTGCAATTCCTAAATCACTGGTAAACGACGTTTCCAATCTAAAAGTCTACTTGGACAGCCACCAAATTGATTATTCCATTCAGGCGCAAGATGACAATTGGCTTCTCTACTTTACCTACAATCACAGCTCCCATTCTGTTAACATCAGTTTAGCATCCTCAAATGTGCCCCCTCAGATATTCGGATTGGGCACGGTGGAACTTGCAGTTTTGGCGTTTATGGCTATATTGGCCGCTGCTGTGGTCCTTGTTGTATTCGGCGTTTCAAAAAAGAAACAGCCACAAAGCCCGGTTAACTAAAAAGAAAGGGTAATTGCTAGTAGAGCCAGGCGCTATACTCGGGTAGCTTCTTCATATCCTCGTATAGCCAAGCCATTCTGTCAAGGTACCAGCTTTTTCCAAGGTAAGCCAATGTTACCCCCATAACAGTTGGCCACACCGAGAGCACAAATACGCCGTATAGCGCAAGCATCATCCCGACGCCCGCGATTACGTTAAGGATGTTTGGCGCTTTTTTGTGATACTGGGGAATAGCGATTTTGTTCCGGTTAGCGTATACTCTTTCGCCTAAAACAGATTTTGACTCCCAATTATTGGTTGATTTAGGCTGACTAAATAGAACCGGATTAAGGAACATCCAAGCTAAAGATAAGGCAATGGGTAGGATGCACCAGTAGCCAATCCACACTCGAGTCCAGCAGGCAATTACTATCAAGGGCAACGCTGAGTATCTTGTCCTAACGCTCCAAGGATTTGCGTGTCGCATCCAGTTCTTGTTGTCGAGGTTGAATAGTTTGGCGATTTTTTCTTCTTTAGTCATAGGGAATCAAATATACCTTGTTTTGGATAAAAGCTTTGGCCAGCGGATGACAGGGTACCTATCAAATTTTTTTTTGCAGCGAAAAAGAACCCGAAAACAATCTAGCGGAAAACCGCGGAAGCCCTGTAAACCTAAAAACCAAAAGTTCTCAGCTTTTCTTTTTTAATTAAAAATGCTGTTGCACAATGCATCTGTGACTGGCGTAAATTCTGGTTTACGCAATTATGGAGCTGCATAGAAGGTATACTATAAAAGAAGCCACAATCGCCAGAGATACTACGACTATTTTTGTTAAATCTGATAGATGCATCGTCTACCTCCATTCAAAAGATAAATCCCTTTATGCGCCATATAAGCGAGGTTTCGTTTTTAGCTTTATGTCAAAATTCGAAAATAAAAAATTAGCACTTCAGATGTTTAATGAATTATTTCATAGTAAAAAACGATACACTATGAAGATAGTAATATTGTGGTTAACGTGTTCCAATCTTTTTTGACATATTTTTCGCCCAGAAACTTTCCTTAAAAGCGATCTATCTTCTTGATTTTCTAAAACGAGTTGTGAGGCAAAAACAATGTGTGATACGATCAAAGCAGTCTTAGGTGCCGTCGGAATCTGCGTGGTCTTCACTGTGATGTCCTACGTTTGCTACCTCGTGCTGTGCGGATAATCTAGACATAAGAGGCTAACCATAATGAATGATAAAAGAACCCGAACTAAAATGGATGATGACTTCGCAGAAAAATGTAGACGCGCCCTCGAAAAAAGCTGGGGAGAAGCGATTCCTCAACCAAAATGCACACTAAAAAAATAGTCTGTTTTTACTGCCAATATTAACTAAACGAGCAGTTTGCACCCTTAAATGGTGTAGAATTTCTTAGTTGTAGATGTGTTGTACATTACTACAATTTTTAGGTTGAATTCAGAATCTTTATATTCAAAATTAAATCTTTTATGGGAATATGATTCAGGCGAAGAGACAAAGCAATGAAGCAGTGTTCACCGAACTCGCGGATTTAGGCTACTCTGATAAAACTGCATACCTAATCTGGCTTTGGTATCACCCAGCAGCTAAATGCGCAACCGATGTTTTAGAAAAGAAAGCTTAATTGGGCCAAATTGTTTTTCTAAGAAAAGTGACAAAAAAATTTGAATTTTGGATTACGAGACTTCTCTAATTCGGTTCTGTACAGCCTCGTCAGAGAGCATCTCAAATTTCTTTGTGGATGCGGGTACAACGGCGATTTTTATTCTGAGCGGTAACTGCCTATCTTTGAGAGTTTTTAGGAGGCATTTCACTCCAAGTTTTAGGCTATCTTCAAGAGTTAAGTCCTCTCGGTATTCATCTTTTAGAACCGCAAGAACTGCTTCTCTGCCCTCGCCTAAAGCCGTAGCTTTGTAAGCTTTGTAAGTGCCGCTTGGATGAGTTCCAAACAGGTGTGGCCCTGTTTTGTCTACTCCCCCGATAATCAGGGCTGCTCCGAATGGGCGCCCTCCACCGTGTTGAGTGTAGACTTGCTGTATATCGCTTATGTGTTCAGTTATTACTTCTACGTCGATAAGTTCATCATAAGTTAGTTTGTTGCTTTGGCAATCGACGCGGGCTTTTTCAATTAAAACTCTTGCATCTGAGCTTAAGCCGACAATAGCTGCGGCTATGTGTTCGTCTAACTTGAAAATTTTCCAGGAGAATTCTGCTTTTTCAAGCGTTTCAATGATCTCTTCAGAGCACAGCACTACGCCTTCAGAACATTTAATTCCTAAAACAGTTGCTCCGCGATTAACCAATTCCATTGCGTATTCTACTTGAAAGAGTCGCCCATCAGGCGAAAAAACTGTTGCGTTATAGTCATATGCTCCTGGTTTTCCAAATACGGACATAGCGTGACCTCTATGAATTTACATACAGGCTGTATTTGACGCATATAAGGATACGCTATGTCGGGTCAGAGGGTTTATGGCAGGTTGCTTCTTTTAGCGCTTTTTTTTTAAAAAAATCTCGGGTTATTGTTGCTTGACTGTGCGTTTTGATGTTTTGCGGTTAAGCTGTTACTTCATTGTCTCGTCTATGCATCCTTGCTAACTTACGTCGAGGTTTTTGTTGCCAGCTTCTTAACGCCAGTTTAGTTTACAAACCTTGACTTGACTTGGTCAAGAAACCTGTACAAGAAACTATTTATCAAAAACGCTCCCTGAACAAATCCATGAAATGTACCGGCAAAACGCTGTCCGCTCTATTCACCATAGCATTCGTAGGTATGAGCCTGCTGCAGCTTGCATCGACGACCAGCGCTCAATTGCCCTCCAGGCCATCAATCCCAGATTTCACTTTGGCCCTAACGAACCATTCATACGACGTGCCTAATTCAACTTCAATAACAATCGACCAAACAACAGGAAACAAAGTCGTGGAAACAAGCCCTGGATACCACGTGGAAAACAAAACTATAGACATCATGGTCCAAAACCCAGCCTTTACCCCTCAAGTAAAGCCAAATCATTACAGTATTAACCTCTATTATGATGTCCGCTTTAAGGGCAACTCAGAAACAAACTGGACAGAACTCTACCATTATGACGAGGACACAAATAATCTGGAGGCTGCAACGCTGTCGGCGTACACCATTATTTCTCTTCCTCAAGACTATTTCTCCGAGCGTCTTGTAGATTTTCAGGTAGCGGCGATTAATGCAACTCAAATAATAGACGCTTCCAGCACAACCCTGCCATTTTATTATTGGCGATATCAAGCAAGCGGCTGGAGCGACATACACACTCTGGACCTCTTTGACGGCCAAGTTACAATAACTCAATATGTGAACCCTGAATATGCCTCTTCATCTTTGCCAGCAGAAACACCAACATTTTCTCCTACTATTGTACCAGCCGATCCCGAGTTTCCCTTTGCGCTCATGCTGATTTTAGTGATTCTCGCGCTATTAGCCGTAGGAATCACGGTTTGGAAAAAGCTTCAATGCACAAAAAGAGGGCACTTTGAAATGGGTACTTTAAGGCGTCTACTGAATAGGCGCTTAGGAATTAGCGGCTTTGAGTTTATCGCTTAAAAACCCATGAGTAGTTACAAACGCCATACAAGCCAATGAGGGTTCAAATAAATCAATTATAACCTAACAAACAATCCCCCTCAAAAGCCACATGTCTGGAACAGTTTTTTTAGTACCGTTCACTATTCAACCTGTAAGTGAACATAATGCCACAATCTGAATACATGGCGGCAAAGACTCAAAATAAAAAAAGAGCCATAGGAGCAGTTGCGATAATTTTGATTCTCATATTTACAGTGCTGGCGATTATGGGTTACATCAACTTTATCGTATGGGTTATTGCAGATTTGATTGTTGCCGCCGTGGCTAATATGCTTCTTAGAAGAGTTGGCTGAGCACCAATAGAGTTAGCTTATTAAAAAATAGTAAAAAAGGGAAGGAATTTTAGTGTATGTGGCAGTACCACATGTTCCAGTTCCAATTCCAGCGGTGGACGTTGAACATGTTCCACCACCAATAGTAGTGGATTTGTGGCTGTGGAGTTGAAACAGTTGGGTTGGTTTGTGTTTGTGTTGGTGTCCGTGTTGGGGCTGTGGTCGGTGATTGCGTGGGAGTTGGTTGTGTGGTTGGTTCTGCTGTGGGGGTAGGTGCAACGGTTGGAGCTGGAGTGGCTGTTGGAGCAACTGTTGGGGCCACAGTGGGTGTTGGGGCATCTGTTGGAGTAGGAGTTACAGTTGGTGCAGCTGTTGGCGCTGGTGTGCTTGTTGGCGTTGCTGTTGGTGTAGGTATTGGGTCAGTAATTGCTGACGGATTGCTTGTGGTAGGTGAAGCTGAAACCTGTATGTTGGTGATTTGATAGTTGCATGGAATGCCTTTCATGCCTGGGCGTATGCTCCAGATCAGTTGGCTAACATGGTTTAGAGATACCCCAAGAGTTCTCAAGTCGATAACGTAGTGTTTGGCTGTTGCTGAGTCGGCGACACGCATTATGGTGCCATCGGCGAGTTTAACTGAATGGCCATAAGTGGTTGAAAGGTCACAGGCTGATTCCATCGAGGGATTCCAGCCGTTATTTGTAGCATCGATAATGATTACGGATAGTCCTGTGTGTTCTTGGAGGTCGCCTTGCCAGAATTCGTCAATATAGATGTCAAATGACAGGTAGGGCGTAGCCGTTAGGTCCCAATATGGGTAACCATTTGCGTCTGCGATTGATGGGTATGCACCGTAGCAGTCACCTGGAATGTATCCTGTAACGCCAGTTGCTGTTTCGGTCTGTGTAGTTCTGCCCGTGCTTTGGTCAGCTGGAACTGGAGTTATCCAGTATCCACCACTTAGCGGGACATTTGCTGCTTGAGTCGTTGCCAGTGCCGATACTGAGCCAGCGATGAAGAGTACGCTGAGCAAAAGTGCAATTGGTTTCAGTGCTTTTCTGCGGTTTATGGACTGGGCTATTTTTCCGAAATTGTTGATGTTCACGTTTTTTCTCTCTTCCTGAATTTATTGAGTCATTATTGACTAGACCTATTTTATGGGTTTTTGAAAACTTGACTAACGCTTCTTTGCAAAGTTGAGTGGTCACTTGCGAAGTCCACTTAACAAGGCTTGTAGATACCTCGCCACACATGCAAAGGTTTAGCTAAGCAAACGTGCAATCGATGCCATGTAAGCTCAAAATTAATGCACAAATGATAGTTTTTACGCTAAAAATGTGATTACACGAGAGATACAGCAAAATGTTATAAATTATTACAGCGAAAAGAGCAATCAGGATAGGTTGACATATGACCGAAGTGCTTTGTTTACAACCTAAACCATTAATGGAGATAGAATGCCTCTGCTTTGACGAGAAACCATGCGACATTCACATCGACGAAGGAGGCCACTTGGTTTGCAGACACGGAAGCAACGAGGGCATAGTGGATGGTATAGCAAAAATAATTTGCCCTCTAGAAATTGATAGCGAACGAAAGAAGTGGGAAGCGTTCCTAAAAAAAGAGTCAAGCACATAAGCAGCCTACCCTTAATAACCAGCTAAACAAAACCGCACAAAACTGCTGCTTCGAAACAGAAAAGCAGCTACTGCTTTAAATCAGAAACCAGTTTTTTAGCCCATTCACCCGCAGCTTTAATTTCATCAGGTTTCGGATGACCTCTCTTTATGAGTACTCCCTTCCAGCCTCCATAAGCGGCAAAATACGCCTCAAGCACCTTATGTCCCTTACCCTCCAGAATGCTTCGAAGCCGCGTCAGCGCCATCTTGTCGCTCCTGGGTGCTCCGCCCCATGTTATGAAGAGAGCAAACTGCGTGGGCTTCTGAAGTTGCATGCCGGTTAAGAATTTCACGAGATCCTCGTTTGGTGTTCCAGCGTAAAGTCCAGTTCCAACAAAAATCAAGTCGTAGGCAGCTAAATTAAGTGTTTGGGCGCTAATGTCAGAGGTTACTTTGATTGCTTCGCACCCAAGTTGAGTTGCCATTGCGTCAGCGATTTTCTTTGTGTTGCCGCTTCTTGAAGCGTAGAGTACAATTGTCTTCATAAAGTATCGATTGACAGTTTTCTGTGCCCTGCACATTTAAAGTTTTATTTTTGGTACTTTGGATTTTTTGACTCCTTAATCCAAAACTCGGGGTCGTCAACATCGATTATTTCGATTTGTACAACATTGGCGGGGTTAGTCAAAACAGCTCTAAACCTTGGGGGCAACTCCGAATTTGACAGAAACAACATGCGTGAAGCTTCAAGCGCCTCCGCGATTTTCTCGGTTTTCCTGTCAGGGTAACCGTTGTACTTGATGCTTTTGCCTTCGGTGATGGCTTTGTCAAATGCAGCTTTAGTGCACTGTATAAGTTTGTCGCCGTCTCGGATAAACCAGAAGGGGCCTGTGGGATTCTTTGGCATAAGTATCTGCACGATATTTTTCGTCTTTGTTTAATTAATGTTGCCTTGGCGGCTCAGTACACTAATGCATTATCCAGCCACTCTGAACTTTTTTGGTTCAGTGCTTACGTGCAATTGTCTTCATCGACGCCACAAAAAGATGTGTTTCGCCAGAAAAAAACGTTCCCGCGCTTTTTTGTAAAGCATAGATATGCATAAGCTTGATAATGCCCCCGCAGCCTAACTTAATAAGCAACTAGGCGAAACCTTTGAAACTCAAGCTCAAGCCAAATGCGTTATCTCCCGAAGCAACAGTTTTCCTAAACATAATACGCCTAGTCGCCGCTGAACTAGTCGTCGTAAGTCACTTCATAACCACATACCAGCCCATGGCGCTGAATTCATTCTACTTTGGAGGCTTGCTTGGAGGCATAGGCGTTTTCCTCTTTTTCGCTATCTCAGGCTTTCTGATTTCCTACTCGGTGCTGCAGAAGCTACAAACTAAGCAGTACAGCTTCAGACACTACTTTGTGGATCGCTTCAGCAGAATCTACAGTGGTCTCGTACCCGCTATGGTTTTCGTTGGGGTGGTGGCTGGCGGAATTTACTTCACTAATCGCATCTATTACAATTATCTTGCTGGTTTACATTCGCCGCCGGGTCTTCAAAGCTTAATCGCCACTTTAACCATGACAATGAGTTACCCCAACAGCGCCCTAAACGCGGCAAGCTCACTCCTCAACCTGCCAAATAGTTTGCAGTCAGCTTCAGCGTTTGGATTTGATTCTGTGTTATGGTCCTTGGGCGTCGAGTGGTGGATTTACATGTTCTTCGGCTGGTTAGTTATTGGTTCATTAGGCTGTTTTGGGGAGCGCCAGCAACATAAGGCTTACAAGGCGCTTTTTGTGGTAATTGCTGCATTGTTAAGTTTTATTATTATTGGGCTATCTTGGGATTACAGCGCTTTCATCGTGGTTTGGTTCGCAGGTGTTTTAATGATGCTGTTAATTTCTAACCCAACCGCATGGAAGATGCTTTCCAACTCGGCAGTTACGAAAATTTCGGTGGTTCTCCTCTTCGTTGCTTTAACAGCAGCTGCGTATGAAGGCTATAAAATCTACTCGGTTACACATGAATCTTTCAGCCTATCTCTAGGGCTTGTACTTACTGCCTGCGTCTTTTTCTGCATCACAGTGATAAATAGCAAAAACATCCCCAGTGTATCCAATTTTCTTCTCAAAAAACGGGTAGCCGCGTACAGTGCCGCCCTAGCAGGCTTCTCATACACGCTCTTTCTAATTCACTATCCATTCATATTGTTCCTTAATGGGCTTAATTTTTCGGTCGATAGATGGTTACTCTTCATCCCGATACTATTGCTCATCAATCAGATTGCATTAATCCTCGCATATATTGGGGAAAAGCGGCATCGCCAAATAGCCGCAAAAATAAAGACAAAATTGCATTTTTAGCAATAACAGTTTTTCAGAATTTGTTCCTGTCGTCATTCAAGGAGATTTCCAACCCCCACATCATAATAACGTAATCTTCCTCATCGGCACCCAAATAGTACAGTTTGTTTTAGCGTAAAACTATTTTAAAAAATAAATCGGCGTTATGGCAGAATTAGGCTGTAATTTTTTATTTCATCGATCTTTATTATAGCGTTTTGGATTGTGCAGTCTAACAAGTGTCCACCAGCGCTGCAATCATCTGTGATCAGGTGAAAGTGATACCCCGAATAGTCGACGCCGTCCATGCTGCTTGGGAACCAGAACCCCACTGCCGTTGCGGAAACGCTGGTTAAGTTGAAGAGGTGCTGGGTTTTCAGTGCAACATTAATGTCTGGATACGGAGGTGCTTGTTTTTCTGGGCTACGTGTTTGTGCGCTATCGAATGTTCCGCTGATTTTTATGGCATAAATTGCCTCTTTAGAAGCTAATTGTGAATCCAAAAATGACTTCAAAGCAGTATAATTTAATCCTGAAACCGTGAAGGTGTGATCCGCTTCAAAAAACGTAATTGTGGCATAAGGCGTAGTTTGGGTGGGCTTTGCTACTTGTGGAACTCCACTAGAAGGAATCTGATAGAAGACGCCGTCGAGAGCAACCATTTCCCCGTCTAATCCATCGAATGTGCCTATTCCGAAGTCGCCGTGGTTTTCTAGCTCAGAATAGGTCATTGTGCCAGCGTATTTTCCAGTTGAGAAAGTGTTGAATGCAGCAAGCTGAAACAACTCATCCTTGTCAGCGGTTTGGGCAGGTGCGCTTGCCTGGGATTGCCAAACAACGTATATAGCGCTGCAAGCGATGAGTATGATTAATGCAGTTGCTATGCGCCATTTGCTTTTCAAAGCCATTTTTTGCTCACTCAGCAAGCGAGATACGCATTGGTGAGTAAAAAGTTTTCCAGCAACCTAGGAAGGGGCATTTAATTGCTATAAATAAAAAATAAATGTAAAGGGCTCGAGAAAGCTTAGGGATAATTTAGCTCTTCTGTGTTTTGCTGCCTTTAGCTTTTTTTGCTTTTCTCTTTTCGTCTTTCTCTTTCTTAGTTAAGGGTTTACTTTGTTTGCTGGGCATAACTGTTCATCTAGGTATTGTTTTATACATGTTATGCTTTTAATATCTTTCGAAAGATACACGCAAATAAGCGGTTTTTAGGCGTATTCTCTAAAGGTATGACCACATTTTGTACAACGCATGAACTGTGTCATGGCTTCGTCGCCGCCACGTGTCTGAACCATCCAGACGTAAACTTCATCGTTTCCGCATTTGTCGCATGGCTTCTTGATTTTAGTCATGGTGTTTACTTCGTCATTTTGGCCAACAACAGTCATGAACGTTTTAGGTTTAGGTTGGATGACTGCACCTGTCGTTGTTCTTTTTTCTACCGGCTGCTTAGTAAAGTTGCATTTTGCGCAGCAGAGCACAAAGGCGTTGCCTTCGCCCGTTTTTTTAGGTTCAAGGCGGGAGCCGCAATTGGGACAAAATTCCATAGAATTCCCTCTCTTTTTATTCTCTCATATTGATCGTCCATTGGATATAAGGATTATTTTCTTTGGATTCATAGATTCTGGCGGAAATAGACAACATAGCTTTTAACAATGCTACAACTCAATAGACATAGAGTTCTATGAAAGCTGAGACTCAATCACAGAGCGAGTGGGAAACAAAAAAGCATGCGTTAAGGTATCTTTCTAGAGCCCACAAGCTACCGCATAGAACTGAAGGTGAAGGTGTCCTTTTAGACCAAATCCCACAGGGGGTTGAACGGGTTTTGGATTTGGGAACCGGTGACGGCAGGTTGCTATCTCTTATTCTAAACCGTAATCCCTCAGTTAAAGCTGGGGTAGCGCTGGATTTTTCAGATCCCATGCTAAACAAAGCCGCTGAAAGATTCCAAAATGACCCGCGAATCAAAATAGTTAAGCATAATCTTAGCTTACCTCTTCCCGAAACTTTGGGTTGCTTTGATGCTATCGTCTCAAGCTTAGCAATACACCATTTGACACATAAAAGAAAAAGGCAACTCTACACAGAAATATTCAGCCACCTAAACAACTGCGGTGTCTTCTGCAACTTTGAACATGTATCCTCTCCCACCAAAAACTTACATCGCAAATTCTTTTTAGCGATTGGGCAGTTGCCTGAAAAAGAGGATCCCTCCAATAAGCTTCTCGATGTAGAAACACAACTGAATTGGCTTAGAGAAATAGGTTTTGTCGATGTAGATTGTAGCTGGAAATGGTTGGAGTTAGCGTTACTTGTTGGGTTCAAACCTTAACGCTTGAAGGTCTGGAGCCACTTTGTCAGCAAGTTTTCATTTAATCCTATGCCAAGTCGTGCATCTAACCGGTCGCAGACTTTCCCGTCTTCAAAGTAGATGATAGTAGGTACAGCTGAAACGTCGTATTCATCCCATAATGGATTATCATTATCATCTAAAATGACATGCACGATATTCTCGAACTTCTGATTCGCCATCTGTCCGTTAAAAGCTGGAAGAAACCTATTGCAGAAGGGACACCATGTAGAATAGAAAATGGCTAAAACCTTTTTGCTTTTAAGTTGCACATCAAGATCTTGTTTATTATCAACTCTAATCAAGGCACATCCCATTGATTATCATATTTAGGCTTTCATAAAGATGCCGTTTCTGCCCTCAAAACTAAGCAACACCTAAAATACAGCAGAATCCAACATTAAAGCAGAAAACGAAATGAAAACCAAAGGCTACAGACGCGGCTACCCCGTTGCAGTCCTCGTCGGCGTAGAATCAGACCATGCCGTAATATGGCGAATATACAGTCAAGTCGCTAAACCACAACAAAAGATACTTTTAGGCGACAGGCGAGATCAAAAAGCGCTCTACAACTTTCATGAAGCAATCGTAAACGCTCTGCGACCTATACTAAAAGAAGGCGTTAGAAGCATCATAATCGCTTCGCCGCCTCGAACAAGTTTTGGGCAGAACATACAAAATCATTTCACAGCCCACCATCAATGGCTAACACAGGGTACAAACAAAGCCACAATCTCATTAATTGACGGTTCAGCAAGTACACCCCCACAGGTCAGCGCTTTAACCCAGAAACCCGCATTCAAACAGCTGATTCAAGACAACGCTGCAGAAGAAACTGAAAACCTCCTCGAGTCACTTGAGAAATGCCTCAACCTCAACCTAATCGTTTTCTCACTTGAAGAAGCAGAAAACCTTATACTTACATCACAAGCGCCGGGAAAACCAAAACCCGAATACTTACTCATAACCAATGATTACCTAGCGGGTGTCCGCCAAAAAAACCGGATTCACAGACTAATGCAGATTGCCCAAAACAAAAAAGTCAAAACTCGCGTTATAGATGCCGAATCAAACGCAGGCGTACGCTTAACACAGCTAGGCGGCATTGTATGTCTAGAAAAAAGAGCCTAATTTTTACAGGAATCCATTCTGTTTGAGGTCTGTAATACTGATTTTTTCTGTATGAAGTGCAGTTGCAACAAGAACCCCCGATATTCCAATCCTTTGTAGTTCACGCAAATCCTCCAAGTTGCGTACGCCCCCGCCGACATACAATTGCAGATTCATTTCTGTAAGCGCTTTTTTTAGGAAATCTGTATCTACGCCTTCTCCGCTTCCAACTCGCGATAAATCCAAAACTATCACCTGCGAAACACCCATCGTTTTGAATTCGTAAAGTAACGCCAACGGCTCAGAGGCACCGTTGAATCCGGCTTTTGTAAGCACTTTTCCATCTTTCAAATCCAAACTAACCACGACGCGGTCGCTGCCAAAACGCTTCACGGCTTCTTGACAAAATTTACTGTTCTGCAGTGTTTCGGTGCCAACAATAATTTTTGCGATGCTCTTCTCGAACAGCCGCTCAGCACGTTCAAGCGATGTTATACCCGCATCAACCAACAATTTTAGCCCGGTTGTTTCTGCAATACGTTCGAGAAGCGAAAAATCTTCTCGGCAGTCAATAATTGCATCTAAATCTGCTATGTACAGCTCGTCAAAGCCCTGAGTCTTGAAGGCTTCTGCAACCTTAACAGGATCAGCTGATTTAACAAGGCCGCTCTCTAAAGGTTTGTATTCGCTTCGTTTACCCTTGACAGCGTGGACCGTTATTCCATTTAAAATGTCAATTACGGGTATAACCTTCAAGTTTTTCACCTAACTAAGGGAAGCGGTATCTGCCTCAAAAAGGTAGCCATGATTTAAAGTCAAAAAGAAAAATGTGTAATTCTCAACAGCTGCTAGAGCATAAAAAACAGGTGTTGCCAAACGAGAAACATTTAAAGGCATCAAATAGCCGCATCATTGTGATACCGACTTGAAACTCTTAATCAGCCCAAAAGACGAAGCCGAAGCCTTAGAAGCCATCGCAGGTGGCGCAGACATCATAGACGTTAAGAATCCGCTTGAAGGCTCGCTGGGCGCAAATTACCCCTGGGTAATCAAAAACATCAAACAATTTACACCTGCAGGTGTCGAGGTCAGTTGCACTCTAGGTGATGCACCGAACCTTCCCGGCTCATTTTCGCTGGCAGCGTTAGGTGCCGCTTCGTTGGGTGTTGATTACGTTAAGGTAGGTCTTTATGGTGTAAAAACGCTTGATGAAGGCGTTTATTTTTTGGAGCAGATCAACAGGGCAGCAAAACTTGTTAACTCAAAGATTAAGGTTGCAGCCGCTGGATATGCCGATGCCAAAAAAATCGGTTCACTTGCGCCCTCGTTTATTCCCGAAGTAGCCAGCAAAGCACATGTTGACATAGCAATGCTTGATACAGCAATTAAGGATGGAAAAACCCTATTTGACAATCAAACCATTGCGCAGTTAGACTCCTTTGTCGCCTCAGCGAGAGGTTTTGGTTTGCAGGTTGCATTGGCTGGTTCTCTTCGAAAACAGGATTTACCCGCGGTTTACGATTTAGGTGTAGACCTTGTTGGTTTACGTGGTGCTGCATGTACAGGTGGAGACAGAAACGGCGGACGCATAAATCGTCAGCTTGTAGCAGAATTAGCTAATACTATTAGGCAGCTTGAAACGGCCAATAAGAGGGCATAGCCTTGCAGCAAAAGGGCAAAAACAAAGAAGACGTATTAGCTGAACTCAAAAAGCGGCGTACCCTCGATAAGTCGTATGCAAACGGCAGAATCATGAATTCAATGTGCACAAAACCTCATCCAATCGCAAAAAAAGCTTACACGATGTTCTTTGACTCTAACCTTGGTGACTCCGGGCTTTTTCCCTCTGCGGCGCAACTTGAACGTGAAGTTATAGCTCAGCTCTCAGAGCTTATGCACTGCAAAACCGCTTGTGGATTCATTGTATCAGGCGGAACCGAAGCAAACCTCCTCGCAATAGCCGCAACAAAAAAGAATGCATGCTCTAATTCCCCCGAACTTGTGCTTCCACAATCAGCCCATTTTTCCTTCACAAAAATCTGTCGTCTTCTCAACATTAAACCCGTTTATGCACCCCTTGATAGCTCATATCGCGTTGATGCCAAAATAGTTGAAAAACTAGTAAATACAAACACAATCGCTATAGTTGGCACAGTTGGAACCGCAGAATTCGGAGCTGTTGACCCTGTTGAGGCTCTTTCAGAAACTGCTTTGAGGAAAAACATACCTTTGCATGTGGATGCAGCATTCGGCGGTTTAGTCCTGCCCTTTTTGAAAGACATTAAATCTCGGTTTGATTTTTCGTTGGAAGGCGTGAAGTCGATTACTGTTGATCCACACAAGATGGGATTAGCTGCAATTCCAGCCGGCGGCATCTTATTCCGCGATCCAGAAAGCCTTGAATCTCTAAAAACAGAAACACCCTACCTAACTGATAACCATCAATACACTTTTGTCGGAACAAGGAGCGGCGCTTCTGCGGCATCAGCTTGGGCAGTTTTCCAAGCATTGGGAGCAGAGGGCTACAAAAAAATAGTTACTGCTTGCATGAAAAACACCAGCCTGCTCGCAAAGGGTCTTGTAGATGCAGGATTTAGCCTTGCTGTCGAGCCAACCTTAAACGTAGTTGCCTTTCGAACAAAAGACAGCAAAACATTATACGAGCAACTCTGGAGACAAGGTTGGTACGTATCATATAACAAGCGCTACGATTGCATACGAATCGTTGTTATGCCACATATAAAACGTAAACACATCGCTGCGTTTTTACGTGATTTAGGGAGAGAAAAAGTTTAACTGCATTTAGATGTTTCACATCAACCGCGAAGGGTTAGGCTTGAAGATACTACTCTATGAGCATGTTTGCGGCGGCGGATACGCAGGTCAGAGCATTCCCGTTAGTGTTCTAGCGGAGGGGTTCTCTATGCTACGTTGTGCAGTTGCAGATTTTAGAGCTGCAAATCATGAAGTAACCATCCTGCTTGATGCACGCCTTGCCAAATTTGATCCCCCAACAGGTGCCAACTATACACAACAAGTACTCTATGCAGATGAACCAAAAAAGTTCCTCACTAACGCATCGAAAAGAAACGATGCAATATACGTCATCGCGCCTGAGACAGGACAGACTCTACAAACATATGTGAAGCTATCTGAAGAAACAGGAACAACTTCGCTTAATAGCCAATCAGCCGCCATCGCAGAAGTCGCGGATAAAGCCAATCTTTACAACCGATTACAAGCTAAGGGGTTTCTTACACCTAAAACAATGGCACTCAACATTAATAGTACAATTGATGAAATAAGACAATCCTTGAAGCGGGAATTAACGTACCCATTAGTTTTTAAGCCCATAGATGGCGCTGGATGCAGCGGAGTTAGCATCATAAACAGTGACGATGATGTTTTAGATGGAATAGCCGAAGTAAAATCTGAATCCAAAAGTCCATGTTTTATTGCTCAAGAGTTCGTGAAAGGTGACGCAGTGAGTGTAAGTGTTCTTAGCAATGGCGATAAAGCAGTTGCACTTAGCCTAAACAAACAGCTAATCACTTTTGCTGATGCCTATCAGGCCTCAAGTTATGAGGGCGGCTGCACCCCGCTTGATCATCCCAAAAAAAAGTTGGCTTATTCATTGGCGGAGCGTGTTGTAAAATCATTTCCTGGTTTGCGAGGGTACATCGGCGTCGACCTAGTCATGGGGGAGAAGGATCTTTTTGTCGTTGATGTAAACGCAAGATTAACCACTTCATATATTGGGCTTCGCCAAGTTCTAAATTTTAACCTTGCACAGGCGCTCATAGATGCTGTAGCATTACGGAAACTACCCGAAAAAATCAGCCCTACTGGTGTAACATGCTTCTCAAAAATTCAAACGCCTTGCCCCTCTACTGGAGAATATCATAGGTCCTTAAAACTTGCAGGACTCATTTCTCCACCATTCCCCCTAAATGGCAGTTCAGTTTCTACTGCATTAGTCATGGGTTACGGTGACAACCTCAAAGAAGCAGAGTTACATGTAGAAGAAGCTAAAAAGAGCTTGCTTAACATTATCATTTGAGGGAGCTCGCTTGGTTACTGTGTTAGGCTTTGACATAGGAGGTGCCAACACAAAAGCCGCTTATGTTCGCGCTGAATACGGTAAAGTGCAGCGTGTTGCGGTGGCAACTGAGTATTTTCCTTTTTGGAAAGAACGAGAAAAGTTACCTGAAGTGCTCGCAAGTTTGAAGAAGCGGTTAGGCGCAGAAACTGTCGATGCCATAGGCGTTACTATGACTGCTGAACTCTCCGATGCCTATCAGACTAAACGTGAGGGTGTTCATCATATCCTGTCATGCGTGAAAACCGTCTTTTACAATACACCCATTTATGTTTTGAATACAAACGTCGAAATGTTTTCTGTCGAAGAAGCCATGCAGCACTCTTTGGATGTGGCTTCAGCCAATTGGGCAGCAACAGGTTGGCTGGTTGCCCAGCGACTCAAAGACGCGTTAGTGATTGACGTCGGCAGCACAAGCACAAGCATCATACCCATTGTAAATGGACAGGTTTCCGCTAAGGGGAAAACGGATCTTGACAAGCTGATCACTGGAGAACTCATCTACACGGGAAGCTTACGCACAAACATAGCTGCAATTGTTCAATCTATCCCAGTTAGAGCGGGGGTTGCATCTGTTTCGTCTGAACTTTTCGCCCTATCAGGCGATATTCATCTTATCCTGGGTAACATAACCTCGACTGATTATACATGTGAAACAGCAGATGGAAGAGGAAAAACCGTTCCCGAAGCGTTAGCGCGAATTGCACGGGTCATTTGCGCGGACACTGATATGCTTACAAAACAAGAACTCACAGAAATAGCTCAATACGTCTATAATCAGCAGGTTTCACAAATCGCTGATGGTTTAAGTAGAGTTTATGGCTACCTGAAATCTGTGGTTCATGGTCAGGTGCCTGTTGTGGTTACGGGGTTGGGGAAAGATTTTCTTGCGCGAAAAGCTGCAGAGCAGATTGGCGCTGATAAAGTAGTTGCTTTAGATTCGTTATTGCATATGCAAGCGGTTTTGGCTACACCCGCTGTTGGAACTGCTTTAATGGTCGTAAGCAAGTTTACAGGAGAGACGATACAATGGGGCTTGTAGTTGTTAAAGTCGGCGGCAGCTTAGCTATGTATCCCCAGTCATTACGTACCTTGTGCAAAAAGTTGGCTTCGCTCTCCAAAATACACAAGCTAGTTGTAGTCCCAGGTGGCGGAGAATTCGCGGATACAGTGCGAAACGTAGACAAGCGTTTTAGTCTTTCAAGTGGGGCAGCGCATCGAATGGCTATTTTAGGAATGGATCAGTATGGGCTACTACTTGCTGATTTGACCTCTGAGTTCGTTGCAA
>JBNIDR010000004.1:0-7800 GCA_050108155.1 Bathyarchaeia archaeon | reverse complement strand
AAGGTTATGGAATCTGGCAAGGTACCTGTTTTTTTGCCCTCAAAACTATTGTTTAATCAAGACCCCTTGGAGAATTCCTGGGATGTAACATCGGATTCCATAGCTCTCTACATAGCCGCAAAACTGCACTCTGAAAAGTTAGTGTTAGCTACTGATGTCGATGGGATATTCACAAGTGACCCACGCAAGGACAGATCAGCACGGTTAAATCAGAGGGTTACTCCATCCGAGCTCTCGATGAATTCGCAACGTTCCAGTGTAGACAAAGCATTACCCACTTTACTTCTCATGCACAAAATTAGCTGCTACGTAGTAAACGGGTTATTTCCCGAGCGCATAGAAGCTATACTGGATGGACAGGATTCAGTGTACACACTAATCAGTGACAAACTATCTTAGATGCTTTTAGTTCCGACGCCGACAAAGGCAATGGATGCTTGTTTTTGAAGCCTGTTAGCTTCTGAAGTTCCAGCCACTTCTCCAAAAAAACCATTCCTTTTGGAGTAGTCACCAGTTTTCTCTGGTTAAATTTATCTTGAACTTCAGCAAGCCATTGGCGCATAAGCATATGCATCAAGCAACTTTGAAGAAGCGTATACGATATCGATGTTTGACGCCTGATGTACGTTTGCGTTTGAGGTGTTCTGCATAATCCTAGAATTTCGGCTATGACTTGTATGCGGTCTCTTTTAACATTGAAAGACAAAAAGTGAAGCCTTCTTCAAGGCATTGGCAGTTTCTCATGCAATTAAACGTTTGTTGTAGTAGAACCGTAGTCACTATTCTGGTAAAAAGAAAAAGAGGCTTGGAAGATTAAATGTTTAGATCTTTTTCTTGTCTAGGACTTCGCGGAAAGTCTTACCGCAGCAGTCATAGAGTGCGATGGTAAGTTGGGTCCGTTTTCCTTTTTTATCGGGCTTGCCAGCCATCTTCCAGGTTTTCTTGGCGTTCTTTACTTCTTTTCCACAAGTGGGGCATTTTGCCATTGTTATTTCCTCTGGTTGACCGTTATCATATGCATTTGTTTAAAACATTTTCGATGATTCACTGAAACAGCGGCTGATTTAGGCTTCTTTCATATGCATGCATGTATAAAAAACGGTTTTTTTATGTTAGCAAACAAGCATTTTGGGGGGTGTTGGATTATGTTTGCGGTGCAAAGCGAAGCATATATGCACATCGATGTCTCGTCTAAATGTATGTACTCTCTGATTGTCGGCTTAGACTTAGCAGGTGTAGAAACTCGCCCTACAGGTTTTTGTAAACTCACAGACCTCAAAGCGGAAACCGCCCAGCTATACTCTGACAAGGAGATTATTGAAAGAACCCTTGAATGTAATCCGCAAGTAATCGCTATAGACGCCCCCTTATGGCTGCCACCTGGAAGAAAAACTCTTGAAGAGCGAAACTCTAATCATTTAAGAGACAGCGACCGTGCACTACTGAAAATGGGCATCAAAATTTTTCCAGTTACCCTAGGCCCTATGCGAAAATTAACCCAGCGCGGTATACGATTCAGAGAGATCTTTGAGGAAAAAGGCTTTCACGTGATTGAGGCGTATCCTGGCGGCGCTCAAGATGTATTGGGTATCCCCAGAAAGAAGCAGGGAATAGAGAAACTGCGTTTAGGTTTAGAGAAACTCGGAATCACGGGGCTCGCCAATGCTAACAGCGATCATGAACTTGACGCTGCAACCTGCGCCTACACCGCCAAACTTTTCATTGAAGGAGACGCCGTGGTCTACGGTGACCAAGCGCAGGGCATAGTTATGCCTAAAGATAAAAAGTAGCTGGCAAATTTTGCCGAGTTTATTTAAGCCACTGGATAATGTTTGCTTTTTCTCTTTTCCCCTTTCCCTGTGCACCCTTTGGGTGGCCAATGACAAAAGGCACCATCATGTCGAAGTTTTCTGGTACACCGATTCGGCGAAGAACCTCGGGTTTGCCGTTTAGGAATTGCACGAATCCCATATAGCAGGTTCCAAGTCCCAGTTCGTAGGCTTTAAGAAACATGTTCTGTGCTGCGAGAACGCTGTCTAGCAGGTTTACGTTGCTCCACTGCGGGTCTTTCTCAGTGCAAATTAGAACCAGCATGGGCGCGTTGTAGCAGATTACGTCTTTGTCAGTGTTGAACTGCGCTGCCAGCGGCGGCATATTCTTTTTTACGAGTTCTTTAGTTTCGTCGGAGACAAGCTTAATCAGCTTCTTATCCTCAATTACGATGAATCGCCATGGCTGCCGGTTCATTCCGGTAGGTGCCCAAACACCCGCCTCCAAAACAGCATCAAGCTGCTCTTTGGAGACTGGCTCGTTGGTGAATGCTCGTACACTTCGTCGGCCTTTAATGCAAATGTCTAATTCCATAGGTTAAAAACCTCGAATAGTTAGGGATAGTTTGGTTATGGTAATAAAGCGATTGGTTATTTTTTGAGTGGGCTTTTTTTATTAGGTGTTGTTGCAGGAAAGCCCCTATACACAACAACAACTCGCAGGCTTGCTGTGCGGTTGCTTTTTGGGTTCTGGACTAGACGGGGGTTGCAGGCTGGTTGTGGCGTAATTCGCAATCAGAACCTCTACAGGTATCCCCCAGAAATACAGTTTAACTTTAATCTTTCCATATACGCCGGAGTTAGGTTAATGGAACGCCCATCTGCACCATAATGTTTCCAAAGCGGTAGAAATTAAGGTTAAATACAATCTATTTTCTTTTATTTGAGGTGATTGTGTCTTGCGGTTTGAAAATGTTGTTTTCCCCGATGGCGTAGGTTTTAGATGCAAAGGCTGTGGTCGATGCTGCAAAGAGCAACCTGCCGATGTCACAGGCGAAGAACGCCAACGCATAGAAAACAAGGGATTCGCCAATTTTCTAGACGAAAACGACCTGACCGAACCCCGATTAATCCGCAGCCGCAAAGAGGGCGGATGCTATTTTCTAACCCCGACCAACGAATGCAAAATACATGATGTTAAACCTGCAATCTGCCACATAGTACCCTTTGTAGTTACAGATTGGAACTACACAAAAAACCTTGTCGAAGTAGATCTGCCAGCTGACTGCGACTGCCCCGGCATCAACAGCACCGGCCAATTACCCTTTGAAACCATAGGCAAAGCTGCCCAAACATACGTCTACGACACGCAAAAAGCGATAGCTCAACAGGAACAATTACCCCTCAATGACCCCGTGGTTCTCTCTAAAACGCGTCAATTAATAATTAAACTAGCAATGGAAGAAGATCAACCGCTATAATTCAGGATATTTAGTGTCGGAAAGTTTAACCTCTAAAAATTTTTAGAAGAACTCCAAAAGACAGCACCTTGGTTGGTAAATGTAAATGGTATGGTGCCGAGGGCAGGGTTTGAACATGCGACAACTCGGTCTTCAGCCGAGCGCTCTCCCAGGCTGAGCTACCTCGGCACATATCCTGGGATACCCAATCAAAAATGAGGTGTCGAGTTTTAAATGTTTCTGATGTTCTTTGACTTTAACTAGATGCCTAGTAGCGCGGCGTGGTTCAGTAGGATGTAGCTGGCTAATGCTCCGCCTAGGAAACAGATAAAAATGAAAATCTTGTCGTATTTGCTATCGTCAAGGGTGCTGCTGCGAAACATAGGCTTCACTTTCCTCAGGGTTTATGTGATTGTTAGGTAAAAGGTTTTATGAAAGATGAGTATGTATTTTGAATCTAAAGAGTTGGGCCGTTAGTCTAGCTGGCTAGGACGTCGCCCTCACGCGGCGAAGATCACCGGTTCAAATCCGGTACGGCCCACCAGCCATCTTTAAAGGCTTATTACTTTGGCTGCGTCAGTATATTTTGGATGTTTTTTATGCATAATAAGCTCTATTTTGCGTTTGCTGGTGTTTTTTTGGCTGTAGCGATGGTTGTGCCGATGGCGGTTTTGGTTACTCAAGCTGAAAACGATTTGGATAACTACATAATCATACAAAACCCCGCTGGAATGCAGACTAGCGGTAATGTTTCGGTTCCATCGATACTCGAAGTGCAAATGAACCATCAAAACTCATACACCATTATCGCTGTGGTGGAAGCTGTTTTTCTTCCGCTTTTTCTGGCCATGATTTATGTGGGCATAAACCATATTCATCGTGAACCCGGTGATTAGCGCCAGTCAAGAAGCTGCTTGGATGGTTTTTGCGGGGGCTTGTGTGCTTTGATGTTGTACCTGCACAGTCACATATTTTTTATTATTGGTTATCTGTCTGATGGTTCTGTCGACGGTTACTTGTTTTATGGGAGGTGCACATGTTTATGCCTGAATCATCCGTTAACATTACTGAGAAACTGCAGAAGATCGGCGAAACAGCTCAGAACTATCGGGATGCGATCATGAATCAGTTTAAGGATATGGAAGTGGAAGTTAAGAACTGGAATTTCACCGTTGGAAAAATGGATAAGGAATACACGGTTGAGGTTAACCTGAAGCTTGGTATTCGCTCAAAGAAGGATTAAACCCGCAGTTTGCTTTGCGTTTCATGTTAGTTTGCTGGGTGACCAAAACAGATAAAAACTTGGCGTGCTATCCATCACTGCGAATTAATCGAGGATCAAATAAAATGCCATCTGAAATAACTGATGTTGAAAAGTTCGTGGCCATGAGCGCCAAAGCAAAACAATGCCAAGTTAAACGCCTAAAAGACGGCGTGAAATTGAAGCTTCGCACACCAGGTCAACTCTACACCCTCAAAATCGAGACTATAAGAGCTGACGAAATCATAAAGAAGCTTCAATGCGAAATCAAAGAAGTCGACGAAAAAGACTAAGCCTTTTTTTCTCCTCAAGTTTTTAATACATTTTCGCCCTTAGTAGCGGCAGCTTTCAGCGGTAGTTATAGTTAAATCTTGAATTCTCCTCAAACGGGGCGACTCTTTTAGATGCCGTTTTTTGCGTCAAAATACGGTCGATTTAAAGCTCGTATATAAAAGCATCAACAAAACACAGTTTTTCCTTAAAAAAACGCCTGAAAAAAGCCGAGATTTTCGAAAAATAGCGAACCTTATATAATCATGCAGACACAACTGACTGGCCACGCACAAAAAGAGGCTCTAAGACATCTAAACTCAAAAAAAGGTTCCCAGACTAACAAACAAAAGGCTCCCATATCAATTCAAGATACTGCTAAACCACGTTGAGGATATAAATTAAGGTCACAAGATTCGTGACTGAATTGTTTTGCCTCCTAAAAATGCTGCCAAAGAGGTCAGCGGCGGCAAAAATGTGTCTTTTAATGGTCGTGCTGGTGTCTGCAGTTTATTGCAACAACTCTCTGAATTACGCTTGGAAGTGTTTTTTGGCAAAGATTGTCTTTAACCTTTGTGAGCTCTGTTTATTTTAAAGCGAAAAATTTTCGAATGGACACTTTTTACATTAAAAAGTTAAAAAATAGGTTAGCGCCAAGCTAATAAATATCAAAACACGGCAATTTACAATCTAATTGGTCTCTTAACGCATGTACGATAGGCGAATTCGGCGTGTTCCCATTTTTGGAAGTCATGTTGTGAAAAAGTTTATCCCACAGAACCAGCCCAATATACAATGCGTTTTTAAGCAATTAACAAGGCGACCCAAATGAGCAAACCCTACAATCTAACTGAACAAGATGCGCTCATAATCACAGATATACAACTCGACTTTTTACCTGGAGGCGCCCTTCCGGTTGAAGGCGGGGACAGAATAATTCCAGTCATAAACGAATACATAAAACACTTCACAAAAGCCAACGCTCCTATAATTGCCTCACGCGACTGGCACCCACTCAACCACTCATCCTTCAAAACTCAAGGTGGACTCTGGCCACCCCACTGCATACAAAACACAGAAGGGGCAAAGTTCAGTTCAAAACTAAAACTTCCCAGCGATACAATAATAATTTCCAAAGCCACAAACCCCCAATATGAAGCGTATTCAGCGTTTGACAGAACAGACCTTGACAAGCAGCTGCAGCAGCTAGGCGTCAGGCGGTTATTTGTTTGTGGCTTAGCAACAGATTACTGCGTCGTTAACACCGTTTTAGATGCCCGTAAGTTAGGTTATGATACAGTTGTTTTGATGGATGCAATACTGGGTATTAACCTCCTATCTGGCGATGTTGATCGTGCCGTTGAAGCGATGGTTAATAGCGGTGCGGAACAGGCTGCTGATGAGGACTTTTCGGAGTTGACGGATACATTGCCTATCGAAAAAGCAGCTCCTGAAGTGTTAGCTGATAAGCCCTCAATGATTAAGGCTGCTAAGAAGAAGGCGCGGATGCGTTCTAGGACTGCTAAGAAACAAATAAAGGCTGAGCGGTAAGCTGAAAAAGGTCGAATATGAGCGAACCTTATATAACTCTTGTAGCCGGCTTCGGTTTGTCTCCGTTTGGTTAGCTGATTGTTCATATCTAACGGTTTTTAGAGCAAATTCAGAGAAAAATTAGAGAAAATAGCGAGTGGTTTATGCACTGTTTGAGAGGTGTTTAAGAGTTATTGGGCATATACCGGCGTTTTTCTGAGTTTGCCCTAGCGAAAAGAATTCGAATGATCATTTTTTACAATAAACAGTTAAAACATAACACCAAAGTATAGTAATTTATAATAAAAAAATGTTTTTTCATGTTGGCTTGATTTTTCAAGGGGTTACGATTGCCGAAGAAACGTTTACTCGCCAATGACTTGGATGATTACAGTCCGCTCACGTGGATAAACATCAGTCTCAACAAAAAGAAGCGACTGCCATGTACCAAACTCAACCCGCCCGTCAATCACAGGTAACGTTTTGTCTGGAGGAAAAACCATAGATCTTAAATGCGAATGGGCGTTTGAGGGGTGTCTGTACTTTTTGCTTCTAGGCGCAAGTTCTTCTAAAAAATTTTTAATGTCTGACAGCAAAGCCGGGTCGTTTTCAGTCAGGACTAAGATGCCGGTTGAGTGGGGCGTAAATACGTGGACTATGCCATTTTTTATGTTCGAATCTATTACTGCTTGCTGGGTCCGATCTGAAAGGTCAATGAAGTCAATTTCGCCTTTTGTACGGATCTGAATGTTTTTGTTAAAAACTTTGAAGTTGCCCACTGCGGATCCCTATTGAAGCAATAACGGAGCTTTTGCTAAAAACCTTTTGAATATTGTTAAGATTGCGTTTTGTTGATGCTTTTGTATACGGATTATTGTTTGTAGCTGTCATGTGCCACTCACACAGACTTTAAAGTTTTCAAGGTTCTATTAAATCATGTAAGTTAGTTGGTTTTCCCTTTTCGGAGGTGACTTGTAAGGTGAGTTCAGAAGCGCGGAATCAGTCTGAGGAGCTTGAAGCTAGACTGGCGAGCGCTCTGCAGGATTATGAAGATGCTGCAGAGAGAACCGCTTCGGGTAAGTACCGTTGCCGCGATTGCGGAATGCTTTTTGACACCTTAGAGGCACATGATCTGCATCGACGCAGAGTTCACGGTCGAGAAGAGCCTTATCCGATTTCAAGCATGGTTATGTAGCTTGTGATGCTGGTTGATTTAAGTGATGGACAATATTTGGCGTATTTTATAAGTCACTAAAGCCACCGTGCAAGATTTTGTATCCAAGGATCCCGAGAATAACTGGACAGTATAAGGGGGCTTAATGCCGAAACAAACCTGCAACGATGCGAAAAAATCTAAAAACTCTAAAAACCAGCAGACCAAAGCTTGTATACTTTGAATTTTATTGGGCTATTTGCTGAATTCTTACAGGAGACGTTTTAGCGTATTAACCAGACTACTCATAAAACTCAGCCTTCGCTGACTGATGCAGCAGCAGAAAGTGGGGTGGCT
>JBNIDR010000003.1:158445-167228 GCA_050108155.1 Bathyarchaeia archaeon | reverse complement strand
ACTCGTTACTTAAAAAAAGTGAATCAGCAAATCATGCCGAGGACAAGGAAGCCGTGTCATAGCCTACTGAAGAATCATGTACAATGAAGCAATATTTTGCATTAGAAAATACCCACGATTACCGCCAAGTTTCACGCCGATTTATCCCGGTGTTTGCTGCTTGAAAGCTCGTTGAGTCCTAAGTGTAATATAGAAATGCACTTGGTGATAACCGTGAGAACGGCAAATCAAAAAATGCTGCTCTTGAGCTCACCAGTGCAAAAACAAAAAACGAAAGATCAAATCAAGGCTTGATACTTAAGGATACAAAACAAAGCAAACTAATTCGCTCTGTGAACATTAAATTAGATGGGGCATCGCCCACGCAACTGACTCTCCTAAAGTTGCTGTCAGTTTTTCTGCAGCAGCCTTCTCGCAAGTGAGCAAAAATAAAAAAATTGTTTTTCTTATTCGATTTTTTTGGCAACCGAAAATCGCCTAACTAAGGGATAACCTACGAGGAACCGTAGCAGATTTTTTTGCGAAATAAGCATAAATTAAGCTTTATTGGCTGTAATCCCTTATGATAATGGTTGTTTGACCACGAAAACATTTTTTTAAAAAACATGGCCCTGCTTTTTTCAAGATCACAAAATCAAAAGCCTCTAAATAAGGTTATTATCAAATAAACGCCTTAATTTTAGCTTCTTTCGGTTTAGTGTCGCGGCTTCGCATGGGGAATATCGGGGCCTCATATAAGTACTGACGAAAATCTCCATACGAAGCAAAATCCAGATTTTTCGGGGAACCTTCGAGCGGTCAACCCAATTTTTTGCTCAAACTGTTACTAAGAGCAAACTTTGCTATTTCCAGCGGGAAAATCTTTCGACTGAACGCCGCAATCCTTTGTACCGCGGTACAGAGCGGATTCGTTGGGTTTGTGAGGCTAGTGCTGAGTTGCTTGTCTGTTGTATGTTTTGTCTTTAATTTGTGGTAATGCTTTGGGGTGAACTGCAGCCGCTGGATTCTTTGGTGTTGGTTTGCGCGTTTTTGCAGGTAATTTGTGTTCCTTTAGAGGTTATTCAATTGGGTGGCATGTGGTGCACTGGTGTCTTTTGTAGCTGTTAGTGGTGACTTTTGCAGCCACTTTTTGCGATTGTGAATGTATGAAAATCCATTTTCAGTTGTTATGGTTGGTGAAGTATTACCGTGAGAAGTCATGTTCACCAGCGTGTTCCAGCTTCACCACCCAAAAACGTCGTATACAGAAGCATCACCCAAACACAGTTTTTGCGCGCCCCCTGTCAACAATTTTTTAATTAAACCCGCCCCTAAGAGATGCAAACAAGGGCTGATACAAAACTTGAGCACAGAGCTAGACCGCATACGCCTTAGGCGCTGGCGCAAAAGAGGCTTCTACAGCGAAACCGCACTAGTCAAGCTACTCCAGAAAAAAGGCTACAACGCCGTCCGTGTGCCTGTGAGCAACCCCAGCCTCAACCCCCTCCCTGACCTAATGGCGAGACGCGGCCCCCACATGTATGCTTTTGAAGTGAAAAACGCCACATACTACGCATACTTCCCCAAACCTCAAATTGACAAGCTCTTCCGCTTCTTAGACGGTTTCATTCCTTCGAGTAACGAATACAAGCATGCGGTGGTAGCGGCTCATCTGGGCAAGCGTTGGCTATTCAAAGAAATCAGTTGGACCGATTGGCAAAAAGATAAGTTGCCTGAAAAAGTCAGAATTCTAAAGCGCGACCGCGGCAACATTAACTTAGACACTTGCTACTTGCAGTAAATGAGTGTACCTCAAAGCTATTATTAGCTAAATAATACCCTAACGACTAAACATGGTTGAGGGAATACTACGTCCGAGGAAACATTACCCCCGATGGTAGCTACTGAGGCGCTGGAGAAAATCTACGACTTAGGCACACAAAAAGTCAAAGTTCTAAAAGAAATAACTCTCCAGATTCCTAAAGCCAAATTTGCAGTTCTCAGCGGACCATCAGGCGCAGGAAAAACCACTCTACTAAACATTATAAGTGGAATAGATCGCCCCAGCAAAGGCAAAATCTTCGTTGACAGCCAAGATTTAACCGATAAGGACGAGGATTTCCTCTCAGATTTCCGCTGCTTACATATTGGCTTTGTCTTTCAAGCATACAATTTGGTTTCTACTTTGACGGTTGCTGAGAATGTGGCGTTTCCTATGGAGTGGCTCCGAAAGTCGCCTAAAGAAATCGAGGCGCGGGTCATTGAGCTTGTGGAGCTGGTCGGGTTGAGTCACCGCATAAATCATTTTCCCTCTCAACTCAGTGGCGGTGAGCAGCAGCGAGTGGCTTTTGCGCGGGCATTAGCTAATGATCCCGAGTTGATTTTAGCTGATGAACCCACCGGAAACTTGGATACCAAAAACGCCGAAAAAATCGTGCAGGTTCTCCAGGTGCTCAAAGAAAGAGGCAAAACAATAGTGGTATCCACCCATGATCGTAGCATCCGTGACCTCGCAGATCAAGTTATAATCCTCAAAGAAGGTAAATTGGCGACCATCGATGAGTAGCGGAGCAGGTTTTCCCGTTAACGACTTGCTTAGGCGAAAACTACAAACAAGCTTAACTGTCGCTACTTTAACTTTGAGTGTGGCTTCTACGCTGTTTCTGCTTCTGTTTAGTGGCAGAGTAGGTGTCGGAATCGCTTCTGCGAAAGGAGTTTTGACTTTTGGGTTATCCGCCGTTTTTGGCCAATTCTTACTTTTCGTTGGCGTTTTAATTTTTGTGGTGGGCGCAATCTTGACTTCTTTCATTGTATTTCTGATGATGGCTCAGCGGACACGTGATTTCGGCTTGATAAAGGCAGCCGGATGCCCAAATGCACTGGTGGGCGGCTACTTCATGACCGAACTTATAACTGTAGCCCTTTTGGGCTGCTTTTTAGGCGTGATTTTTGGATTTTTAGCAGATTTCGCTGCATCCATAGTGGTTTTCGGCGGATACACTTTGCCGAATTGGTGGTTTGCCCCCATTGTTTTTGTCGGATTTTTTGTGTTAGCAGTTGTTTTTGGGTTACGACCAATGCTTAAGGCGGCAAAAATGACGCCAATACAGGCGCTCTCATCCATAAACTACTACGGTTCAATCTTTACAGGCGAGCACAAAGCCCTCTCTCATTCAGCTCTAACATGGCGTCTCGCCTCCAGAAGCCTGAGCCGCAGGCTATCAGGTACAGTGCGTATTGTATTTTTGCTTTCTACTGTGTTTGTTTTGTTGACTGTTTCTGTATCGGGTGTGGTTATTGCTAGCGATACAACTTCTTCTTGGGTGCAAAAGACATTGGACAGCGGCTCAATCGCAGTGGCTCATAGTAGCATGGGTAATCAATATGAGATGTTGCTATCTGCTTTTTCTGGGGGCAAGGTTTCTGTTGATTTTAACTATTCTGACCCTAATCTCAGGGTTCCTGAAACGGTAATCGAGCAAATAGAGGCATTATCTGGTGTAAGTTCGGTTGATTCACGCTTAGTTACTTATCAGCATCTTCGGGAAATCGGCAACTTTACCATACCCGAAGGCTCAATGCAGGTTCTGCCAGTCGGCGATAGCCGCGAAGGAGACGCAATAGTGGTTGGGGTGGAGCCCCAAAAAATCGCTGGGTGGGCAATGAAAGGCAGAAGCATAAGTGGAAACGATACCTTAGAAGGGATTATTGGCGATTCTGTCTCTCAAACTATGTATTATCCGCATCCAAGCCGCTATGTTGTACTGTCGGATCCGCTTGTTGAAAGTTTCGAATTCAGAAACACGACTTTCCACATTGTGGGTATCTGTGTTGACCCGCTAAATAACGGCTTAGTAGCGTATGTTCCGCTGGATAAATTACTGAATGCAACAGGTTTAAGCGGACCGAACGTGTTGCTCATCAAACTTGACGATTCCATTAACCGTACTTCTGCTATTCAAGAAATTGAAAATATGGTAAAAAGTGTGGATTCTGATTTGGATGTTTTTGATTTAAGCTATATTGTAGCGGATAATCGGGCTTTTTTGGGGTCAACTTGGCAGACTATCATGCTTCTGCCACTTTTTTCTCTGATATCTGCAGCGCTTTGCTTGGTTGGCTACATGCTTCTCTCTGTTGAGGAGCAACGGCAAGAATTTGGGATGCTACGCGCAGTAGGTGCAAAGCCTAAAATAATCGTCAAAATCTCGGCGATTCAAAGCATAATTGTTTTGTTATCCAGTTTTGGGTTTGGAATTTCACTTGGCGTAATTATAACAATCATGATATTAATGGCAAACCCTCTTATCACGCCTGCAACAATTGCAGTTATATCTGCGTGGCTTGTTTCTGCGCTGTTTGGTATGCTGATTTTAAGTTTTTATCCTGCGTTTAAATTAGCTAAGACGCCTATCCTAAAAATCATGGCTTAAAATAGTGAATTTCTTAGGAATCGTGTGTACTTTTTCTATGCATAAGGGTAGTTGGCTTAGGAAATCTTGGAGCTGCAGCACCGAAACCACGGGTACATCGTAGTAGAATTTGTAGGTGCCTGGCATGAGAGAAAGTACCGCTGGGGCGAATTCTGCGTTTTCCCATTTGGTGCATTCGAGCTTGATTTTTGGGTTTGGCAGCGTTTCTGCAAGCGCTTTTACGCGCTGTTCTTGGTCGGAAACAATTTTTTTTAGTGCTGACGCTGTAAGGGCATGTTGCCACCTTTTGCAATCAATACAAACCACAAGCGGCTTTCTACAGCCGACCACGTCAATTTCGTATCGGCGGCTGCCATGCTTGAAACGCAAGTTGCGGATAACGGTGTAGCCGCTGCTTTTGAGCGCGTATGCTGCGATTTCTTCGAACTCTTGCCAAGCTAAAAGGGCGCTGATTGTTTGGATATCGGCGCCGAGTGAGATAGCTTTGACTGCGATTTTAAGTCGGCTGGTGTTGTCAACTTCGATTGTGTCATCTTTTAGATAAATGATGTTTTCGTTTTGCAGGTTTTGCAGCAATTTTAAACAATAATCTATTGGCAATCGTGCTGAGGTTTTAACATCTTCCAGTGTAGATGACGTATTTTGGGTTAATTTTAGCAGTGAAATTAACAGATTCCGCTCAACACTCACAACTTTGGCCTCTCAGTGTAGACAATTTTGCCGCAAAAATCTGCATTTTTGGTTCAAAAAGCGGGCAGCCAAGAGTTTTGTATACAAAAGCATCAACGAGACACAGTTTTGAATTCCGAAATCTCAAGCGCACTCGACCATTCGCCACCTATGAAGTCTGCTCGGACATTTTACGGAAGTCACCTGAAATAAACTTTCGGTCTTTTCCCAAACGTTTTGGTCTGCAAAAAATTGGAAAAAAATCAAGCTGGTTCGCAAATCGTATACCGCTAAAAATGCGGTGCCATGGATAAATTGAACTGTTTTGTGTTCTATCCACACGTTTATGATTGAAAATTTAACTATTTAGTGTAAAATGTGACCGTTCGAATTTTTTTCGGAGTGCCCGAAGAAGATAAAATCGAAACTTTGCCAAAAAACTAAAGAACTTTAGAGAAAAGAGGCAGCCGTATACAGTAGAAGTTAGCTGTATAGGGTAGCTTTTGACTATTTTGGGCACTATTTTGAAGGACATGCGATCGAAAAACGCTCACAAACGCTTGTGACAACCCAAAAATCTCGCTAATAGAGATAAAATAGCGGCTGCGTGGACTGTTGTAGAGGTCATAAGCACATTTTGATTGCACTGACAGCCGTGTCTGTAGAGCGTTTTGAAGTTCGAGCCCCCAAATTAGCACAGTTAACGGCTGTCAGAGACTTTTAACTTGAAACCGCTCTTTACGCAAATCCATGATTATATAAGGTTCGTTGCTTTTCGAGAAAATCAGCGTTTTTCGAGTTTTTGTTTTTCGGCAAAAGTGTGTTTTGTTGATGCTTTTGTATACGGCATGGGATAGCCTTATCTGGCAACATAAACAATTGGTAATAAGGCGTCAGTATGCAAACCAAAAACCAACCCATAACCAGCCGCGAAATGCGGGCTTTAGAAGTCAACGCTGAGTACTTCGGCGTAAACCTGCTTCAGCTTATGGAAATGGCAGGGTACAACGTCGCGAAAGAAATCTCTGTGCGCTTCAACAAAAACAAAACGGTTTTGATCTTTTGTGGGCTGGGCGGAAACGGAGGCGACGGTTTTGTAGCTGCAAGGCACCTTCTGTCATGGGGCTTTGACGTTTCGGTGGTTTTGGTTGGCCGCAGCCGTGATATCGGTCATGAGTCCGCGTTGAAGAATTGGAACATACTTAAGTCGCTGCAAAGTAAAGTTCCATTGATTGAAGTCACCGACAGCTCAGTTATCCCCGACATCAAAGCCGACGTCGTCGTAGATGCCTTGCTGGGGACAGGCACTAAGGGAAAAATCAAAGCGCCCATAAGCAAAGTCGTCGACTACATAAACGGCTTGAGCGGCTTCAAAGTCGCCGTTGATGCCCCAACGGGAATTGACTCCGACACAGGAGAGTCGCTGGGCTCGGCGGTTAAGGCGGATTTGACCATTACTTTCCATAGGGCAAAGACGGGACTGGACAAAGCCAAAAAGTACGTTGGCGAGGTAGTTGTCGCGGATATAGGTTTGCCTATGGAGTTTGAGCGGTTTGCTGGCCCCGGCGATGTGCAGTTGGCGGTTAAGCCTCGGAGTTTAACGGGGCATAAGGGCGATTTTGGCAGGCTACTTGTCATCGGTGGAAGTGAGGTTTACTCTGGAGCGCCTACGCTGGTTTCGCTTGCAGCGATGCGCACGGGCGTAGACCTTGTGTATTTGGCGACGCCTGAGAAGAACGCCTACGAGATCTCATCGATGTCACCTGATTTAATAACCGTTAAGCTGGAAGGTGATAACCTTAACCCCGCGAATATGGAAACGCTCAAGCCTTACATTCAAGCGGTTGATGTGGTCGCGATGGGACCTGGATTGGGCTTGAAACCTGAAACACAAGAGTTCGTTAAAGCATGTATCGACGCGGTTGAGAAGGCGGGTAAGCCGCTGCTGTTGGATGCTGATGGGCTTAAGGCGTTTGCGAAGTTCAAGCGTCCCCTTAAGGTTCCGCTGGTTTTGACGCCGCATGCAGGCGAGTACGCGATTCTTACGGGAGAGACGCTACCTGAAGACACGACTAAACTGGTGGAGGCTATTATGAAAAATGCTAAAAAACTGAACGCTACAATTCTCGTTAAAGGTAAAGTGGACCTCATCTGTGACAAGGAACGCTCTAAGCTGAATTTCACGGGGAACCCGGGAATGACCGTCGGCGGAACAGGCGACGTCTTAGGCGGCATCGTCGCAGGTTTAATGGCGCAGCACGTTGACCCCTTCGAGGCAGCCGTAGCTGGAGCATTCGTTAATGGCGCGGCAGGCGACTTCGTTGCAAGAGAAATCGGTTATCACATGGTCGCTACTGACATCATCGATTGGATACCAAAAGTGCTGGAAGACCCAATGAGCCACATAAAGGTGAAAAAGCCATAGCTGAAGACGAATCCGGGCCTCAGCAGAATTTACCCGTCAAAATATCCATTTATCACGCGGCGCAGGATGATCCAAAAAAGAACACGGCACTCCGGCTTAAGCGTCGGGGTTTTGCACGGATTGTTTCCAAAGCAAGGTTTCTGCCCAAACGCGCAATTGTGCTAAATCCTTTTAGCGAAATCGCTTTTTCCCCAGCAGACCGTGAACGCCTTGAGCAATTTGGGATTGCCGCACTGGATTGTAGTTGGGAGCATGCCCAGAAAGTCATGGGCGAACACGTAAAAGGCACGAGCCGTTGCCTGCCAATTCTGATTGCAGGAAACCCCGTGAACTATGGCAAATTAACCAAACTATCAACGGTCGAGGCAATAGCAGGAGCCCTCTACATCGCGGGGTTCAAGGAGGAGGCGGAGGCAATACTTGAGATTTTCCCGTGGGGACACACGTTCTTCGAGATTAACCAGCCGCTACTGGATAACTACGTGACTGCTAAGGATAGCGCGGATATAGTTGAGATGCAGAAACGGCTGCTCAAGGGCAAAAAAATCGAATAACAACTGCAGACGTGAAATCCTTATAGCAATCATTGAAGATGAGTTTAAAAATATTGGATGAATGCATTTGGCTTACATTACGGACTTCTACGTGTTTCTAGCTTCGGTACTTCTGATTTCTCTCTCAGGAGTGCTGATGCCAGGTCCGCTGTTCGCTGTCACCATTAAGAAGGCAGCTACAAGCAAAATCAGTGGTGCGCTAATTGCTGTTGGGCATGGAATTGTTGAGTTCCCCTTGATGTTTCTGATATTCTTCGTGCTAAGCGAAGTGGAGGTTCCAACTATTGCTCAGGTTGCTGTGGGCTTAGTGGGTGGAGCCTTGATGGTTTTCATGGGCATACAAACCTATCGCAACCGACACAAAGAAGAAAACGCAACCGTTAGTCCCAAACGGGATTCTGTTTTCGCAGGCGTCTATACAACGGCGGCAAACGCTGGGTTTATCCTCTGGTGGCTAACCATTGGGACTACGTTGATTTTGAATGCGAAGCTGTTTGGGCTTGTGGGCTTCTCGATTTTCGCGGGAGTTCACTGGTTCACGGATTTTGCCTGGTACACGATAGCGGCGTTTTTGATTTTTAAGTCTCAGCGTTTCTGGAATGACCGAGTGCGAATGGGGATTACGGTGTTCTGTATAGTGGTGTTTATCGGTTTTGGGTTGTACTTCATGGGTTCTGCATTGTGGTCTCTGCTAATTCCAGTCTGATTTTAGCGAAAAATTAT
>JBNIDR010000003.1:128536-158388 GCA_050108155.1 Bathyarchaeia archaeon | reverse complement strand
TGTTCTTGTGGTGGAAACCTCGCATGCCACACGCAAACAGACGCAGAGAAACCTTGCAGCCCCAAAAAGCAACGCCTCCCACAGCCATTCTTGTGGTGTGCCGAGAAACCCCACACCCACATAAAGAGATGGTTTGCACAGTTAAATAGCCAAATAGCATATGTGCTATCATGGAATTTCAAGTTGGAAACGCAAAAATCGTCCTCGTCAAAGGCGACATAACAGACCAAGAAGCAGACGCCATCGTAAACGCCGCAAACTCAACGTTACTAGGCGGAGGCGGAGTCGACGGAGCGATTCACGCAAAAGGCGGACCAAAAATTCTTGAGGAATGCAAACACCTAAGAGACAAAGAGTGGCCTGACGGATTACCCACAGGAAACGCAGTTATCACCTCAGGCGGCAACCTCAAAGCCAAACACGTTATCCATACGGTTGGGCCAATCTGGCGCGGCGGTGTCCAAGAAGAGCCGAAGCTACTTAGGCGGGCGTATTGGAACTCGCTTAAACTCGCCGCTGCCTCAGGGCTAAAAACGGTAGCGTTTCCATCGATTAGTACAGGTGCTTACGGGTACCCAACGGACGCAGCTAGTGTGGTGGCAGTTACCGCAGTGAAGGATTACTTGGAAAAAGAGGATAAACTAGAGAAAGTGACGCTGGTGCTGTTTTCTCAGCGTGACTTTGACATCTACGCTAAGACTGCGCAGAATCTACTCTGAGCTATCTGATTTCTTGGGCGCCGAGCATTTTGGCTACGCTTCGCGTAGGCGTGAGCGTTTTTTCTGGAAGGTAAAATGGCGGAATTGACTAAATTCCTTAGCAAAAATCACCTAATTACTGTTCTAAACAACAGTTAAGGTTAAAGTTGACTTCACGCTGCTTATGTTCCTAATACGTTTGAGTACTTCCTCGCGTATGTACTCGATGGATTCGCCCCTGACTTTAGCAACTATGTCGTATGCGCCACGTGAAAGGTAAACCTCTTGGACTTCATCGAGTTTGCGCAGATCTTTTAGCGCATCATGACTCAAATCCAGTTCAGCTGTGATAAAAACATAAGCGCTTCGCATAGGACGCAAAGCCAAAGCCTCAACGGTGACATCTGGCCTCTGCTCCATAAGTGGTGTTTCCAAAAAACGTTCCCCATTTTATGATAAATCTACTTGGAATCACTATTAAGTCTGCGTTGCTGTAACGCTACAACAACAAAACGATATTACAGCGGTTTACCTTCTTTTTTATTTGCAGCTTGCAAAAGCTGGGGCTTGGCGAAAACCCGCTTTTAGCTGATGCAGAAAGCGCGATCAGAGTGGTGGTTGCCCATTCGCATTAATTTTTCGCCATCTGGGAGGAAGTGGAGGAATGGAGGAGCTCGAATCGTGCTTTCTATAAGCCAAGCCCGAATTTTAAAACAAAAAATAAGGGTGGTTAAACGTCGCTTGGCGTCTTGTAGTTTACTAACGAGAACACTTCGTATTTGTCGCCAAGTGCTTTTCTTCCAGCTAAATATTCTAACTCAATAAGAAAACCTAAACCTACGACGTTTCCGCCTAACTTCTCAACTAAGTCTATATTTGCTTTTACTGTTCCACCGGTTGCCAGCAAGTCATCAACGATAAGCACGTTTTGACCTTTTGCTATAGCGTCCTCGTGAATCTGGATTGTATCGTTACTGTATTCAGTTTTGTATGTGTAGTCGAGGCATTTGTATGGGAGTTTGCCTTTTTTGCGGATTGGGACAAAGCCGACGCCTAACTCGTAAGCCAGCGGCGCGCCTATTATGAAGCCGCGTGCCTCATTGGATACGATTACATCAATTTTTTTGCCTCGGTAGTGGTCTGCGAGTTGCTTAATGGTTTCTTTGTAGCATTTTGGGTCTTTTAGGAGGGTTGTTATGTCCCAGAAGACTACGCCTTTGAACTCGGGGATTCTTCGGATTTGGCTTTTTAGGTTAATTTTTTTGTCGGTTTTATTCATGGTTGTTTTCTCCTGTTATGCGAAGGCACCGTTTAATGCACTGTGGCATTTGCAGGTGCAATCCCTTGGGGTTTTAGCTATGACTTCAGCGATCATGCGTTTCACGTTTTGAATGCCAGTTTTCATAGTGTTCACGATGTCATCCACACATACTGCATGTTCCTTCCAGCAGTCATAATCCGTAACGGTGGAAATGTTTGCGTAGCAGATTTCTGCTTCACGAGCCAGCACCACTTCTGGAACCATAGTCATGCCGACGATGTCAGCGCCCCATTTCTGGTACATTTTAGATTCTGCCTTGGTTGAGAAGCGTGGCCCTTCAATGCATACATATGTGCCGACTTCATGGTTTTTTATCTGCAGATTTTTTGCTGCATCGAATAAAATTTGACGCATTTGCGGACACATAGGCTCCGCGGGGGAGATGTGGCAAACTCGGCCTTCAGCTAATCCGTAAAATGATTGTTCTCTTTTGGTTGTTCGGTCTATGAATTGGTCTGCAAAAACCAAATCGCCGGGTTGATAGTCTTCACGCAGTGAACCAACGGTTGATGCCGCAATGATGCGTTTTACGCCTAACCGTTTGAGAGCCCAAATGTTGGCTCTTACGTTTATGTCGGTTGGGCGTATGGTGTGCATTTTGCCGTGTCTTGGTAGAAACGCCACGGTTTTGCCGCTTAATTCGCCGACTGTGATGGCGTCTGAGGGTTTGCCGTATGGCGTGTCCAAGAAGATTTCCTGTACGTTTTTGAGAAGGTTGGGGTCGTAGAGACCTGTTCCGCCGATTACTCCAATTTCTGCTTGCATGAGTTTAACTGAAGACGCTGGGCTTATAAAAATAGCGCATGGCTGGTTAGCCTTGTTTTTCTTTAGGTGTTGTTGCAGGGAACCCCCTATACACAACAACAACCAAAGGCTTGTGCAGAAAACGCCGATTCAGCTAAGGCGGTGGGGAGCGGTTGCATGTTAGTTGTGAAGCAAACCACAACCAGAACAGACAACAAAACGAAAGAGGGGCCCTTTTGGTTCCAGCCATCGTCAGCGTCTGGGACAACCATTCAAGGGGAAACTGCAGAAGCGATATTCTCTGATTAATTTTTTTAGAAACAAAAAAGAAAATAAAAATGGGCAAAAAATTAGGCTTTCCCGATGGTGACGTGCACCGTCTGGGTTTGACCGTTTCGCACTACTGTGAAGTCAACCGTTTGCCCTGGCAGCGTATGCTGCTCAAGGTATGAGAGTAAATCATCAGAGTTAGCGATGCGTACATTGTTTACGCCTATGATTATGTCGCCGCCAACCACTACGTTGCTGTTTAAAACGGCTATGGTTCGGGTGCCGCCCTGCAAACCGTTATTAGACGAGACTTTTTCGACTAGCACGCCGTAGCTGACTGGAGCGCCCATGGCTTGAGCGATTGGATAGTTCATGTCTGTACCTGTTATATCGAGTGATGGATGTTGATCGTATGAACCTGTGGTTACCAACGTGGCAATTTCCCGTATTATGGTTGATGAAGGAATTGCGAAGCCTAATCCCTGTGAGTTACTTATGCCAGCGGTAGTTATGCCAACAACTTGACCCGCATAATTGAGAAGCGGCCCACCAGAGTTGCCGGCGTTTATTGGAGTGCTCGTCTGGATTGTATCAGGTATATCTTGACCGTATTGTGTAGAGTCATCTTCAGTGATTGTTCGGCCTAGTGCGCTGACAACGCCAGTGGTTAATGTGCCTGCTAACCCATAGGGTGAACCCACAGCTACAACTGGGTCGCCGACTGCCAAAGTCGTTGAACTTACCAATGGTAGAGCAGCAACGTTACTTGGAACTGTAACTGAGAGTACTGCAAGGTCAGCTTTTGGGTCTTGTCCCAGAACAGTAGCGGGGTAGCATGTGCCATCGGCAAATGTTACGGTAACGTTTATGGTACCTTCAATAACATGATTATTTGTAACGACTACTTTTTGTTTTTCAACTTCGGTAACAAATCCAGACCCCTGCTGAAGAGTATATACACGTTGCCCAAAGAAAGTGTACCCTGGCGCAAGATCTTGGACGACAACAACGGAGCCTTTAACATTTTGATAAAGAGCTGCAAGCGAGATGTTGTCGTTGAGAAAATACGTCTGTGAGGGACTGCTACTGCCCTGATAAAGTCCAAGCTGAGCCTGCAGAGCATCTAGTTTAGCGTTAAATTGCGAATAAACAATGACGTAACCAACGATTCCGCCAGCAAGTAATCCGATCAAAAGAATAGCTAACAATACTGTTTTGCTTGAGCGTTTCCGTTTAGGTTCAGGTGGTGGAGGTGGAGGAGAGTAAAAAGTGGGGGAAACTGGTTGAGGCATAGGTTCAGATGATGATTCAGGTTGAGGTTGTTGCTCCATTAATTCTGCTCCTTAAGACGAAAATATCTCGTCTGTTTCAACTAGCGGTTTCTTGCATGCGGGGCAACTGTCATCTGTTGGTTTTATGGTTGCTCCGCAATGGGGACATTTACTATTCTTCTTTGCTATGTGCAAGCCTTCTTTCTCTTTTATTATTTTGCCATCTTTGAGCAGCAGCATACGTTCTGTGTGATTTGCAGCTTGACTGTCATGTGTTACCATTATGATTGTCGTGCCCTGCGTGATGTTAAGATTTGCTAGTAGCTTTATGATTTCCTGTTTATTTTGGCTGTCCAAGTTACCGGTAGGTTCGTCCGCTAAGATAATGGCAGGGTCATTCGCTAATGCTCTAGCGATAGCGACTCGCTGCTGTTCACCTTGGCTTAATCTGTTTGGGCGATGGTTTTCTCTTCCGCTCAACCCAACCATTTTTAGCAGTTCACTTGCCCGTTTTTTGCGTTCAGCTCTAGAGCCGATTTTTCCCTCCATGGGCAACTCAACGTTTTCTCTAGCGTTTAGGTAGGGTAGGAGGTTAAAGTTTTGAAAGATGAAGCCCATTTTGTCGCGTCGTACTTTGTAGAGTTGATTTTCGGGGGTCTTGGTTACATCTATGCCGTCGAGGATTACTTTTCCATCAGTTGCTTTATCGATACAGCCAATAACGTTTAGTAGCGTTGTCTTTCCTGAGCCAGAAGGACCCATGATTGCTACGAATTCGCCTTTGTTAACTTGCAATGACAGATCTTTAAGTGCTGCAACTGGACGTTTACCCAGTAAATAGGTTTTGTTTAGATGTTCAATTTGTAAAACTGGTTTACTCATATTTCATCGCCTCTGCAGGTCTAATTTTTGCTGCTCTCCATGCAGGATACAGTGTTCCTATGATGCCTAGCAACATTGCGCCGCCTAATGCTTCCAGCATCAAATCGGTGCTTAATGTCACTTGGGTTGGCATCGCTCCGCTCATGTTTCCGAAGCCTATACTGCTTCCAACACTTGGAAGAAGCAAAGAAGATAACGTGGGCGCCGCGAAACTCGCAATTGCTATACCTACAACTCCAGCAATAGTGCTAAGCAGCAAGCCTTCAATTAGGAACTGCCCCATTACCACTTTGTTACTAAATCCTATTGCTTTGAGTGTTCCAATCTCTTTAGTTCGCTCTCTCACAGTGTACAGCATAACAAATAGCACAATAAGACTCGTTGCGGCAACCACCACAATAATTTCCTGTGTCGCAGTTGCCTGAGTAGAAGCAATAGATGCTTGAGCGCTAGCCAATGCCTCTTCATATCTTGATTGCTGCATCTGTAATTGAGTTAGGAGATCCTTCTGAGTAGTAACTGTTAACTCTGAATGCAACGATGAAATCGAAGAAGCAACTGAATCCACGACGTCTGCACTATTAGTGAAGACTTTCATGCTTGTAATGTATCCAGTGTTGTTGGTGATTCTTTGTGCATCAGAGAGGTTCATATAGAGTGTTTGGATGTTTTCAGTAGAACTCGGCGAGTAAATGCCGACTACTGTGAAAGTCTCGTTAACAATTGTCACGGAATCACCTACAGTAGCACTGAAGAATTTAGAGTTGTTTTCGCTTAGTAGTACAACGCCGCTCTCGCCAGCGTAAAGGTTTCTGCCAGAAGTAATGTTTGTTGGCAAAACCGAGTAACCATCAACCAAGGTGGAAGTTAACGGGATACCTTCAATCGTATAATCCGTAACTAAAGTAGTGAAGCTTCGTCCCATGAAGGTTATTGTCTGGTTGCTGCTACCTTCAGATGCAGTTAATATCTCTTCAACAGCTGCAACTCCATCAATATCAGCAATATCAGAGTATAAAGTTTGGTTCATTGGAGTAGATTCACCTGAAGGGCCACCGAACTGCCCACCAGTCATACCTCCTCCGAATCCACCAAAGTTCGGGGGAGCATTGTCATTGGTACTTGAGCCTGAACTGCTGCCTGAGCTTCCACCGTTAAAACCTCCGCCGGTACGATCTGACGCTGGAGGCGTAGAATCCGCTCGGAAACCGAACCCAGCGAAATTCGACGACATTGAAACATCTATTTGGCTCAAGGTTTCGTTGATGGATTCGCTTGTTTGGGTTATTGTGTTGCCTAGATTGTTTGCCATAGAACTGGTTGCTTCCTGATTAGCCATTAAACCAGCAGGAATCGAAACCATAATTGACAAAGAAATACTTAGGGCAATAATTACAAGTAAAGCTCTGACTTTACGTCTTGAAATGTTCCGTAATGCGCGACTGATTATTCCCATAGAGACACCTGACTATGTTTTTTATTATACAACCAAGAGGGGACAAGGGGTATTTTGGGCAGTTTTGGGCTTATGGCCGATTTTTTGTTGCCCCCTCCTGGCTGGCAAGCCTTTGCTGAGCCCGATTAATTATTAAACGATTTTTCAGAATTATACCCAAATCTTGCCCTAATCGCTAAACGCTTACCTTACAGCCTATACCAAGCTTTTCGAAGTAAACACAGTTTTTGAATCTAAGCAAGTTCAAAATGTTCCTTTAAAAGCACACATTTATTACCAGAGCTAAACAAAACATGACATTAAAGTCCTGCGTGATGAGGCTCAAAAAATGGCGGTAAATGCTCGTTCACTAAAGTACCTTCTTGGATGGCTAATCGCCGGAACAAGAGGGGGGCCGACCCGCGCAAGGATAATTGAAGCGTTAAAGGAGTCTCCTCAAAATGCCAATCAATTGGCGACTCTGCTCAAGATGGATTATAAAACGATGCGGCATCACCTTGACGTATTAGAAAAAAACAAGATGTTAACTTCTGTCGGTGATCGGTATGGAGCTACGTATTTTCTTTCGCAGACTTTAGAGGACAACTACGCGGTGTTCGAGGAGATTGTAAAGAAAATTGGGAAAAAGTAGAAAAAGGAGCATACGGAAGAGGGAAAAACAATGGAAAGAAAACAAACAATCTTGATTCTTCTGGTCGCTTTAGTAGCGCTGTCTGCGCTCTTAGCAGTTATCATAAACGTTTATCAGGTCAACCAAGACCCTGGATCTCTCTTCAGAACCCGCATTTACCGCGCAAGCCCCGATGACTATGAACTGTACTACACAGCCAGAACCATATTCTCAACGATTAATATTGTATTAACGGTCATTTTGATCTTTAATTACGCAAGCATATACGTAAAGACCAAATCTGAATTCACCATAGGACTTGTGCTGTTTGCTACGTTCTTCCTTATAAAAGACGTAGCGTGGAGCCCCTTCGTTATTGGGCTAGCTGGCTTCGGCACCTTTGGACTCGGACCATTTGCCTTCCTCCCAGACCTCTTTGAGATGGCCGCTTTGCTAGTGCTCTTCTACCTGAGCGTCAAATACTAAAAAGGCCACTTTTTCCTTCGGCCTTATTAGTCTATGATAAAGGTGTAGGAAACAGTGTCTATGGGAAACATGCATAATTACCAATGACATGCCAAGAAAAAGAGGTCAAGCACTACTCTTTTTAACGCCTAATAAGGCGCAACTCATAAGGTATAGTTGGAGCGTCACCTTTTCAATGCATAACCCGCAATCTGAGAGAAAAGCAAACCGCCTCATAAACCAGAAAAGCCCCTACCTGCTTCAACACGCCTACAACCCCGTAGACTGGTATCCATGGAGCAGCGAAGCCTTCGAAAAAGCAAAAACAGAAGACAAACCACTCTTTGTTTCAATTGGCTACTCTACGTGTCACTGGTGCCATGTGATGGAACATGAATCCTTTGAAGACCCAACGGTTGCGGGATTGATGAATAACGCTTTTGTCTGCATTAAAGTAGACCGAGAGGAACGCCCCGACATCGACGCCGCCTATATGGCAGTTTGTCAAGCCATGGGCAGAAGCTGCGGGTGGCCCCTAAACGTAATCCTAACGCCAGAAAAGAAACCAGTCTTCGTTGGCACATATATTCCAAAGGAAAGCCGCTTCGGCGCCGTTGGCATGATTGATCTTGTTCCCCAAATTCTCAAAATTTGGAAAATGCAGAGAGCCGAATTGGAGGCAATCGGCACCCAGATTCAAGAAAAAATCTCCGCTCAACAACAACCGGATGCATCCAATAAGCTTGGACTAGAGGAGCTTGACGAGGCATACGACCAGCTTTTTTTGGCATTTGACCACGAAAACGCAGGATTCGGCTCGCAACCAAAATTTCCAACGCCCCACAACCTGCTTTTTCTAATGAGGTACTATAACCGCACTAAGCAGCCGGCGGCTTGGACCATGGTTGAACGAACCCTCCGCGCGTTGCGTTTAGGCGGCATCTTTGATCAGGTCGGACTTGGCTTCCACCGATACTCAACTGACGCACGATGGCTTGTGCCGCACTTTGAAAAAATGCTATATGACCAAGCAATGCTCACCTTAGCATACGTTGAAGCCTATCAGCTTTCAGGAGCGTTGAAATTCAAAGTTACCACCAAAGAAATAGTGGAATATGTCCTGCGTGACTTGACAGCGCCTGAGGGTGTTTTTTACTCTGCGGAGGATGCTGACAGCGAAGGCGAAGAGGGAAAATTCTACCTTTGGATCAAAAAGGATCTTCAAAAAGTGTTGCCGCCTGATCTATTCGATTTTGCACTAACCATTTATGATGTACATGAGAAAGGCAACTATTTTGAGTCTACAAGAAGCGGAGGCGACGGAAAAAACATCTTGCACATTGCAGCGTCACTTGAGGACATTGCCGCAAAATATGGCTTAACAGTAGACCAAGTTATAGGAAAAATGGGAAAAACCGTTAATTTACTCTTTGAAGCCAGAAAAAGCAGAGTGCGCCCGTTAAGAGATGATAAGGTGCTTGTTGACTGGAACGGGTTAATGATTGCCGCATTGTCAAGAGCAGGACAAGTCCTCGGTGAACAAAAATTTGTTACGTCAGCAGAAAAAGCCGCAGACTTCATCTTAAGCCAAATGCGTACAGAAACGAGTAAACTGTTTCATCGCTACGCCAAAGGTGAAAGAGCAATCTGCGGATTCCTCGATGACTATGCATTCTTGGTTTACGGATTAATAGAACTCTACGAAGCAACCTTCAAAGAAAAATACATACAGGCAAGCATAGAATTAACTAATACGATGATTGATGATTTTTGGGATACTCAAAACGGCGGATTCTTTTTTACACCTCAAGACTCAGAGATACGGCCTCGTTTAAAGCAAATCTACGATAGCGCGTTACCTTCAGGGAATTCTGTGGCACTTCATAATTTAATTCGGTTATCAAGACTAATTGGAGATGCCTCCTTTGAGGCCTACGCAGGCAAGCTGCTTCAAGCGTTTGCTGGAGATGTTAAAGGTTACCCGATGGGACACACTTTCATGTTGGCAGGACTCGATTCCATGATTGGCCCATCGTATAGCGTTGTATTGGTGGGTGATTTGGCAGAAAAAGATACACAAAAAATGGTTTCGACACTAAGAAAGATCTATGAGCCTAACTTAACTGTAACCCTTTGGACACCACAGATACAAAAATACGGGCAACCTGATGTTAGCTACAATAAAATTGATGAAAAAGCAACAGCGTATGTATGCAGGAGCCAAGCATGTTTGCCACCGACCAATCAAATCGAAAAGATGCTTGAGTACCTGACAAAATAGGAACAAAGGTTTAGTCTTTATTCATTTGCATATCCACAAAGGTCGCAGATAAAAAATTTTAAGGCCACCGGGGGCAGTCGCAGTTTTAAGTGTCGGTTCGGTTAGTCTGCCAAGCACTCTCAGCGATCAGCATATCATTGGGCAGGTCTATTAGGCAATTAAAAACGTATGTCTTGTTAACTTCAAGCGTATCATAGAGCGTTTGGTTGTTTTGCACGTAAAGTATTTTGTCGTTTGAAAGGGTGATCGTGTAGTTGGCGTTTTGACCGTCAGTGACGGGGGCTTTTGCTGAGACTAAGCCGTATTCTATGTCTGGTATGGTACCAGTGTTTATTGCGTTAACAGAAATAGCTGCCATTATCCCCACGAATACGAATGTTAGCATAATTGAACCTACGACTATGCTTTTGAATGCATCCAAGCCGTCTACACCATTACTGTGCCCTCTTTAGGAGGTATCGGACTTAAAAAAGTGACGCTAAAAAAGAAAAGAGAAGATACTATTTTTTGAGCTGCTTCTTGATGGTGTCCTGCGCTGCTTGCACGGTTTCAGCGAGTTTGTCACATTTGGTGCCGCCGCCCTGTGCGAAATTGGGTCTTCCGCCGCCTCCACCGCCCATGATTGGAGCGACTTCTTTGACGACTAAGCCTGCGTTGACGCCTTTCTTAACGGCGGCTTCTCCCACCATAACCATAACTTTACAGGATTTTCCGTCGGAAGCATAGAATAAGGTGACCGCAGCGTCGTTTCGTTTGATGATTTCGGTGGCGGTTGTGAGCATGCGATTAGCGTCAGTTACATCTTGGAAGTCTCGTTTTACTATGGATACACCGTCTATTACTTCGGCGGCTTCGACTTCTTGTGAGCAGCTTGCGGCGCTTTCTTTTTCTGCGAGTTCTTTGATTAAGCGGCGTTTCTCTACGTTGGTTTCTTTTAGTTCTTTGACGATTTTCTCGGCGGTTTTATCGAGTTTATCCAAGGGGGCATTTAGCACTTCGCTTATTTTGGTTAGGAGAGCTTCCTGTCCCTGTACCGCTTGAAGCGCTTTCAAGCCGACTGCATACCCTAAACGTTCCACACCGTCTTGAACGCGCTCAGTGTAAACAATTTTTACAAAACCCACCTCGCTTGTACTGCCCAAGTGAGTGCCTGCACAGGCTTCCACATCCCAGTCGCCAGTCTTGACGACGCGAATATCTTTTCCCGGCACTGCTCCGCCTTGATAAAGACGGAACCCATAGAGGGATTCTGCCTCGTTTCGAGGGTACCATTTGGTTTCCACTTTCATGTTGGCTGCAATGGCTTGGTTTGCGAGGGTTTCGATTTTGTGTACTTCTTCTTGGCTAAGCCTGCGATAGTGCGAGATGTCGAGTCTTGAGGTTTCGACGCCTTTTTGGGTTCCTGACTGCCAAACATGCTCACCCAAAACTCTGCGGGCTGCTCCGTTGATTAGGTGCGTTACCGTGTGGGACTTCATTAGCTGATAGCGCCGCTCCCAATCCAATGTGCCATGGACGGTGCTGCCTTCTTTGAAAGTTACGGGCTGCTTGAGTTTGTGAACGATAACTTTGCCTATTTTCTGGACATCAACCACATCGAATTTGGCTTTGCCAGCACTTATCCAGCCCAAATCGCAGGGTTGTCCGCCGCCTTCAGGATAGAAGCATGTCCCATCCAAGATTACGTTGACGCCGCCGACGATTTTTAGGACTTTAGCGTCGAACTCGCGTTTGTAAACGTCAGCGTAGTATAGCTGCTCGGTTGCAGGCTGCTTTTCCGCTTCTGCTTCAAGGGCTTTTTCGGCTTTGGCTTGCTCTTCTTCGACCGGTTTTGAGGCTTGCATGTGTCGATTGGCGATTAGAGCGTAGAAGTTTTCGGGAACTTCAACTGTGACGCCTTCGTTTTCAGCTGCTTGCTTAACGATTTCAGGTGGCAATCCCTGGGAGTCATAGAGTTCGGCGAGTTTTTCGTCTGGGAGCTTTGTGATTCCTTTGCTTTTGAGTTCTGCTGCTACGCGTTTAACTAATCCTTCGCCCCGCTGCAGGGTATCTTTGAATTTTTCTTCTTCGACTTTGAGCATTTCGATGATTTCGTTTTGCATTTCTTTAATGTGAGGAAAGTCTTTTGCCCAGTAATCCGCCTGCAGCTCGATGATTTTATAGAGTTGGGCGGGGTCCATGTTGAGTGTGCGCATTACGCGGTAGACTCTGCGGAAAAGTAGTCGCGCAAGGTAGCCTTCTTGAATGTTTGACGGTACAACGCCTTCGCTTAGCATGAAGCTTAAGGTCTTGGTGTGATCAGTCACTGCCCAAGCATTCTCAATTGGGACGAGCACTTTTTCAAGTGTTCTCAAATCGATGCCTGTTAATTCGCTTACACGTTTGCGAGCAACCATGCGGTTGGCGCGTTTGTCAACGCTGACTAGCCCCGAGTATTTTGCTACTTTTAAGAGGAAGTCATTGTCGACGTTAGTTATACCTGCCATTGACAAAACTTGGTCCAGTAAGTTGCCGTAGATTGCTTGGAATAAGCTTGGGACTCCTTGGCTTATCCATGTAAAGCGGTCAATGCCATAGCCGGTGTCAACAGTACGAATAGGCAACTCAATAAAATCGTCGCCAACGACCTTGTATTGCATGAATACAAGTGTGCCAACTTCTAAGCCGCCAACAATGCATTCTACTGCAGGCCCCGCATTGCCTCCTCCAGCCCAAACACTTTCCTTATAGGTCACTGCGTCACCGGGGAGCCCTAGCACTTCAGTGCAGAAGCGTTGGTGGAGTCGGACGGTGTTGTCTTTCCAGTAGACTTCTTTGTCGGGGTAGTTGAATGCGTGGGCGCCTCCCATTTCGAAGATGGTTAGGTGCCTGCCGAAGGTGGGGCCGGTGTTGGCGATGTCGGTTAATCTGATGGATGGCTGTGAAATCACCAGCGGATTTGCTGGCGGCGGAGCAATGCCCTCTGTTACGTAGGGTTGAAAGTCGATTATGCTGGCGTGGGTGAGGTAGATGTCTTTTCTCCAGCGGGCGACGACGGGATAGGGTTTTATGCGTGTGTGTCCGTTTTTCTCAAAAAATGAGAGAAACGCCTCGCGCATTTCTGGGAGTGTGAACTTCTTTTTTGTTGCGGGGTTACCGAGGAAGCTGTAACAGCCGCACTCATCCGAGCCGGATTCGCCGCAGGTTTCTTGGCTTTGGTTTTGTGTCCAGAACCACTCGCCGCATTTTGGGCAGTGCTTTCTTACGAAGCCTTCTTGTTTGAAAAATGGGAGTTGGTATGCTTCTGCAGGGAACTTTTTTTCAACCATTAAGAGTCATCTTTACCGCTGATGTTAGTTTAATGTAGGGGTTTATGAGTTTCGCGGATTTAAAGTTGAGTATAAAAATTCAGCATAAAAATACAGGTTAATCGCTGTTTGCAAAGCAGCGGAGACTTTCCAGATAGTTCAAGAAGGACAAATCGCCTTGCTTTCTGGTGAACTTGAAATCGGGAACCTTGCTGTGAATCACAGCCATTATTTGAGCCTCAACAAGTAATGCACCCTGACCAAATAATAACTCAAGCGCATTCACAAATGAGCCAAGATTATAAGCCATTTCCGCTCTTTCTACACCAAAATTGCTCTTTAGATGAAGATAAAGTGTTTGATAGTTAGAACCGCCTATCTTAGAAAACACTGCATCAACCGCATCTAATAACAAACGCTCAAAAACAGTGCCAGTTGAACAAGAAAGCTTGTTGAGTTCAATTAACGCTGTGTCTAATTTTGTTTCTGTAGCTTCTTGGGCTATCTGTAGTTGTGTTGTATTGCTCATTTGTTGCACTTCGCTACACAAATAATCGTAAGTCTTAATATAATCATTGTTTTTGTTCGGGATATATAACGAAATTTGATACATAAGCAAAAAATTACACAGCAATGTAAAAAATTTACACCCATTTAAAAAGCGCTTAACTAAGGAAAACACCATTCATCGATAAAATAATTAGCTGAAGCATCAACTTTTTCCTGCCCATATCGCCTAAGGGGTTTAGTAAGATGCCTCTGCGAACGTGTAGAAGTAACATACAATCCAAGCTTCAGCCCACGTGGCACAGCAGAAACCTTCTTTTTTAAAGCAACATATTTTTTGCCGCATTTTTCGCATCGAAAACCTTTGTTCTTACCCATGGATTTTAGGCGTTTGCTACAGTTTGGGCACAACGGATTCTCAATAGCAGCTAATATTTGAAGTTGTAGAATGTTAATTTTTTCAAGATTAATTGTGACGGGCCGATTTGCAGTAGCCTTATGCACCGCTCCGATTACTTCGACTTCGTCACCGACTTGAAGGTTGCGCGCAATTTTTCGAAGGTCGCCAGTTGGTTCGTATGCGGCGCAGTCTATTTCGCTAAAAGCATCTTTGATTTTAAAAATTACGTGCCTCCGCGGTACGATATGCGGATTCTGCGATACAATTCCTTTGACAATAACTGATTGATATTGCTCCGCTTTACTCAAATTTTCGATTCGTCTGAGATGAGCGTCTGTTCCTTGGTTGCTGCGGAAAATTACCCAGCGCTCTACAGGTTCCAGTGGCTTAACTATTTCGAATGCTTTTTTGACGATTTCGGGCGTTTCTCCTCTAATGCCGAAAAGAATCGGATCAGGCCCCCTAGGAGTAATTATTACTCTGCCCTTTTCAAAATCAACATTGTTAAAGGTAAAAGGCTGCGTTAGCGTTTCCATCTCGAAAATTGACTGTTCGTCAACACGCCGCTTTGATCCCAAGTTTTTAGGTATACGATAAGCGATGAGTTCGTAGGTGTAATCGCAGTTTAGGGTCTCACCTATTGCGGCTAATGCTCCGATGATGCCGCGGCGGGAATTGCAGCCTTGAGCTTCGGCATGATACTTTTTGATTAACGTCAATGCTTCTTTGAGGGTTACAACTGTTGTTTCGGCCTTCTTTGAAAAAGTCGTTAATTCCTCTGGAATTTCGCTGCCTTGAAAGAAAACTATGCCGGGATCTGTGCCTTTTTCGTTCACCGCTGAGTGTTCTTTCCACAGAGCTATTGCTGTCTCCTTGATTTTTTCTTCGAATTGCGGCTCGTAAGTGAAACGAATACATAACGCGCCGTTGCCACGGGTTTTCCATGGAACATTGGGGTTTAAACGGATAAGCAGAGGATAATCAAGATATGTCACATGGAAGTCGCGTAATTTATTGATCAGCACAGCGGTTAGATAGGTTGTGCATCCTCCCTTGGTTGAGTCTGTGTCGTCTAAGCCGATGTGCATGGTCTGGAGGGTATTCAAGGGGTGTAGATTCCTCAACTGGAAAATAAGTAGAGAGATAGAAGGTAAAAAATATTTTTAGCTGTAACTCGAGTTAAGCAAATATAGGCATGAGATCTTTTTTGGAAACCGCGGGTGCTTCAGGTTTGGTCTGTGTACGCATTACTGGTGCATGTTCAGAAGTAATCATCGTTAATTTTGAGTGAATCTGACTTATTTCTCCGAAGCGGTCAGAGATTATTTCTTTTAGTTTATCCATGGTGTCTGCTTTAACGTTAGCTATTATGTCGTAGACGCCCCAGAGGATGTGAGCTTCCTCTACGCCATCTATTGCTTTTATTTCCTTGAGTACTTTGTTTTCTGCTCCGATTTCTGTGTTTAAGAGAACACATGCTGTTGGCATAATTTATTTCTCCTTTTTATGGGTTAGGCGGTTGGTTTAGAGGTTCGGGTGCTCTTTATTGCTGGGGGAACACAAAAAAGGTTCATTGAATATCCGAGCCTCTTCTTCCAACCGTTAAAAAAGACAGCGCATCTCCTTGCCAATGCCGCCTTATGGATAGGTTTTGTGTACAGAGTTGTGCTCATTATGATTACCTATGGAGACGCACACGTGTCTATATATGGGTACAAAATTTAAAATTGTGTGATTGTATGTACACAGTCACAAATCGCAATTGATAGGATAACATATTTAATTATGATGCTTAGACTTGTGACGAAATACAAGTTACGTAGTGGCTTTTAGCGTGTTTATCTAGTTCAGTGGGATTCGATAGTTCGATGCCACACCATGGGCACTCATACTTTACCTTAACGACTGATTTCATGGCTATCAGTTAAAAGTGGTTTCTTCTAGGAATTAAAGGCCTGTGTGTAATTCTGAAACACAACAAAAATGAAAAAATGAGTTACTTTTCTTCTACTACAATCATTGTTAGTGTCGATCGTACTTTGTCTAGTCGCCTTATGCGCCATGTTACTATCTCTTTAAGCCTATCCATAGTATCTGCTTTTACTCTTGCGACTATATCGTAGACTCCGTAAACGGCCGAAGATTCCTCAACGCCCTCAACCGATTTGAGCTCTTTTAAAACGTCAGATTCGGAGCCTATCTCAGTATTTATCAACACAAACGCTGTGGGCATATCAATCCTCTGCAAATAAGGTAAGGTGGGTTCGCATTTAATCTTTTCCTAGAAACTTACATTTCGTTACCGCAAACACATTAGAGCTGAAACACTTATCTAGTCATGAACATTAACAGGTATTGCCTGTTTATCAATTACCACTTTTTGGCGCATAATCTTTACGCCTGCCCACTGTAATGCCCCATAGGAAACAATTAGGCGGAACCATAAATTCACAACCCTCGTCAGCAAGGTTACAGATACAGCAAACGCTGGGTCAATAAATAGGGCACTCAACATTGCAGCCATGATTAAATCTGGAAAACCGAAAGACACGCCTAACGTACCCAGCATACCAGTTAAGGTGAAAACAATAAGCACCACATCTAATGGCACAGGTTGCCCTAATGCAGCAAACGCAATAAACATAACCGAAACTTCAAAGGCGAAACTAAGAACTGCAAATATGATAGGGGCGATTAGCGCTCTTGGTTTGGCTTTAATCTGGCTGATACCTTTATGAAAATTGCCCAGTAACTCTTCAGCTTTATACTGAAAACCTTGCGGATTCCAGTTTTTTTTAAAAAACAACACTATTTTGATCGCCCACCTTAGCAGTGTCTTTGTTGCATACGGCCTAAAACTTACATAATAAACAACAGAAAGAGTTAATATTGAAAGCGCCAGAATCAAAATAATAAACAGTGACTCTATTAGCGGAAAAGCATATTTTAGAAGTAGCAGAGCCAAACCAACGGTTAAAGCAGTGATTGTTATTGTCATAGTGAAGATTTTTTGACCCACCACTGAGGCGCCTATTTTACCCGAGTCTAATTTGGAGTCTTTAGAGAGCAAGTAAGTTTTTGAGACTTCCGCTGACCATCCAAGTTGTGGAACGGTGGCATCGAAGAACAAGCCAACCCAAGTGTAGAGAAAAGCTTTGCGCTTGGTAACTGGAACTTGAAGACTACCAAGGAGTCTATGCCACACAAGCGAAGAGCAGAAGGTATAAAGTAGGTAGGCTATGAATGCACTAGAGTAAATTAGAAGGTTGGTTTGAGATAGGGTTTGTGCTACTTGGTTCACGTTGACGAAAAAGGCTATGTAGAGTATAAAGGCCGCTAAACCCACAATTAAGATAACGATAATGAAGTTTGGTCGACTGAGCTTTTTACTTTGCTCCATCAGTTTGCCTTCACTATCCATACGTAACTACACTTTTAAGGCTAATTCAAATGCTTGTCTTACCAGCTCGCATTTGGTTTGCTTTACGCTTTATATACCGTGCTGTAGCCATCAAGATGACGGCCAAAACGATGACGCAAAAGGCCACCACTAATATCAAGGATGTGAAATCGTAATTTGTGGAAGGGGTGGGTTGAGGTTGCCACATGTTGGTATCTTTAACAATCGAGTGAATTGTGTAAGTGTCTGTCTGCGTCTTCCCTTCGAGGCTTACACCTGTGGTTTTGTCCCAGACGTAAGTGTTGTTTCCAACAGTAGAAATTAATACAGTTCTTGTTGCCCCTGCATACAAACGGGTTTGTTTTGAGTCGATTGTTATGTTGCCGAGGTTTTCATCTATGAAAGTGTCGCCTACATTTAGATTTGCGGGAATTATGAAGTCGTCGATTAAATGTCCTGTTTGTAAGTTAAGGGTGCCATTTATGGTGTCGGAGGTGTTATCAGAAAAGCGCGAGGTGATAGTCACGGAAATATTCGCACCTTGCACTCCTGTTACTTGCATTCGCGCCCATGTTACATCGTGCCCATCAATCGGTGCTCCAGTTGAAGTAACACTATACTCTATCCAATCGCCCTCTTTTACCCCCACGGATAAATCAGCAACTACAAATGCAGAGAAGCCTACAATTATAACGAGTATTAATGTCGCCGCAAAAAATTTTGTTTGCATTAAGCTGAGTTTATGCGTTTACTTTAATAAAATTGGCGCTGAAAATTAAAAATGAAAATTGTGTTGAAGAGAAGAATCCAGTTATTCTTCCATCATGATTAAAGTCAATGTAGAGCGGACACGATTGAGCGTTCGGATGCGCCTAGTAACCATATCTTTGAGTTTATCCATGGAGTCCGCTTTAACTTTTGTGATTACATCGTAAACACCGTATGAGAAGTATGCTTCAACCACGCCCTCGATCTTCTTTAGTTGGCTAACTACTTCTTCTTCGGCGCCTGATTCAACATTAATTAGTACATAGGCTTGCGGCAATTTTAAATCTCCAATTAAAGCAAGTGCAACGTGATTTATAGTTCTTATGCAGTAAAGTGCTGATTTTCTTTATAAGCACCGCAAATCTTATCCAACAGACTGCGGCTCAGTTACCGTAGGCGAAAAAAGATGGTCTATTGTACGCACTGCGGCACACTAAACCCTGAAAGTGCAACATACTGCTCAAACTGTGGAGCACCGATCATGACAGATCAAACCAGCAGACCACACACACCATATGAACACAGACAGCATAACCACTATTATGACAGAGAAAATCGGCATTATGGAGGCGCTGGACTCGGGTTGCTTATTGCAGGCTTGTTCATCATACTCATTGGGTTATTCGCTTTCACAGGGGTTAACTTTTGGGCTTATATCTGGCCGATCTTTCTAATCTTAGTCGGCATTTGGATTCTAACATTGGGCTTAAGACGCAACCGCAGACACTATGCCCACCAAGGACTGAGCATCTTTTCTAAGTATTTCATTCATGCTTGCACGTTTTTACAGCATCGCGCACAAAAGAGTTAAATTTAGTTCGGATAAAAGTTGTAAGTTATTGCGGGGAAACTAATGGTTAAGTATATTTTCGTAACTGGCGGAGTGTTAAGTTCAGTCGGTAAAGGGATTTTAACTTCTTCGATTGGTAAAATGCTACAGGCAAGAGGTCTTAAGCCTACTGTAGTAAAAATTGATCCATACGTTAACATCGATGCGGGAACAATGAACCCGTACATGCACGGCGAAGTTTTTGTCACCGACGACGGTGGAGAAACCGATCTTGACTTAGGCTGGTACGAACGCTTCTTGGATTTGAGCCTCAAACAGGAAAACAACATAACCACAGGCACAATCTACCGAAGCGTCATCGAGAAGGAACGCCACGGTGACTTCTTAGGCCGATGTGTCCAAATCGTACCCCATATTACTAACGAAATTAAAAACCGCATCCGAAACGCTGGAAAAGCCGTAAACGCAGACATTGTTTTAACAGAAGTCGGCGGCACTGTAGGCGACATCGAAGGCTTACCCTTTTTGGAGGCTATTCGACAGATGCGTGTTGAAGAAGGCTACGAAAACACCCTCTACGTCCACGTTGCACTTGTTCCCATATTGGATGTTACGGGCGAAATGAAAACCAAACCATTGCAGCACAGCGTTAACGAGCTGCGCCGCATCGGTATCCAGCCAGACACCATCGTTGCCCGCAGCCCACAAATGATTGATGCAGAAACCCTACGTAAAATAGCCCTGTTCGGCACCATCCCTGAAAGTTCGGTCTTCTGTTCATACAACGCAGAAACAGTCTACCAAGTACCACTCATCTTGGATAAACAAGGAATGGGTGACTTTATCTGTTTACGCCTTGGATTAAAATGCGACACCAAAGATTTCGCGGCATGGGAAGCCTTCGTAGACGGCATGATTCACCCAGAATACGAGGTAAAAATTGCATTAGTTGGCAAATACGCTGGCCTCTCAGACAGCTACGTCAGCATGACAGAAGCACTACGTCACGGAGGAGCCGCATGCAAAGCCAAAGTCTGCATCAGCTACTTAGAAGCAGAACGATTCGAACGAGAACCAGAATGCTTAAGCGAGCTCAGTAACTACGACGGCGTCTTTGTCCCCTACGGCTTCGGTCCAAGAGGCACAGAGGGCAAGATTGCAGCAGCCAAATACGCAAGAGAACATGACATTCCGTTCCTTGGTATATGCTACGGATTCCAACTTGCAGTTATCGAATTTGCACGTAACGTCTGCGGCTTAACTGACGCAAACAGCAGCGAAATCAACCCCGACACACCCTATCCAGTAATCGACCTTATGCCTGAGCAGCGCGGAATAGAAATCAAAGGCGCAACTATGCGTTTAGGAGCACACAAAATTGTGCTGCAAAAAGGAAGCTTAGCCAACAAACTATATGGTGAAGAAGAAATCTGCGAGCGCCACCGACACCGCTTTGAAGTCAACCTCGACTACATTGAAGCCCTCAAACGTAACGGCTTGTGCTTCACAGGCAAATCAAGCGACGGCAGACGAATGGAAACCTTGGAGTTGCCCGACAAATACTTCTATTTTGCCTCCCAGTTCCACGGCGAATTCAAGAGTCGCCCCGGCAGACCCGAACCTGAATACGCAGGTTTCATTGCGGCATGCGTTAACAAGAAGTTGGGTAAACCAAAGAGCTCCGTATAGCCTAAACTCCAATTTTCCACCCTTTGTTTTCGATTATTTTAACGAATTAACATAGCGGCTCCAAGTAAATTCTACATGCCCCCACACCCAAACAGCGTCTGTTTCAACATGGCGCTATGTTGTTCTTGTGAAGGAAAACTCGCACACCACACCGAATCGGGCATTGAAGGGCGTTGCTTGCGCTGAATGCAATATGATTCTCAGCCATTCTTGTGGTGTGCCGTACGCCACCACACCCACACAAAGAGCACAGGCAAAGCGGGGCAAGTTCGCGGTCAACAGTTATGAAGGGCTGGTTTCAGTAAATGTTATAATGAGCCGTTTACATGCTACCTTAAAGGATTGATTAGAAATGAGCATGGAACCCACCGGAGAAAGAGACTCAGACGCTTACAGCAAAAAAATGCTTGAAGCAAAAGACGAATTAGGTCAACTTCAAGCAGAACTTAACAATGTACTCGTCAAAATGTGTCTACGCGCACTTCGCGTTTTCCAATCAACAAGACCCGAACCACTAAGACCCGGCGAAATCGCGCTAATCATAAACAACGAGCTTGTTAAAGGCGTACTATACGATTTGAATCTCCAACCAAGCATCGACGCAATAGCAAAAGCTGCTAAGGAAGCTTGGGCAAAAGAAACCGCAAAGCAGTAAACTGCTTACAAAATTTTATTTTTTTAAAAATCTATTCTCGCTAAAAGAGCTGCTTCTAAAAAAATTAAAAAATAAAGTGTTGAGCCGAAATTACTTTCGGCGGGCGTAATCCATGATTGGGATCAGTTTGGGGTCTGCCTGAACGATTTGCATGGCATCGACATAGCCGACGAGTGCGCCGTTTTTGTCGACTGCTGGAAGATGCTTTATGTTCCAGTGCCTCATGAGTTCAGCTGCTTCTTTGAGGGTTGCGTTTTGGTCGATGACGACGAGTGGGTTTGTGTAGACCATTCTTGCGATGATGGTTCTGATTGGTACTTCAGCTTCCATTGCGCGGACAACTAAGTCTCTTGTCGTGATGATGCCTGTTGGCTTGCCGCTTTGGATGACGAAGACTGCGTCTTTGTCGTATTTTGTCATTAAAGCGATTACGTCTTTTAGGACGGTGTTGTTTTCTACTGTTTTAACGTCTTTTTGCATGATGTCTTTTACTGTGCAATTGCTTGCTGCCATTTAATTTTCACCTTTGACGCTATCTCAAGGGTGCGGCTCTTTATCAATTTTACGTTTATTTCACCATTGTTGGACTGCAACCCTTAAAGGTAAGAAAAAACGCTTGTTTATTCAATACATAAGAGGTAATCAGGTTTTGAGCATTAACAACCATGAAGCGGAACGCTTTAGCGAATGCTTGGATAAAGCGAAAAGCTACGCTGAGGTATGGAAAATCGTGCAGGAAACCGCCGAGTATGCCCTTGGCAAGCGACGCAACTGTATGATGCTTTTCCTCGACGACCTACCCCTGCAGCTAGGCGCCTATTACCCAGTCGGAACCAACAACATAGTACTCAACCGAACCCTCGTAGACGTGGTAGAAACCCAATTCAACGACCAGCCAACGAAAAACGCGTTGGTCTACAATCTGCTGCTCCATGAATACCTCCATGCTTTGGGAGACATGTCAGAAGTGGGCGTTAGAAGAGACGTGCTGGCGGTTGCAAAGAAAAGCTTTGGCGAACAACACATCGCCACTGTTTTGGCTCGCAAGTCACCTTGGGCGCTACTAAAAGACCTGCATTTAGGAGCCATGATTGCGCCTAAACGAGGTATGGAAATCGTAAGCGACTTCGAGAAAACAGGCAAATACATCGTTTAGCCACATCAGGCAATATGTTTTCTGCTAAAGGAAAACAGGCACAACCAACCGCCAAACAGCCTCATATGCAGATGCAAAAGTGCATTGTTCTCCAAAGATCTTTGAGAGGTAATAGCTCGTCTTCCTCATCTTAACTAGAAAAATAGTATTCCACAAGTCAGTACGTTAATAGTTGTGGGGTAACATTTTAATTGTTAATGCCTTCTAAGAGACTCCAAACAGGTAATCAGGTTTGAGTAGCGAAGTAAAATGCAGTAAAGCGGAATGTGACAAGTTCGTTGCAGTCAACGAGTTAGCTAAGCGCCGTGGCTTCTTCTGGAGCAGCTTCGAAATTTACGGTGGAGCCGGCGGCTTCGTCACTTATGGACCATTGGGTGCACGCCTAAAACAAAACATTGAAGCGCGCCTAAGGGACCTTATGGTTAAGAAAATCGGCATCTACGAAATGGAATCATCCGTCATCGCCCCCGGCAAAGTATTCGAAGCCTCCGGACATGTTGCACACTTCAAAGAGCCCATGGTGGAATGCCAAAAATGTCATACACGGTTCCGCGCAGATCACCTGCTTGAGGAAAAAGGCATCAGTAGCGCTGAAGCGGAAAAAATGAGTCTCGACGAAATAAAAGTTGAGCTAGAACGCCACGAAGTAATCTGCCCCGACTGCAAAGGCAAATTCGGCGAACCTACGCGTTACCTGACAATGTTTGAAACCACCATTGGTCCCTACTCGGGCGCAGTGGGCTACGGGAGACCTGAAGCAGCTCAAAACATATTTGTAGAATTCAACAGGCTGTACAATGTTGCACGTGAACGCTTGCCCTTTGGATGTATAAACATCGGCAAGGCGCTACGCAACGAAATTTCGCCGCGACAAGGATTAATTCGATTACGCGAATTCACTATCGCAGATTTGGAGTTCTTCTTTGATCCTGAAGAGTCAACATGTGACAGGATATGCGAAGTTGAAAATGAGGTTCTACCAATCCTATTATGCGACACACGCCTCAAGGAATGCGAGGACGTAACTAACTTCACTGTACGGGAAGCACTGGATAAAGGCGTCATAAAAAGCGAGTGGCAAGCCTTCTTTATGGCGCAGGCAAAACGACTCCTAACAGACCTCGGAGTTCCCGCAGACAAGCAACGTTTCCTTGAGAAGCTTACATGGGAAAAAGCCCATTACAGCAGCCAAAGCTTTGATCAGGAGGTTCTTGTTGACAGATGGGGTTGGGTAGAAGTTAGCGGCCACGCTTACCGAACAGACTTTGACTTAACCTGCCACATGAAAGCCAGCGGCGTCGACATGACTGTCTACAAGGAATTCGCCAATCCCGTGGAAACTGAGGAGTTGGCGGTTAAGCCCATTATGGCTAAGCTTGGCCCAGTTTACAAGAGCGACGCAGCTAAAGCCGCGGCAGCACTTGCAAAGCTCCCGCCTCAACAAGTTGCGGAGGCCATGGAAAAAGAGGGCAGCATTCTAGTTGACGGCTATCAAATCTTCAAGGAACAAGTCGAAATCGGCAAACAAAAAACTACGGTGCGAGGAAAACGCTTTATCCCACACGTTGTTGAGCCCAGTTTCGGCTGCGACCGCTTATTCTACATAGCGCTCGAATACGCATACCGCTTAAAAGACAACCGTGTTGTTATGAGTTTCCCAAGAAGTATAGCTCCAATTCAGGTGGGCATTTACCCGCTAATGAGTAAAGACGGCATGGACACCAAAGCTAAAGAAATTCAGCGCATGTTGGCGTGCGAGGGCTTCATGACTGACTATGACGAGACAGGCAGTATCGGCAGACGCTACGCAAGAGCAGATGAAGCAGGCGTACAACTCGGCATAACCATCGACTATGACACCTTAGAAAAAGGCACAGTAACCATACGCGACCGCGACACATGGACACAAGTATTAGCGCCCATCACAAAACTGTCTGAGCTACTGCACAAGTACTTCGAAGGCAAGGCAAACTTCAACGACTTAGGGAGCCAAATCAAAACTTAAGTAGCTACCTTTTTTAATACAAACGTCTAAATTTGAATAACTACTCAGGGATGGTTATAGCGGGGGATAAAAAACATGGTACTTCCATCAGAAACAGAAGAGCGCGTGAAGCGCAGAGCACTCAACGCTTGCCAAGATAACCTACGTAAAGTAGTCGACATCTCAAGGAAAATCCCTCAAATAGTCGAATTCTTCGCCAGCGGAGACAAAGAAAGCGTACGCAAACTCTTCAGCGAAATAAAGGCAGGAGAAGAAGAAGTCGTAAAAGCGCGCCGTATGGTCAGTCAAGAACTAGCAGAAATCGGCGCAATTCTCTATGCACGTGAAGACTTCCTCAGATTCACCAACTTATCAAGTGAAATAGCAGATTTCAGCGAGGGCATAGCCTATTACCTAGTTGAAATTATGGATCACAACTGGACTATCCCCCCTGAAATCAAAAAAGACCTCCTCAAACTCAGCCTCGCAGTTCTAGACTCTACACTTAAACTACGTGAAACCATGATGGTACTCAACTACGGTTCACAAAAAACCTTAGAACGCGCGAAAGACGTGGAAATCGCCGAGCGCATCGTAGACGACCAGTATAGAGCCTTAACTATCAAAATTTTATCCAGCAAAATCGACATACCTGCACTAATGTTACTCCGAGACGTTCTACAATTGCTTGAGAACAGCGCTGACAAAGCCGAAGACGCAGCAGATGCAGCACGATTAATTTCATTCATCATGTGACACAGATGCCGAAAACAAAGGTAGAACTTATCGAAAACTTCCTTGTTGTATGGAATACATCAGAGGGCTCTCAACTCTACAAAACCGCCTACTACGGCAAACCCATCGGTATCCCAAAGCCAAAAGTTCCCGAGTTTGATGTCCCGCTAATTTTGGATCTAATGGAGGGGCTTTACTTGGCCGAAACAGAGCAGATCGAAATTTATGAAAAGCCAGACGAAACCAAAGTTAACCTCGATAAACTACGTCAAAAAGCTAAGCAGCTCAATGACGAATTTGAGGAAAAATACGCTGTCTACCATGACCTACGCGACAGCGGTCTAATTGTTACGCCAGGCATCAAATTCGGCTGCGACTTCGCCGTTTACAAGTACGGCCCAGGCGTCGAGCATGCACCCTACATGGTCACGGTCAAAAAAGCAGGCAGCAACATATCCGCCACGGAAATCGTCAAAAACGGCAGATTAGCAACCACTGTGCGGAAACGTTTCATCATAGCTGTGCCTGACTTAGAATCTAACCATATTGATTATTTGATGTTTAAGTGGTTTAAGGCTTAACACTTCTTTCCAAGCAGTTTTTGGATATTAGCAACGTCTTTTCTTAGGAGGCTCTGCTGGTTCTCTTTGTACTTAGAGAAATCTATGCTTGCTAAGCGTTTCTGTATTTTATCATTATAGCTGCTTGTTGCCGCAATAATGTTTGCGAGCCCTTGAATGGCTTGGCGTGCAGTAATGAATTTCGCATCCATGCAGCCATCCATGTAGCTGTCTATTACTTTAGCGAATTTTCCGTCTTTGTCCCAGCGAACGTTCTCAGCAAGGAGCATTAAGCCTAAACTGCGCTGGTAAGAGTTCGAGTTGCTCAGTTTACTCTCCAGCACAGCCCAATAAGTGTAAACTGCTGGTGAAAGTCGGGAATGCGCCTGTAGCATCAGAAATGCATGGTACCTAAGGAGGTCGTCTTTCTCGGTTAAGGTATCAACAAGAAAGGCTATGTCTGTTTTTGAAAGCTTTTTTGCGGCTTCAGGTATATCGGTTTTGTTTATTGCTCTTAACTCGTCGGCATTCATGATATCGCAATGGCTATTTTTGCTATATAAAAATGATTGTTTCGCAATCAAGACAGAGAAAAAGGAAAAGTTAGTTTGCCATTATTGTTTGGTTCTGGAATTCGCCTCGTATCGACTGATGCGGATAAACTTTCGTCGCAACCAACGTACAGCCCTCTTCGAGCAAAACATCATCTGCAATTACGCTAACCGCAGATACACGAGTAGGTCGGTTACAACTCGAATTAATTGCCACATGCCTGCCGATAATGCTATCATAGACCTCTGCTTTTTCGCCGATAGTTACGCGGTCCATTATTGCAGAGTTAGCAATTACGGCATTTTTACCTATATGGGAGAAATTGTCAATGCAACTGTTAACGATACGTGCGCCATCCTCAATTACGCAGTGCCGACCAATCAGCACGGCGCCTTCAATCTGAATCTTTTTTTGCTTGATTTTTTGAATGATTTCTTGACGACGCTTCTCTGAGTCGTTACTTTCTCCCTGCACCCAAACCATGCAGTCGTCACCTAATCTGCCCCCAAAGTCCTTGAGTGTAGAGAAACCGCCGTGCAGAAGGTTTTTCATTGCTTCTAAATAGCTTTTAGGCGTACCCACATCAAACCAGCTTCCTTTAAGAGTGTAACCGTAAACTGGACGCCCTGTAGAAATCACATAGGGGATAAAGTCGTAGCCGAAGTCAAGCCGGTTCTTTTCTTTCATTATTTGCTGGATACCTTTCTCCTTAAAGATTTTACGCACCTCAGGAGAAATCATGTACAAACCGGTATTGGCAAGGTTGCTTGGCGCATCTTTAGGTGCAGGTTTTTCTACAAATTTCTTTATGCGACCATCCTTGTCAATGTCAGCTATACCTAAGCCTTCAACGTTGTCGACTTCTCGCAGTACAATGGTTAAGGCTGCGCATTTTTCTCTATGGAAGTCTATTAGTTTTTTGACTTTTATGTCGAATATATTGTCGCCTTGCACAGCAAAAATTGGATTGTTGATTTCGTAGTACTCCATGTTTATACGTGCCGAGTCAGCACTACCCATATCAGGCACGTTAGGCTGATATTTTATGTGAATCGCAGGTTTAATTCCATAACGGGCTGAAAAGCCACTTCCGGATTCAAAATAATCCACCAAATCGCGGTAGTTTGTGTAGCCTTTTACTCCAAAGACGAAGTTGCGGATGCCTTGGCTTGCGAGTGAAAGCAGCGAAAACTCTACCAGAGGCCTGTTTAGCAGACGCAGGCAAGCTTTACTTGTTTCAGCCGTTAACGGAAGAAGCCGCGTAGCTTTTCCACCCACTGGAATAATGACGCGTATTTTGTCAGGTGAGAAATTATCACCTACTAGAGGGGCATAGTTGTTGCTCAAACAATTCACCAGTAACTTCCAGTTGATAGAGAGGAATATTGTTTTTAATGTTTATTGTTCACTGATTCACTAAAACATGTTTTCTAAATGTCGGTATCCGAATGAGATGAAAGCTGACCCCACATGCAACAATTATAAGCACTACCTGTGCTATGAAAATCTCGTCTACAACAAAAAACGTTGAATAGAGAATTGCTGCCCACAAAACCGTCAAAGCAATGATCTTGGTTTTCATAGGTATGCCGCGTCCTGCCTGATAATTTTTTATGTATTCTCCGAACCAGCGGTTTTTAAGCAGCCAATTATACATTCTCTCAGAACTCCGCATGTAGCAGGCAGCTGCAAGCAACAGAAAAGGTGTAGTCGGCAGAACAGGTAAGAAAAGCCCCAGCGTACCTAGAGCTAGAGAAATGGTGCCGCCTACAAGTAACAATCCTCTTATCAGGCACTGTTTTTTTACCCTTAACGTCGGCGCTTTGTCAGACATGGAATTCAGCTTCAGAAAGGCGACTCAGCCATAAAATTGTTGTGGATGTAACGAATTTTTATTACCCACTTCAGCCAGATAGGATGCTAAAATGGTTGATTAAATGAACAAACTCGGCGGCTACATACGGTTAATGCGTCCACTTAACTGTTCCATGATGGGCTTCGCAGTGCTGGTGGGAGCAATCTTGGCGTTTCCACATCTGGAAGGAATAAATTGGCTAAACATCCTCTACGGCTTTCTCACAGGTTTCACATTCTGCGCCGCCGCCATGGTCATAAACGATTACTATGACCGAAAAATAGACGCTATCAACGAACCGCAACGTCCTCTCCCAAGCGGGCTAATAAAACCCAAAGAGGCGCTGGCGTTTATGGCTGCTCTTATCGTAATCGGCGGTGTATTTTCATTACTTATTTACCCATATGGGCTATTGTGCTTCTTAGTTGCGCTTGCTTCTCTGGTGATAACCGCGACATATCTTACTGTGGGAAAGCGCAGCGGGTTACCGGGCAACTTTTTGGTAAGCGCATGCGTAGCTATTCCATTCATCTACGGTAGCGTAACCGCCCTCGGAACCGTTGGCCTAAATGTGCTGCTTTTCGCTTCGATGGCTTTCCTATCTAACACAGGCAGAGAAATCACAAAAGGCATCGTTGACGTAAAGGGTGATAGAGCAGGGGGAGTCAAGACGTTGGCGGTGCGTTTCGGCGAAAAATCCGCAGCCGCAGTTGCAGTGGTGTTTTATCTATCTGCGGTAGCGTTGACGCCGGTTACGTGGTTCTTGGGTTTGGTAGGTTTCTGGTTCATCCCATTTGTTTTAGTAACTGACATTGGCTTAATCGGCTGCTCAACTCTTCTGCTCATGGATCCTTCAAGGGCGAATGCTAGACGCATCAAAAAAGTAGTGCTTTACCTGTTTTTAGTGGGTTTACTGGCGTACATCTTCGGCGTTATCCCAACTTGACGATTACTAAATAAAAAAAGACCTAATATGCGCTTAATTAGCTTCGAATCGCTGAACTGTGAGGTTACTTATCGTTTGTTGGGGCTTAATACTTTTTATAGTCTTTTTGCGTATTCTGCGTTACGGTAATCGATTTGACAGCCCAAAACGAAGCTGACCAAAACCAGAGTTTGCCACCAAATTACAGCCCACTCGAACTCGAAAAAGAAATCAGAGAATTCTGGGCTAAAAACCAAATCAGAGAGAAACTCGAAGCCCTCTCACAATCTAAAACCATAAAGGGCAACCTCGGATACGTCGAGGGACCACCCACATTAAACGGCATCCCCCACATCGGCCACGCACGCGGCAGAATCATGAAAGATATCCGCTACCGATGGAAAACCATGGAAGGCTACTATATGCCGTTTTGGGCTGGATGGGACTGCCAAGGCTTACCCGTTGAACTCGAAGTCGAAAAAATCCTAGGCGTTCGTAATAAACGCGAATCCATCGAGAAATACGGCATGGAACGCTTTATCGAGGAATGCAAGAAAGCAATTATGCGTTACCATACGATGTGGCTTGAAG
>JBNIDR010000003.1:119602-128486 GCA_050108155.1 Bathyarchaeia archaeon | reverse complement strand
ACATACAAGGACACCTACATCGAACGGGAATGGCAAATCCTCAAGCAAGCTTGGGACCAAGGTCTGCTTGAAGAAGGTCACTATGTTGTTGCTTACTGTCCAGGATGCCAAACTAGTCTTAGCAGCGCCGAAGTCGGCTATGAGGGGAGCTACAAAGAAGTGGAAGACCCTTCAATGTATTTCAAATTCAAAGTTGCAGGCACCCAAAACGAGTACTTCCTCATCTGGACAACTATGCCCTTCACAGTAATCACCGACACCATGCTCGCAGTGCAGCCCAAAGCTGAATACGCCAAAGTCCAAGTGGGCGACGAAATCTGGATAATGGTGCGCTCCCGCGTTGAGCCGCTGATGGCTGAGTTGGAAATCGAAAAATATCAAATACTCGAAACTATGATGGGGCAAAGTCTTGAGGGTAAAGCATATGATTACCCGCTAAAAGACATTATTCCTAAGCAGGCGGAACTGGAAACAAAGCACCCACTGGTCCACCATGTAGTTGGGGAAGATTTCGTTGATGTGGAAACAGCTACAGGCATCGTTCACCTTTCCCCAGGCAACGGCGAAGACGACTTCTGGGCTGCCAAACGTAGAAACGTCCCAATCTTTGCTCCATACGATGACGATGTTAAATTCACAAAGGACGCAGGCAGCTTCGTCGGCACCTTCGCACGAGACGCAGATATGGTTGTCGTGGAGGAACTTCGTAACCGTAACAGCTTCGTCAAGATCAAGAAGCTAAAACATGAGTACCCAACTTGCTGGCGCAGCCACCACAAACTTGTCTGGCTTGCACGCAAAGAGTACTTCCTGCGAACTGACAAAATTAACAAAAAAGTGCTTGAAGCCGCGGAGAAAGTGGAGTACTTCTATGAGGAACCGAAAAACCGATTCTTGGGCTTTCTCAAAGAGGGCAAGCCATGGTGCATCAGCAGAGAACGTATCTGGGGAACGCCGTTGCCTATGTGGACATGCGAGAAATGCGGCGAAAAACGCCTCGTTGCAAGCAAACAGGAACTCGTAGACGCCTCTCAAGAACCGATCCCAGCCGACTTTGAACTGCACAAGCCATGGGTAGATAGAATCACCATCAAATGCAGTAAATGCGGTGGTGTCATGCGTCGAGAGGACTTCGTGTTGGATACTTGGCATAACAGCGGTGCCTCGCCGCATTCACGCTTCACCGACGAGGAAGAAGCAAAACTTGTGCCTGCTGCATGGCTAACAGAAGGCATCGATCAGACACGTGGCTGGGCAAACTCGCTGCTGCTTGAAAGAGTTATTCTCACTGGTAAAGCTGAAGCCCCTTACAAGGCATTCCTCTTCCAAGGCTTAACACAAGATGCAAAAGGACGTAAAATGAGCAAAAGCTTGGGCAACGTGATTCAAACCAATGAGTTACTCGTCAAAAACAGCGCTGATCTCTGCCGCTTCTACATGACCCGTAAATGCAGCCCAACCGATTTCATGAGCTTCGACATGCAGGAACTCAACCGCAGAAGCTACCAAGTGCTATCCACGCTGTACCATCTAAGCCGCTTCTTTATGGAAAACGCCACCTTCGACAAGTTCACCCCATCAAAATACTCTTTTGATTGGGCACTAAAAGCTGGAAAACTTCAGCCTGCGGACATCTGGATGCTCTCAGTGCTTCAGGACAGAATCGAAGATTACACACAGAAACTGGAACGTTGCGAGTTTAACGCTGCTTTGGCTGTGCTTGATGACTTCGTAATTGAAACTCTAAGTCGCCTCTACGTTCCCATGATTCGCAAGGAACTCTGGACAGACGACCCCGAAACAGTTGAGCGCAGGCAAACTATCTACGCATTGCTGCACAATACACTAAAAACTGTGACGTTACTCTTTAACCCCATAACTCCGTTCCTAAGCGAGGCGCTGTACCAGAAAATTTACCGCAAACTCGAACCAAACTTGCCTGAAACCGTGAACTTGGCAGTTTGGCCCACGCCCAAAGCAGAAGCACGCAACAAACAAGTCGAGGAGCAATTTGAAGTCCTGCTTAAGGCGGTGTCGATTTCGTTTGCTGCGCGGCAACAGGGTAAGCTCAAACGTCGCTGGCCACTCGCAAAAGCAATCGTGGTTGCACCACAGAAAACCATTGATGCACTCAAAGGACTTGAAGCGCTGCTGCTGGAGCAAACCAATGTTAAAGAAGTCGAATACGTTACCTCAGTGCCCGATTATGTGGGCGGAGAGAATTGGGTTAGTAGCCAAGAGGAAAATTTAACAGTATTTGTCAGCGGTAAACGTGACGATAAACTGCTAGGCGAAGGCATCATGCGTGATTTGGCGCGTCGAGTGCAGGCTCTGCGTAAAGAGATGGGGTTTGTGCCCACTGAAGTGTTGGATTCTGTGCACATCGCTGAGTTGGACGCTGAAAGCATGATTCTACTCGAACCGTACCTTGGGGAGATGGCTGGTTTGGTACGTGCACACAAAGTTTACTTGCACGCCAAATGCAGCGAAGTCGACGTTAAATGGCATGAGTCAGAATTGGATGGTAAAAAGATCTTCCTAAATATCCACTGAGGCATAACCGATGGCAGACATCAAGCAGTATAAGTGTCCTTTCTGCCCTTGCCTTTTTTTGACGCAATCTGACCTCGACAGACACATGCAAGTATTTGGCAAAAGTAAAGAGCAGCACGATGCACTCTACAAGAAAACTCACGGCAGACTCGAGCACGGCTATAGCGATGAATAGTGGTGTTTGCTACACTCGCGTGATCCCCAGCTACCTGTAAGACGCTTTGCCTGCGCTCTTTATTTGGGTGATGATGTATGCTACACCACAACAGCATAGGGGTATATAGAACTCGCCTCGGTGTGTGGTGATTTTCAGAGTCCCTCCTTCTGGGGCACAGCTTTTAATCCAAAAACAGCCACATAGTAAGCCAAAGCATAGAAGGGAACCGATATGGCAAAGCTCCGCTTAGCAGTCTTCAACACACAACCGCCCCACCTCTACTTCGGCGGCGTAGAGCGACGCATAATGGAGACCGCCAAGCTAATAGAGCCCGAAGCTGATTTCACGGTTTACTGCGGTACAAAAGCGGGTTTCAATGAGCCCACACAAATTGGCGGCGCAAAGCTGGTTCCATGCTACTCCACTGATATTATGTTTCCGCTGGATAACTGGATCTTCAACAGAAACCTCACAAAACAGGCCGCAAAAATCGACGCTGAAGTATTCGAAGCACATGCTGTAAGCGGCTACGGCTTCCCAAAGAAGCTCAAACAATTAGACATCAACAAACCCTTCATTCACACAATCCACGGCGTCCTCGCTGACGAATACCAACAAGCCAAAGCCAACCCCCACCAATCCATGAGGGACAAAGTAGCCAACCGCTTAATGCATCACCTCGGCGAATTAGAAAAACGAACCGCACAAAATGCAACCCTAATCGTAACGATAAGCAACTACTCACTTCAAAAAATCAATCAGAACTACGGCATCTCCGAAGATAAAGTAAGAATCGTGCCAAATGGGGTTGACACGGAAAAGTTCAAGCCCACAAACGACGCCACTGAGACGCGTAAGCAGTTTGGGTTTGGCAATGAACCTGTTGTGCTTTTCGTTGGAAGTTTAATTTCCCGCAAGGGACTTCCGCTTCTCGTTAAAGCCGCCGAAAAAGTGGTTAAAGACCGCCCAGATACGAAATTTTTGTTGGTCGGCGATGGCCCGCTACGGGAGAATCTTGACGCCACTCTGAAGCAGGTAAACCTCGGCGGCAACTTTGTTTTCCTAACCAACATCAGAGATGAAGTCCTGCCCACAATCTACAACTGCGCAGACGTTTTTGTGCTACCATCGATTCAGGAGGGGCAGGGCATCGTTTTGCTGGAGGCGCAGGCTTGTGGCGTGCCCGTGGTGGCTTTTGATATTGGCGGAGTTAATGAGGCAGTGCATGCTGGGGAAACTGGTTTGCTTGCTGAGCGAGGAAACACTGATGCCTTAGCCGATTCTTTGCTAAAATTAGTCAATGATGAAGCGTTGCGTAAGCAGATGGGCTTGGCAGGGCGCAGGTTTGTTTCTGAGAATTTCACTTGGAAACTGTGTGTAAAACGAATGCTTGAAGTTTATCGCTCTGTGTTATAGCGGTTATAGCGGTACATTGACTGATTTAGCTAGACGCTCAAAATCGTCGTCGCTCATCCATTCTGTTCGCAGATAGCAACGGAGGCGTTCTTCGCTGAACCCCAATCTTCGTGCTTCCTGCACAGCGTAACGGTAGGCCTCGATTTCTGTGGGTCTATCAACATAGTCGTAACTTGGGTCGAAAAGTTCTTTTCCGTCCATAAACTGCTTAACGTGACAGAGTTCATGAATTAGATCAAGGTAGATTTCAGTTTTGTCACCGCTTTGAAGGTAAGCCTTGCTAATTACAAGGTGACCATCAGAGCCATCCACGTACATGTAGCCTTTTAACCAACTAAACTCAACCTTCAAGTTACTCAGTACTTCTGTGGTTTTTTCTCCGAAAATGCCCTGAACGGCCTTTACTTTGTCAAAGCCCTTAAAGAAATCAATAAAAATTGCTTTCTGGTTGCCGACGCTCAGTGGGTTAATGGGGAGTCCTCTGAACATGCGCATAAGTCTAAACATCACATATTCTATACCCGGCAAGCCAGTCTACTCCTACTTGAACGTTGAGAGGTACTCTAATTTCATGCCCCGATGCGCCAAATCCGGCAGGCAATCGACGCTACCTATGCTGGCGTCGACGTTGCGGTGGATTGGGTGGCTCCATAAACCTTCTGGTGCAAGGTTGAACTGCAGGGGAACTCGTATGTTGAGGTGGTACTTTTTGTTGAGCTCTTTAATTAATTTGCCTTCTCTACAGGCAATTCGGGCGTTTGCGTAACTCTGCAGTAGTTGGGATGCGCCCCATGCGCCGACGCCGTGCCACATTGTAGCATCTTCAGGTGACCCTAAAGAATAAAGGAAAAACTGGGGGGATGATGGAGTTTCAGCGTAGCTGTAATCGGCCAGTTTTTCGCCTTCTATCGTAAATTTGTCATCGCAAACTGCCACTGCGATATCTTCTGGGTCCATAGCGTTAGGGTAGAGTGCAGTGGTTTTATAGGTGACTGTAGCATCAAGAAACTTGTCGCCTTCAAAATGTAGTTTGCCCCGTGCTGCACGTTTGGAGCCATAGCCCTTTTTTGAGTGCGGTACAGTTAGAAGGGTAGTGCGTTTATTCATGCTTCGCCCCATGCAGGTGTACGCTGCTTCGACCGAATTGTAGTCACGGTTGCTCTCACTTATAATGTAATGAAGTAAGCCATGTTTTTCTTCTGTTTGAAGCGTTGATAGAGGCATACGAAGGGAATAAAGGGTTAAATCCATACCGCAGAACGCGGAAAGCTCCGCCAGTTGTATGTATTTGATTTCGTCAACGAAGTCCAAGTAACTACCGTTACTGGTTCTAAGGCATTCGGCTATGAGTTCGGTTTCTTTTTTGGAGATTAATGAGCCATCATACTTTTTAGCGTAGGCTTCATCGATTTTCAATTGATCTGTTTTCACGTTGACTACCGGGAATGCACTTTGTCCGCTGTCAACTATGGATTGTTTAAGCGGATTCATCGAGTAGCGGTCTGCTTCCACATCGTCAGTGTTTAGCAGAAATGGCACGATGTAGCCGCTAGTGCGTTTTTTAAGCCGCTCCAAAAGCGCCGTTACATCACTTGCTGTGGGTTCATGGAGTCCGTTTTCGAGGAAGTAGTTGGCACATGTTTCAAGGAGACGTGTTCCCACTATGCCTTGCACTTCTTCTACTGTCAAGTGGGGGTTAGTGTATTCCACTGAGCATCTTAAATAGAAGTGTTCATCGGTAAATGGCACCGAAACTTTTTTCTCGCCTACGTACTGAAAAAGGGTAACTTTTCGATTTGGCGTCTGCCCCCTAACAGCTAAGGCGCCCTCCACAAGGATCTTAACAGTTGCAAAAGACGTTTTCAAAAAGTCATCTAGCAGAAGCTTGCAGTAATCATCCATAAATTATCCGCGCTCTAAAGACTCAGCCATGTATATACAATTTTTTGCGGGAAATTTGCCTAAATACATTCTTGAAACAGTGAACTCTTCCTTAAAGCCAAAGTCTCTAAATAATCTCTGGAGGGCGATGTCGGATTTGGCAACTACGCCATAGACTGTTTTCCCGCTGACTTTAGAAAAAACCGCCTTTACTAATGAAATGGCAGCATCATTCCGCTCAGGCATACAGATTAGCGGTCCCACCCACGCCATAGGCTCGTAAACGGTAGCTGCAACATACCCCACGATCTCTTGCCCCTCATGAACATAGAAGCTGGCATTGCCATCCTCAAGGATTATTGTTTGAAGCAGCTTTTTCCTTTCAGCACCAAAGAAATCGCTGTCAAACCGAACAACATCGGGAAACTTTTGCTTATCAACAGCTGGTAAAGCGTCTGCAGTTTGAGCCATGAAGTCTTTGGCGACGAAAACTGAGAAATCTTTATCATACTTGAAGCCTAAGTCGCCATAGAAGCCCTGGAGGTGTGGGTAAGCATATAGCCCAACGGTCTCGACTCCTTTTCTGCTCATACGTTTAATAGCGTGTTCGACAAGTGCTTTTCCGCCGCCGCATCTACGTTTGTCCTCTTTGACAATGAGGTTGCCAAACCAGCCGACTTTTCCGAAGCTTACGTATGTGGCAATTCCTAGTCGCTCCGCGCCATCCGTCAGAAGTAGGACACCCTCGGGTTCAAGTGAGGCGTGGAATTCGAAGTCTTGGATTGCCATGTTCCAATTCATGGTGTTAGCTAATTCAACCGCAAATAAGTAATCGGCTTTCGTGAGCGTTTTTACCTGTAACATCGTCTTGAAAGTGTTGTTGCTTCTGAGAATTAAGTCTGCTTACTGTTACTTTGAGCTGTACTTACTTTGTGATGCAACAAATGGTTTTATCTCAGCTTGGCCAATATAGGCTTTGGATTTTCTGTAGAGCGAATTGGCTGGCTGAGTCGTAGCTGTTGAGGCAAATAAAAAAGCGCGTGTTAGTTTTGCTTTCGGTGTGGGTGTTGCTTTTAGCGGCTGTGCTAGCATTCCTAGCCCATCTTGATGCATCACTTAGTTACCTTGATAATACGCATACAATCACAAGCATCGGCTGGGCAGGATACATAATTTCTAGCATATTTAACGAGCAACGCGGCATCGTAGCCATTAGCGCATCGTGGATTGTGCCGAAAATCAACGCTTCCGCCGGAAACGGTCAATCTTCCGCTTGGATTGGAATTGGTGGACAACTTGACAAGACGCTGATTCAGGCGGGAACAGAGCATAATCTGCGAGATGGCGTCGAACAATACGCTGCATGGTACGAGTTGCTGCCCGCTTACGCCATAAGAATTGAAAGTATGGTGATTTCTCCTGGGCATCTGATAACTGCGGCTATAAGGCTGGTCGATACCGAATCTGCCACTTGGAATATACAGCTACACGACGTTAGCAATGGGCAAGGCTTTAACCAGAACTTCGTTTACAATTCCACGCTTTCATCTGGCGAATGGATAGTTGAGCGCTCGTTTATTAACGGTCAAATCAGCAGCTTGGCAGATTTCGGCTCAGTAACCTTCAGCGACTGCAAAGTAGAGGTGGGCAGCGAGAACGGCGCAATCAGCAGTTACACATACTCGATTGTTCACATGACAAACCAGCAATTTGGTACTTTAGCCACTACGCAGCCGCTTAACAGGGACGGGACAGAATTTTCAGTCAACTACTTAATGAGCAACTAAAACGGATTATTGGCTGGACGAGAGTGCTGCGGAGAGGGCTTCGGAGCTTTTCTGTATTTCCTTGGTGATGCTGGAGAGCATTTTTATTCGGTTTTCCAGCTTGCGTTTCTGCTGAGCTGTCAAGTTCTTGAATTGAGGCACAACATCGCTGACTACAATCATCATTAGGTCGCGGTACTTCTCTTCGCTAAGATTTTTAAGTTCAACATGGCCATCTTGGAATTGAAGCACCAAATGCCCCGTTGGATCCACATGGGCTTGAGTTACATCACTAAACTGCGGAGGAAGCGCCGCTGGACTAACCGGTATTGAAGATGCAAGCGGCTGCATCAACTTGAGCAATGAAACAAAGAATTGTGAGACTAATATTTTTTCTTCCGAACTCAACTCGCTAATCTGCCCGATGTCATCTGCAGTGCTTTTTAGAGAATCCACTAGCTCTTGGATGCTGAGCTGCTTTTTCTTTTCGGGCGCGGCAGATATTTCTGCGGCGGGCTTCATCGCGGCTTCTTGAGTCAATATCAATCAACACAGTGATAGAGAAGTTTAGACAAAAACTCTTGTACGTCTCAATGCTTATGCACATCTAAAAGTGATGTGACTACATGAATTCAAGAAAAGGGAAGAAAGAGAGGGTTAAGTATTGCCGCACTTTTCCATATACTTGGCTAGCAGTGCCTTGCGGTGCTCGATTGTCGCTATAAGGTCATTCTTCATTTTCTCAGTGGCTTCCGCCATCGTCGTAACCTGAGCGACTACGGTGTTGGTGTTTCTGCCTACTGTCTCTGCTTCGCTTAGTATTTTCTTAGCTGAATCCTCAACCATCGCTGCGTCGCCAACTACGCCCTCCGCCAGTTTTTCCATGTCTTTTGCTTCAACCACAACGTTTTGGGTGACTTTTTGAACTGATTCAGCGGTTGCTGAAACGTCTTTTGCTATTGCTGCCATTTGTTCAGCGGCGGCGGTTTGTTCTTCGACTGCGGAGGAGGCTTCTTCTGAGGCAGATGAGCTTTCCTCTGCAATGCTAGCAACCTCCTCGATGGTTTTTACTACTGAGTTTAGAGCGTCAAGGCCGCGTTCAACGCCGTTT
>JBNIDR010000003.1:108856-119592 GCA_050108155.1 Bathyarchaeia archaeon | reverse complement strand
GAGCTTTCCTCTGCAATGCTAGCAACCTCCTCGATGGTTTTTACTACTGAGTTTAGAGCGTCAAGGCCGCGTTCAACGCCGTTTGTGAGGTTACTGACTTTACGGGTCATTTCCCCCATGATCTTTTCGATGCCTTCAGATTCTTTGATTGCACCTAAAACAACGTTAGCGCCTTCAGCTGCTCCGGTTTGAGATTGCTGAGTAATGGTGCTTGTTTGTACGCCTGCTTCCTTGATACCTTTTACGAGGTTGATTGCTGAGCCGGCGGCTTCTTTGGATTGTCCTGCGAGTCCTTTTACTGCGTCTGCTACTACTGCAAAGCCTCTGCCTGCTTCTCCTGCGCGTGCAGCTTCAATTGCAGCGTTTAATGCAAGCATATTAGTTTGACCAGCAATATCAGACACTGAATTAGCCATCTGGCCAACCTGCTCAATTTGACTAACCATAGACGCTACAGCATCAGAAACCTGCGTAATATTAGACTTAATATTCTCAATTGCTACTAGACCTTTCTGACCTTTTTCGTTGGCTTCCTTAGATTTTTTGAGCGCATCCTCAGTAACTGCTGAGGCCTCTCGGGCAATTATGCCTGCGTCATCCATTACTTTTTTGAGAGCTTCACTATTTTGCGCTGCGTTTTGGGATAGTTCTGCTAGTTTTTGTGATCCGGTGGATACTTGTTGTGAGGCTGTGCTTACTTGCTGCATGCCTATAGCCATCTGATTAGAAACATTAGCTGCCTCTTTTCCCATCTGAACGACTTTTTCAGTTGATTTGCTTGCGCCGTCAGCACTGGCTGCGACCTTTCCAGCGGATTGAGCAACATTCTTTGCACTTACTGTTACTTTACCGACGATTTCGGTTGCGCCTGTTGCATATTCAGCTACTTTTACTGCCGCCTGCTCTGCCTGATAAGCAAGGTCAGCGGCTAATGCGGCGTTCTGAATTGTTTGATCTGCTTGAGCATTAATGCTTTCTGCACCTGAAATGGCGTCTTTGAGAACCTCGATAATCTGCTTCCTAAGCTCTGTATTCTCTTCGAGTAAGCGTTTATTTTCTCGCTCAAGCTTCTCAAGTGCTTTTTCCGATTCAGAACCACGTTTATCCTTTTGCTCGTCAGTCATGTTAATTACTGTCCACTTGTATATGCCATCTGAGTTAGCGTTTTACTTATAAGTAAATTATGAAAACTGCGTATATATTGAAAATTCATTCAATTTTGGCGGTTTAATTGGCACAAGCCTTCAAGATTTCTTTGGGAATTTCATTTAAAGCTGCAACTTTATCTACGCAGCCCGTTTGGAATGCAACATGGGGCATACCGTATACAACACTGCTTTTTTGGTCCTGCGCAATCGTGGTACCCCCTCGCCCTTTAATGGCGGCAATACCCTTTGCGCCGTCTGAACCCATGCCTGTTAAGACTACGCCTACGTTTTTGGATCCGTATATTTCGGCCAGCGAAAACATTAACACGTCAGCTGCTGGGCGAACAAAATTAACTGGAGCATCAGTAGTTAGGTGAATCCGTTTATTCTTAGTTACCACCATGTGGAAGCCTCCCGGCGCAATCAAAGCTAACCGATCTTGAACGTGGTCGCCTTCTTGGGCTTCTTTAACGGTGAATTTGCAAGTGTTGTTTAAGCCTTGAGCGAAGAGTTTAGTCACTCCTTTTGGCATGTGCTGCACAATGAGGATAGGCGGTACTTCTGCGGGAAGTGACGTTAAAACCTTGGTTACTGCTGGGGGACCACCAGTAGATGCAGCGATGGAGATTATTTTTTCGTTGACCTTTACGGGTATTCTCAACACTTCTTGGGGTACAGAAGTTTTTTGTCTGGATAAGTTTGCGAAGATTGCGGTTTTTACTTTAGAAATTAACTCTTCGCGAACAGACTCCATGTTAAGCGAAATTTGACCCGAAGGTTTAGGTACATAGTCGACGGCTCCAAATTCCAGTGCTTTAAGGGTGAGCATTGCTTCGCGCTGTGTTAAGGAGCTAACCATGATTACTGGTGTGGGGTTGGTTTCCATGATTCTGCGTACTGCAGTTAACCCGTTCATCTTGGGCATTTCTATGTCCATAGTTACGACGTCGGGGCGTAGGCTGGCGATTTTTAGGAGCGCTTCTTCGCCATCCCGGGCTGTTCCCACAACGTGGATTTGCGTGTCAGATTGGAGAACATCCGTTATTACTCTCTGCATAAGCAAAGAATCATCAACGACAAGTACCTCAATTTGCCCCATGAGTCATCACAAAAAGGTAAATTAGCCTTGAATAGCCGCTTACCTTAGGGCGGTACTTCTTTTTGAGCGCTTATTTGGAAGCCTTGTGTGTCTTCGCCCAGTTTTAAGCCATCTTTTGTTGCTACTTTAATTAGGTCAAGCAGGATAATTAGATCTTTTTCGTGTTTAGCTACTCCTAGCACGGCTTCTGATTTATCAACGATTAAGCTGCTGGTGTTTTGATCGATGTCAGTTTTGGGAACCGTTAATACCTCCATAACGGAATCGACCATTATGCCCACTGGATGCTTGTCTTGAACGATAATCATTATGTTTGAATTCTCGTTTTTGCCGACTTCCATGCCGAAGCGTTTTCTTAAGTCAATTACGGGGATAACTTCGCCTCGGAGGTTAGTTACGCCTTTAACGTATGCAGGTGCATAAGGAACAGCAGTAACACCCTCGAAGTTTTTGACTTCACGCACTTGACTAACATTTACCCCATACAATACGTTATCCAGCGAGAAAGTCAACATCTGCATTTCGTCGCGGGAGTTTTCTTTACCGTTAAATGCCAAACTCTTCACCTAGCAGATAATTGGAGGCTGTACTTGTTATAAGCCCTTATGAAGAGGCAATATTTATCAAAAATCAGCATCAAAAATTAAATTTATCTTTTAAATAAAAGGGGGCATGTAGTCACATTTTTTGGGTTATGGTTCTTTTTTAGCGTTGCTATTGCATGACACTTAGGTATTGACCAAAAAGCATGCTTGTACGTTGGCTGCCTTGAGCAGTAAAATAGAGGAAGCAATCAGTGTAACTCTAAATTGATATATAAAAAATTAAGTTGAAAAAAGAAAAAGTTTCTTTTTTGTTCTTGCTTGGGAACTTAGTATCTTGGCCTGTAACCGCCGCCACCGCGTCGGTCTCCGCCACGTCGGTCGCCGCCGTAGCCTCCGCCACCGCGTCGGTCTCTTCCGCCGTAGCCTCCGCCGCCGAATCCTCGTCCGCCGCCTCTTCCGCCTCTGAATGGTCTGCGTTCCTGCTCGTATGTCTTGCTTGAGACATTGTTTTCTGTGTTTACTTCTGCTTCAAGCGGGGCTTGTGCGGGTTCGAGTTTGCCGTATTTGCCGATGTTTAGGCGTATGTTGCCTTTGAAGAGGGTTACATAGCCGTTTTCGATGCGTACGGTGTCTCCATCGTTAACTTTCTCGATGTTGTCATCCCATAGAGTCAAGTAGACTACACCTGTTTCGTCGCCGACGAGTGCATCGCTGACTTTGTGGGGTGAGCCGTCTCTGCCCATTGGGATTTCGCGTATTTCAGTTTTGGATACTACCTTGGCCGTGACATTAACTGCTTTAGATTGTGGGGTTAAGTCGCCGACTTTGGCTTCTACTGGTTCCTTTTTGTTTTCGAAAAAACCTTCTACAGCCAATTGATTTCAACACCTGTTTTGTGGTCTGAGAGAGATAGATTCTTAGCACTCTTAAGTGTTTCGCTTTCATTATTTCGACGGTTTTGCGCTGTGCATATTAATGTGGATGCATTTTTTGGTTTTGTATGAATAAAAAAGCTTCATTTGTGGTCTCACTCATCATTTTAGCTGTTTCCGCTACAGCAGTTGCGCTTTTAATGGGAAATCTAAGCCAACCTACAAATCAGCCGAGGCAGTACACTTACCGAATCCTCAACAATTACCCCCATGATACCGCGGCTTTTACAGAGGGCTTACTGATAGACAACGGCACTCTATACGAGAGTACAGGTATCAGTGGAGCGTCTTCTCTGCGCCGCGTTGACATGCAAAATGGATCAGTGCTACAGGACTATCTGTTACCAAGCGGGTATTTCGGTGAAGGCTTAGCGGCAGTTAACGGTACACTTGTTCAGTTGACTTGGCAAGATCACATAGGCTTCATCTACGACGCACAAACATTTCGATTGCTGAGCAACTTTTCATATACAACCGAAGGGTGGGGGTTGACCTATGACGGCGCCAGGCTCATCTTAAGTGACGGCACCCAAACCCTGTACTTTCTTGACCCTTCTTCACATGTAGTTATTGGGCAAGTTACAGTTAAAGAGGGCGACTCAGCCGTAACAGACATCAATGAGCTTGAATACGTCAACGGTGACATCTACGCTAACATATGGCAAACGACTAAAATAGCCATAATCAACCCCGTGTCTGGGCAGGTTAAGGGCTGGGTGGACCTCAGCGGGCTCCATCAGCCGCAGAGCACAGAAGATGTCTTAAACGGTATAGCCTACGATCAACAAAACGGCGGATTGTTCGTTACGGGCAAATTTTGGCCTAGTCTCTACCAGATCGAGTTAATCCCTATAACTTGACTAAAAAGCGCCTGATCAGAGACCCTCTATAGGTTTCTGCATAGAACTTCTAATAGGCGGCAAATATGTCCTAAAAAGCAGAATAACAGCGTTTACTTGAGTTTTCTAACAGCAACCGACGCACAAATTCCAAACAGCACACCCGCAGAAACTCCAACCGCCACCTGAAACGTCGGAAACTCCCCACTGTTCTGCGGAGGCCAAACAGTTGCGGTTGCATCGGGGTTCACTATGTTGGTTGCGGTTGAGCCGTCTCCATACCAAATACCCGACGCCCAATCCTCAGATAGGGGTTTGCCGTTAACGTAGACTACGAAGGGGAAGTCTGGGTTCATGAAGAATCCATCGGATGTATTTGTGGGGGTAAATGCTGCACTTATGGTTCCTGTTTTATACGCCAAACTCAACCGCGTCTCGTTGACTATGGTTTCGGCTGGAATGGTGGGGGTAATTGTTTCAAGTGGCGGCCATGAGTAGAGTATGTAGAAGTTGCTGCCGTTTAGAATCTCAGAATTAACATAATCCAGCCGCAGCGTCCAATTGACGTGGTATGTTTTGTTTGGTAGCCAGCCGCCTTGGGGTTCCGTTTCCATGCTTATGGTTGCGTCGCAGGCAAAAACCGATTTGCCCTCCTTAGTAGTCTGGGCTTTGTCTCCCACATCATGAGTGAAGACTGTTGTCTGCGCATGAGCGGTTGAAGCACCCGCCGCGAGCACTACAAAAATGATTACGAAGATAGTGAACGCGTGAATAGACTTCATAATTAACGATGGATGCCCACTGGGCTTTATCGCTGTGGTTGTCACCTAATTTACACGCAATTTCAAACCACCTTAATCGAACGTTTTTAAGCAATAGCATTCAAATCATAGCGTACCATCGGGGCACATACATGGAAGAGAAAAAGCCTTACTTCGCCGATTTTCCAAGCGAAACCATAACGGAGGGCAAAGTCAAAGTTTTGGTGCCCGACCTCAAAGCCTACGGCGTAACCCCAAGCGACTACGCCCCCTCCAAAGCACCCGTCTTCTACAACCCCGTCATGGAATTCAACCGAGACCTCTCAGTTCTCGCCCTTCAAGCGTACCAGCGCCTCGTAAATCGCCCAGTCAGCATATGCGAACCCCTGACCAGCCAAGGAATACGGGGCATCCGCTATGCAGCTGAAGTTCCGAATGCAGAAAAAGTCCTGCTAAGCGACATAAGCAGCAAAGCCTGCGAACTCGCCCAGCACAACATCGAAATCAACAATCTCCAAGAAAAAATAGCACTCAAACACAGCGAAGCAAACCGCACCTTAAGCAACAACGCCTCGCCCAAGAAGCGCTTCGACATAATCGACCTTGACCCCTTCGGCACACCCGTGCCTTATTTGGACTCAGCCGTCCGAGCCCTCAAAAACAATGGGTTGCTGGCGGCGACCGCAACTGATTTGGCTCCACTCTGTGGTGTCCACGCAAAAGCTTGCATACGAAAGTACGGCGGCAAACCCATGCGAACCGAGTACTGCCACGAATTGGCGGTGAGGCTCCTCTGCGGGGCAATAGCGGTGACGGCAGCGAAGCTTGACATCGGCGTAAAAATCCTCTTCAGCCACAGCAGCGACCACTACATCCGAGCATACGCCCAAATCGGCTACGGCGCCAAAAAAGCCGATGAGAGCCTCAAAAACCTCGGCTACATATTGCACTGCTTCAACTGTATGCACCGAGAAATCATCCATCACCCCTTCGGCTGCCCAACCTGCCATGAATGCGGGGCAAAGATGGATTGGGCTGGACCCCTCTGGACAGGCACAATCGCTGACACGCCGTTTGTGGAGCAGATGCTTACAGAAAACAAAACGGCTGGGTTTAGGAACAACACCAAAATCACCAAGATCCTAACCCAGATCAAAGCAGAAGCAACCATGCCCGCCACCTATTTCGTTATTGACAAGTTAAGCGGTAAAGACAACCTACCAGCACCGTCCAACCAAGCGTTCATTTCGGCATTGCTTAACGCAGGCTTTAAGGCGGTGCCGACGCATTTTAATCCACGCGGAATTAAGACGGACGCTCCCGCTTCGGCGATGCATAAAATTCTCAGGGAACTATCAACTCAGCGATAGTTACACAAAATTTAAGAGAAAAATCGGTTATACAAAACAACGATGTGAAAATGCCCTTCTGTACTAAATGTGGCTTTCCTGCTAGCGAAACAGAAAAGTATTGTAGCAAATGCGGAACACTTCTAAACAATGCACTCTTTTCACTCAATCATACCACCCATTCTATGCAAGGTAAGAAGATAAACTTCTCAACTGGCGCTTTACTCGGAAGTGGAGTTGCTATGTTATGCACAGGCTTGATTGTTGCTTATTTTTTGGACTCCTTCTATTGGCAACTGACTAATTATCTTGAGTCTAACCAGATTCAGGTTAACATTTACGCTTCTGGAATCGATAATTTGATTTTATTTATTTCTGCCTGTGGACTTGTTACTATAACGGGCATTTTTGTTCTAGCAATGGGCTTCTTAAACTTCTCTGATAAAGCAAGGTTTGCTATGTCGTTGAAAAATGACGGCTCTCGCGTAGGCAGGGGTTTGATAACTGGGGGATTTGTCGCAACGTCGCTTTTCTTTTTGAACCTTATACGTGAACAATATCTGCCTATTGCTTCAAATGTGATTTGGTATATGTTAATTCCCTGTCTAGTGGGTGGCTTAATTGCTATCCTTGTTGGAGCTTTGCTGATTAGACGTTCGTATCTTCGAAGTTTAGCTGCAACAAAAGTTTAAAGAGCCAAGTCGTAGACCATAAGCATAAGAGTGACATATTCATGAACCATAAAATCACAGTTATCGGCACCGGCATGATGGGCGGCGCCATAATCAAAAGCCTAATCAAAGGCAAAGTTGCACCCGCATCAATAACGGCGGTGGACCTTTTCGCTGATAAACTTAAAGAATTCGAGGCGATAGGCGTAAAAACAGCAACAGACAACGCTAAAGCAGCCGCCTCCGCCGACATAGTCTTCGTAATCGTTAAACCCGGCGACGTAGCTAAAGTCCTCAAAGAAGTCAGCAAGGAAATCAAGGGCAAACTCGTCATATCCGTCGCCGCAACCGTGCCCCTGAGCTTCCTAAAGAAAAATGCGCCCGACAGCAAAATTGTCCGAATTATGCCTAATCTCTGCGCCATGGTACAGGCAGCCTACACGGCTTACTGCTGCACAGAAAACGTGACCTTACAGGACAAGGAAACCGTCAAAGGCCTTCTGAACATGATGGGCATCTGTGACGAAGTAGACGAGAAATACATGGACGCCATCACCGCAGTAAGCGGCAGCGGACCAGGCTACATGAGCATAATAATCGAGGCTCTTACCTACGCAGGATTGAAAGTGGGATTACCCCGAAACATTGCGTTGAACTGCGCCGCCCAAACAGTCATGGGCACGGGCAAACTCGTAACCGACCTACACGAGGAACCCGCCAAAATCAAGGACATGACCACCACCCCCGGCGGAACCACCATCGAAGCCATCTACCAAATCGAGCAAAGCCAAATTCGCCCCGCAATGATTCGCGCAATTGAGGAAGCCACCAAAAAAAGCCAAGCTATCAGAGAAAAACTCAACCTGACTTAGCGACTCCAAATGTGTGAAGCTGCACTTTTTGATTGGGACGGCACCCTCGCCGACACCCGACACGCCATCGTCGTCTCATTCCACCAGGCATTAACTGAGAATGGACTCGACGTTTCCACCGAATACGTTGAACGAAGAATCGGCATCGGCGCCTCAGATACCTTCCGAGAGATTTTGCGCTCAAAAGGCCTACCCGTTGATGAGGCTCTGGTTAAGCGGCTTGTTGCACGCAAAAGCGAAGTGCAGATTGAATTGGCGGGTGAAGTGCGGCTGTTTGAGGGGGCACGGGAGCTTTTGGCGGCGTTGCAGGGGAAGGTAAAGGTGGGGTTGGCGTCTATGAATAGCTACTCGGTTGTGAAGCATCTCCTAAAAATTAACCACCTCGAAAAGTACTTCCAAGTAGTGCTGACAGTAGATCGGGTTAGCCGCAGCAAGCCTGACCCCGAAATTTTTCTAAAAACCGCCCAAGAACTCAACGCCCGTCCAGATCGATGTGTGGTTTTCGAGGACTCTATCTTCGGCGTTAAAGCTGCCAAGGCAGCGGGCATGTGTTGCATCGCCGTTACAACAGGAGTCTATAGCGGTGAAGAACTTGAAAAAGAAAAACCTGATTTAGTGGTTAAATCCTTAGCGGACCCCAAAATAGCCGCCTTTGTTATGGAGAAATAACTGCTTGTGGTAGCGCGTACGCAGTCACATAGCTTTAAACATTTTTCGCATCTGATAATAAATTGCTCTTAAACTGAAGGGAAGAAAAAATTTTGACAGCAACAGCACATCGTAAGAGTAAACTATCACTGTATCAAGTACTGCTACTTGACAACGACAAAAGTCAAGACGTCGAAGTTCAAGAAGCTGACGAAGTTGATTTCTGCGCAGTCAAGAAGCATCTGCGAAACGGCGGCTCAGTATTCATAACAAGCAACCCCCGACAGAAACTACTTATCCCCAAAACTAAAGCACAGACAAACTATAACAAAAGCAGAAAAGCACTTGGTTTTCTTTTCCGTCAGCAAATAAGAAGCTAGAGTTGTGGCGTGCACTCAAACAAGATTCCTTTTACCCCCCTCTCTTCCGAACACAACTTTTTGGGTGCACGTCACGCCCGATAATTTTTTGTTATGGCGTCGAGAAATTCCGTTTTACAACATAATTGACCGGTTTACTGTGGCACTTTTGATTTGGGGCTGGGTGGTTTAACGACTTGATTTTGCCTGTGAAAATGTCAGAGCCCTCGTTATGTTTTGTTTTTTTTTAGAGAAAATTGCGAGTCATTAATTTGTAGCGTGTCTTTATCAAACTTAACAAAGCAACTAAACAAAAGTAAAATATTAAATATAGACAGATTAAAGCAAGTTATATAAGCAATTTAGAGTAAGTTAGAGGGACAGAATAATGAAAATATCTACAAAAGTTGTAATCTTTTCAGTAGTAATTGTCACAATTATTTTGGTTGGAAGTGTTTACATAGCTCTTCAACCTCAGCCACAGCCACCAAAACTAAGCATTACAGGGGTTGAACAACAAACAAAAAGTGGCGGCTATCAGTATACAGACGAAGATGGTGAAATTAGAACGACAACTGAATTTAATCAAATTGTTTTTAATTTCACAATGGCAAATACCAACACAGTTGTATATCCAAATATTGGCAACGCAGATGCAAAGGAAACGTTAAGAGTAAAGTACAACTTGATATGGAGCAGCGGCTGGGATTACTCTGCTAATACTGTTACTTTATACTCTATCGAACCATTAAGTGAAAACGAACTTGAATCATTAACCGCCGAACTTGAATCTCTTTTAAATGCTGAACTTCAATACCAATTTAACAATAAATAAGCCTGGTTTGAGGCAATTCTAAATTAAGCTAAATATTACAAAGTAACCCAAATGATGGGTAGCGCAGTCCACTAAAGGTTAGGCTTGTTGGGGCTTATTCTTTTCTCAGCGCTTTAGGTATGTAAGCGCATCTTGGGTCTGAACCTAGGATATCGCCAGTGTAGAACAACGCAGCGCTTCGGCAGCCCCCACAGATCTCTTTGAACTCGCAGACGCCACATTTGCCTTTGAGGTTATTCTTGTCTTTAACCCTGTCAAAGAAGTCACTGTTCTGCATGTCCACCCAGATTTCCTTAAGCGACTTGTTTTTGACGTTGCCAATGCGGTAGACGTCGTTGTAGCTGCAGGGTATGGCGTCTCCGTTCTCGGCGATGCTCATGAATTTGCCGAAGAAGCATCTACCCAAAAAGAAGCTGTTGTACCAGTTATCGAAGTCAGGGATTCCACGCTGTTTGGCAACTCGGGCGTAGAAGGGTATGTAGACGTTGATGCCGGGTTTGCCGTTGTAGCGTTTGGTTAAATCATATAGCATGTTGCATGCCCACTCGTACTGCAGCGGTGTTGGATCTGCTTTGAGGCTTTCCTTGTCGCTGCTATAGGGCACAAAACCGTGAAATACAACCCAGCGAGCGCCATATTTTTTGGCTAAATCCAAAACATGAACCATATCCTCTTCAG
>JBNIDR010000003.1:98969-108846 GCA_050108155.1 Bathyarchaeia archaeon | reverse complement strand
GGTTTTGCAGTAGTAGCAGACGCAGTAAAAGGACTAGCAGGACAATCCAAAGAAGCCGCCGGCTCAGCAATCAACCTCGTAAAAACCATTAAAGACGCTGGAACCCAAACCAGCAGTATTTCGAGTCAGTCCCAAGTTGGAGCAAAAGAAGGCGCTAACGTTGTTTTAGGTGCAATCAAAGAATCTGAAGGCATCGCAAAAAATATGGAGGTCATGACTGGAAAAGTTAACAGCCTAACAAGCGGAGTTGAAAAAGGCCTTCATGAAATTGTGGCAGTAACTAAAACCATCGAGGAGGTTGCTAGCATTGCAGAGGAAAGCTCATCTGCCTCAGAAGAAGCCTCCTCCGCAGTCGAAGAACAAACCGCCGCCGCTGAACAAATTGCTGCCATAGCAAAAGATGTCTCAAGCATTGCAGAGAATGTTGAAAAGTCAACAAGAATGGTTGCCGAAAGTGCTGGTGAAGTTGCTAGACTAGCCGATAGCGTAGGCAACGATTCCCAGCAAGTGGCGAAATCAGCCAACGAAATCGTCTCTGATGCCCAAGAGGTAGCGGCTACTTCACGAATCGTCAGCGAAAGCGCTCTTGCGGTTGTTGCTTCTGCAGAGAAGACAAACGAGCAGCTCAAAAAGGTAATACAATCACGCACTAACATCTTGACGGCGATTGGCAAAAAATACAACATTAAAATTGATTAGGTGACAAAAAATGGCGAATGCAAATGGCGACTTGCAGATAGTAAACTTTACCGTTGACAACGTAAACTACGGTGTTCCGGTGGATCAAGTGCGGGAAGTCCGCGATATGCAATCCGTGACTCCTGTCCCAGGTGCTCCCGCATATGTGGAAGGCGTAACTAACCTAAGAGGCCAAATAATCACCGTAATTGATTTACGGAAACGGTTAGGCATCGCTGAGGGCAATGCTGCAAACGAGAAAATACTCATTATCGACCTTGAAAAATCAGCAGTCGGAGTAGTTGTTGACGCCGTTACAGAGGTTACAACGATAAAGGAAACAGATATTCAGAAAAACATAGAAGCAGCCTCTTTGGGCGAATTTGTGGTTGGGGTAGGTAAGCAGGCTGATCGCTTATCTTTGATTTTAGACATATCAAAGATAGCACAAGCCAAAAGCTAACTGAACCAGCAACGCCTGCCACTCTTTCTTTTAATTTCTTTATTTAACCATTTTATGAAGCTTGCAAAACAATTGTTTTTCACTTAGCAGTTATGGTTTGTTTGCTTCTACTTCCAGCCGAATCATGTCCAGATGAATGGCGCCGTCTGACCCTGGAGGATGCAGGCTAATGTATTGGTTAACGATTTCGCTGATAAAACGTTCACGCTGCTCGGCAGGTACCCGCTCAGTGAAGGGTAACCAGGTCGTGCGAATCCACCCTGCCATTCCAGCTGAACTGGGAAACTTCATGTCTTTGGGGAAAAGCTCCACTCGATTCGGCACCAAACCAGTTTGCTTGAGTAGCCGCCTATATTCGGGGGGATCTAGAAAAGCATAGGGAAAGGTGAAGTCTTCAAAATATCGTTGCCACTTGGGAAGACTTATCATTTCATCAAATATTTTAAGCACCGCCCCCGCGTTACCTTTGCCTGCCATCTGAAAGAGAAGTCGGCCATGTGGCTTTAGGCTTCTTCTAACACCCTCAAGAACTGCTTTTTGATCCAGTACCCAGTGTAATGCAGCATTCGAGAAGATGATGTCAAATTCTTCGTTGAAACGCAGGTCTCTGGCGTCCATAAGTTCAAACGACAAATTCGGAAACTTGGACATAAATGGAGTTCCTTTGGCTAGATTAATCATTTGTGGCGAACTGTCGATTCCTATAACACGTCCGTTTTGGAGACAAGAAGCTATTTCAGCAGTTATTTTTCCGTCTCCGCAGCCAACATCGAGAAGCACTTCGTCACCATGCAGGTTAAGTTTGGGAATTAACTCTTTTGCCCATTGAAACTGATTCTGCGAGTTACGCGCGTAATCCTGTGCATCCCAATTATACTTGTCTACTTGGTTCACTTTTATTTCACTATAGGCGTTTATGTCCAATTGTTTTTTTAGGTGGAAGGGATGAAATAAGCGTTATTATATGCTATCACTGGATGTATGTGTAAATGAAGTTGGTGCCGCTTTCTCCTGAGAATGAGGCCCGATTCTGGGAAATTGTCAAGCAGGATTACCTGGACTATTTCTTCTTCATTTACGACTGGGAACTTCAAAAGTCACAAACTCAAATTTATTTCGCCGTGAATTCTGATGCGGTAGCGGGTTTAATGCTGATTTATGATAATCGTATAGTTCAGTTACGTGGTGAAAAAGAGTCTGTTCGCTTTCTACTCAACAATTTGAACCTGCCACAAGTTGACGTGCAGATACCTGAGCACAGCGAAAGCCTGCTATTAGAGAAATACCCGCGTTTTACGCTTAAAGAAAAAGTTATCTTGATGAGCATTAAGAGAGGACAGGCACAACCCGATGTTTCTGTTTGTCCAAAAAGGTTAACCGTGAATGATGCAGGGGCTGTTGCTGACTTGATGCATGTTTGTTACCCTGAGATGTGGAGTAGCGTTTCGGCGGATAATGTAGCTGCATTGATGAATGCGAAAGACGCAATTTGGATAGGCATAAAAAACAATGATCAGCTGGCTGCTTTCGGCTACGCAATGAAAAACGTCAAAGTAAGCCATATAACATGGATAGCTACAAAGCCCCAATTCCAATGCAGAGGATACGCAACATCAATTGTTACATCGCTTATCAAAGAATGCCTCGCTTTTTCGGAAGAAGCTATAATCTACGTTATTGAGGATAATTCGGTAGCTAAGCACATCTATCAGAAAACTGGTTTCAAACCTTACAAATCTTATGTTTTCCTAAAAACTTAGGGCATATCTTTCTACCTTTTCTGGATAGATCTTCTCTCAGTCCACTTTTCAAAAGTGAATTTTTTAGGTTTTTATTGTGTAGTGTTGGAGTAATTGGCTAAGTGTGTTGGCGGACCATTAGCCATCCGTCGTTCGAGGAGAAAGGAGAAGGCTTCGAAAACGGAAAAGATTGATTGTGGCTAGTGGCCTTAGCCTTCAACCTTAACCAGTCTCTCCAATCACTAACAAGCATCTAGTTACCAAAAAAGAACTATAAGGTTTATGAAAACACAATATTGCATACAAATATGGATTCTGGGTAAGGAAGCTACTGCCCCAGAGCTAAACTGCCCTCGAGGATACAGCGTTCCGAAACTCCGAGTTCTTTTGACAAAAACGCCTTAAGAACACTTGAAAACTTGGGCATCGGCCCAGCATAGGTTATAATCTGGTTACCTCTTACAGCGTTTGCTTGGAAAACCTTCTCATCTTCTTTATAATTAAAAGACACTGTTTGAGCTCCAACAGCTAACCCCTGGAAGTCCTCCCACTGTTTACATTGCATAATCATAGCTGGACCCTGCATTGTAATTGCAGCTACTGGCGCCGCTATGGTTTGCTGGGCAGATTGAACTACTGGAGCGGGCCTAGGAGCAGCTGTTATGTTGCCTGTTAAGCTCGCTATCTCTTTTTGCAGGCTGTTTATTTTTTCTTCTACTTTGTCTACTTTGCCTGCTAATTCGCCTGTGTCGCCCATCTGCTCGGTTACAGTGGCTAATTCGTTGATAAGCTTATCCAAGTCTCTTTCGTGCTCTTTTAAGACATTGACTATAAAGTCTAATGCTTCGAGAGCCTCATCTTTAGATTGCGGATTCTTTGCCATGTTATTTTTCTACCCCCACTTGTCTGACCACTCAATAAAGTGGTTTGCATATATAATATTAGCGAATCAACAAATAGTATCTCTGTCACTTATCTTTGATTCTGTACAACGAAAAGACTACAACAAAACAAGAAGCGGCAACAATTGTTTTTATGCGCCGCAGCATTTTCGGCGTTAAACGCTGATATTTTACGGTGTCATATCGCTGATTTTGCCGTAAAAACCTAAAAAAGGCGTTAGTAGCGACAATTGAGTAATACCTAAAATTGTTTCAGCTTCTCCAAAAACAGTGTCCTTGCGTCGCCTGCATTACCTAAGGTGCCTGCTGCATCTACAGTTGCCATCAACTCTGACATATCCACCTTAAAAAGGGTGGCATCCGAGAGCGACTTCAAGTTAGCCTCCAAATACGCCACTGCGGGGGCAATGTCAGGGTCATTAACCACTCTGGCAAGAAAGAGGTCGTTGAGCGTATAGTAAGCCAGTATAATGGCTTTGGTTTGTTCAAAGTTGGGCGCTGCCTCCGCTATGTCATCTTCTGGCTTTAATGCAGTAAAATAAGCGTGGACTGTTTTAAGTAAGTTTAAAGTTTCTTTCGCAGTTTCTTTCGCAACCTGAGCTTTAATTGCCGCAGCCACCTTTGAGTAGTCTAAGTCTAGCGGCGGAAGAGTCTGAGCTTGAAAATTCAGCGGCAAACCCCACGTTTGTGTGTACCCCTCGATTTGTGTCCAATCTACCCTCTTCTTATGTAAGCCCATAAGCACATCGAAAGATGCGTCAATCGTTGGAAATACAGTGTTTAAGGCTGCCAAAAGGTCTTTTTTCCTCACTTCGGCGCGCTCTTTCCGTTCACGTACCTTTTTGAACTCCTCCAACGCTGCCTGCAATTGAACAAAAAGTTCGTTAAACGAATCATTTTTACGTTTTAGTAAAAACGTGTAGTCTACTCCGTTATATTTGAGGCGTAGCCAGTTTTCCGAGCTTTCAGCTTCCGAGACTTCTGCGACTGGAAATTCTTTGACTACGACCCAGCGCTTCTTGAAAAGCCCTTTTTCAGCGTAGAATCGAAGTTTGTCTTCGGCGATTTCAGCTTTGGCTACTTTTTGTCCTGTGTGCTTTTTGGGTTTGCTTTGCGGGGCTTCTTGTGTTGCAGTGGATGTTGGGTTTGCTTCTTTCTTTTTTCTCCCAAACAAAAGAAGCGTTGCTGCAGGCATTGATGTTGTAGGATTATGGGTGTAAGTGGCCTGTTTAAATTGGGCTGCTTGGCTGTTCATAGGTATCTATCTGTATGTTGTTTGCTTATAAAATCATGTGCATTTACGTCTTTTTTTACCACTGTTCAGATTTGCGAACAGCAAGCTCAGGTTTGCCTTCTTAGAAAATTTTAAATACAAATTAGGTTTATTTAGCGAATATGACAATCAAACAAGCCTATTTGGCCATAATAGCCCTATCCCTACTAGTTAGCATCTGCTTTGTTCCCTTTGTTCAAAGTAACGAATCATCTCCCGCTTCAGAACCAACAATCGCTATATCGCCGCTTCAAACAACAGAAGAATTCGAAAATATCTCCGTTAGTATCCTTTCACCAATTCATAACGCTACTATCTCAAATGACTATAATTGCAGCTTTATCTTTAAGCCAGCAATTAACGGAACAGGCAATTTCTTAGGTGCATCACTTATGGTAAACGGCACCGTAGTAGCCACCAACCAGACAGCTCTAACAGCATACGAAAATAACACAATCAGCTACAAGTTCCCATCCAACGGAACATACATCTGGAATATAGGTGTTCAAAACATCAGCAATGTTGTTTGGGCTCCACAAGATTTCAACTTAACAGTAGCAGTTCCAGATAAAATCGCCGTTGATCTTGTATCGCCTACTAATGGCTCCACAATCTCAAACGACTATAACTGCAGCTTTGTATTTGTACCCTCAGTAAATGGAACCGATAAATTTACCAGCGCATCCCTTCTCATAAACGGCAGCGTAGTAGCTTCCAATCAAACCGCCATTGTAGCCGGCGAAAACAACACAATCTACTATAAATTCACCAGCAACGGAACCTACAACTGGAACATCAGATTACAAAGTGAAAGCTTCACAGTTACCGCACCAAGCAATTACAACTTCACGGTAGCTGTCTATGTCGCCCCATCGGCAACGCCCACGCCAACAGTTACCTCAACGCCTACGCCAACTTCAACGTCGTCCCCCGCTCCTACAGCGACACCAACGTCCAGTCCGGCTCCAACTGAACCTGCTTGGTTTAACACTTGGTTAACAGTGATAATCGTTGTATTCATCATATGCGCTATACTTGTTGTTGTGCTGATACTGCTAAAACGTAAACAACAGTAACAACATGGGTGACATAAGCCCATTTTTCTTATTTTTTATATAAAAACCTTAGCGGGGATTCCAAACGCACTTAATCGCCTTAGAGGGACAAGCAGATACACAGGGTGTTTGGTTGTTTTCAGGTTTGCAGGCTTGGCAGGTGTAGCGGATTTTCTTGCGGTGCTCGTCACTGACAGCCGCAACCGTTTTGTCCTCTAAATCAATAAATTCAGTTATCAGTTCGAGCGCCTTTTTAGGGCAGCTTTGTACACATTTGGCACAGCCACTACATAGGTCAGAGTCCACTACAATGTAGTATTCGCCTGAACCGTCAGTGTAGCCGTAATGCGTGATCATTTCGGCACCTAGCTTTTTTGTGCTTTTTCGTAGAGCGCCTTGCCGATTAATGCTGCACCTAATGCTCCTGCAATCATAGGGTCCAATCCGTCATCGCGCCACTTCGGCATAGGCAGGCACTTAACACCCAAAATGATTTCGATGCGGCTGACGATTCCTCTGTTTTTTGATTGCCCACCCGTAATAACAAGTTCGGGTTCTAAGCCGACGCGGTTAATGAGGTTAGCCATGCGCACAGCCATCGCCCGTGTATACGCCGCCAAAACTTTCTCTTTTGACCAGCCTTTTCGGAGAAGCCCCATGGCTTCGGTTTTTGCGAAGGCGACGCATGTGCAGCTGACGGGGTCAGGTTCCTTTTCAACTTTAAGCGAGATGTCGCCGATGTCCTCGATTGGAATCTGAAGAAGATCCGCGAATACCTCCATTCCTCTGCCCGTGCCCGCAGCGCATTTATCATTCATTAAAAAGCTGACAACTCTGCCTGCTTCGTCGATCTTTATCGCCTTAATGTCCTGTCCACCAACATCCAGTACGGTGCGGACGCTGGGGCCCCAGATGTAGTTGGCGCCTTTTGCGTGGCATGCGATTTCAGTGATTGCTTTGTTTGCCATTGGCACGTTTACGCGTCCATATCCAGTGCCAACTATGAAGTTTAGGTCGGTAACGCTTAGTCCAGTGTCTTTTAGAGCGAAGTCAAGCGCTTTTTTTGCGCTTTCAGGGCTGTTGCTACCCGTGCGGGTGATGCCCCACGCGTAGGCTTGACCGTTAACCATAATGGCTGCTTTGGAACCCACCGAACCAACATCAACGCCTGCAGTGATTACGTCGCCTTTTTTCGGTTTGATGGCGGGCATCACACGGTTATACTCAAGCCAACGCCAGAACTCCTCTTTAGCTATACTCATTTAGGCGCCCCCTTTAACTCGCGTTGCAGCAATTAGCGCTGCACCCAATGCGCCGGCGTAATCGGCATTTTCGGGGATAACCACGTTTAAACCTAACTTTCGGTTTAGTGACGCCACAAATCCGGGGTCTTTTGCGACGCCTCCAACAAGCACGACTTCAGGATTAATTCCGAGACGGTGAATCATCGAGGAGATGCGGTCTGCCATGGCGTCGAAGACGGCTCGTGCGATTTCGGGTTTGGATTCTTGGCGGTGAATAAGCGAAACAACATCAGATTCGCCAAAGATAACACATGAAGCGTTAATGGGGCTTGCACGCTCTGCCTTTAGCGATAACGGACCCATCTCCTCCAGCTTAACCTCAAGTGCCCGCGCCATAGCTTCGATAAAGGCTCCAGCGCCAGCCGCACATCGTTCGTTAACCACAAAATCCACCATTACACCTCGCTCGTCAGTTTTGACGGCTCGGGCTTCCTCAGCACCCACATCGACGATAGTTCTTGCGTTAGGCACTAAGAAAACTCCTGCCTTAGCGTCCGCACCCATCATGCTAACGGTGGAGTGCTCATAGGGCGCCATATCGACCGCTGATCCTGTAGCGGCGAAGTGGTTAACGTCTGACAGTTTTAGGTTTGCCTCGTTTAGGGCTGTGTTTACTGCTTCTTGGGCGGCTTTTGTGGGGTCAAAACCCGAAAACGCCTGTCCCCGTCCAACGACGGCGCCATCTTTTAGAACGACTGCTTTTACCCTTTGAGTGCCAAGGTCCATTCCGACTGTAATCACTTAGAAATCCACTCTTGCATTCAGCATTTCAAGGAAAGCTTCTACACGAGTTTTCAATTGACCAACATCTTCCCTTGTATATTCCGTATCCAAATAGTACACTGGCACATTAATTTTGTCCAACGCCTTCTTAACACGGCTATACTCCATCGCATAGAGCATGCAGCCCCTGATTACGTAGTAGATTACGCCTTGCACGTGCCAATCTTTGATTTTTGTTAGAAGCCAGTTGATGCGGTCTTCATTCCCGTCTTTACTAGTGAAACAGGGACATGTTGAAGCCATAAGGTAGCGTTCACTTATGGCATTTAGCATGTCATCCATCGACCACTCATCCACGCCGATGGGATCATTTAGGATACGTTCACCGCTACACTGCTCATCCGCCACGATGATGCCCTGCGGATTACCCTCCTCCACAAGCGTGGGGAGTTTCCAGTTATCTGGCCAAAACATCGGCGTACCCGTAACCATCACGCGGGGCGTATCAGGCGAAACAACCCAGTCCTTCCGTGCCGCACGCTGTTCGAGTTCGTTACAGAGGGCTTCGGCTTTCTCTGTCCACCGCTTCTTATCATCCCAACTATAAGCCTGATTCACAAGCATGGCGTCTCTACCCATAATCACCGGGTTGCCCTTGCGGAGCTCCTGTAAGCGACGGAAAACTTTGGTTGCTCTATGGCTGACTTCAATGGCTTCCTTGAGCTTTTTGCGGTCAATTTTGTTGCCCGTGAATTGCTCAATCTGGGTTTTCATATGCTTTATTTCGTCGCTCCAGAACCGCAGCGACTGCGTAGAATCCTTTATGCGCGGCACGTTCATACCCCAAATCTGTTTGGTGTCGCTTAGAATTTCGCTGAGCTTAGTCATGCCGTCGCATGTCAACACACTGATTAAGGCGTCACTTTGTTCAAGAAAAGGTGAAAGCTCAATCATTTTTGCGCCAATTGTTGAACGAATAACAGGACAAACCTCAACGGGCACAACCCTGTCCCCCAGCTTTGAAGCGTCGTACCAACCTGAGTTAACACGAACAGGTATAGCGTCTGCTGCTGTGATAAGCTCAGTGGGCGCAAAGAGACACATGTAACCTATGACTTTTTTGCCCTTAGCTTTCTCAGCCGCGATTTCCTGCTGTCTTTTGCCGAAAAGGTTAGCGATGTCATCAAAGTACTCCATTGCTTTTGGGCGGTGGGGGTCAGCTTTTTTCATGCGTGCAATGTTGGCTGCGATGATCTTTTCAGATGCGGCGTTCACAGTGCTTCTTAATTCTGTCATTTCCTTTTCGGAAACTTCGGGCAAAAACTTTCTTTCAGTTTTTTGTGTTTTCATTTCTCTATTCCTCATTCACTCGTTGACGGTTCTAACCAGTTTCTTGATGTAAACACGGTTTTTTTACCAAGCTTAATTTTAAGTGCACCTTCATAGGGACACATTTCTACGCAGCGAGCACAAACCATGCATTGGGAAGTGCAGATTTTTCCGCCCTTCTGCTCGTATACCTCGTTTACGCCTACAGAGCAGACTCGTTTGCAGACGCCGCATTTGGTGCATTTTTCCTCGTCCTTTTCCACATATAGCAGTGGAACTGCTTTAAAACCCTTGAACTGATTTATGGCAGCGATTGAGGCGCCTGTTGGGCAAAAACGGCACCAGACCCGTCTGATAAAAAATCCACCGATAAGCGTAACTGCGACGAATGCAGCAGCGAAGTATGGTCCC
>JBNIDR010000003.1:77328-98919 GCA_050108155.1 Bathyarchaeia archaeon | reverse complement strand
GTGAAAGTTATGATGTTTTGCGCATAGGGGTAGCTTAGGTTAATTCCGTTACCCAGCACTATTGGAGCACTATCCCATGGCACAATAAACGGTATCATGGGGTCAAGCAGAATGCTGTAGGGGCGATAATGTCCAGCTAAGAGGCTGGCCATAAGAGGCGTAACCAAAATGTCCTGTGGATCCAGCAGGTAAAGAACTACAGGCATAAGCAGGAAAGCCAAAAGAATCACGTAGCGACTTTTGTGCAGTGCTACGTTGAGTTTGTCGGGAATTATTCTGTGTCGGATTTTCAGGGCTTTTCTGAGCAGGATTTCCAAATCCATTATCAACCCGAAGGGACAAAGCCAACCGCAGAAGAACCGCCCTAAAACAATGGTTAATCCGAATATGAAGAGAAGCTCGAAAAGCATCGGGATTATTTCTGAGTAAGAGAAAACATAGAATATAGCAGCTAACGCAATAACCTGAACCAGCAGCCTAAGATAAGACACTCGGGTTGCAAGGTTACGTTTCCAAATCAAAATAGCCAGTATCCCAGCTACTCCAAGACCGCCCAGAATCAGCAGCCTCAACACATCGCCGACATATTCCACAGCCATTCGCTCTTTTCTCTCCTTATGTTACTTGGATAGTTGACCCCACAATCGCAATTATTCCCAACACGATTAGGATTGCTCCTCCAGCGATGGAGACCCACTTGCGGAACAGCGGAGCCTTGTTTAGTAGCCAACCTGTTACGCCGCCCAGAATCAGCATTGGCGAAATAGCGGTTCCTAAACCGAATAAAACCGCTATGCCAACTGTGCCTATTGGGCTGGCAAAGGGCAACGCATACAGCAGAAGCGCAATTAGGGGTGGGCAAATCACAAGTCCCCTGCTTAGCCCTAAGGTGAAGGCGCCGAAACCTACGCCGAATCTGCCAGCTTTATCTGCTGGTTGGTTTTGGATGTTGCATTCGCAGGATGGTTTTTGTGCTTTCCAAATTATTAAACCGCCGATTACGACGGTGACCGCGCCGAATGCGATTGATGAATAAACCTGAAAGGGCGAAATAGCCGCATCCGAAACAAAAAACTTTAGCAACCCGCCAAATAAGCCGACTAATGCGCCGATTACGGCGTAGGCTAAAACTCGCCCAGAATTGAAGATCACAGTGATTTTAACGCTTCTCTTGAAACCTGAACCGACACCTGCAATGTAACCCGCCAAAACCGGAAGACACGATGCAGTACAAACCGCTAAACCATACAGCAGTCCCCCCGCAAACGCACCAACATACGGATTAGAAATTTCAGGTATAAACGACATTGCAAATGTATCCGTTTAGGCTTTAATGCAAATAATCTTTTTACACATTTAAGGTTTACATTTTTTTGCAGTCTACAGCGTTTTTTGGTTTTTGATATGTAAAAGGGCAGTTTTTTAGTTAAATGGTGTCGTTGTAATTCTGTATCTTCCACTTTGCTTGGTAGGCAACTGTGTTTTGATGTCTGACTTTGTGGCAAGTTGCAGGCTAGTTGTGGCGTATTCCTCAAGCTGCGCCGATTGGCGTAACCGAACATTATTTACCCGAAACTATATATCACGTAAGCCGCCATAGGCTTACATCGAGGGTCTAAATTGAGCTTAAGCATCGGCTACCTAACACCAAAACAACTGCAAATCTGGGAATACAAACGCACCGGACTTCAAGAAGCCAGCATCGCAAGAGAACTCCAAGTAAGCCGCCAAACCATCCACAAAGCACTGAGCATCGCCCATCTAAAAATCACCGAATCGCTGGAAGAAACCGCCCGCATAAACAAAATAAAAATAGAAACAGTTAACCCCATGCGCGGCTTCCTACTCGGCTACAGCCCACACTTCAAAACAAAAACCCTAATCACCTTCTCCACAAAAAACGGCATCCAACTCTGGTACAAACACGAAGGTGACTGCAAAACCTGCGAACAACTAAAAGAATGCAAAGAAGCTCTAATCGCAGAGGCAAAAGAACGCAACCTAAACATACCCGAGGATTGTCTGCCCTCTGAGTTTGCAGAAAAACTGTTTACCGAAATAACCGGTGAGAAAGAATGAGCACAGGCAACAGATTTGCAGATTGGTGCAGAATACCGCCGCCGGCGCCTAAAAACAATCACAAGAAACTCCTTGCAAGCGGACTGATCTGCGCTGTATTGAGCATCAGCATCTTTGCTGGTTTACCTCTTTATGGAACCCTTTTTGTTGGGTCAGCCGGCACCCTTGCAGTATCGGGTACGGCTCTGTCAATCGCTAACTTGGGGCAAGGCCCCCTTTACTTGCAGAACGCAACGTACCAGCAAATAGCAGAAGCAAACAATTCAACAGTACAAAACTACAATTTGACCATGCATATGATTTCAGAAAATTTATCAAACGGTCTATATTTCGCTGGTTCAAGCTCCATAAACTGTACCGAGACTTCGGCAGTCGTTGATTCAACAATAGTTAACTTGGGGGATAAAGATTTGACTGCAACCTCCATTGACTTTTACCGGGGCAACAGCCTCTTTGCACAGATCAACGGACCCTTTCGTATCAAAGCGCATTCAGTGGGCATCGTGACCTTGCATATCTGTAACTTGACTGGGCTGACAAATGAAGAAGCACAGTTGATTACTCAGTTCCGTCATCAAGGGGAAACCGACGCCACTATATTTGCAGGCCGAGTCATGTATGCGGTTACGCTTAGAACCTCGGAGGACGTTGCAGCTAATTATGACATGTTTCTTTTTCCCACGGCTTATGTATGGCCTGATTGTGCCTAGTGGGGTGAAAAAGCCACAAGTAAGCCTTACGTGGCTTACATTTATTTAAACGTTTCGCAACACTAATAGGTCGCCAAACCCTAAACAAAGAAAAGGGGAAGCGATTGAGTAACCACGTAATAATCCACACAGACCACCTATCCAAAAATTTTGGAAAAAATTATGCCCTAAAAGAACTCAACCTGCAAATACCAAAAGGAATAAACGGTTTCGTAGGAAGAAACGGCGCAGGAAAAACAACCACAATCGGCGTCCTGCTCGGACTGCTTAAGCCAACAAGCGGCAAAGCCACCGTTTTCGGCTTAGACTCATGGAATGACAGCTACAAAATCCACAGCAAACTCGGCGTCATGCACGAAACCAACGCATACCCAGGCAGCTTTACCAACCAACGCTACCTCGAACATGTAGCGCGGATTTATGGCATAACGCAGGCAGAAGCGCGCATCGAGGCGCAACTGAAAAATGTGGGGTTATGGGATGCACGTGAAAAACCCATCAAGACCTACTCGGCAGGCATGTTCCGCCGCTTAGGTTTGGCTCAAGCGTTGCTGAGCGATCCCGAACTTGCCATCCTTGACGAACCCACAGCCAACATCGACCCCATCGGCCGCGCGACCATTTTGGGTATAATCAAAGAGATGAACAAAGAGCACGGCACCAGCTTCCTCATATCAACCCACATCCTTAGCGACTTGGAAAAAGTATGCAATTGGCTATCAATCATAGATGCGGGCGCAATAGTCGATCAGGGCTCAGTCGAGCAACTTTCAGAGAAATATTCAGCTAACACATACAAAATCGTGGTTTCTAACCCCGAAGTTTTGGTCAACAAACTAAAAAAAGCCGAATTCATCCAAAAAGTCTGGGTTGAAAACGACATCATCTACTGTCAAGTACACGACGAAGCCGCCTTCTACACCGAAGCCCCCAAAATCGCCGCTACCCTCAAGTTACAACTGAAAACACTCCAGCACCTGACAGGTACTATAGATGAAATATACGCGAAAACCGCTGGAGGCAGCTAAAAATGGCACAGCATCGATTTTTGGGTTTAATGCGCTGGGAACTCGAAGAATATCTAAGCCTTCCTTTACTGGCTTTTCTTGCTGCCTCAGCAATCATTTCTACTTTAAGTTATACAGCATTTGGCTCACCCACACCTTATATGAGTCTGTTTTGGGGCTCAGGCACGGTACTGCTCATTTTAGCCTTGGTTGCAGGTGCATTCTTCGCACGCAGTTATGCAGGCAGCATCGGCAGAGGAGAAACTAAGCTAATGCTGTCCTACCCAATTAAAAGGTCGCAGCTCTTTCTCTCCAAATTTGCGGCGTTATTCACAGTGGTTTTCGCCATTTACATCCCTGTATATTATCTGCATTTTTACCTCGACGGCCTAAGCGCATTTGACCCGTTGATGTTTCTTACGCTGTTCGGTTTACTCCTAGAGCTAATGCTATCCTGTTCTGTCGCAGTAGGCATATCGATGGTGACAAAAAACGAGATCATATCGATTATAGCCACTGTTCTCTTACTGTTCGGATTGGACAGCATTCTTGGATACAACAACCTTCTATCGGCTCAAGGCAGGGTCTTCCATCTTCTTCAATACTTTGGCGAGCAACTTCACGGTACAGTGCCTATGGTCGGGTCACCCGCCGTTACAGCAAACGACACGCTGCTGGCGGTCCTGATACCAATCATAGCTTTTGTCGTCTTAATCGCGGGGTCCTATGTGTACTTCACCCGTGTCATGGAGGTTGACTAAAATGAGAATTAACTGTTTAACTAAAGCAGGCATACTGATCTTAGTAGTTGGCATCGCCTTCCTCGCAGGCACCCTCTATAGAAGCACCAAAGAGGGCGGTGGCAGTTCAATTGGCAGTGGGTTTGATGGTTTAGCCTCAGATGATTGGTGCCCAAGAGGAAATACTGGCAACTCCGGAGCGTTTGGCGTATACTTCCAGGCTCCACGCGACTTTCGAATGAATGTAAAATCTAATGGAACACTCGACGTTTACATATTGAATTCAGATGGTATACGGCTATGGAATGCTGAGGGTACGCTTTCACCAGTTGCTTCTTTCGAAGGTGTAAAGCAGCAAGTCGTATCCTTCCACCTCAACAGCAGAGGTAACTACATGCCTCTAGTCCATAATCCGTCTAATGAAACGGCTGTAGAATATCTCATAGAGTACTCGGGATACGGAATTGAAACTGACCTGCTGTATGCATCAGTGGGAATCATTGCGCTTGGGGCAGTAGTCACCATCATAGGGCTCATTCCAATGGGAAACAGAGGCAAAAAACAAAGCGTAACCACAAAAAGCGTTGCATTGCCAGCCACCGCAGTGGCACTTCTAATCCTTGCCTTGCCGATCGCCGCCTGCACAGCCCAATCCACAAGCCTTCTTGCTCCAAGCTGGATGAAAGAAGGCACATACGTAAACTACGACCTAACCCCGACTGGTGATGAGTATAGTAATGGAGTTTTACAAACATCAAAGTCTCTTTATCTTACCTTTTCAAATAGCACTAATGGCATTGGAATCGAATACAACAACGTTACCTCCGTAGTTCTCCACTGGGAATGCATCAAGCTAAGCGGAGATATGGCAACATTAAATGTTACATATACAATTACATCTGACTTGCCCAGTGACAACTTTTGCACTTCAGCCATAGTGGATGTGAACACTGCCACTCGTAGCGTTTACTTACAAAACGGCACATTGATCGGCACAACAAATCTTTGGCTGCCATCCAGCCCCACAGACGGACAAGAAGTTATGCTTTGGGACATGCCACCCGACAACGTAACCGCAGACATAACAACAAAGATGCCTAACGGCGACAACATATGGACATCTCAAACACCGCAGGGTGCCCAAACCGCTTTTCAACTTGCAAACATAAGGGGCACTATAGACGGGAAAGCCTTCAGCTTTGTAGGTGACTTCACAATAACAGGACCCAGCAAAGCGACAGACTTCATGGGTTTAGGAATGACCACGTATGAATACGACACGGGCCTTATGCTTGCGGGCAACCTTAGAGCCGAACCCATGCATACCGCATTGGGCATAAACTTTGATGGCGGCTTCAATTCTATGACTACAAACGTCGATATGGGACCCACACGGGCGGTTATTGATTGGAGCTACTGGCTTAGTTTAGCGGCGGTGGTCGGTGCAATCGCAATAATCGCTGTATTGGTGGTTGCGAAACGGCGCCAAAAAAGATAACAAGTGGAGAAAAAGACATGCGCCTAATCAATAAAAAAGCCGCATTAGCCACTACGGTATTGGGGTTTCTGTTGATGTCTTCATTTATCGCTTCTTGCGATGGGCAGTCATCAATTTATGCGCCTTCATGGATGAAAGAAGACACCTATGCAACCTACACTTTTCAATTTTCACAAATGCAAAAAGACGGCGCTACCTACATAGTTTCACAGCTGATGTTTCTCAACGGAAGTTACCGTGACTTTAGGAACGCTACTTCAGCGACTCTTCGTTGGGAATGCACTCGACTGGACGAGGAAACGGCGACACTAAACGTCTCATACACTATTACGTCTGATTTACCTATCGACAACTTTTACACTTCAGCCTCAGTGAATGTTGACATCGCCAGCCGCAGCGTTTACCTGCAAAACGGCACACTAATCGGAACCACGCGAATGTGGATGCCCTCCAGCCCAGCAGACGGAGCGGAAGTCGTGTTTTGGGATGCACCACCTGATAGGGCAACTGCAAACGTAACAACCAAAAACCCCGACGGAGGAAACATCATAAGTCAAACACCCTCACAGGGAGCTCAACGCTGCTTCATGCTGGAGAATCTCGCGGGCAAAATAAATGGACAAGACGCCTCCACCGTCAATAACCTCTTTTATTTTGAGTATGATACGGGACTTTTCCTCTACGGCGCAATACAGCATGAGCCACTGTTCAAAGCATTAGGCATATATGACACGTTTCAGGCGGCTGAGTTCAGCAGTTCAAACGTCGATTTTGGGCCGCAGTCAACCATTATTAACTGGAGCTATGTGCTTAGTTTAGCGGCAGTCGCAGGTTCAATCGCCATAATTGCAGCAGTTACGGTTTGGAGACGACTTCGAAGAAAATAGCCGACTGCAACCCAGCCAACCCTAAATTTTTCTGATTTTTCTCGCAGATAAAACAAGCTCGCGGATTTTAGGCGGCAACTGCGCATCCTGCCATCTCCGCTCCTCCTCCACCGAGCCCCCAGCGGCTTTAACTGCCCTCAACCCGTACCATGCGGGCCCCAAAGAGTGGTCAGCCATGTGCGCTGTTGCGACTGCATGTCCAACGGCATGGGCGACGGCAACGGCGGCGGGGTTGGCGGATTCTCGGGCAACATCGTGGCATTCAACAGCGGCTTTTCGTGCTTCTCCGACGGAAGCTTCACCGTCTGCCCAACGCCGAGCAACCACCAATGCATGGAGAAGCCGCTCATCCACTGGTTCGCAATAAAGAGGTAGCACATGCTCCGCACATTTAATAGCCCACTGCATCAGCAGGGTATGCTGTTGTCTTGTTAGGGGACCGCCTCTGTGTTCTGCGATAAACCGTTTATCTCGCATTTATGACATCTATGATAATGAAGTGTCGGAGCAAATAAAAATCTGCAAAGGCAACGGGTGAGAGAACACAAACGCGCAACATTCTCCCACACCCACACCGCGGCGGTTCCAACATGACTCTATGTTGACCGTGTGGTGAAAATTTCTCTCGCCACACCGAAACTGCAACTGAAAACCGTTGCTTATCTAAAAAGCAATGCGGTTCCAATGCATTCTTGTGGTGTGCCGTACGCCGCCACACCCACACAAAGAGCGTAGGCGGTAACTAAAAAGAAAGAAAAATTGTTTGCCCCTAAAAATGGCGGGGCTGCTTGTTGAAGGCAATTTTTATGGTTCTGGTGTTGGTGTGGCTTCTGTTGTTGCGGCTTGGACTAGGGTTTCTGTAAAGTATGCGCTTGATGTTGTTGATACAACTATGGCGATGGGTCTGCCGATGTCGTTTATACCGATTAAGTCTGGGGTTAGAATTACAGTTATAGTGGTGGAGTTACCTTTTGCGAGCCCGTCGCCTATATCAGGATAAGTTGTGTAGTTTGTAAAGCGTTCTCCTTTGATGGTTATTTGAGAGACACGGATTGATGTTGGCCCAGTGTTAACGATGTTTACAGTTGCTTTTTCTGTATCTAGGGTTGCACCTGCTATGTAGAGGCTTTCTTTTTGAACCTGATTAGAGGTGACATTGACCGCATAAAGCACGACAGCGGTTGAGAGCGCTACAGCCGCAATAAGTATGATTAGGTTTCCAACAGGAGCACCAAGGGCTTTCTTGTTCCAGATAAACCGCTGCAAAGTTATACGCCGAAGATGCAAAGGGCACATCTATCGCACCTCCTTGGCGGCGATCTGGTCCGGATCAGCGATTACTGCTTTTAGCTTCGCCGGATCTTCCCGAGATACCCGCAGATAAGTTAAAGATTTACATTGGTAGATGATTTGGGAACCGTTACGCTTGTTTATATATTTCAAGAGGTTAACGTATTGATCCTCGGTTCCCTTAAGCACTAAACCCACATAGAATAAGGGTTCAGCGGAATTATTTTTAGACTCACATTTAGAGTCACGTCTAACTGCTTTGGTTGTCATTCGCTCAACTCGTTCGTTCAATCCATTACGGCTGGGGCGCGGAGCCTCAACTGTAAAGTATAGTGTATTACGTCTTGCTACATAATAAATATTTCTAGTAAAGACCCGGAATCAAGACCAAATATCCATACGCACCAAAACCCCAACTCACTTAACACAAACCAAATACCTCCCATAAAAACTAAAGACAGCCCAACCAAACCGTCCCCGCAAACCCCAAATCGAAAATAACAAACCCGCCAACCACAGGTGTATCTTGGTCACCCCGATTTCTTTGCTTAGACGAAGCAAAAACACTCTTTAGCACAAAAATGCGGGTGCATGGGTTGCTGTATGAACCTATGAGCCGGCTAAGCTGCTGTTGGAGTAGGTTGGGGTTTTTTGTTGCGGCTAAAGATGAGGCTTGTTGACTTCACAATTTGGGGCACTCCAATTAGGTCTTCAATTATTAGTAAGCCTCGGGCAACTATGGCGAAAGCTCCTGCAGTAGCAACAGGTATTCCGAGGAGCCCCAATATACCCGTGATCCCGAATTCTTGGACACCGGCGCCAGCAGGTGTGATAGGAACGAAAGCTAAAGCGGTTACCAATGGGTGAATAAGGAAGTAGCCTATCCATGGAATCTGAGTTATTCCAAGGGATAACCCTAGGAAATACCATTCAAAGCCCTTTAAAATCCAGCAAACCATTGTAAATAAAAAGATCTCCGGAATGGCAGAACGAGTTTTCTGTGCACTATCTTTGTACTCTTCAAGTTTACCCATTATTCCCCCTGTGAATCTTTTAAGGAAACGTGAATTCGCAATACGATTAAAAACGGAAATTGCCCGCTCTGACCATGAGATAGCTGCTAGAACAAGGGCGCCTGTGAGCATTAGAGCAATTCCTAAGCCAATAACGAAGAAAGTAACGTTGATTCCCAATATGGTGGCAGTTGGCCAATTTTGTGTAGGAACCGTTTGAACTAAAAATATAGCGGCGCCAATGCCTCCCAGCACTTTAACTAAGAATTCTACAGTTTGAATTCCCAAAATACTTGAAAGCCCCTTAGAAGCGGGCACATTCTGATCGCTAAGGTAAACAGGAGTTAAAACATATCCAGACCGACCGGGGGTTACGTCACTCGTTAACATTCCGGCATATTGTGCAAGAAGCGTCTTGCCAAATGTAGTCTTAACTCCACCTTTAGCCAAGACACGGCGTAACCTTATCGCGAAGAAAATGTTAATTCCAAAATACATGAGAAATGCAAGTGCAAGATATTCCAATTTAATATTAAGTAGCGCAGTGTATAGCGAGTCAATGCCGATATACCAAAACAAAGCCGCAAATATCGCAACCGTGCAGATTATCTGTAAAGCAATTTTGAGATACCGCTTTGCTCCGCTTTGATTCCGAGTCTTTGGGTATGTTTGTGGCGCTGACATGTTGTTTAGGGAATCCCCGCTGACAGTTAAATGGATTGCGGAAAACCCCCTAAAAACAAACAGGCAAAAAACAACCCAAAACCCCACCCCGCCTACGCTCTCTATGTGGGTGTGGCAGTTTACGGCACACCACAAGAATGCATTGAAACCACAATGCAACCCGCCAAAGCAACGCAAATCAACGCCTGAAGCGGTGTGGGCTGCGAGTTTTCCTTCACAAGAACAACATACCCCTATGTTAAAACCGCCGCCGTGTGGGTGTGGGCGCATGTTGGACTTGCCTTTTAAACGATGTTGCTTCTATCCAGAATTACCTGACTGCACACAAAAGCAAAACCCTTGAAGCAGTTAAGCCCCTTCACCAATACCGCTGGGGCACTCGGCGCTCTTAAGGAATTTTCACAGCCAAAAATGCCGATTTAAAAAGGTAAATTGAACAAACAAATTAACAAAAAACTTAGTGTTTAGGGGCGCACGCATTCGGCTTTGGGTCGGTAGGGGCGTTTTGTGGTTCTTTTCCGGTGGTGGTATTCGCATTCGTTTATTCTTGTGAGCATCCAGCCTTTGTCTTGGTAGATACAGCCACAGGGTAATCTTACCTCGTTGTTTGTATCCGTCGACTGGGCTGTCTTTTTCATCTCTGCCACTGCGTGAACCTACATCATTCATTGTGGTCTTTAGTGTATTAACTTAGCGTTAAAAAAACTGAAAAAAGAAAAGAAAGAAGAGTAGGGCTTAGCAGTTTGCAGCTACTGTAGAGATGTCTGCGATGTCGACGCGGTAGTTGTTGTTGAAGTCCATGCTTTGGTCGTAGTTGCCCCAGCCTGGCATGCACCCGTAGCATTGACCTATGGCTTTGACGTCTGCGCGGGTTACGGCGCTGGTGGTTGCGTCATCGGTCATCTTGAAGGGGTTAAACCATGAGCGGGTTATTGAGCGGTAAACTGAGCCTGTTAAGGGTTCCATTGCTTCTATGCTTAGTGTGAATTCGTTGCCTGTTACGGTTAATTCGCCGTATGCAGTCATTGGAACTATGTCTTGGTCTCTGTGAACTCTGACGATGGTGCCGTTTTCGTCTGTGATGAAGGTAACTGTTGAGGTTACGTTGGCTACTTTCCATGTGCCGTCGATGTAGTAGCTGCCTTCTCCGCTGGTCTGGGTTGATACTGAACCATTAGTGAGTCTAGCAGAGTAGAAGGTGTAAGTGTAGTTCTCTGCTGTCCGGGCTGCTTGAATTGCCCTTGTAGTGTTTAATGTCCAGATGGCAGTTGCAGAGGATAATGATTTGGAGCCGGAGGTTTCATGTGTGGAAGCGCGTGTTTGAACTTGAATTTGACCTCTTACGTCGGTTGTACCCCATTGCTCTATGTTACCGTTTAGGCGCACCCAACTTGCTTGAGTTAGCCTGTTTGAAATGTTTTCCCGAATCTTTTCGCCAACTCCGCCGGGTGCTGCAGTGGCGAAATCGACGGTTAAGGCTACTGAGCTTATGAGCAGGATGCTCATTATTGACAGGATCGCAATTTTGTATTTGTTCATGTTTAGTCGCCTTTTTCCTGAAAACTCCTTATTTGAAAATAAATAAAAGCATTTCTGAGCCGCATTTCGCATAATAAGCCCTATAATAGTTCATTTCTGTTCATAACTGTTCATTCAAGTCTAATTAGGCAAGAGTGACCCCAAGAAAAGTTTGTTTTCTCAACAGACCTCCAAACACTAACTGTTTAAACCTGCGCCGAATTGCTCGTGAACTACAAGAAAAACATATGCGGGCAGCGGGAAAGCCTTAAAGTAGCCCCCAGAGAAATATGGACAATATCGCTCCAGAGAGAAACAGCATGAGAAACCACCGCCTAATTGTTTGCGTAATCAGTCTTACAATACTACTCATGCTTATGCCCCTACAGGCAGCGGAAGCCCAAAACTACTTCGAATATACCCTTCAAATTCGAGACGACGGATCTGCACTATGGGCAATAAATCAGTATTCTGCAGCCGACGCCCCTGTGGTATCATGGAAGGATTTTCAGCAAAAAGTGTTTGATCTAGTTGACTTAGCCCAGAGCACAACCAAACGCCCCATGTATGTAAATGAAAACTCGTTTCAAATTAACACAACAATCTCTGCTGAGTCAAAAATAACCGAGTACTCATTTATCTGGATCAACTTCAGCATCATCGAAGGCGGCGAATTAGCCTTCGGCGATGTGTTTCAAGTTAACGATTTCTTCGGTCGCCTCTTTGGGGACGCTGCACTCCAACTTACCTATCCAGCGGGCTACACTGTTGAATCAGTTTATCCGCCGCCATACGAGAGACAAGATACAGACTACACGCTGAAGTGGGTTAGAACACAGGACCTAGTTGACCCTAACACACGGATAGTTTTGGCGGCTCAACAGGGCAGCGGTGATACCTTGACGAATCAGTATGGTTTTGCCATAATTTTGGGTTTAACCGTCGTGATTATAGTTTCGGGGATAGCTTCCTACACGGTTAAAAAAAGGAAATGCAGCATTAAACCTAGTTCAGAGCCTCCTGAAACGCCAGCGGCACTTGTGACAGAGGAAGATAAAATTCTAAAAATTCTTAAAACTTCAGGCGGAACCCTACGTCAATCAGAGATAACGGAGCGCTGCAAGTTCTCAAAAGCCAAGACAAGTCAACTCCTAACCGCGTTGGAAGCTATGGGAAAACTGACAAGGTATAAGAAGGGGCGCGATAAGATAGTCACTCTCAAGGAACGGGTAAACGAGGAATAATGATGAACCCGAAAAGAAACGTCAAGATAGCACTATTCACAGTTTTACTATTCAGTTTAGCATCAACATGCTTTGTTTATGCAGCCTCCGCAGAGACTATGTCAGTTAAAGCGGAAGCATCCTCAAGCGAGCCGAAAGTCGGCGACACACTAACCGTCAACGTGAAAATCTCCAATGCACAGGACATCTTCGGCTTAGACGTAACCGTTGACTGGAACCCTGATGTGCTCCAGTTCATCAGCGCAACCCCCCAGTTAGGCGTTGAATCCCACCCAGGAGGTGTACTCCACGAATCCACCGATTACCCAATTGACACCCAAGATAACTCAAACACCGCAGGAGAATATCATTTGCTGGCCACTGCGCAAGGTGCAAGCACCGCCGGTTTCACAGGCAGTGGAACCATAGTCACGCTTACATTCAACGTTACAAGCACAGGTTCAACAGGACTTAGTTTAGATGTGGAACTGGCGCAGTTAGGCAACACAGAAATTATTGTTCCATCAACTTCGGTGGATACTGTTAATGCAACTATTCCCGAGTTTCCAACTACACTGCTAATTGTTGCTATCTTAGTTGCCGCAGCAGCAACTATAATTGCTTCAACTAAACTGCTAAAGAATAAAACCATCACGGCAACAGCTCACATTTAAAAACGCCACTTTTAAGGAAACCAAACATCTTTCGATGCTTTGCGAAGGAAAATGAGAACTCTTCGACCAAGAAGCGTCAGCCAGATGTGGACAAAGTATATAATTGCTCGTTGCCACCGTCATTTTCGATTTGATAATTATGGAGCCGCCTAAGCCGAAGCTAACTTGGAAGACAGCTGTTTTTCCGCTGCTCGGTTTAATCGGCTTTTTTCTGTACATCTACCTTTTCCAAGTTGATATCTTAGGCATATTAGAAATGTTGCAGACGGTTAACCCGCTGATTTTTGGCTTAGCTCTCGCATGCGGCGCAATAGAAGTCCTCTTCTACACCATATCGTGGCATGCTCTAACCAGTCACTTAAACATCAAAATGACTCTCAAAAAAGCCTACCTCTACGTTTGGTACGGCTTATACGTTGACATAATCGTACCTGCGGAATCAGTAAGCGGCGAAGTCACAAGAGCCTACCTACTAACACGGGATCAATGTGCCCCGTTTGGGAAAACCGTTGCGTCGCTATTTATGCACCGTATCTTAGGAATGGCTATGAACGTGGTAGTGCTTGTGGTGGGCATTGTCTTGTTTTCTGGCGAAGCCCAAGTGGATCCTCTAATTTTTAACTTGATTGTTGGAATTTCAGCGGGCATCACAGCAATAACTGTGGCAATGACGATTTTGGCTTTCAAGAAGACTTGGATGCTAAAAATCGTGGATGCCATCGCGAAGTTTACCCAAAAAATTTCTAGAGGGAAATGGGGCGTAAAATTCAGAGATGAAGCAGGGGAAATCGCCGATCACTTCCACGGCGGCATGACCGAGTACCGTCACAGCCCAAAACCCCTTACAACATCGCTACTCTATTTAGCGGCAACGTGGTTTTTCAGTTTAAGCATTCCCTACCTCGTTTTCTGGTCGTTAGGTAATCCAGTGCCATGGAGCATAATTTTGATTACATCAGCCATCGTTTTAGCCGTGAAATCAATTCCAGCAGGAATTCCCTTCGAAGTGGGGATACCGGAAGCAACAATGACGACACTCTTCTACTCGATGGGTGTAACCGCACAGCTCGCCGCAACAGCCACAATCCTGACGCGGATAGTTACCTTGTGGTTCCGCTTCTTCGTCGGTTTCGCAGCCCAGCAGTATCTTGAGTTAAAACCCTCCTTTGGCAAGATTACCGATACGGAAAAAACTAAAAACAAAATAGAGCTAAATAGAAATTAAGTCCTAAATTATGGAAGTAAAAATTGAAACCGCAACCATCAAACTCCTTGATGTACTGTATCGTATAGAACAGCAGTGCTTCAGCGAGGAAGCGTTTTCGAAGCGACAAATAGCGTATTTACTAACAGATTACAACACGGTTGCCTTAGTTGCCAAGGCGGGTGCTGAGGTGGCGGGTTTTATTATTTCGCAGGTTGAAACCGATGAAGTTGAATTTGGGCACATAATCACGCTTAATGTAGCGAATAGTTACCGCCGTAAAAATGTTGCCACCAAAATGCTATGTGAGATCGAGGATTTGCTTAAACAGCGGGGGATAGATGAGTGCCGCCTAGAAGTGAGGGAAGACAATAGTGCAGCGATTAAACTGTACCATAAGCTTGGCTACCAGACTGTTGGAAAGCTTGAGCGGTATTACGGAAATAAACATGGGTTATACCTCAAAAAAGTTCTCTAAAACTCGCTGAATACGTATCCCTAATTAGGCTTACCGAGTAAGCCTTATATGACCTCGTGTAGTAAAAACTGCGGTGGAGAGAAACATGGGGGAAACCCGTGGAAGAAAATCAAACGAGCAAACACTCGTCCGAACCATCGTTACATTAAGCCGAAACACTACTTGGCGATGCGGTAAACTCGAAAAATCCATCGTGAAGCACCTCTACAAGCGCCACGAAAACTTTGGTAAACCCGGAGTATCCATCAAAGACATTATGCTGAACCTCAACATAACGGGCGAGAAAAAAGACGAATGCATCGATGCAATACGTAGACTGGAAAAGCGAAATATCGTGAAAATTTCGCCACTCTAACTTTCCTTATTTTTAAAACAAAAAGTAATTTATAAAAAAGGGTTATTTGAGAAGTTCGCTTTCGCTTGGCGGTTGCTTAATCAAGCCATGTTTCATAAGCAACTCGGTAGATTCCCTAGCATTTTTGATTATAGCTGAAGCACGCTCATAGAGTTCCTGTCGGCTCGGCTTGACACGCGCTACTCCCTGCTCAATGGATTTTAAGGCGCATGCAACTGCCTCTCTGGGGAAAACCTCCCACTCATCCATTCTCGGCAGCAAATCCTTCTCAGACATACCCCGCTCCTCAGCGTAATTCGCAAGTTCCGTCGCCGCTGCGATACACATGTCATCAGTTACGGTCTTAGCTTTAACGTCTAAAACGCCTCGGAAGATTGCGGGGAACCCCATGCTGTTGTTGACTTGATTGGGAAAGTCGCTTCGCCCCGTCGCCACAACACGTGCACCTGCTTCTTCAGCTTCCCAAGGCCAAATCTCAGGTATCGGGTTAGCACAAGCAAAAACGATTGCGTCATTTGCCATGCTCCTTACCCATTCCTTCTTGATTGTGCCGGGGCCAGGTTTCGAAGCAGCCACCACAGCATCTACACCTTTAAAGGCTTCCTCAATACCGCCGGTTCTGCCTTCGCCGTTAGTCTTCTGGGTAACATCATACTTCCATGGATCTTCAGCCTCGATAATGTCGGGTCTGCCCTTGTAGATGACGCCTTTAGTGTCTGCTAAGATAATATTGCCAGGTTTTACGCCCCACCGCATCAGCACATAAGCAGTGCGGATGTTGGCTGCACCGGAACCTACAAGTGTAATCAGGCTTTCTTTGGGTTTCTTGCCCACTAACTTGAAAGCATTCATCAAACCCGCCAAAATCACGGTTGCAGTACCCTGCTGATCATCATGCCAAACCGGAATGTTCATTTCGCTTCGAGCTTTTTCTAACACATGAAAACATTTTGGCTTCTCGATGTCTTCGAGGTTTATGCCGCCGAAGGTGGGTTCAAGGGCTTTGCAGATTTTGACGATTTCATCTGGGTCTTTAGTGCGCAGACAAATGGGAAATGCATCTACGCCGCCAAGATACTTGAAAATCAGCGCTTTACCCTCCATCACAGGCATAGCTGCTTCAGGACCGATGTCGCCTAGCCCCAGCACTCTTGTACCGTCGGTAACTACTGCAACATAGTTCCACCTGTTGGTTAACTCGAAGGTTTTATCGACGTTAGCGTTTATTTCTTTGCAGGCAGCCGCTACTCCCGGAGTGTACCAAACTGCGAAGTCATCCACGCTTCGAATAGCACATTTGGGAATAACCTGCATTTTTCCCTCGTAGAATCTATGCATCGGCGTGGAAAGCTGTGCGGGTTTTTTGGCTTTCGCCAGCAACTCATCCACGGTCGGTTTATTGTTTTCTCTTGAAACCAAAGTAAATCAGCCTATCCGAAAAAGTACTGACAGCGGGCTTTAAGGATTTCCAAGAGAATAAAAAGAAAGAATTAAACGATGTAGCCCTTGCTTCCCATCGGTTGCTGCTGGGTTTTAAGCCAGTCCTCGCTCATTAGGCACCACTTTGCCTGTGCACCCTCAATCTGCAGAACCATAATCAAATCCAGTTTATCCAGCTTGGCGTACTCCATGAGGATATCGTATGTGCCTTGGGTAATTTCGATGTCTAAATCCTCTACATTGTTATCTGATGCACGCTTTGTATGGAATATTGCTTTCAGTTTATCTGCCCCTTCCTTAACGGCAACGTTTACGCTGTTAACGTAGTAGATTTTGTCGTTGTAGCTTAGGATGACGTTTCGAGCGTTATCTGATTTAACCTCGCTATGCTCCACGTTCTTTCTCCCCAATACATGCAAGAGGGAAGCAAGCAATAAAGGTAAGCTTTCCAAGTCGTAATATGTCAGAAGTACGACGTATCTACAAAAGAAAACAGAAAAAGAAGAAAAGATTAGGCGTTTCTGTGACGCCTTACAAATTGCGCAACATCCAAGACTAAGACCACTTGGCCATCACCAAGGATTGTTGCACCACTTACACCCTTAATTCCAGACAGAGAATCACTAAGAGACTTAACCAGTATATCCTGTTGACGCAGAACCGAATCCACCGCCAACGCCATCTTGGTGTTTTCGTCTCCAAGGTAAATTATGAGCACTTCCAATTCGTCCTCGTCTGAGCCATTAAGATTCAGCATCTGGTGGAGGTGAACCATTGGAATAACATGGTTGCGAACAAGTATAGCGTCGGTTTTTCCAAGTTTTTGAACCTCGGCTTTTTTAACTCGTACAATCTCTGAGACCTGGCTTGTAGGTATAGCAAATGTTTCGTTGCTGTCAGTAACAAGTATCGCCTGAATAATCGCCAGCGTAATGGGTAGCTTAATGGTTGTTCGGGTTCCTTTGCCAATTTGGCTGTCTAAATGCACTGTACCGCCTAACGCTGCAATTTTAGTTTTGACAACATCCATGCCGACGCCTCTACCGCTGGTCTCAGTTATCTGCTTAGCAGTTGAGAAGCCAGGCAGGAAAATGAGGTTGATTAGCTGTTCTTTGCTCATTTTGTCAAGTTCAGCTTGAGTTGCAACGCCTTTTTTGATGGCGGAAGCTTTAATCTTTTCAGGGTCGATACCTGCGCCGTCATCGTAAACTTCGATGATTACTTGGTTACCGTTTCTCTGAGCGGAAAGTACGATTTGGCCTGTTGGGTCTTTCATCGCTGCAGACCTCTCCTCAGGCATCTCTATTCCGTGGTCAACACTATTTCTAAGCAAGTGAATCAGCGGTTCGCCGATTTCGTCAAGAACCGAGCGATCAACTTCAATGTCTCGGCCCTCCATAACTAAGTTGATCTTCTTTTTCTCCTTCAAAGAAAGATCACGGACCAAACGAGGGAACCTATCGAAAACTTGGCTAACAGGCACCATACGAACCTGCATAACTAGATCCTGCAGGTCAGCTGTTAAGCGATCGATGTTTTCGGTGATGCGTTTTAGTCCCTCGCAGCTGTGATTATCCGATGTAACCTGCAAAAGCGCAATTTTGTTAATTACTAATTCTCCGACCAAATTCATCAGTTTGTCAAGTTGGTCGAATTTGACGCGGACAGTTTGAGCCGTCTGCGTGTCAACAGCTATTTTAGTCACAGCCTTGTTCTCTACTGTAACGACATAGTTGTTTTCAGGCGGCAGATTTGTAGGGGCTTGGTTGAAGGATTTTAAAGCTGAAGCTTCATCATCAAAGCATGCAACTTGGACCGCTTCGACCTCAAGCACCTGTTTTGCTGTGTTTTCGATTGTTTTCGAGTCGGAGTTGCTTGAGAGAAGCAACTTGAATCCTTGATTTAGTTTTTGCTCGTCAAGATCCGTCTTTTCAGGAGAGGATTTGAGTATCTTAGCTACTTCTGCTACTTTATCAAGAATCATACCCGCACGGATTCCTTTAAAGCCGCAGTCAGCACAGAATTTCACGTGGAGAGTATAGCATTTTCCTTCGCAGACCACATCATTTTTAGCTTCGGGTGACGGCTCCATTTTTTGTGTTTCCTGCTTAACGCTTTCGGCGGCAATTGCTTGAGCAGGTTTATTCTCAGCAGGTAACTGCTGCGGGATTTGAACCACATCTTTTTGTGGCGGCTGCTGTGAAGCTGAAGCATCCGGATTTGGGGTTAACTGTGATTTCATCACATGCAGTTTATTTCTGAAGGCTTCAAAGTCGATTTCGCCCTCAACATGATTCTGAATGTTCTCAAGCCTATTTGAGAGAGCATCAACACATTCCAGAAGAAGACTTATGAGCTCACTTGAGGGTTTGCTGCCCTTGCGCATGTCATCAAATATGTCTTCCATTGCATGGGTGAGTTCCTGAAAATCCTTATACCCCATCATGCCTGAGGAGCCTTTCAGAGTATGGGCTGAACGGAAAAGCATGTTGACAACTTCGGTGTTTTCAGGCTCCTTCTCCAAAATCAACATTGACTTGGTGATTGTGTCTATATGCTCTTTTGCCTCTTCTATGAATAATTCTCTATATTGATCGTTGTCAAGCGACATGTTCTCACCTTGCAGTGAATAGCCCAGTTTACGTTAGATGTAAAATAGCATCGGAAATGCCTATTTGTTAGCGTGCGTCTTTGCAGCGACACCCACAAAAAACCGAGCCATGACATAGGTGCATGACTTAAAGAGAAGGTAATCACTATAGAAGAAAAAATGCAGCTTATCTTGATTTCTTAGCGTTGCGCTTTGACATTCGTTGAGCCGACGGGTCTTTTTTTGGTTCATCCCAGTACCTGTCAAATTCCTCAGGAGACATCAAATTATGGCTCTGCATCTGCTGGCTAAACACATCCAACGCACAAGGGTTGCTTAGGTGGGCGCGATAAACCTCTATTAGCAAATTAACCGTCATGGAAACCGAAATTGGCTTTTTAGCCATCAACGACAGCTCATCTGAAACCCCAACGAGGTCTTCGTAAACTTGTAGGGGCAAATAAACAGTTTTCGGCATATCAACCACGCACTAGACTAAATTGCAAGCATCTCGGCTACTTTAAGTAAACGCAAATCAAGCGCTTTTGTACCAGAAGCAGATTTTTCTAGCTCAATAGGCGTTATTTTACCGTTCTGCAGCCCTATGGCCATGTTGGATTTTCCTTCGCAATACAAATCCACAGCTTTCTCTGCAAATAAACTTGCCAAGAGCCTGCTGCGGGCAGTTGGGCTTCCACCGCGTTGCGAGTACCCTATGATTGAGAGCCGCACCTCTGATGATGTCTGCTTCTGCAGCTCCTGTGTTAGTTTGTTGGAGTCGCCAAATCCTTCTGCGGCAACGATAATTCCTGCGCGTTTTCCTTTTTTGCTGTTTTCCTCCATAATCTTTATGACGCCACAAGCATCCAGCGGCTTCTCAGGAATCAAAATAACCTCTGCACCCACACAAATCCCCACTTCCAAAGCTAAGAAACCTCGTTTGCGACCCATGACTTCGACTATGAAAATGCGTTCATGACTGATAGCGGTGTCTCGGATTTTGTCGATAGCTGAAACGGCTGTGTTTACTGCTGTGTCAAAGCCTATGGTTTCGTCGGTTCCGAAAACGTCGTTGTCTATGGTTGCTGGCAGCCCAAACACTGGGATACCGCTTTTTTTGCTGAGCGCTAAGGCGCCTCGGAAAGAGCCGTCGCCTCCAATCACCATTAAGGCAGCCACATTGTTTTGTTTGAGGGTTTCCGCAGCTATTTCTTGGCTTTCCTCTTGCTCAAAGGCGGGGCAACGTAGTGTGTGAAGTATTGTTCCGCCAAGTTGGATTATGCCGGCGACACTTCGAGGACCCAAATGCAAATAAGTATTAGTTAAAAGTCCATCCCAGCCCCGCTCGAACCCCAAAACGTTGAAGCCTTTCGAGTGCCCCACACGGGTTAGGGCGCGTATGGCTGCGTTCATGCCGGGTGCGTCTCCGCCTGAAGTAACTATGCCAAGTGTTTTAACCATTTGTTTCTGCGCCTCATTACTGTAGAAGTCATTTTTCCAAGGAATTAAAACGTTTAGTATATCGTTTTAGGCTTCCAGAAATCCAAAACACATAAATGCTCTTTCATTGTCTTTATGAGGTCCGTATCGGGAGGTAGCTCAGCCTGGCAGAGCTCTCGAGCCCCTTGGCAATCGCCATTGGACGGAGAAGCTGTAGAGGTCTACCCATGGTGGGCTTCATTCTAGCCTGTCTAGGCCACAGATACCGAGCTGTCGCAAGTTCAAATCCTGCCCTCCCGACCACCATCAACCTTTACGGATTTTTGGGCAACTAATACAATTTGTAGCGACAAATCCCTCGCAGATGGCAAAACAAAACTGATGCTGACTTTAATTATTCGGCTTTACCATTAATTTAATGGTTCGTTTTGGTTTGTAGCTGATTAATTTATGGATCAAAGAAAAATTTTTGCCACCGCCTTTGCAGGAGCCTTCATAGGCGCGTTAGGCGTTGTTGTTTTTCTTTTCTTTTGGCAGTCTCCACTTCTACTTCAATATGGGCTTGAACGTGCCGCGTGGGAAGAAATGCGCGTGCTAACAGTCAGCGCTGTTATCGGCGTAATCGTTGGATTTGCTGTTGCATACCTTCCTAAAACTAAACCCAGAGCAGCCCTAATTGGATCTGTGGCGTTAGCCATCTGCTTTGGCGTATTGTGGCTTATTCCCCTGCTGTTGCCAATGGGCAGCGCGGTTCGGCTTGC
>JBNIDR010000003.1:68346-77278 GCA_050108155.1 Bathyarchaeia archaeon | reverse complement strand
TGTCGGCTTGCTTATTGGCGGCATCATTGGCTACTGTTTGAGGTGGGGAACCAAGCGGACAGTTGACAATAAAGCCACTTAACCACCCAAAAAATAGTGGAGCCCAAGACGCCTGAAAGAGCCTATTTAAATTAAAGATATGCCGTCCGAGTAACTCTGAGTTTTCATCCCGCTAAGTCAATTTAATGCCTTCTCTTCATCCGGCAACACATAGAGGGTTATGCGAAAATAAAAGCCTATACATCAATAAAACAGACAAATTCAGGATAGCCTTTTATTTTTGTTGAAAAAATAATGTGGTAGGAGAAAAACGAATATGGATTTTAAGGGAAGTCAAACCGAAAAGAATCTCCTCGCCGCTTTTGCGGGAGAATCACAAGCACGTAATCGTTACACTTTTTTCGCCAGCGTAGCTAAAAAGGAGGGTTACGAGCAAATCGCCGCTATCTTTGAGGAGACCGCAGCAAACGAAAAGGAACACGCCGAGCTGTTCTTTAAGCATCTAAAAGGCGGAATGGTTGAGATAACTGCAGCCTACCCAGCAGGCATAATCGCCACAACCTCAGAGAACCTCAAAGCAGCTGCTGAAGGCGAAAAACTTGAATGGGGCACATTATACCCTGAAGCAGCTGAAGTCGCCGATAAAGAAGGCTTCAAAGACGTTGCATATACTTTCCGAATGGTCGCTAAAGTCGAAGCTTTTCATGAACGCCGATACAACAAGCTGCTTGAAAATGTTCAGAACGACAAAGTGTTCAAGAAAGACGCACCGATTAAGTGGAAATGCAGAAACTGCGGCCACGTTTTCGAAGGAGCAAACGCACCAGACAAATGTCCAGTGTGCAATCATCCAAGGGCGTACTTTGAAGTCTGGACAGAACCATACTAAATCTTCTTTTTTTATTTCTAAGCTTTGATTCACATTTTTTGATGACGCTTACGCAGCTTTTACCTTGCCTTAAAACAAGTTTCCGCCCTAACCAAAGAGTTGCTATTAAAGAAAAATTGGCTTTGACTTTACGTTAAAGTTTAGCGTCTTTTTTGTCACAATTTTGAATCAGACGTTTCACTTTCTTTTCAAGCTTTAACTCATACACGTGCTCTGGAAAAGGCGGAGAAAGAATCTTGGTTTTATGCAATTCATTCGGCTGAACGATCCGCTGCTCCCCAACGGATACGTGTACTTTTTCGCCGTTTAAGTAATCTTCGAAAGCTTCCTGCGCCTCAACTAACCAGTAGCCTTCACTTTCGGTTAAAATTTTTACTTTATAGAGCCCTTTATAAAAGTAGAAATCAGACATAGAAAATCAATTTACTAGTTTAGCTTAAGAGTTATAACGTTTTCTAAGTTACTCTAAGCTGCTTAAGAAAGCATTATTTTGGATTTTCTGTCTTTTTGCAGATGTTTGAAATAGCGATCATGATGGCAGGCATAGTGAAAATGCTAAACACACGTGTGTACTTCGGAAGCGCCGCCTTGCGGATATCTTCGGCTTTTCCACCACCACTAAGATAACCAGCAATGAAAGCTTTTGCTACATCTCCAGCTTTTTCTGAGCCGTCAAAAGGCTGCATGTAGTGTCCACAGTAGTAAAGAAAAACTGCTATGTCCCATGCTCTGTCGCCGCCTTTTTGGGCCTGCTCAAAATCTATCAAAAATATTGTTCCATCAGCTTTGATTAGAACGTTATCTGGTTTAGTGTCACCTAAAGATACATCACGGCTGTGTACTTTAGCTAGTGTTTCTCCAACTCTGCGCACAATTTCCAGTACCTCAACGCCGGCTTCGTCGTTACCGTATTTCTTTATGGATTGACTGAGGTTTTCGCCCTCGATAAACTCCATGAAGATGATTCGCTCTGCATTACTTACATGCAATATTTTGGGAACGTTAAAGCCATCATTGAGCAGTAACTCGCTTATTGCGCATTCTTTTGCCAATCGCGCCTGCCCTGAAACTGCAAATGAACGCGCTCCAAACGACCAAAGCGTAAGCGGGAACCATTTAAACCCAGACCAATCCTTAAAGCGCTTAGCAAACACTTTCCGATCCCCCGCTGTTATGAGGTAAACGTCATTTAGCATGCCGCCAATGGGTTCAACTGCAACATCGACTTTTGCGCCTTTGAGTAGGATTCGCTGGGTGAATCCTTTGATGTCGATCTTCTCTGAAAGGGAGACCATACCTGTTGCCGTGGGGAAGAAAACGTATTTCTGCGGGTCAATCAAGGATGGGGGTTGATTGGGCTGTCGTAGCCAGTTGATTTTTTGGGTCCGCAGAAACAGTTCAGTATTATGCGACACGATACTCATCAACTGCGGTAGGACGCCGAAGAGAGAAGTAAATAGAGTGCGGGGCGCATTTTTTGAAACATTGATTATGCGCAGTTTGGGGTTTTGACATTGCTTGATGAACTTACCCGTTATTCCAATATAGATGCCCTGCACAGTTACTATCTCATCACGCTCCAACTGCTTGAGTGCTACCTTGTAGGTGCTAAGAGCAGCATCCTCGTTAGCTGTAAAACTTCTCGTTAAATCTGCAAGGTCATAAGCAAGCAGAGGAAAAACTCGCACTCTATTAGAAAGAACCTCATAGAGGAAATATTGAGGCTTAATTTTGATAAGATGCGCTAACTCTGGGAAGTTTAAAACTAGGTTCTCAAGGGCCTCCAAAATCAGCCGCCGCTTAAGAGCTACCTCCTGTACTCGCAGGTATCCTTCGCCCTGCAAAGCTTTGTAGGGGAAAATGAGTTTGCTTGCAATGGCCTCACCTAAGAAGCCTCGATCTACGTCGCGCTCAAAAACCCATTGATCAACAACAAAAACGAAAACAGTTTTGTTAAGTATAGGTTTTAGGTAACTCATCAGTCTGGGCTGAAAATCTCGGACAACAAGCATTACTTCATGTATAAGTCGCTCGCCTGCGGGCTTAGTTGAGTAATCGTCCACTTCTGCTACAGCTGCGATTTTTGATTCACCAGCAACATGCCTACAAAATTCTAGAATATGCTCCTTTAACTCGCTTTGTTCTGAATTGGCTGGGGGTTTTAAGGCTAAATTACTCCTCTATGTCGATGTATTAGAAAGGCACAGAGGGATATTTAAAACAAGATTATGGATTAGCCAAAAGAAGTGGGCTTAGGTAAGGGGAGGGAAATACTGGCAAGACCGTAAACTTGCAAGTATTTCTCCCGGTACGCCTAATGCTGGGCTGTTTGGATTTTTCCAGTAATTATGCCCACTTCAGGTTCTGGGTTGACAACTGTTATCTTTCTGCAGATGAGGTTTAGTGATTCCTCGGTGAAGTTTAGCATACTTTGGCCGTCGGTGGTTATGCTGTAGATTTTGCGCGGGCGTTCAAAGTCCATGTTCCATGTGCTGCTGACATAGCCCTTCTTTTCGAGGGCGCCGAGCAGGGGGTATATGGTTGATGGGCCGAAGTAGACGCCGAAGTTTTTGCGTATTTTGGTTATAATTTGGTAGCCGTGCATTGATTCGCTGCTTAGGAACTGTAGTATGATCATGTCTAGTAGGCCTTTCATTAGTTTGGTTGAGACCTCTTTTTGTGAGCTTGCTTTGAACATTTTTCTCTTCTCCTTTTTGTTGTTTTTTTGTACAACAGTTAATCTGTTATACCTGTATACAATATGTCTCCCTTCGGACATATCTTGAATACTTAGTACCGATACGGAAGATATAAAGCTTGACACATAACACAAGCATATCAAAACATAACCAAACATATTCCGAACCTCACAATAATACATAAAACAAATAAATTCAAATGTTCAACCATACACAAAATACATGGAAACCGACATAAAAATGCCTCAAGATTACCAAAAACAAATTGTTCAACACATAATCAAAAACTTACTAGATATCCAGTTACTGCGCATTATTCAAGCTGAACCAACATGGGGCTATAAAATAAAAAAGCAAGTGGAAAATCAATTTAGCATCAAAATTCGCCATGGCGCTCTCTACCCTATGTTGAACTTGCTTGAAGAGAAAGGGTTTGTGGAAAGTCAGAAACAGCAAAAAGATGGGCGCCAACGGAAAGTGTATACGATAACTGCAGATGGCCAATCTTACCTCAGCACTTTCTACAGTGTCTTGCAGGGAAAGCTTGGCAATGAACAAACAAGCAGTGAAGCCTAAGTTTACTACTGCCAAGCATGTAGACGGCTGTTCGCATAGAGGTCAGGCACGAAAAAGCTTTTATGTTAAATGCCCCGACAAAAAACACGAGGAGAAACAAATGACTCTAGAATCAACTAAAAACTTGGGCGGAATAGGCGCATTAATTCTCTTCATCTCAGCCATAGTGTCTTTAGTCCACAACGTCATAGGCGGCGTATTGGCACTTATCTCCATGATTCTGATTCTTATAGCGCTGTCACGCTTATCAAAAATCTATAATGACGCACGCATCTTCACAAATGCCCTATACGGCTTTATCATAGCGGTAGTTGGAGCATTCATTGCAGTTGGAGTCGCAATTTTCGCTGTTTTATCAAACCTCAACAACATCAAAGACGTGATTTATCAGATCTACCCGAATTGGGATGGCAACTGGGCATCGCTTTCAGGAATGACTCCAGACACAAGCAACCTTAACCCTCAAGATATGCTGCCATTGATAGCGAGTTTGGTGGTTCTGGCGCTGCTGGTGTTGGCTATTTTATGGTTTGTGTCTATCATTTCGTCATTTTTCATACGTCGTTCTCTAAACGTCGTTAAAGAAAAGACAAACGTTGGATTGTTCGGAACCGCGGGATTACTGTTACTAATCGGTGCATTCCTATTGATACTCTTCGGCTTCGGCGCCATTCTTATGTGGATTGCTGCACTGCTATTGGCGATCGCTTTCTTCCAAATTAAACAATCAGAACCAACCGTCGCTACAGCCCCAGCTGCACAATATCCGCCGCCTCCACCAACAACCACATAAAAATCCCCAAATCCCCTTTCTCTTTTTTCTTTCGATTAACAAATCAGCACTATTTCTCGCCGCCCCTCTTCCCTTATGCAGAAACAAAAATCAAAAATCGGACCGCATGTTGCTCTCAGAGACTCCCTATCCTCTATTGCCGCTTTGCCTACGCTCTTTGTGTGGGTGTGGCGGCGTACGGCACACCACAAGAATGGCTGTGAACTGCGTTGCTTCTTGGGATTGCAACGTTTCTCAGCGCCTGAAACGGTGTGGGCTGAGAGATTTCTTCCACAAGAACAACATACAACTATGTTGAAGGCGTCGGCATGTGGGTGTGGGGGCATGCAGCGTTTTCTTTAAAACAGAGCTCAAATGGATTCAAATCCATTAGCAGTTAAACTTGAAAACTGGAAACATTTAATCATGCGTTAAATAAACTACCATAGAAATAGTAACATCGATAGTGCTGAAAAATGCGGAAGCTAACCATATTGATTCTAATTGCGGTTGCCGTTGCACTTGTACTCAGCGGCACGTTGTTTCTATTCATTAATTATCCTTCTTCAAGCCACGACGCGCGGTCTCAGCCATCTAAGAAATATCCCCAGATTTACATTCGCTCTGATGGTAACATCGAAACAAATGGAGCTAATTCCTCGGCTATTCCAATTAGCCGCAACGGCAACGTTTACACATTATACGCAGCCATGGACTTAGAAAATATGACTATAGAAAAGAGCAACATAGTGCTCGACGGCAACAATTTCCCAATTCAAATAGTAGGACCAGGCGGTTACAAACATGGACCGATTATTGCATACCTAAATGTTGTAGGCGCAGAAAACGTGACAGTTCGCAATGTAAATGCTTCCCGCTTTCAGTTACTTTTCCAAGACTGTTATTCCTGTCAGGAGTTAAACAGCAACTTTGTTTCGATCATAATGAATAACAGTAGAGCAGTCTCAGTTTCTGAAAACAAGTTTGAGTATGGCGTCTCTGTGGACTTAATAAATTCCAGTTATTGTACCGTTTTCAACAACACGGTCGCTGACTTCGGACTATGGAAATCTTGTCATAACCGGCTGCTCTACAACAACATGAGTGTCACAAAACTGCTTGCCCTAAGAATCAACGATTCAAGCAGCAACCTGTTTTTTGGAAACCACATCGAGCGGTCAATTAAACTCTTAGAGCTCACAGGCTCTTCAGACAAGAACCTGTTCGTAGGCAACTATATTCAGGGTAGCTTCAATTACGACCCTACCATCACCTGCTCAGGAACCAACACTTTCTATCACAACAACTTTGTTTACGTGAACTGGAACCAAACTTTAGCCTCTTCGCCTAATAATTGGGACGGCAATTACTGGAACGTAGGTGGTTCTCCTCATCTTATTGACGCCAACAACAAAGACAACCATCCATTGATGAAGCCAATTGACCTAAACTCAGAACCCCTACCAACAATACCTTAACTAATCTTTATCGAGGTACGTTGAGGCCCTCCGGCGGTGAATTAAGCCGTGGCTTGTGAGTGATTTTTCCGCTACCGAGTCCAATCATTTAATTCTTCAAAAGTCAGGATACGACTCCGCAGCAAGTAACATCTCCGCGTTACTGTAACCCATGCGACGCCTTCCGCCTTCGCATATCATCAGCACCCGAAAAGGCGCAATCCAAGCTATATCTTCATGCAACGGCTTGTTTTTCCCTGAACCTTCACTCAAGCAGCAACAGACCCTAAAGCTTGGTCAACTCATGGGGAAATACAGCAAACCCGCAGCCCCGGGGAGAGGACAAAGCTTACCGCTTTCCCCAGAGCTGCCTACACAAAATAGCTTATCGTTCCGTCACTTTATAAGAATTAACATAGACAACGCTGAAACTCAAAGTGGAGATCAGAGTTGGACAGCACCAATTAGAATGAGCTGATTAGCTAAAGTTTTGCTATCGCTAAGGTACTTAATATTTTTGCCACCAATGCTTCTTTTTTGGAAGCGTAAACATGACAAAACAGTCTTTAGATAAGTCACAGGTTTTTGAGAGATTATATTCCTTTACTTCAACCAAATAATTCCCCATAGGAACTGTTGTTACCGAATCCCCATAGTTTTTACTAACAATTGTCTTAAAGTTCTTGTTTAAAGTATCAGTGGCAGAAATCTGAATTTCTATATTTTCTATTTGTTTGTTGTCTGGGTCAACTACCTTTACCGATAACTTGAAACTTGGCTTGGTAAAGGTTATAGTCGAATGCCAATTTAGCTTAAGAGAGTTTGTCAAACGATATTTTTCCAATTCAGCTATGTAAAAGCCTTCTTGAAGTTTAATCCCAACGACTCCTGAGTTATTGGTTATGACGGTATCGACTAATTGCTTGGGCTGAGATTTTTCTTTTCTGTATATTTTTATGACTTCATTTTCTAATGGATTATCCTCTTTATCCGTAGCTTCTATACCCAAAAAGAAATTTCTGGGAAAATATGACTGATATTGTTTGTCTTTAGTTTGTAACCGTAATTGCTCTTTTAGATATATTTCAAAGTCGTGTTGTAAATTAAGAGGCATAGGTTTAATTTTACCTCTATAATCTAAGCAAAAGAGATTAATCTTATAGAAAAAATAATTCGTGTCAAATTTTTCATCCAGCGAAAAAAGGAATGTCCTGATTAGTTCAAGAAGAACTTCCAACCTACCATGACTCAAGTTAACATCCTGTAAAAGCTCCTTATATAAAGAGAGCAGCGGGTCAAATTCTTTTTGGAATGATTCAAAAGAACCTCTATAGTAAACACTTTTTCTGAGCAGGTCTTCCCTTATGTCTTTAATCGCTATTGCATATGACGCAGAGATACCAAGCCATTTATACAAATTAGGTATGACTTCCACATCTACGCCTTGCTCCGAATATCCTCTTCTTGCAATGTCTGGATAATTGTATAAGATAAAATCATTAAGCTCTAAAAAATTAGCTAAAATAGCCTTATAAATGTCAGAGTAAAGGTTAGGTTCCATCTCACCCAAGACAACACCCTTCTGATGATTCAGATACAAGACTATAGAGTTTTAAGGTTTGTTATCGCTTGCTAATATCCTCTTTTAGACAATAAGTAACCTGCTAAAGAAACAAGCAAAAAACCGAACCCAGACATTAAAATTTGACTGAGTAAATCAAACGCAAACACATTAACTAATCCGAATAGTAAAACAACTATCATAGAGCAAGAATGAATTTAGAAGCGTCGATACCGGGCCATGTTAACAACGCAACGCCCCACACAATAAAGCACAGTAAACACTACTTAGAAAAATCTGATTATAAAAAACAAAAAGGAAAAGGGAGCTTATTTTGCTCCGAGTTGTTTGCGAAGGTCGTTGTAGGTTGCTTTGATGTCTTCGATTGAGCCTTCGTCTTCGATTGTGCTTGTGTCGCCGAGTGGCGTGCCGGATAAGACTGCTTTTAGTAGTCTACGCATGATTTTGCCGCTGCGTGTTTTGGGTAGTTTTGGCACGATTACGACTGCTTCTGGGGTGGCGATGGGGCCGATGGTGGTTCTGACGTGTTTTGTTAGTTCAGCTCGTAGTTCGTCTGAAGGGGTGAAGCCGCTGCGTAACACGACGAATGCTACTGGGACTTCGCCTTTAACTGCGTCTTCTTTACCCATGACTGCTGCTTCGCTGACTGCTGGGTGGCTGACGAGTGCGCTTTCAAGTTCGACAGTGCCGATTCTGTGTCCCGCAACTTTTAGAACTTCATCTGCTCTGCCAAGCAGCCAGAAGTATCCATCAGGGTCGCGGATTGCGTAGTCGCCGACGTAGTAGATTCCTGGCCATTTACCAAAGTATGTTTGCTTGAAGCGGTCGGGGTCTTTCCAGACGGTTTGAAGCATTCCAGGCCAAGGTGACTTTATCACTAGGTAGCCTTTGGTTCCCTGTGGCACTGATTGCCCCTTTTCATCGACTATGTCTGCATTAACTCCCGGCAAGGGTAGC
>JBNIDR010000003.1:52432-68296 GCA_050108155.1 Bathyarchaeia archaeon | reverse complement strand
AGGCTGGGCTGATCATGAAGCCGCCGGTTTCGGTTTGCCACCAAGTGTCAATGATTGGTAGACGTTCTTTGCCGATTACGCGGTAGTACCATTTCCAAGCTTCGGGGTTTATGGCTTCTCCAACTGAGCCGAGTTCGCGTAGTGTGGACAGGTCGCGTTTGTTGACCCATTCTTCGCCGAATTTCATGAACATGCGGACGGCGGTTGGGGTGCCATAGAGGATTGTGATGCCGTGGTTTTCAATCATTTGCCACCAGCGGTCCTGTGCGGGGTAGTCGGGGGTTCCTTCGAAGAGGAATGCTGTTAAGCCGTGGCTCAATGGTGCATAGACGTTGTAGGTGTGTCCGGTGATCCAGCCGATGTCTGCGACGCACCAGTAGATGTCGTCGTCTTTGGGGTCAAAAGCCCACTTAAGGGTCCAGTAGGCCCATGTTAGGTAGCCGCCTGTGCCGTGTTGGACACCTTTTGGTTTGCCTGTGGTTCCTGAAGTGTATAGGATGAATAGTGGGTCTGTTGATTTCATGGATTCGGGCTGGACATATGCGTTTGCTCCTGCTGCGGCAAGGGCATCGTGGTACCATACGTCGCGTCCTTCTTGCATTTGCACGGGTTGACCTGTGCGTTTTACAACTATGACTTTCTTTATGTTCGGCATGTTTGGTAATGCGCGGTCTGCAGTGTCTTTGATGGCGACTGGTTTTCCTCTGCGGAAAGATCCGTCTGCTGTGATGAGTATGGTTGCGCCGCAGTCGTTTACGCGGTCTGCGAGTGCATCAGCGCTGAATCCTGAGAAGACAACTGCGTGTACTCCTCCGAGGCGTACTGTTGCCAGCAATGAGATTGGGAGTTCGGGGATAACTGGGAGGAATATTGCTATGCGGTCGCCTTTTTTGAGGCCTAAGTCTTTGAGGGCTTTTGCCAGTTTGTTGACTTCACGGTAAAGTTGATAGTAAGTGTAGGTTTTTATTTCGCCCATTTCGCCTTCCCAAATGTAGGCGACTTTGTTTTTGCGGTTGCCCTTGATGTGCCTATCTAGAGCGTTGTAGGAGACGTTTAGTTCTCCGTCAGCAAACCACTTGAAGAATGGCGGGTTCGAATCATCCAGAATTACAGTTGGTGACTTGAACCAATCAATGGCTTTGGCTTTTTCCGCCCAGAACTCTCGGGGGTTTTTGATGGAATCCTCCCAGATCTTTTTTCGATTTTCTCCAGAAGAAACTTTTGTGATGCTGGGAGAATATTTCTCGTTAAAGGGTAGACTTGCGTCAGACATATTCTCATCCTATATGTGCCTGAGGATTTAGCCCGTGTGTCAATATAAGTTTTTTTAGGTAAAATATGAAAAATTTAAAATGATTTTGGGTTTTTTTAACTGTACAGCCAAATACGGTTTTGAATTTTGGATTGGACAAAAACCGTATATACAAAAGTTTTGTTTAATTTTTTATCCATTGATGCTAATATATCCGCAAAAATGATTTAAATTTCCACATTACAAGTCAAAAAAAATAATATTTCCGTTGAAAAAGTACGATAACCGTAATAAAACCCCAAAAAGAGAACCATTGTCCCCCAGTGAAAAAAATAAAAATGGGAAAGGAAACGTTACTTACTTAACTGGACAAATGGGCAAAATAGTTTTTCCATTTGCTTCGTTTATAACTTCAGCTAAGCCAAGATAGACAGCGCTGAAACCGCAGATGACACCTTCGATTCCAGTGATAGTGTTGAACCAAACAGGATTGCCCATCAATTCTCTCGCCATAAGCATAAAGAAGAGTACAAATAAGCTTCCGAAGACGAATTGAAGTGCACGGTTCGCTTTTAGTGTGCCAAAGAACATCGCCAGTGTGAAGAGTCCCCACATGAAGAAGTAAGCAGCCATTGCTGTGTTGTCAGCTTTTGCGATTGTGCCGAAAAACGTCGTGCCAGGTAATAGAAGCAATGCAACCAGTGACCACCAGAAGAGGCCATATGAACTGAACGCAACTGTACCGAAAGTGTTGCCTTTTTTGAATTCCATTATGCCAACGATTACTTGTGCGAGTCCACCGTAAGCTAAGCCCATAGCGAGTATCATGCTGTTTAAGCCGAATAGACCAGCGTTGTGTAGATTGAGAAGCACTGTTGTCAATCCAAAGCCTAAAAGTCCAAGGGGGGCAGGGTTTGCTAATTTTGTTACGATTGAATTACTCATTGTTTTGTTTCCTTTATGTCAATGAGTTAACCTTTGTTAACGCGTTTTTATTATAAAGCTTGTGATTCGCATTCAGCTTTTGATACTTCGAATTCTGAATCCAAAAAAGAATAAAGAGGGGAAACAAAGGCGACTAAAAAATGCCCTTGTCTAATTCCGCTTTTTGCGTGATGTAACGTATTTGCCGAGTTCTAGAACAGCAAACACTATTGCCCCATAGAGTGCTGCAACGGCCCAATCAATGAGCTCCGGGTTGTGCACGTCGAACAGAATCTGCAGCCCAGGCACATACAGGATCACTAGTTGCAATGCAAACGACGAGAGGATTGCAGCCCACAGGTACTTGTTCTTGAATGCCCCAACTTTGAAAAGTGGATACTTCAAGGAACGCATGCAGAGTGCAACGACTAGCTCCATGACTATCATGGCCGTTAACAGTTGTGTGCGTGCTTCAAGCAGATGGAATTCGCTTGTCCACGGCGCATGCATAAAGAACGCCGCAAGCAGCAGTGCACTCATCAGGATAGGCATGCCTATTAGGTATGTTTTGACGTCTCTGCTGAAGATGCTTTCGTTGGGTTTGCGGGGTTTGCGTTCCATCAAGTCTGGATCGCCGGGGTCGACGCCTAATGCTATAGCTGGTAGACCGTCGGTGACCAAGTTCATCCAGAGCAGTTGAACAGCGGTTAACGCTATTGCTGCGTTGCCAACCAAAGTTGCGTCTGAGCCTGGATTTAGCCAATTGGCCAGGTAGGGTACGCTAAGCACTGCGACAAGCATCACGATGATTTCCATGATGTTGCACTGTAGCAGGAAAGTGAGGTACTTTTTGATGTTTTCAAATATTTCTCTGCCTTCCCGCACAGCTTTGACGATGCTTGCAAAGTTGTCGTCGGCGAGAACCATGTCGGCGGCTTCTTTTGAGACTTCTGTGCCTGATATGCCCATGGCAACGCCGATGTCGCTCATTTTTAGTGCTGGTGCGTCGTTGACGCCGTCGCCTGTCATAGCGACCACTTGGTCTTTTGCTTTCCAAGCTTTGACTATGCGTACTTTGTGTTCAGGTGCCACACGAGCGTATATAGCAGTTTTCTCGACTACCTCTAAGAGTTGTTCATCACTCATTTTTTCGAGTTCTTGACCAGTTAGGACCTGTGTTTGGGCGCCGTCTTCGTTAATTAGTCCGAGTTCTTTGCCGACTGCGGTCGCGGTCAGTTTGTGGTCACCAGTAATCATCACGACGCGTATGCCTGCTTTCTTGCAGATGGAAATTGCATCTTTGACTTCTGGGCGTGGAGGGTCAATCATGCTCATAATGCCCATGAAAACGAAGTCTTTCTCCATTGCTTCAGTGAATTCTTCGTCTTTATCTGGCAATTCTTTGTATGCAACAGCAAGGTTTCGCAGGGCCTGCAAAGCAAGCTGCTCTGTCAGTTTAACGGTTTTAGCTTGTTCTTCTTTGTTGAAGGCTTTTTCTTTGCCTGCAAGGAATATTTTGCTGCAGCGTTCAATGACCATTTCAGGTGCACCTTTCATGTAGGCTATGCGTTTGCCTGCAACGCGGTGTATGGTGGTCATGCGTTTGCGTTCTGAGGAGAAGGGCAACTCGTAAATGCGAGGTGATTCCTCTTCAAGGGTTTCTTTGTTTAAGCCTGCTTTAGCTGCGGCGACAACCAAGGCGCCTTCAGTTGGGTCGCCTTTAACAATCCATTTGCCGCTTTGGGTGTCTTGCTCTAAGCCCGAGTCGTTGCAGAGAGTGGCGGCTTTCAGTAGCTCTTTGACGTTGTCGTCTGGCTCCACTTTTTTGTCGTCAACTTGGAATTCACCTTCGGGAGCGTATCCGATGCCGGTAACTTTGAAAGTTTGCCCGTTAACGTACATGCTGCGAACGGTCATTTCGCCTTTTGTCATGGTGCCTGTTTTGTCGCTGCAGATTACGCTTGTGCTGCCCAGGGTCTCTACTGCTGGGAGCCGTTTGACTATGGCGTTGCTTTTTGCCATTCGGTACATGCCGATGGCTAATGCGCCAGTGACAATTGCGGGCAGTGCTTCAGGTACTGCGGCTACAGCTAAGCTAACCGCCCAAAGCACCATGTCAAGTATTTCGCGGCCCTCGATTATGCCGATTATGCCAACGCTGGCGGCTACACTTAAGCAGAGGATGCCTATCCATTTGCCGACACCTGATAAGCGCTTCTCAAGAGGCGTTTGTTCTGCTGGCGCTGACTGGACCATCTGGGCGATTTTTCCGAATTCGGTAGTCATGCCAGTGTTTGTTACAGCAGCTTTGCCTCTCCCGTAAACCACAACTGTGCCAGTGTATACCATGTTTTCCCGGTCGTTTAGCTGGGTGGCTTCGGGGAGAGTTTCCGCGGATTTCTGAACAGGGTTAGATTCGCCTGTAAGTGGCGCCTCGTCATCTTTCATGGTGAAAGCTTCGATGAGTCTACCGTCGGCAGCCACTTTGTCGCCTGCATAGAGTACCATGATGTCGCCGGGCACCAACTCAGCGGCGGGAATACGGACTTCTTTTCCGTCTCGCAAGACGCTGGCGGTGGGCGCCGTCATTTTCTTGAGTGCCTCAACAGCTTTTTCACTACGATATTCTTGGGAAAAGCCTAAGCCTGCGCTGGCGACAACGATGATTAGAATGATTATTGCGTCTGTTACTTCGCCCACCACGATGGAGAGACCTGTGGCGATTAGGAGGATAATCATGAGTATATCGGTGAATTGACCTAGTAGAATTTTGAGGGCGGATTTTCCTTTTTCTTTTTTGAGTTCGTTTGGCCCGTACGTTGCTAAGCGTTTCTGGGCTTCCTGTGTGGTTAATCCGTTTTGTGTGGTCTTTAGTTCATTTAGTACATTTTCCGGAGTTTCACTATGCCAAACTTTACTACTCAATATTCTCCCTCTTTGAATAATCCTCGTAATCATCATATTTAGGCTTTAATACGTTTCGATTCCACAAAGACAAATTTGCATCAAAACACCAATTTTTTGAAAACCTGCTCAACCAAATTTTTATTAACTATACAAAAAACTATAAATCAACAGCATCACTAAACCAGTGAACAATATAAATGGAAAGCAAACAACTCAAAATCATCATTCAAACGTATCCACAAGCTCAGGGTGCCTCCGACGATAAGCCCTACTATGCACAAAAAGCGAGACACCACCCACAGCAAACACTACAAAACCCAACCCATAAAGCAGCCAAGCAAAAAAAGCCCCGTAACTCATGATTTGCTTCTGCCACTCCCAAGGCATATCAATGGGAACTTGAAGCGGCCAAGCTCCAATAACAAGATAACTAAACCCAAACACCGACAAAAGCACAGCAATATATTGGCTAGTCGCTGTTAAGCCGAAGCGTAACCCACGTATACTACAGTCACACATCAAAACAACACCGATTAAAAGCGCCGGAAAACTCGTAACAAAGAAAAACGGACTGATGAAGCTACGAGGCATTAATGGCTGAATAGCTGTCTGGGGGAAAGTAAATACGTCAACGCCCCAATCGGTCCATGTCCACCCACCAAGTATGACGGCGGTAAGAAAGAAGGCACCGTAAGCCGAAAGCAGGGTTCCCAGCGAAGCCTCATGACGCCTAATGTAGATAGATATTTTGTCTGCAGCGGAATTTGGGCGAGGACACATCAGTATTCCATTTGGTATGTGTATGTGGCTTTCATATATTGCTTTTCAGCGTTTGCACAAACAATGCGTCGCAAGAAGGGTTAAGAAAGGTTCTAAAGAGTTGGAAACAAACTAGAATCTGAGTTGTAGGCTACATGAAATTTGAAACAACCATACAAAGCATTATTCAACGTACATCCAATGTGATGAGTCTGCGTTTTCCCCGACCGGAAGGCCTCAACTACACGCCGGGGCAGTTCTTCTTTGTTACTTTGCGGGGCGACGGCAAAGAAGTTAGTAGACATTTCAGCTTCAGCAGCAGCCCCACTCAACCACAATACATCGAGTTCACCAAAAAACTCAGTGACAGCGACTTCTCCGCGTTAATGCGCACGGCTAAAGTAGACAATTGGGCTAGAATAGATGGGCCATATGGAACCTTCACTTTCGAAGGTGAACACTCAAAAATTGCGCTGCTAGGAGGAGGAATAGGCATAACCCCCTTCATCAGCATATGTCAATACGCCACCGACAAAGCGATAGACTGCAAAATCACGCTTTTCTATGCATGCCGCACACAAAGCGACATTGTTTTTAAAAATGAATTTGAAGAGTTAGCCGCCAAAAACCCTAACCTAAAAATCCATTTTGTTCTAAGTCAACCCACTCCAGAGTGGAAAGGCGCAACCGGCCATATCAATGCTGACATGATTAAACAGGAGCTCCCTGACTTCAGAGAAAACATGTTCTTCAGTTGCGGTCCTCCTCCTATGGTTAAAGCCATGCAGGAGTTGGTGGCGAGTTTGGGTTTGCCTAAAGAGCAGTTTAAGCAGGAATACTTCAGCGGCTACACGCAACCTTAAATTGAGACAAAAATAATAACGCGGACGGCTAACTAGCTGCGCGATTACTCCTTGAACCTGAAAAGCAAGTTACCGCCAATTTCGTCCACTGCAAAGCTTGCAATAATCGTTGTTTTAGCCGCTAAACTTCTTGTTTTCGCATTAGGCTACGCTGTAACCTACATTAATGAGGGTCCAGATACACCCATTTTTGTTCTGCAGCACCTTTTTAACCGCTGGGATGCCCCGCATTACCACAGCCTTGCACAGAACGGGTATGTTAACACTGGAGACGAAGCTAACTTTATTGTTTTCTTTCCCCTCTACCCCTTGCTAATTAAAGCGGTCACTTTCGACTACAGCTACGTCAACATATTCGCCTTGGCAGTCGCCAACGTCTGCAGTTTAATCGCTTTTATCTACCTCTACAAGTTGGCTGAAATGGAGTTCAACCAAGGCGCTGCCCTCAAAACTGTGCTGTTCCTAAGCGTTTTTCCAACAGCATATTTCCTCACAGTCCCCTATACTGAAGGACTATTTTTTGCGTTGGTAATCGCCTGCTTCGATTATGCACGAAAAAACAGTTGGGCACTTGCGGGACTTCTTGGGTTTTTGGCATCTCTAACTCGGCTTGCGGGTTTGCTGGTGCTGCCAGCGTTGCTGGTTGAATATTTTCATCAAACGGGGTGGAAACCAAAGAAGATCCGCTGGAACATTGTGTTTACTTTTTCGGCTTTAGCTGGCTTCTTGATTTATCTTGGCTTAAACACGGTTGTAACGGGAAACCCATTTACATTCATGGATATTGAAGCATCGCACTGGTTTAACACGTTTGACCCTTTGAGTGGTCTTACCGCAGCGTTTGGCTGGGCAACAAATGGAGAATTTACAAGCAACATCACAATAGGTGCAGCACCCATAGCTTTCGCAGTCTTCGGCTTAGTAATGGTTGGCGTCGCGGTTTGGAAGCGCCTAAGACCAGCCTATACGTTTTACATGTTTCTGTCGTGGGGATTAGCAGTTTCAACTTCATGGTGGGTCAGCGTACCACGCTATATTATGGCGATGTTCCCCATGTTTATGCTGATGGGGGCATATTCAAATAGGAAAACGGTTAACGCTGTGATTGTAGCGTTTTCATTGTGTTGGCTATGCTTTTTCACTGTGCTTTTTGCTTTAGGCTGGTGGGCATTTTAAGAAGCGCTGTTGTAGAAAAAAGGACAGGGATTAATTCGAACTTATACGCCCTGATGCCGTTTAATTATAATTACTGTGAAGATAATGACAACTGCTAAAATGGCTACAACAGCAATAACCACAACTGGGTCAAGTTCACTAGAAGCAGTCAACTCGTTGTTTTGCTGGCCAGGCGCAGCGGCATTTTCTGTTGGTTGATCAGTAGGTGAAATGTCACTGTCTGCATTGGTTGGAGTCGAAGGTGTTGTTTCTGTTGGTTGGCTAGCGGGTAAATTATCGTTGTCTGCATTGGTTGGAGTTGAAGTGGGTTGAGAAGTAGCTGAGTCAGTAGGGGTTGCCTGTGGTGAAGCGTATGTAATGACGCCATTCATCTCTGCGGGAGGGGGTACGTATTTGGGCACAGGTGTGTCAAAGTTAAGAGTTATGGTTTTTGTATCGCTCCAGTCGCTGGTTTCGCCTGTGAAAATCCATTCAGTGAGCGGAGTTCCTGTGTAGCCCCCGATGAAGGCTCTAACTTGAAAATCTATGGTAGCATTATCTGGAACATATCGACACCACGTAGCCACGTTTATGCCAGAATAATCGGGGTGCAAAACTACTGTGTAAATGGTTTCCTCTGAAGATGAAACGGGCTGAAGAAACCCATATCTTGTCTCAAAAACACTCTGCCAACTCTGGTCCGTACCAAAATGACCTCTATAATGGATGTCATAGTGGAAATCAGTTGGATAAACACCTGAACCTGAAAGTAGATAGGGGTTTTTAATCCGGATTTCAATTATTCTTTCCTCTACATGTCGACCTGGAACCTCAATGGTTTTTCCCGTGAAGGAGTCAACGGAACTAGTTGGAGCAATGTCGTAGGAAGAATCATACATGTTAATAGTGAATCCCGGCACATTGGGTTTGGTTAAAGTAGCCTCTGAGGACGGAATAAATAGGCATAAAACGAGGAGTAAGCCAACGACGGGTAATAACTTCTTTAGCATTCCTTTTAGCACCAAGCAATTTTGCGGATAACGACAATTAAAGCTTTCTTGTATAGATTTCTTGACAAAGCTTAGTCAATTTTTATTTGTGAAAGATTTGCAAAAAAAGTAATAGAAAAATAAAAAAATGTTCGCTAAAAGCAGAGTTAGGGGTAGAACCTGCGTGTGGTTCTTGGGAACGGAATTGCGTCGATGATGTTGTCGAGGTCACACATCCAAACCAGCAGCCGCTCCAAGCCCATACCGAAACCGACGTGCGGCACCGTTCCGTAGCGTCTGAGGTCAAGGTACCATTCGTAATCCTCAGGTTTTAATCCCTGAGCTTTCATGCGCTCGATTAGGGTGTCTTTGTTGTCTTCTCTTGCGCCGCCTGTGCTGATTTCGCCTATGCGTGGAACCATCATATCCACGGACATGGCGACTTCTGGGTGGTCTTGGTAGGTTTTGCAGTAGAAAGCTTTGATTTCAGTTGGGTAGTCATAGACGAAGAAGGGTTTGCCGAATTCCTCCGCCAAAACTTTTTCATCCTCGTAGCCAAGGTCTGAGCCCCAGCTTAAGGCGGGGTTTTTGGGTTTTAGGCGTTCAATTGCTTCTTTGTATGTTATGCGGGGAAAGGGCGCCTTAACTGCCTTTAGCTTCTCTATGTCTGCGCCGAGTTCTTTGAATTCTTTCTCGCATCTTTCAGCAATTTTTTGGCAGATGTACTCCATGAGTCCTTCTTCGAACTTCATGAGATCCTCCATGCCAGCGAAGGCCCATTCACCCTCCATATGCCAATACTCGGTTAGATGGCGGATTGTACGGCTTTTCTCAGCACGGAAAGACGGCGCAATACAGTAAACGTTCTCAAGGGAAAACATCAAGATTTCAAGATACAGTTGACTACTCTGAGTTAAGTATAGCTCTTGGTCGAAGTATTTGAGCCCAAACAGGGTGGAGCCGCCCTCAACCGCTGCTGAAATGAACATAGGCGGCGAAACTTCAGTATAGTGCTGCTGTTCAAAGTATTCCCGGGCTGCTGTTAAGGTTTCAGCGCGGATTTTCATGACGAGGTTCATTTTGCGACTGCGAAGCCAGAGGTGACGCATGTCACGGATAAACTCCTCGCTTTTGTCTTTGCTTATTGGAAAATTCTCGGCTAAACCCACGATTGTAAGGTTTTCTGCGCCGATTTCAAATCCGCCTGGCGCCCGTGTATCTGCCCGTACAGTACCTTCAATTGAGAGGGAAGATTCGATTGTGAGCTTCTCGGCTTCGCTCCAGCAGGGATTGTCTTTTTTTATTGTCGATTGGATTACGCCTGTTGAATCGCGTATTAAAATGAAAATTAGCGCTTTTCCTTCACGCTTGCGGTAGACCCAGCCGCGAACGGTTACTTTCTGGTCGTTGTATTTGCCAGCTAATACTTCGCTTATTTTAACCAGTGTCAATGTGCATCAACTGTTTGCTGATATACTTCTCTTCAAACCTAAATGCCTATCGATTAAAACGTTGCGGCCAGTGCATCTACAAGATTGTTTTGGTATTCACGCATTCCGAGGTTTTAGAATAAATAAGTGTAAAAGAAGCATATTTATTGTTAAAAAGGAAACGTTTTGAAGCCTAAGGTGTGCTTTACGAAAGTTTTATCAGTAGTCAGTTTAGAATAACGAGATTGGCAGTCCCCAAAAAACAGGATTTGGGCAGATAGAAAAATGCAAGATAAGTTAGTGGCGAAACTAGTTAGCTTTGGCTTTACTACAAACCAAGCTAAGGTCTACTTGAACATAGTGCAGTCTGGCAAAACCCATGTCGGCAAGATATCTAAAGAAACGCAGCTGCACCGACAAGACATCTATAAGCTACTTCCAAAAATCGAGCAGATGGGACTCATAGTTAGAACCATAGATAAGCCCTTCATGATTGAGGCTTTACCGCTTCAAAATGCGCTGAAACACCTTATTCAGAAAGAAAAAGATGACGCAGCTCAGAGGATTTCCTTTTTGGAAAGAAACCTACGTGATTTAACAAATTTGATTCGGCAACAGAAAAAGCATGAAGGCAAAGAGGAGGCACGATTTACGCTTTTAACAACCAGCGAAGCACTTCAAAGCAAAGGAAGCCAAACCTTCAAAAAGAAAAGAAAAAGCATAAACATCGTCACCAACACCGAAAATTTGATGGGGGCATCCGCACAGCACTATAAAGAACTTCTTAGACTGATAGTTGAGAGCAAAGCAAAAATACATTTAGTCATCGTCAGCACAAAACCAATCGATGAACTAAAACAAACCATCGAGAAAGTAATGCCTGAAAACGGGTTCTTCACGGTTAAAGTTATAGAAAAATGCGCCTGCAAGGATTATCAGTTAATAGATAACAAAGAAGTCTGGATTGTAACGCAGCAGAAAAGCGAAGCGGGGCATCCCACTATTTTGTGGACTAATGACCCTAACTTGGTTGAAGTCTACAGCGAGAATTTTGTGCAGACATGGAGTTGCCCCAGTGCATTAACCATATACAAGCAAAAGTCAAATAGAGAAGCAGCAATTAAGAAAAAAGAGCAGACAACGCCTAAACTACTTGTTTAACTAACCTTTTTAGTCTTCTTTTACTGCCGGTTCATGCACACGCCAAAAGACGAACACCGAAATCGGAATCATCGATACAGCAAGCAACAGAAACGGCAGCTGCGGCGAGATATAAACATAGATTACCCCAATCAGCACTTGCAGAATCGCCTGCCCCAAAAACATAAAGAATTGGATGCAGCCTGTGGCGGTTCCTCTTAGGTTTCGAGGGATCAAATCGCCCATGAGCACTTGATAGCTGTTTAGCTGCATCAGATTGCCTAATCCAAAGAAGAAGAAGGACAACAGAAGCATGTTGAAGTCAGCGTTTACAAACAAAAGCATTCCAGGGATATAGAGAAGGTATCCTAATATGAGGAAACGTTTTCTTCCGAAAACATCCATGCTGAAACCGGCGATTATAGCGGGAATAGCGATGGTCAGGTAACGGAAAGCCGTAACGATTGCCCACTGCTCCAGCGACACCCCAAGCGTTGTTGTGGCGTAGACCACGAAGTATGTTTGACAGCTTACCACTAACCCATTAACAAAAATTACTGCTATGAAGAGGTTAAAGGCGGATTTGGGCACCTTACGCCAAACTGTGACGCCCTCCTTTACTGCTTTTGGGTAGTCGCGTATGGCGCCGACGAATGTGATTTTTGCTGTTTCGCCTGAAGACGACAGCGTCTCGGTTAGTTTCAGCCGTATTGCTGCAATGGAGAAGTATGCAACTGCAACTATAGTATAGGCGATGCGCATGCCGAAGTCAAAGTTGCCCGCAACCAAGTAACCCGCGATTATTGGAGCAGGCAGAAGCACAAGTGACGTGATGACTGATTGGAAGCTAAAGCCGGCGCCGCGGTTGTTGGCTGGCAGCGAGTCGATAACCATAGCCATTAGGGCGGGGCCGTAAATTGAGCAGATGTTCTGAATCAGCAAGCCAATTAGGATGAACTGCCATGATGGGGCAAACACAAAAAATAAGCTTCCAATGCCTAAACCGAAGGTCATGGTGACGATTAGCCATCTTCTGCCGTGTTTGTCTGCTAAGTAGCCGCCGGGAAACTGAACCAGCGCCACAGCAATGGAGCCCGCGAAAGCCATAATTGAGAGCATCAACTCGTTTGCGCCCAAGTGGAGGTAGTAGAGGCTGGCGTAGGTTTCAGGGATAGGTTGGGCGCTGAACATTATAATCCATGTTATAGTGATTAGTAGGAAGTTGCCCCTTAGTACCGCTTGGTCACCGCGGAATAGCCCCGAGAAACGCATTGTAGAGCATATGTCCCGTAAGCAATATTTAAAGTAACAATCACGACAAACAGGTTTTCAGTACATAAATTCAGCTATTAAGTGCGCAATTCTTAAATCGCCCCTGCAATGAGCTAAGATGGATTAAGAAATGCAAGGCGCTTCTGAAGGACAGGCGAAGCTAAAAGCCCTAAAGATCTCAGCTGTAGCAATTTTTAGTGTTGTAATCGTTGAGGTTACAATCGGCTCAATTGTCAACAGCTTAGCCATTGTCAGCGACGGCTTACACGCACTGTTAGACGCCTTGACAAGTGTGATGCTTTTCTTTGCTGTTCGAGCCGCAATGAAACCAGCAGATGAGGAGCACACCTATGGGCATGAAAAGTTTGAGACTATCGGCGGCTTAATCGGCGGCATCGTTCTCATCGCAGTCGCTATCTTGATTTTCTACGAAGCCGCTATACGCCTAATCAGTAACCCTGTTCTTTCGGAAGGCATAGAATACGCTGGCTTCATCGCCATCGCCTACGCCCTCTTCATTGCCGCCCTGAGGGTTACGGTGTTTAAGAAAAACGGGCATACCGAAAGTCAATCCATGAAGGCGGGGCTCTACGACGCCATCGCCGATTTAAGTTCAACCTTGATTGCGCTCTTAGGCTTCGTTTTGGCTCTTCTGGGCGTGAACGGCGCTGATGCCTTTGCCTCAATCTTCCTCGGCGCAATGCTAACGTACCTTAGCAGTAAACTTGTCAGGGTCAGCGTTAACGAACTCAGTGACCGCGCATCGAAGGAACTTGTGGATTTAACAAAAAAATTAATTGTTTCCTGCCAAGGCGTAGTAAAAATTGAGAACCTAAAAGTTCGGCAAGTAAGCGCGAAAGTCTTCGTTGACGCCTCAGTTAAGGTTCCCAGCGTTTTAAGCTTAGAGGATTCGCATGCAATAGCCTCAAAAATCGAGACTTGCCTAAAAGATGCCATAGGCAATGTAGATGCAACCATCCATGTAGAGCCTTCAGAAGACCGCAGCATATACCAGCAAATCCAAACTTATGCAACCATCGACGGCGTAAAAGAGGTCCACGAAATATCCACTAACTACGTCGGCGGCAAACTCTACATTACACTGCATGCATATGTCAACCCTGAATTGTCGGTTGAGGAATCACATAAAATCGCAGAGAGCATAGAACGCAAAGTTCACAAAGAAATCAAAAACGTTGAAAATGTAGCTGTGCATCTTGAACCAGCGGGGGTTATTCAAAATGAGCAGGTTGATGAGGCGAAGCTTCAGAAAATTGTTTTTGAAGCCGCAAAAAATATTGGCGAAAACGTGCAGGTCAGGCGGGTTGTAACTTACGCTGCAGGCATGAAACTCTACATAAACATCGACTGCTGCTTCACAAAGAACATTTCAATCAAACATGCCCACCGCTTAGCCTCATTACTGGAGAAGGAAACCAAAGAACGATTTGCCAGCGCTGTGGTAACCGTTCATATCGAGCCAAAATGCGACAGTTAGTCAGCAGATTTTTTTCTAAGAATTCATATTCACATAAACCTTTAATGCTCAAACCGCATACTTAGCCAAAGGGGAAGAGCATTTAATGCTGTCGCGGTCAGCAATTGTTAAACTAAAAGCAGTATTAATTATCGATTTAATCATTGTGGGTGCCGCAGTGGGCGCCTATTTTTATCTTCAAAGCGAAGGCATAATCGCTGGGGCGGTTAAACCAGCTAACCTTGTCATGTCGGCGTTTACTATTACTCCTACGGAAGCCTACATCGGCGAAACCATACAGGTCTCCGCCAACGTGACAAACACAGGAGATGTAGACGGGAACGCAACATACTACTTCATGGTTAACGGTGTAGAGAAAGACGCCGTTAACGTTACGCTTTCCAGCCAGATGACGCAAACTTTAGAGTTCAGCGACATCGAAATGACCGAGGGCAACTACACCGTAACCTTAGGTGAAGAATCAGGCTACTTCATTATTAAAGAGCCCCCGCCGGATACAAGCAAAATTGTGCTCTCAGACTACAAAGCCACCCCCTACGAGGCATGGCCCAACAAGCCTGTAAACATAACTGTGACAGCGCATAACCCCTCCTCTGAGGCTGACCGCCTATTTTTGCGCGTAACATTAGACGGGGTGGTTATTTCCTCGCAGTTTGTAGAGTTAGATGCTGGGGCAAGCCAGACTCTGCGGTTTACGGTTAACGCCACTGACGAGGGCAAACATGTGGTTATGCTAAACAGCCTCAGAGGCACATTCACCGTGGTGAAAGAGGGCTACCACACGTTGACGATTAATCGTTCAGGAGGCGGCTCAAAGGCTTTGCCGTTCAATTTAAATGGGGAGGAACTGCAGACTCCCTATCAGGCGGTTTTGCCAGTGGGCGAATACACCATATCCGTGCCCACACCCTTCAACGTGGGAACAGGCGTTTTAGCTTTCCAGAGTTGGAGCGACGGGTCAACAAGCGCTACTCACACGTTTAAGCTTGAGGACCGCTTTATCTTGGTGGCGACCTATCAGGTAATCAGCGGCTATGCATCATGCCCCTCAATGTACATTTGGAACGGCACAGGCTACAGCTACGTCACTGACGTCTCCAACCCCGGCTGGCTGGGATATCTAAGTCACATAAATGCTGACGGCACCATAGTTGCAGGCGGCGGAAACCCCTATGACTACGTAAAAATCGACAAATCCCTGTTCGCCACCAAAAACGGCGCCTTCGATATCACCTTGGCGCAGCAGTGGGATGAACTCTTCTACCTCGACCAAACATACCTACTGATAGTTGATCACCCCGCAGGCACAGACGTCTATACTTCGATGACGAATTACTTAAACAAGGGCGAAACAGGACAGATCTACACCGTAACAGACGGTCCATTACTGGTGCCTCTGAGCGCCATTAACGAGAAGGGACAAAACGTTTTGGAGCAAATCAAAACCAAAGACGGCTGGTACACGCCAGGCATCAACGGTATAGAGAGCACCAGTTGGAATAACATACAATACAACGTTTTAACACTTGACTTAGGCGACCTATCTAAAGCGCCCGCCGTGAAGCTTGTCATCACAGGCATGGTAGACTGGGGAGCTGCCAGCACATACTACGAGTACCTCGACTTATTCAAGACCGCAGCCGCGCAAGGCTTAGTCCCCGACGGCACCCCAATT
>JBNIDR010000003.1:43856-52382 GCA_050108155.1 Bathyarchaeia archaeon | reverse complement strand
CTAACGGCAGCTGGATACGTGCACCCCAAGACCGACAAATCCCAATACCCAGCGATTACAACGCACGCACCTTCACTGTTGACTTAACAGGCATATTCCCCAAGGATGTAACCGACTACAAGGTCCGCTTAACCAACTTCTGGAACGTAACCTACGATTACATCGGCATCGACACAACCGCCCAGCAAACCACAAACATACAGAAAATATCGCCCACATCAGCATCACTAGGTGTATGGTGGGACGGCGGCACAAACTCCACCTCAACAGGCGCCTTCACCCGCTACGGCGACGTAACCGCCCTAGTGCAGGATGCAGATGACATGTTCGTAATCGGCAGACAATGCGACGCAGTTAATCTACAATTCTCAACCGAAAACCTCTCCGAACCCGCAGAGGGTATGGTGCGAGATTACTTCTTCGTCGTCGCCTGCTGGTTCAAAGATCCTCCGGGAGAGTGGGGCTATGGCTTCACATGGACAGTTGATCCAATGCCCTTCCTTGCTATGAGCGGATACCCATACACGACAGCTGAAAGCTACCCCTACGACGCAGCACACTTAGCCTACATAAACCAGTACAACACAAGAATCATCACCTAAATTATCCCTTTTTCCCTTTCAGCTTAATCCTATAATACCGGTAAAGCAGCGAGAGGATTTAGTCAAGAAACCTTGACGAAAAAATTTTTAACAATAAATTCCGCAAATGCCTCCCATGAACAAAACATGTTTCGCGATTGTTTTGTTATTAGCGCTTTCATGGACCGCATATATGCCAGCCGTTAACCTTGCGCGTGCACAATCACAATATTTACCGCCGCCATCCATCGAAATTTCTTCGCCCATTTCTTCACCAAAAATTTATCAAGACACATCTATACCGCTTTATGTTACAGTTAATATTCCTACAGGCGAACCAGACATTACCTATGTTAGCTATAATTTAGATGGAACAATCAACGTTACACTCACTAATCTAACAAGAGTAGATGATGTTGCTTATTGGACTTCAACGAAGGGTGTTTTTGGATATGGCACCGCTTTTCGTGTAGAAGCCTCTTTGACTAATTTAGCTGAAGGTAACCATGTGCTCAACGTTTACTCTCATTCTGCCGACGGCAAGGAAATGTCAAAGGCGGTAAACTTTACAGTTGATTACAACTACTTGCCACCACAACCAACTGGAGGATACGGAAACAACACCGCAACACCCGCGCCTTCGAGCCAAACTGGAACGCCCCTTCCGACAATAAATACAGGAGCCATCCCTCCTTCTGAAAATACAGCTTGCATGCTTTGCATAATTATCGCTGTGATGGCATTATCGGTATTGTCCATTGGACTATACATCATCAAAAAAAATCGCAATAAAATGATCGACGATAAAAGCGTCAACTAAGATCTATTTCAGATAGACCAACTAATACAACCCATAATAATAACGCCAGAAAACATTGTACACGCCTAAAAGATATTTTTCACCCAGTTTTTTTAGTACTTAAAATAAGAGAAGACACATTTTTCCGAGCAGTCGACTTCAAAGCTTAAATGGCACCGCATCATCTTCACTTTTCGAGAGTAACAGATTTGACTAACGATAGAATCGCTGAAGGCGACTACGTGCTCATCTACTTAGACGCACGTAGAACATACATGATTAAGATGCAAGCTGGACAAACCTTCCACACACATAAAGGCTACATTAAACTTGACGAGGTAATCGGCAAAGAATACGGCGAACCCATCAAAAGTAACCTCGGAGTCACATTCACCACCCTAAAACCGCACTTGACAGATTACATGATGAAGTCGGGACGCAACACCCAAATCGTCTACCCCAAAGACGCCGCCTTAATTGTGATGTTTAGCGGCATCGGACCTGGCAGCCGCGTCTTCGAATCAGGCACAGGCACAGGCGCACTCACAACGGCGCTTGCACACTACGTTGGCCCAACAGGCAAAGTTTACACTTACGAGTTACGCCCCGAATTCCAGAAGAACGCCGCCAAAAACATCCAACGAGCCAAGCTAGAAGGCAACGTGGAGATGAAAAGCGGCGACGTCACAATGGGCATAGAAGAGCGGGATTTGGACGCTGTAATCTTGGATTTGGCGGTTCCATGGCTGGTTATTCCACACGCATACGAAGCCTTGAAACCCTCCGGCGTGCTCGTATCGTTTAGCCCAACCATAGATCAAGTAGTCCGCACCACCGAGGCACTGCGGGACAGCGGCTTCGTATTCATAGAAACCATAGAATGCCTCATGCGCACAATGCAGGTTGAGCGGGGAAAAACAAGACCAAACACGATGATGACGGGGCACACAGGTTACATTACGCACGCCAGAAAAATTTTAAAGCCGCCCCAAACCGAAAACTCCTTACCCCCAGAAAACGCTGCTCCAGAAGCAGAACCAGACCTTTTATCTGAAGAAAATAGTGAAGAAATGGCAGAGGATTCTGCCTAAGCTTTCGCTTTTACTTTTCCTTTTACTCTTCTGCCGTTGTCCGGCATAGGCATGCTTAGCTGGTAAACAGCCTGCTTGAATTGTTCACCGCTTGCGCCTCTGGTTAAACCGTAGTATGCGCCTAAGATTTTGCCGAAGTACGGAATTAGGAATTTGTCAAAGGTATTGTAGATCATATGGTTTGGCAGACGGTTTTCGAGGAAAGTGGGCTTCCAAATTTTTATGTTGTATTCCCAGCATTTAATGAAAAAGTCCCAGCGTGCCTTACTCAAAGAGTCCATTTCTGCGCCTTTCTGCTTCATTAGAACACAGTTTTCAAGTGGCACAAAGAAAAGAGGCACATAGAATGCGTTGTAATCTTTGAGTTTATCCATAAGCTCCAAGGTTTGAAGCATATCTTCCTCTGTTTCCTCAGGTAAACCAATGATAAGCGTCGCTAAGGGGTACCAGTCGTTGTCATTTAGGATACCGAATGCGTTGGTGACAACGTCCTGCCACTGCTCAGGCTGGAAAGGCAACATTTTGCCCGCCATATACTTTTTCATAAGTCGTGGACTACCTGTTTCGATGCCTGTTTCAGCGGTGATTATGGGTTTTTTGCCGAATGAGTACCAGGATTTATCGATGAGAATTTCCGCTAACTCCTGAATCATCTGGGGGTCATGCCAAACCGGCGCCAGCGACATGTGGGCTGCTTGAATGCTTTTTACTCCAGGGTAATCTGCTACGGTTTTGAAGAGTTTAACCACTGCTTCACGATTAGGAACAAAGCGGGGGTCTTTTGCGCCGTATAGGAACATGTCCTCTGTGATGAGCGTTATGTGGTCGCTGCCTTGAGCGACACTTAAAGCTACTTCCTGCATGATTTTTTCGATTGGCACATCAATTTTGTGCTGCATAGTGGGCGTACAGAATTGACAGTTCCTGCCGCAACCTTTACTGATTTCGACTGCGCCGTGAATTGCAACGTTTTTGATGACAGGCATTTCCTGATTATAATCCCAGTTGTCTAGTGACTCGTCTGCTTTGGCTATGCGTGGAATATTTTCGCCTTTGAGGGCTTTTTGGAAAAGCGCCACAATCTCCTTAGGTCGTCCACCCATTAAAACACAGTCTACGCCATAGCTTTTGGAGACATGCTGACGTTCCAACTGCCAAGAGCCGTATCCGCCAACAATGATTTTGAGGTTAGCCTTGTACTTTTTAATGGCTGGGTGCATGACGAGTTTGCGGAATTCGATTCTGTTCATCGGTTCGCCGCCGCCGACGATGGAGCTGTAGGTTTTGCTTACGTAGCCCATGCCTGTAGGGTCCATGCTGGAAATGCCGACGATTCGGGTATTTGGTCCGACGAATTTAGCTAAGTCTTCAGGGTAAGAAACTGCGATGTCATCTGGTGAGAATCCAGCTTCAAGCAGAATTGATTCGACTTTTCTAAGTCCATATGGCACGTAACTGGCTTGTCCATCTGGACGTTGGGGGCGGTGTGGATAAAGGGTTTTTCGTACATACGATAGCGGTAGGGGTCCTTTGCCAAAACCGCCTGAGAATGCAATGAAGGGATTATTGAGGAAATCGCTCATTTCAGTGGCTGATGCAGTGAGCACAATCTTTTTGCCGCTTACGGTTTCCAAACTATTTATTCCTCTATGAGACTTAATCATTATGTCCATACTGCTTTTAAAAATTACTATCGATTACACGGCAGCAACTAAGACAAGTAGTGCAGTAAACGATTTGTTAGAGGATAAAAATAGCCCAAAATGAGCACAACCGACACCTAAAAACAAAAGAGATAATTTAAAAAGAAGCGCAGCGCCTATTTTTTGCCGCCCTTCTTCGCACATGCACTACTACAATACTTCGACTTAGCATCAAACGTTGTATAGGTCTTCTTGCAGACTGAACATTTCTTTTCCATAACAATCCCTCCTCGATAATGCGTTCTTCCAAATAAAATATTTTACCCAAATCAGAGCGACTTCTGTTGCTCTCAGGTGACCCCCCTCCCCCAAGGCGAAACTGAGGCGCTGTAAAGTCTGTGTCTGTTTGGGTATTCATGTAAACTTTCGTCTGCTCACGGAACCAAGCAGATGGCATGGGCTTTTCGGGCTGGCTGTCATAAGTTTCGGAGAGGGCGAACCGTAAACTTGGCGGGGCTATCTATTTGATTTCTGAGCATCGACTGGCTATTACTTTAATCGGCTAGGCAAATTCAATAGTTATTGTTTTTCCTGCCTCTGTGGGTGAGGGGGTGGATAAGGCGGCTTTTTTGGCTGACGAAGTATGGGTAACCAGCGAAGACAACTGTAAGGTGGAGATTATGATGTTTGTCTCGGTCTGCCACAAAGGCTGAAAACTGCCGAGTTACACAAAGTTTGTAAAGACAATACAACTATACTCATCTGGGTGTAGAATGTGACATTCAAGGAAGATGTTGAATACTACCAGAGGATAGCAAAAGACTTAGCAAAGCAGCACAACGGCAAATACGTTTTAATAAAAAACAAAACTAACATAGGGATTTTTTCCAGCTTTGAAGATGCTCACAAAGAAGCTCTAAAGCGCTTTGGTAACACTGAAGTTTTGATAGCACATATCGAAGCAAATCCGCCCATCAACTACTTAGCGCCAGTGATGTAGAGTGGGAACCTTAACGGTTTGGCCAGGGCAGATACAACTCGGGATAGCCTTGGGTGCTGGCGGAGCGTCTGGCAAATAAAGGAATCATAATCAACGTAGAGATAGGCATTGATTTAGCAACGGCGGAAGCACTTAGAGCTTCAGATCTACACGTTCCCAATCCAGTTCCCTGTCAAGCCCTTATCGATACAGGGTCATCTATTTTAGCTGTCGACCAGAGCATAGCCCAATCACTTAATCTGGTTAAACGAGGCATTTATGTTGCCCATACCGCGAACGGTCAAAGGCAATGCAATCTGTATGCTGTTGCACTGACGTTTCCATCTACAAACTTAAAATCATACAGCGTTATACAGGCATCTGAGGTCAATTTGTCTGCGCAACCATTTAAGTGCCTAATTGGCAGAGACGTGCTCAGGAACTGGCATGTTCACTACAACGGAGAAACAGGCGCCGTAAGCATAGCGGACTAGCTAACCAGCAGGCGTTCTATTTTGCAGATTACCTATGTATTCTAGTATGAATATTCGTCTTGGGTTTGCTCCAAACGTGGCGTTGTCGCTTATGTGCGTAAAGTTGCCTGAAGCGTAGAGTTGCATGTAAATCTGCTGCAAGTTCAGCGTGGTGTTGTAGTAGGGTACGGTTCCGCCGTTTTCGTAGGTGAACACGTACTGCACATTCAACTGCTTACATATGCTGATAAATTCGGTTATGTTGAAGTTGGGCGTGTAGGCGTCTACGGGTTGGCGGGGGTACTGGAAAACGGGAATGAGATTATCGCCGTCCGCCCAAAGGTAGAAGCGTACCATATCACGGCTAAACAGGTTGAAGGGGCACAGCACAATAATGGATTTGTTTGCACCTATGTTTTGGTAAGCGTAGTTTGTTGCTTGCTCGATTGGAATGTTAATTTGCAGAGCTGAGACGTAAAAGCAGGTGTCATATACGCTGTAGGCAACTGCCCCCGCCATCGAAGCAACAAGGAGCACCGAGGCAGCCTTCAAAAGCCGCCGCTTATTCGCCACAGCCGCCGCCTTCTTTGCAGCACTGGACAATCCCTCATACGCCGACATAAAACCAGCCGAAGCAGCAATAGCTAATGCTGGGAAAAGCGGCAGTACATAGCGCCACTCCTTATTGGTTATGAGCGTGAAGAAGACAAATATGCATGCAAACCAGATGAACACAAGCTTGTCCTGTGGGCGACGCCGCCAAACCAGAAAAGCCAGCCCCGCTAACCCCGCAGCATAAACGAAAATCGAAACTGGATGGAAAACGTCATAGGGCCAAACCATCTCGATTAAGTAGAATATGGGCGCAGGGAATCTGCCGCTGTAGATTGAACGTTCAGGGTTGCCGACTTGCAGTGCATAAATCCATTGGCTCAGCAGCTTGTCAGCGTAGACTTCATAGGCAACTATGATCCAAGGAACAACTATGGCTGCGGCGGCAGCGACAATTAAGATAAATTTTTTGAAGGCAAATTTTAGCTGTTTTCTTGCCAAAAACAAAATGCCAACTATAATGACGATGGCGGTGACTATCATCTGATACTTTGTCATCAAGCCAAAGCCCATGGCTAAACCAGTAAACAGCATGTATCTGTCTTTGTGGCTGGTTAACCAAAGATAAAAAAACAGAACAGCGGCGGCGGTGAAGAAAACCAGCATGGTTTCAAGCAACGCCAAACTTGAAAGCCAATAGTACCCCGGCATCACACCAAGCAGCACCGCAGCCAGCAAGCCGGTTTTTCCGTCATACATGCGGCAAGCCAACTCAAAAACAGTCCAGAGGGCAAGCATGGAGAATAAAACGGGGATGAGTCGGGCTGCAAATAGGCTGACGCCGAGCACCTTAAAAGACAAATACGTCAGAAAGTCAAGTAGCGGCGGATAAAAAGAGTTAGCCATGAATTTCTCATAGTTTGCCCAGTAGAGAAATGAGCCGCCGTTAAGATGGGCAACTTCATCCCATTGAATGGGCTGGTTTGTCAGGTTAATGATTAGGGTTATGGCGTATGCTATGACGAAGCATAGAAAGGCTAGCCGCCACTTATTGGTGGACTTTTTTAACTGAACCAAAAGCGAATTTGAGCTTTCCTCGTCAGTCATAGGGGTCTCAGCGTATGTCGGCTTTAGCCTTCCCCTATGTTGATTGTACAGATATAAAACCTTCCAATAACCCAAAGTTCAACTTTACTTTACTTAAAAAAGATGATTTGCAGCCGCATCTGAAAAGAAAAAAACCAAACGGTTCCCTTTAGTTTAACTGATACAGCAATAGCGCTTACGCAATTCGGCAAAACATAAAAAGCGAGCTTCCGCCAAGGTATAGACGTGCTCAAATATGCCTTATAACGAGTTACGTAGGGATTATCTTCTTAACCGCTGGGTTGTTATCGCCACTGAACGCGGTAAACGCCCAACCGACCTCGCCAAGCCCCGCCTTGAAGCCAACAAAACTGCAGTTTGCCCCCTATGCGTCGGCAACGAATTGATGACGCCGCCTGCAGTGATGATTTACCAGAAAAACGGCAACGAAATACGCCGCCTGCAGGATCCCCAACAGGGAGAACGCGTGAGAGATTGGCTGGTCAGGGTAATACCAAATATGTACCCTGCCTTTTCAGCGCCCAAGCAGCCACAGGACACTGAACAAATCTTTCAGAGCGAAAACTTCGGCTACGCTATTGGGCATCATGAAGTTGTGGTTGAGTCAGCTAATCATGACGAGGACCCCGCAGACGCCACGCTGCCTCAGCTTGAATATGTCATAAACGCCTACATTGACCGCTTCAAAGAGTTAAGCACTAAACCCTATGTCAAGTATGTGTCGGTTTTTCGCAACTTTGGCTTGGAAGCGGGGGCGTCGCTGTCTCATGCGCATAGCCAAATAATCGCCACCCCGATGCTGCCGACTGTTGTGGCTGAGGAGCAGCAAGCAGCAAAAGCCTACTACGAAAAGAATGGGCGTTGTGCCTTCTGCGACATAATCATGCGTGAACGCAAAAGTCCTAGATTCATTTTTGAAAACAGCGGTTTTGTGGTTTTTGCACCCTACGCGAGTTCGCATTTGATGGAGTTCTGGATTTTTCCTAAGCGGCACGCCTCAAACATCGCCGAGTTAACCCCCGCAGAAGTAAAGACATTTGCGGAAGCCCTCAAAACAAGCCTTTCAGCGCTCAAAGCCGTCGTCAACGATCCAGCCTACAACTACGGCATCCACCAAACCCTAACAAGCGACGGCAGCTACCACTGGCACCTCGAAGTTTATCCGAAGTTGGCGACTTGGGCAGGGTTTGAGAAGAACACGGGAGTCATCATCAACACTGTTACGCCTGAATCGGCTGCTTGGAGCCTCAAAAACGCAGTAGCCACGTTTTAGTTTTCCAAGATTTCTTTCGAATACTTGG
>JBNIDR010000003.1:42771-43806 GCA_050108155.1 Bathyarchaeia archaeon | reverse complement strand
ATCCTCTATGTAAGCGCGCAGTGGCTCCGCAACGCTCCAAGCCTGAGAAATGCAGCCTCGCGGCGGATTCGGCGCGTTGCAGTCGTAGATTTCGTTTATTGAGCCTAAGCCTTCGTGGTCTATGCCGAGTTTAAAGAGCGGCTGAATTAGCTCTTCTAAGGCGATTTTACGTGATTTAGGCGCGTACTCGCGGGTTTTTAGGTAAGCGGAGATGTAAGGTCCGATTAGCCAGGGCCAAATTGTGCCGTTGTGATATGCTCTGTCGCGGCTGTGTCTGTCGCCTGAGCAGGTGCCGACGAATTTGGGGTCATCCAAAGAGAGAGTTCGTAAGCCGTAGGGAGTCACGAGTTCTCTGGTGACCACATCTATGATGTTTATGTTTCTGGTTCTGTCCAGCATGCTGAAGTCCAGTGAGACCGCGAATATCTGGTTAGGCCGCATCGAAGGGTCAACTGCTTTGTCACCTACTACGTCGTATAGGCAGTTTTTCTGTGGGTTCCAGAATTTCTGGTTAAAGCTTTCGCGGGCTTGGTTTGCCATCGAGGCGTATTTCGCGCTCAGCTGGGGCTCTTGGAACTTGTTGGCGAGAAACTCCATGGTTTTTAATGTGTTGTACCATAGCGCCTGAATTTCCACTGCCTTTCCAGAGCGGGGAGTAAACATGTCACTCTCCATTGCCGCATCCATCCAGGTCAGTCTTGGACCATGCCGAAGCAAACCATCAGAATCCACTCGGATATCAAACAGCGTTCCCTTCTGATGATACTCGATTATGCCCTTCATGTTGTCCCATAAGTCGGAGTGAACAAAGCCGTAGTCGCCAGTATACTTGAGGTACTGCAAAACAGCATTAACATACCATAAGGTGCCGTCAACTGTGTTATAAGCTGGGACGCCTGTTTTGTCGGCGACGAAATTGGGAATCAAACCTTTCTCGTAGTAATGCATAAAGTTCTGCAGGATATTTTTGGCGCTGCTAAACTTGCCCGTCACCAGAAGGAGCCCCGGCAGCGAAATGAAGGTGTCTCTGCCCCA
>JBNIDR010000003.1:11067-42721 GCA_050108155.1 Bathyarchaeia archaeon | reverse complement strand
CGCGATAATTGCTTTTCTGCCAAGTTCGCTTTCAACCAAAAACGAATCTGCAGCTAAAACAATCCAGTCAAGCCAGTCGCTCATGGGCACCTCAGGCTGGAACTGGGAAAAATTCTCAAGCAACATAACGCGATTGGCTATCTCTCTGTTGTGGGTGGATTTTACTTCACTTATGTTGACGCCGATGTAGTCAAGAGCGTGTTTTGCTGTTTGGCTCTGACGACTCAACGCCGCGGTTAGGGCGAACTCTTTCTCGGATTTTGCGGCAACGGATAATTCAAAGAATCCCGGCTGGAAACAGTCATCTACTGAGGCTTCGCCACGCTCGGCCTCGTCACGGTAATGCAGGTGATCAATCCATTTGGCGCCATCAACAAATTTTCCTTCAGTTACGCGGCAAACTAGTGTAGCGGGTGGATATTGAAAAGTAACTTGGAAGGCATCTGGTTTGTTTTCTGTTTTAAAGTCAAGGGGTGTTCTGTGTCTATCGATTACTGTGTGAAAGTATCTGTAAGTCAACAGAGGGTAAAGCCTAACTGTAGCTTCAGAAGCCGCCTCGTTCTGGAGATGATATATTATTGCTACTGCATTCCTGTTTTGGGGCATAACAATGGTTTTTTCAAGTGTCAAATCGCCTGCTTCGTAGATGTATGTTGGGAACGGCGAGATAGAGAATTGCTTAATCAGCGTGTAGCCTTCTGGAAAAAAGCCATCTTGAAACTCGTTTGCGCCAAAACGGTAGGTCGCGTTGCCGACGATTACGTCTTCATCGAGTTTGGATAGGCAAACGGTGCGGTCTCCCGGCGGATTTAAGGCGGCAACAAGCAATCCATGGTATTTTCTTGTGTTAACTCCGGGAATTGATGATGAAGCGTAGCCGCCTAACCCGTTTGTTATTAGCCACTCTTTGGATATAACCTCACCGAAACGTGAAAGCGCTTCCTTGGTGTAGGTGATGGCGGGCAAGTGCATGTTAAGGCATCAACTTTGCTATGTTCTTATCGCGGGGAACACAGAAAAAGTTTGCTACTGGCACACATTTAGTTCGGAACATCAAAAAGTGCGGCTTAGTTAACTTGTACTCTGTCAACGTCTCAGCGTATCCCATGCCCTTGGCGAATACAAGTTCTGCGGCTTCGTAGACTTTCAGGAACTCCGCGGAGACCTCTTTCTTTTGAAGTCCCACTGCGTCTACGCCTGTGGTTATGACCTCGTCAGCAATTAAAGTCATCTTGCTGATTTCCGCATCCTCCATAGTGGCATCGTTGATTACGGGGCCGCCCTTAACCACGTAGGTAACCTTTAATCCCATATTTTTAAGCTGCTCAACAAGCAACGTGTCAAAGACTATTTCGCCTGCGTTATCTGCCAAGTACAGAACACTTTGAGCCTTCTTAGCTAACTCATAAGCCGCATCAATATCATCAATAGCAAGATCCCTGCCTGCCTCTCGCAGGACTGTTGCTAAATTGTTGAGTTTAAACTTGTGACCGGGAATGTCGAACTCCATGATGTTACCGACGATGGCGCAGAGAACAGCTTTTTTGAAGCGTTCCTGCTGAGTATAGCCTGACTCAACCAGCTTTTTGGCGTGCGGCAGCATCTTGAGAGCTTTCTGGTTAGCTAATTTCTTGGTAAACTTGTATGGGTCATCGCATCCGGTTAGTTTTCGGATTATGCGGTCGCGTTTGGTGCCGAGTTCCGCCGAGTTGGAAGTAGGCTTGAACTCCTTGTTTAGAAGCTTCACGATTTCAGCTATGCATCTAAAGCGCAATGCGGGGTTAGTGGTGGCTTGGTAGGTTTGGACTTGTGCCCGCGATAGCAGGCAGGCTTCACATTCAGGTTCAACCTTCAAAGGGGATCACTTTTGCAGCGTTGCGTCGGCAAATGCTCGCAGTACACTATATGGGTCTTTCGCTTTAACTATGCCACTTGCGACAAGTACGCCTTTGGTTCCAAGTTTTAGAGCTATGGAGACATCTTCGGCTGTGCTGATGCCTGCTCCACATAGAATGGTCATGTCTGGGTTGATTTTGTGGACTAAATTGACGGTGTCGGAGATGACTTCGGGTTTAGCTTTAGAAACACTGATACCTGAACCGATAAGTTCAGGTGGCTCCATGGATGTTATGTCTGGCTGCATAGCGGCGACGGCGGCGCTTACCGCTGGGTTGTTTGCGCAGACACAGGAGGTTAAGCCTTTTTCGCGGCAAAGCGCAATTGTTGTTTCAATGTCGATTAGCCGCATTTGACGCTCTGAATGGTTAATAATTGTGCCCACTGCACCTGCATCCTTTACGGATTCAGCCAAAATATGCCCCGTGCTGCTCCCTGGCTTTATGGGGTCAACATGCTGAGCAAAAACTGGAATCTCAACTGATGCAGCAATTTTGGCGAGGTCAACGGGTTGTGGAGCAACAACGATGCAGGCGCCTGTTTCTTTGGCGGCTCTCTCTGCTTGCCGTGCAAGTTCAAGTGCCCGTGCGCCTGTTGATTCAAGGTAAGTTTTAAAATTTACGATAATTAGGGGAGTCTGCAGTTTCAATTTGCCTATTCCTCGCTGTAGCCTAAACGCTGTTTCGCATAATAATATTTTGCATCCAAAAAGAGGCAAGGAGATGGCGGATAGACGCTTATACAGCGGGAGCTTGCATTTGAAGCGAGGCTTTTTTGGCGGTTTCCTCAGTTAACATGCCGATGAGTTGCCCATTTTTAACCATAGCTGCACGTTTAAAGCCCCGCTGCGCCATTTTTTTCATTGCGGTAAGCATCGACTCGTTAGGCTGCAGCATTATAAGCGGGGTATAATTGAGGTTTTTAGCTAAGATTTTTGCGGGGTCACGGTACCCGTCAACAACTTCTCTTAGAAGTTCACGATCATTAATTACGCCTATTGGCGTGTGATTATCAGTGATCAAAACGGAGGTCACGTTGTTCTTTAGCATTTTGCCCACCGCCTGCGAGAGGGATTCCGTGGCTTCAACTTCGATACTGGGAAGTCTTGTCCCTGCTTGGCTGCTGATTTCTGTGATTTCGATGCCTCGCTTCCAAATATCGTTTAGCATTTCGCTGACGCGTTCAATCTGGCTTGCATCCGTAGTGTAGAAGGCATCAGCCAAGTAGAATGCTGCCTCTGCACCGAAGTCGCTTAGCGGCGGCATCTTAAATATGAACAGGTGCTTGTTGTCGACCAGCATCATAGTCATGTAGCTTATTGGAACATGCTTAATTTCGTAGCATTCAGCAAGTTTCTGAGCAGGCTCTAAATTATCCAAATCAATAGAAGCCATCAAGCGAACTTTTAGACCTTTTCTGAAGTATTTAGTTATCGGGTCTTCTTCGGCGAGTTTATTAATGCTCTGAGAGGAGGTGATAACAACAACATCTTTTTTCGCAGACTCTAAAACTTTGACTACTTTCTTCCACGCTTCCTCAGGGTCTTTTATAACTAGGGTTTCGCCGATAGGTATACCACTTTTCAGTTCGTCAATGCGCTTAGAAACTTCAACTCCACCCTGCCACATCTGAACAAAAAAAGCTTTGAGCACAGAAATAAACATCTTATCATTAATCCATAAGCCCTCGTCTTCTAGGTTTAGCACTGAGGCTTCGTTGCCGAAGGGTGCGTAAAGGATTGCTTCTTCTTCGTCTTTGATTAGGAAACGAGGGAAAAACTTTGAGGTCATGGCTACATGGTGAAGCTTAATGTTGAGTTTGTCTTCCTGTATATTTCGGTCGAGTCGCTCTACAACTTTGAGGTTTTCCATCGACACGTCGGTGATAATTTGGACTTGAACTTGGCGTTCCTGCGCAGCGGGTATTGCAGCGTCGAAGATTCCAGCGATGTCTTCCTGAATCATCCCCAACGCAGTTGTTAGAACGATTACTTCGGATTTTGACTCCTCTATCATGTTGAGCATTTTTGAGTGAATCTTCTTTTTGCCAGTTATAATCGAGAATTTGGCCACTGGATACTCGGATTCAGGAGCGCTGATTGATTGCCAAGCCGTGAGCAGGCTCTGTTTTTGATCTGAAAGATTTACAACCTCATTCTTTTTAGCGGTGATGTAGTTATCCACTAAGGCTGAAAAGGGAACAATCGTGAATCGGGTGGGACGCTCTAATGTGGCTTCAATGAAGCCTTTTTCTTGTAGCTTCTTGAATGTACGGTAAGCCTGCACACGCTCCATCTTTAAGCGTTTAGCGACGAAGCTGGTTGATTGGACGCCGCTTTTAGCGAGAAACATGTAAACTTGGATTTCACGCTTAGATAATCCTAAAATCTGAAGAAATCGAGTTACGTCTTTTTCGCTCATCAGTTTACCGCCGTTTAAAATCCGCTATTATAATTAAAAGAAAAGTAGTTAGATGTTAATAAATTGTATCTTTTTTGACACTACAAAACACAATAATGCACAGTTAAAACAGAGTTTTCTGTCTGCTTTTATGCTCAGCCTTAGCTCGCCTCGCCGGCTCCCAAGATTGCCGTACACAACTAGGATAATCGCCGAATTCATCCAGCAGCCGCTTCAAAAACACCGTTGTCTTGTCGTCAGTTAAATAGCCGCTGCCGAAGTCGCCATACTCGGCTTTCAGGGCTTCAATTTCACGGTCACGCTCAACCTTAGCAATAACTGAAGCAGCTGAAACCACAACGTATGTTCGGTCAGCTTTATGCTCCGAGACAATCTTAGGCTTTATCGAGAGACACTCTTGAATATGAAACCCAAAACGCTCCGCTACAACATCCGCCGCGTCAACATATGCCTCATCAGGTTTCAGTAGCTCAAGTATTTTAGCCATAGTCTGCGCTTCGAGGCGGTTGAGTTTATGGAGCGCTGTTTTACAGAAGACGGCTTTGTCGATACTGCTAGGCGGAACTTTAATCGTATGATAACTGTAAGTTAACTTTATGATTTCAGGGTAGAGGGCTTCCCGCTTTTTAGCCGTTAGCGCCTTAGAATCTTTAACGCCTAGCTCAACCAGCAGCGGCAGGTTTTCTGCTTTAACTGCTACGCCTGCAACCACTAGGGGTCCAATAACGCATCCTCTGCCTGCTTCGTCAACTCCGGCGATCAGCACAGCCAAATTCTTCCTCAGGTGATATGGGGTTTGTTTTCTTGGCTATAATGCTTTTCCAAACCGTTGTTATAACCGCAGAAGTTTGAAACGCGAACGCAGAACTATCAGAAACTCTGCAAAGATAAGGTAGAGTCCATAGGGCTGTGGCGTTTTTGCGTAAATTTATTTAAGGTAAACAAAGCATAACCGCAAGTGGCGCAGAAGCGCTAAGCAGCACCCGAAAGAAGGCTATAACGAATGAAAACGAAGATGTTAACAGCTTTATTGGTTGGAATTTTGGTTTTATCAACAGTGAACTTAGCGCTCGCAGCAAAAGAGAAGTGCCCAACATGTGAGGGCACAGGAAAAATTCCTGACCCCGACGGGGGAGTTTGTACTAAATGTGACGGCACAGGCACTATAGCGCCGAAGATAATGATGATTACAATGTATGCTTACCAAGATGGAGATACAACAGTAATTACTGCAACTTTCAAAAACACAGAAGATGTTGATGTCAACGGAACAATAACAGCGACAGTGGACAGTTATTCAGCAACTTCTGAGGAGATGGTTTTCCCCTCACAAGAAGAGGTACCAATAGAGATTACAGTAGATTTTAATGGCCACTACAGCCAGAGTCAACTTCTGCAGCACGTTGACGTAGCAGCAACAGCCACTGAAGAAATCACCTGCCCGCTTTGTGAAGGAACAGGGATCACTCTTGTGGATTGCCCCGACTGTGGCGGAACAGGATACATAACAGACAGCTCCGCTACAACGCGTCCAACCTCAAAAACTGGGGCTAAAACAAGCGGAGGCGTTGACTGGACGCTAATCGGCAGCATCGCTGGAGCAGCGGTGGTTGTGGCAGTTGTTGGAGTAAGCCTGTTTGTGTTTTTGAAGCGGAGACGCCCAAGCGAGAATAAACTTCGGAAAATGTCAAGCGGCGAATTTCAAGCGTGGATAATCAAGATGCTGGATGGCAAAGCGGCCTCTTCAGCGGAGATTTCCATGGGTATTGATGGCTATTCACGCCAAAACGAGCCTATTTCGATTAAGCAGTCAGACAATGTGGGTATGCTGGCTATCGACAACTTCGCTATGGCGCTGGCTAGAACCCGTGCAAGAGGAGGCATAATTGTGGCGTTTAGCTTCGCAAATGATGCAATCAGAGGTAAAGTGAGAGCCCGTACAAACGCCCATGTAGATATCCAGTTGATGACTGTACAGGACCTGCTCTACATGAGGCATTAGGCTACTGGGAAATGCAGCTCGCCTACTGAGTAGTAAACGATTTCGCCCCGCCGATTCATAACGGCTAAAATCAACTCTTTCTTTTGGCTCTGACACTTCTGCATCGCAGCCACCAAATCGTTAATCGGCAGCGGCTTACCCTCCTGCGTACCCAAAATAAGGTAAGGCGCAGTATCTTTGCCATAGGTGCCTCGCTCGTAGATACGGAAATCTATGCTTTCGCCGAAGCCCTCACGCACCACGTATCCGCGGGTTCGGAGGTCGCGGTACACGAGGTAGTTAACCCATGCGTTCTCGTTTTGGGCTTCGTAGCAGTGCAGTAGCGTCTGGAAATCGACGGTTTCGCCCGCTTTGTCCTTGACTTCAAGCATTTCTTTGTCCTGTAGGTAGAGGGACTCAAAAAAGGTCAAAGTGAAAACTTTTCCTTCTAAAGTACCGTAGCCGCGGCTTGTCAACTGGTCGATGCTGCTTTGCTCAGAGACAACTACGCCTTTCTCGGATAGTTTGCCGCTTGTTCTGAATTCTACTGGAGGCATCTTCTTCTGCTGTTCGGTCATGAAGCCACGCTACGCTACTTGACTGGGTTACGCTATATTTTTCCCTTTCTGAAATCGCCAAAGTCACTACTATGAATAACGCGTGACTCGCAGATGATTGCTGAAACATACTTAAGCGGTGTGGCGTCGAAGGCTGGGTTGTAAACTGGTACTCCATCGGGGGCGGTTTGCTGGCAACCCACGTGGGTGACTTCGTCTGGTTTGCGCTCCTCCACTGTTACATCTGCGGCTTTGCATGTGAGATCGAAGGTGGATTTGGGCGCTGCCACATAGAAGGGAATTCCATGTTCATGCGCAAGCACCGCCACTGAGTATGTGCCGATTTTGTTAAACACGGCGTCCTGCACGATGCGGTCTGCGCCCACGATGACCTTGTTAACTAAGCCCTTGCTCATAACGTAACCCGCCATGTTATCGGTGATTAAAGTAACTGGGATGCCGTCACGTTTAAGCTCATAAGCCGTTAAGCGGGCACCTTGAAGCAACGGGCGGGTTTCATCTGCGATGACCTTGATTTTTTTGCCCTCCTCCCACGCTGCACGAATAACGCCCAATGCAGTGCCGTATTCAACTGTGGCTAATTCGCCTGCGTTGCAGTGGGTTAAAATGGTGTCGCCGTCTTTAATGAGGACAGCGCCATTTTTGCCTATAGCGCGGTTCTGAGCAGCGTCTTCGTCGGCGATTTTCTGGGCTTCCTCGATAACTGCAGCTCTGATTTCCTCTACGCTACCCGAGATAGATTTTGCCTTGCCAAGAACGCGGTCAACACCCCAGAACAGGTTCACAGCGGTGGGTCTCTGCCGTTTAATCAGTGTGCCAGCGGCTTCGATTTCAGCCATGAACTGGGCGGGCGACTTTGCGGTTGAGTGGTATGCGGCTATGGCGACGCCGAAGCCTGCCGCTGCGCCAAGAAGCGGTGCACCTCGGACGCGGAGCATCTTTATGGCTTCCGCCATCTGCTCAACCGAACGGATTTCCAATGTGACCTCTTGGAGAGGCAGTTTAGTTTGATCAGGAGTAATTACGACGCCGTTTTGCCACTTAATCATACGCATATCTGAGCACGCTCAAGAGTGAATGTATTCCGCTTTGGTGTTGTTAAAGATTTTCGGCTAAGCGTTGGGTTTATCGGCAACCTTGCCTCTTGGAATAGTAGGCATTCTGCGGTTTTTAGAGGGATTATCGGTGGATAGCAACAAATTTTTCAGAACCCCCTTTCTTGCGTTGAAGTGGCAATGCACGAGGGTGGCTGACGATTTGGGGTGGCGCTTCGGCGACCGATTATTCTCTTGGCAGAAGAGACGAAGACTTAGAGTTAAGGATTTTACGATTCTGTCAAACGACTGTGTCGCAGGTGTAATCTATCACCGATTGGGGATGCGCTATACGAGTCCGACTGTTTGGACGTTCATTTTCCCCGACGATTACCTTCGCCTGCTAGGCAACTTGAAGTGGTACCTATCCCAGCCCCTGACATTCACCAACCATCCAAAGCACACCTGCACTGTGCATGATAGGTTCGGGCGCATCCTTAGCGACCGCGTTTACCCAGTGGGCGTGCTGGGCGGGGATGTGGAGATTCACTTCCTTCATTGCAGAACCGAAGAGGAGGCAAAGGCAAGGTGGAGCAGGCGGCTGATGCGCATCAACATGGATAGGCTGTACGCTGTGCTTGTGGACAACGACTACTGCGACGTTAAAGACGAAATTTTCGAGGCGTTCGATAAGCTACCGCTACAGCACAAACTCTTCGTTTCTAAACAAAAAAGAAACTGCACATACGCCGTTGCGGTCGCTAACAAGATGCATCTGGAGCGAAGCGTGGATTTAGTTAAGTGGCTTAACTGCGACTCTGATTGGCAATGTTAGGCGGCATCTTGGGCTGTATGAGGTCTATTAGGTTGCCGTATAGATCCTCGAAAACCGCGTCTATCCCCCATTCGCGCTCTTCAGGATGAGTTATGAAGTTGACGCCTCGGGCTTTCAACTCGTTGTAATCTCGGTCGAAGTCGTCGGTCCGTATGGATAGGAAAATGTGGTCGCCCGCTTGCTTGCCCACCGCCAACTCTTTTTCGTCTGTATCCGCTAAAACCAAGGAGATTTCCACGTCAGGCTGATCCTTAAGCGAAACTGTGAGCCAGCGGATGCTTTGGAACCAGACTTTGGCGTCCACATGCTTAACAAAACCGAGTTTTTCCGTGTAGAATTTCAGGGCTTCATCTTGATCCCTTACAAGCAATGTTATGTGACGCAAAATTTTCAAGGCTTGCATTCTCCAAAAAGTAAGAGATGCCTTAAGCTTATTTCCGTTACCCCAGCGGCGTCTTTGGCGGCTGTACAAGATTTATCAAATTGCCATAGAGATCCTCGAAAACTGCTTCGGTACCCCAAGCCTGCTCCGTGGGGTAAGTGCGGAAGTGAACCCCCTTTGCTTTTAATGCGTTGTAGTCCCGCTGTAAATCATCAGTTTCAAGAAACATCAAGGGTATGTTAGGGCTTTGTTTGCCGACAACTAAGAGGTTACAGTCGTCGTCTGCGTGGGCAAAGGACAATTCAATCTCAGGCTGACCTTTGGGGGAAACGGTGACCCAGCGTGTACCAACCCAAATAATCATATCTGCACGTTTTTCGAAGCCTAATTTTTCCACGTAGAAGTTAACTGCCGCGTCAATATCCTCGACCAGCACAGTGAAATGGGTAATCCTCAAGGATATCTCCAAAAAGATATTGGAAGGGTGTAGACTTAAGGCTATTGCCTTAAGATGAATCAAAAGGAGATTTCAGGTGCGTTACAACCTCAACGGGGCTGTCTTCGCCTGATTTTAGCCGCTTCTTCCATTCCTCACCCACTGCAATCAGCGAGAAGATTCCTGAAACCTCAGCTTTAGATTTCTTTACGAGGTTAACCATCGCCTCTTGAGTTTCGCCACTCTTAATCATGTCATCAACGATTAAAACGGAGTCGCGTTTTTTGATGGACTCTTTAGGTATGTATAGGGTTACTGTTACGCCGCTGTCGCGTCCGAGAATGTAGGTTTCTTCGAGGAATGATTTGACGCCGACTTCCTTGTTGCGCTTGGCAACGATCAGGTTTACGCCGAGGGCGTTTGCAACCATTGTAGCTAATGGAACACCGTCAACGGCGGCAGTTAATACCTTTGTGACGCGTTTACCAGCAAAGTTTGCTAGGGCATGGTTAGCAGCTTGCTGGAGAATATTGTAGTCGCCTACGATTTCGGTGTTGTCGAAGTAGCCGATGTCATCGAATTTTATTCTGCTCCGCAGTTCAGCCTCTAATCCGACGAGCTTTGTGAGTACCCGCCAGAGTTGTTTGGCGCGGGTGGTGTTGGGGAGCACGTGGCCTTTTGCGTAGCGGCTCAGCACTGTTACGGGTAGGCCTGTTTTGGAGGCTAACTCGCGGTAGGTGATGTTTCGCTTGTACTTTGCAGTACGTAGAAGCTCGATGGTCATTAAGCGCAATTTTAGGTCTTCTGCGTGGGTACTCAACTTACCTGTCTCTCCCTATTTACATTTATACGTCAATTAACGTGTTACCTCTAACTATTGTATCTTGAGGATTTATAACTTTCCGTTAAAAATTTAAGCAATAAAAATATAACCTGAAAGAGAAGAGTTTCAGGTTTAGTATTTAGTGAAGTAGATTACACCGTTTTCTTTGAAACCGCGCAACAGTTCACAGTGGCGGAGAACAGAGAATTCCCGCTCTAATTCCTGAGAGGAAATGCTAAGGGTTTTCAGAACGTCTTCGCGGCTGATACGCCCTTTCTGCACGACAAGGGTGTAAATTTTTTTCTGAAGTTCACTTAAACCCTCTACACCTGTTTGCCCAAGCTGTTTACGCACCATCAAAGTAGATGACACGGCAACGGGGTCACAGGTTTTGGGCGGATTCATCAAGTCAAAGCAGCAATCCTCGCATAGGGATTTGCCTTGATAAGTGTTAACTTCATTTTCGGCCAATTCTATCCCGCAACGGTCACACTTCACAGTATTCGCCTCAAATGTCATACTGGCAACACCGCATATTTCCGTTTCGCCAATCACAGGGAGAATATAGGTTTTTAAATGGAACAATTATTCCTATACCTAATTCGGGGGCACTTGGGACGCAGCGGCTACAAAAGCTATTCATAATTGCATTGTTCGGCGCCATCATATTCGTCGCCAACATGTTCCTACCGCCGCCACTCAACTACCTCATGATGGTCGTTCAATCCGTGCTACTTGCGATAAGCGCCCTGTTCATCCGCAAAGTAGGCGCCATGTACGTCGGAGCAGTCGGCGGATTCCTAACCGCACTGGCGAGCCCCGCGTTGGGTTTATTCACCTTCTTCTTCGCTTTCCTCTACGGCGTCTACGTTGATGTCTGCATCTACGCCTTACGCATCAAAGGCTCAAGAGAAGGCGTGAACCGCAACCGCCTCATGGCCGCCATGGCACTAAGCACTCTACTGATAGCGGTCTCCAGCTACTCAGCCTTCGCCATGTTCCCAGAATATTTCTCAGCAGCAGGAATAGCATACTTCAGCCTCTTCATTCAGCGCAGCCCCATGCTCGACATGCTGGTGCTCTTCATGGGACCTGCAACAGGCGTCACCGCAGGCTACGCCGCAGCTTACCTCTGGAACAAGTACCTACGCCACATCAGCGTCTAAGCTACTGCTTGTAGAGGGCTTTGATTTTTTGGTCAACTATCTGGGCAATCATCAGGTTGGATATAAAAACGCATTTTACGCCCAAAAGCTCGGCGAGTTCGGCGGGTTTCTGGTCCTGAGTCACCAAAAGCAAGCCATGTTTGCCAGCGTATTCAACAACATCGCGGTCTTTGGCTGATTTCAAACCTGCCTCTTGAGCAGTAAGAACCTCGTAGCCCAAAGTTTCAAAGTACTCTTTTAAGCCAGCGTACATTTCGTCAAGTAGAATCTTCATAGCAGTCGCTTTCTCATTGAGGCAACAAAAATATTTAGGGTTTGCCCAAAGCAGCTTATTCTATAAGCAGCAGTGCGAATGAGTCTGCGCTTTTGGTAAACGGAAACTTGAACTCGATACCAGCGTTGGCAGCGGTTTTCTTAACGTTAACTCCGATTGCATCTTCTGACATACGCATCAATTCGGGGTGGCGGCAGATTTTGCTCTCGGTGTTGCATTTTTCGCAGAGTTGACAGTGACCAGAAATAAAAGACATCGCCAAAGTGTAGCCCTGCCTCAGGGCAGCTTTCTCCAAATCCACGACGGCCTCAAGCATGCTTCGTTTGGAGTCTTTCCAGTCCTGCCAGAACTTCGCCGCTTTCTCCTTGAAGTCCTTGGGGATTGAGGGGTCGGTTTCGTAGGTCATGAGGTACTTGTAAACGTCGGGTTCAGCGGTGGCGTTGGTTGTGAACTTCATGAACATGGCGTAGCTGTATTCTGAAACGATTTTTCTGAACTGCTCAGCCGTCGGTGTATAGGGCGGACAGGCGAGTGTTTCACCGTAGTGATTGCAACCCAATTTGCATTTCAAAACGACACGGTCTTCGATGACGACTTTGCTTGCGGGGATGATTTTAGCATCTACTGCACCCTTTTCACGGGCTAATTTTACGAGGAAATCGAATTTTTCAGCTTCTTTCTGCGCCATAAGGGTCACGCTTTTCCCTTTGGTGAAGTAACTTTTGATATAAACGTTTACGGCTAAAGTTCAGAAATGCAAGGTAAAACAGAAGATCAAACCGCATATTTGGATGCTAATATGCAGCCCTGTGCATAGACGATAAAGTGATCTCCATGCCAGCATATTTGGCGCCTATTAGAGGCTCTATGCAGAAACCTATAGAGGGATAGACAAAAAAAGGAAACTCAGGTTTTAACTGTTTTTAGCCATTCCAAGTAGCCCTCGCGGACTTTCTGCGGATTCTCAAACACCCGCACATCCTCAGTGGCCATGAGTTTTCGGACTTGCTCTGCTTCTTCTTTGCGGACGCGCAGCTTCATATCTTTGCCATTGGGCAATTTGGTGTAGATGATGTTCTCTTTGTAATCCACGGGCATTATCCAGACTGGCACAAACGCTTTAAGAGCCATAAGCGCCGAGTTGGTGAGCAACGTGTCGCTTATGCTATTAACAATCTTCGCCACCGTGTTCGAGGAGGCAGGCATAATGAGAAGATACTCGTATTTGCCGCTCTGAATGGTCCCCGCTAGAAAGGGCGAGTTAGAGTTAACTTCCACCCAAACTTTTGGAAACACCTTCTTGATTTCTTCGTCAAGCCGATAGAATTTAAGCATAGTTTCGCCGTTTTTAGAGATGTACACGTCGATGTCCACTTTACCCTCAGATTGAGCTTTGAGGTCCTTCATGACTTCTACGATTTCCTGGATCTTATCGCCAGCACCTGTGATGCCCCATGCAATTTTTACTTTTTTAGGTTTAACTTCACTCATACAATTCACCAGTTACTTTTTACAGTAAAGCTCAACGTACTCGGCGAAGCGCTTCACTGTCTTCTTTAAACTTCTAAACCCCTCTTCGTCGGCCTTTACACCTTCAAGGCTGTCTTTACTCCAAAAGTTCGCACCCAAGTTAGCGCCAAATGGACCCCCACCCACCGGAATCATACCGTTAATTATAAAAAAAGTGTGCATCTGTAGCTGTGCAACTTCCTGGCCGCCTAAACGGTCGCCTGCAGTAGTTATACCCATACCGATTTTTCCTCTGAAGAAATTCTTGTCTGCCGCTACGAGCGAACGGGTGCGGTCTAAAATGGTTTTGGTTTGGGCGCTTACGCCGCCATTATAAACTGGGGTAGCGATGATTATACCCTGCGCCTTGGCGAGCAATTCATAGAGTGTTTCAAGGTCATCTTGGAAAGTACAGACTTTGTTTAATAGACAGAAGTCGCAGTGGATACAGTACTCCATCCATTTTCCGCGGACAGTCCACATTTGCGTTTCAAAGCCTTTCTCTTTTAGCATGTTGAGGCCTTGTTCGAGAACATACTCAGTGGCTCCTTTCCGCGGGCTACCAGATATACCGACAATCATAAATTGATCAATAGCTAGGAAGCGCGTTTTCTCATTAAAGCCTTACCCCAAACCCCGCTTATTCAACTCCGACAACAAAACCGCAGAAAACAAAAAACCAACAGAATGGGCATTAGCTGTAGATAAATGAAAAAGCAGAAAGCATGTAAAATACAAAAACTCAAAAACAAAAAAGGAAAGAGAAGAGATGTTTTACTCGTTCTCGAAGTATTCTTCTGGCTTTGGCGGAACTGGTGGTAAGCCTCTGCGTTCGCGAATCTTCTTGATTGTTTCTGCCTGCATCTGCTCGGGAACGTATGCCCATCTGCTGAATTGTGTTGCCCAGAAAGCGCGGCCCTGTGTACTGCTGCGTAGTTCATCTGCGATGCCGAAGGATTCCGACACTGGCATTTCTGCTTTAACAGTGATCATGTCTTCTTCGCTGGGCATGTCAAGGATTTTGCCTCTGCGCTTGTTAAGCAAGGTGATGACGGAGCTGACGAATTCGCTTGGAACTTTGCATTCGAAACTCATGATTGGCTCAAGCAGCTTGGGGTCGGAGAGCAGGATCGCACAGTAGATTGGTCTCCAAGTCATTGGGATAGCTTGTGCGGGACCTCTGTGAACCGGGTCTTCGTGCAGGGTGATATCTTCAAGGTTGATTTTGAGGCCATAAGCTGGCTCCTTAGCCAAGGGGCTGGTGTGAACTGCCTCTCTGAAGCCAGTTTTTATGTGGTCAATGATTTCGTCTACATATTGGCGTCCGTGAATGCGGTTACATAGTATGTTGTTTTCTTCTACTGCAACTGCACCTTTGGCATCATCTGCATCCCAGCCGAGGTTACGAAGAATCTTTGTGCGTTCGTCTTTGCTCTGCATGTCAGTGATTTTCTCGGATTTGATGGCTTCAATGACTTCGTCAGATAGTTTCTCGATGGTTATCCAGAGTTTATTGTGTTTGTTGGGGCTTTTACCCATAATTGCTGGGCCCTTGTAGTCGTGGCTGATTGTTTCTCTGAAGATGACGATTGGCTTGCTTAATTTAACTTTGAGACCAGATTCTTGCATACGGTAAGCGGTGATTTCGAGGTGCAACTCGCCCATGCCTGAGAGCAGGAATTCACCTGACTCTTTGTTCATGACGAAGTGCAGGTTAGGGTCTTCAGTGGTGAGTTTATGCATGACTTTGTCGAAGAGCGGCAGATCTTTAACATCTTCAGGCTCCACTGCGACTGTGACAACTGGGTCTGAGACGTATTGGAGACCTTCAAAGCTGTGAACTTCTACGCCTGCTTCGCCAACTGTTTCACCGACGTGCAGCGGTAAACCAGAGATAGCACCGATGTTACCCGCTGGGACACGGTCAACGAAGACGCGGTCGGTTGCCATAGACATGAAGACTTGCTGGATTGTTCCTTTCTGGTTTGCACTGACAAGTTGAACTTCTTTGCCTTTGGTGATTGCGCCGCTAAAGATTCTGCCGATGGCGACTGTGCCACTGTGCGGGTCTACCTCAATAGTGGAGATGCACATGAGCAGGGGTGCGTTGGGGTCAACTTTTGCCATGCCGACGCCGACTGCACTGTTTGGGTCACCTGGCCAAATCTGAGATTGCCGATAAGGCTGAGCTGTAACTGGGCTGGGTAAGTGCTGGCAGAACATATCAAGAATTGGCTCTGGCAGAGGGGCCTTTTTGCTGAGTTCATCAACTTTTCTACCTACGTCGCTGGCTTCTCCACTGTATGCGTCGATGATGTCTTGGAAGCTAATCTTCTTTAGCTTCATATGGTCAAGGTTCAAACCCCACTTATGAAGGGCTGAACCGAATGCGACACGGCTATCCTCGATCTTAACTTGCCAATCCTGTTTATGCTCTGGAGGAGCATACTTTTCGATTAAAGTGTTGACTCTTAGGAGAATCTTTGCAAATTTCTTCTGAATCTCCGCGGGGGTCAACTTGATTTCTTTGATTAATCGGTCAACTTTGTTGATGAATAGAAGCGGCTTAACACGTTCTCGCAGTGCCTGCATGAGGACGGTTTCAGTTTGAGTCATTGGACCCTCTACAGCGTCTACTACTACGAGTGCGCCGTCGACTGCTCTAAGACTTCTGGTGACTGCGCCTGAAAAGTCAATGTGGCCGGGTGTGTCGATGAGGTTAATGAGGTAGTCTTGGTTCTTATAGGTGTGGACCAAGCTGACGTTTGAGGCGAAAACGGTCATTTGACGTTTCTGCTCAAGATCCCAGCTGTCCAAAAAGAGCTTTTGGCCTGCTGTTTGGGTACTGATGATGCCTGCGTGTGCCAGAAGGCTGTCTGAGAGAGTGGTTTTTCCGTGGTCAACGTGTGCAATGATGCTGGTGTTGCGGATAATCGATGGGTTATTCATCAGTTTGACGATTTCGTCTGTTTGTCTATATCGCGCCATAACTAATTTTTCTCCATTTTGTATGAACTTTTACCGTTAAATGCTTGGTTTTTGATTATTTGAAGCATTATTTCAAATCACTGAAATAGGTAAACTACAGGGAAATTGAGTTTGTAACCTATTAACTTTATGCATGATTCTTTTGAAACAACAGCGGCAAAAATAGACACTACACAAGACTGCAGTCAATAAAATGGGGCACCCATGAGACTCTTGAGGGTCTAGTGGTTTATGGGTTGGCTGGACTTTGCAACCAAGTTAAGCATAATTCGCAAAAAGGATTAAATTAGGTCTGATTTCCTATGGGAAGGAAGAGGGACGTTAAGGGGAATAACAGTCTGAATGATCAGGCAAGCTCTTGCGTATAATGCAATTTCATTAACACCTATTGGGCCGCTAAAAAACGCTTTAAGCCCGATTAGTTTAAATGCAACATTGAACAATAAGGCAGAATTAGCTCTTAAAAGGAACGAAGAAAACACGCTTATGACACAAATGCCGCTAAGCAGAGTTGAAATGCAATGTCATGCACCGGTTCAGATTAATTCTGCAACCCCACGCACCAACAAACGAGGTTGTTAGTGCTAAGCTAAACTTTGAGGTTTTGGTTGATTACTTTGGAAAAAGCTGCTTCTATGCCAATTGAAAATGTTTACGAAGATCTAAACACTAAAGAAGAAGGTCTAAGCACTGAAGAGGCAAAGCTGCGCCTCAAAAAATACGGCTACAACAAACTGACCGAGCGCAGACAAATCCCTTTCATACGCAAATTCTTCACGCACCTAAAAGATCTCTTTGGGATCTTGCTGATTTTCGCGGCGATTTTATCATTCATGAGCGATAGCCCATCGCTTGGCTTCATCATCTTAGCCGTTGTTTTCGTCAACATATTGGTCAGCATGTTCCAAGAGTCACGCGCTGAAAAAGCAATGCAGACACTAAAAAGCTGGATGCCTGAATATGCCAAAGTAATCCGCAACGGAGACCTCCAAAAAATCGCGGTTAGCGAAATTGTCCCCGGCGACATTATTTCACTAGAAGAAGGAGACCGTGTTCCAGCAGATGCGCGACTTATTGAAGCATTTGACCTTTGGACAAACAACGTTCCATTAACGGGTGAATCAGAGCCTCAGCCGCGAGTAGCTGAAACAGTGAAAACTGTTGAGAAAGCATATCTATATTCACCTAACCTGGTTTTCATGAGCACTAGTGTTGCGAAAGGTCAAGGAAAAGCAGTTGCCTACGCAACAGGTATGAATACGCAGTTCGGCAAAATCGCCAGTTTAACACAAACTATCCAAGCCGAAGACAGCCCACTGCAGAAAGAAATCGGCGCCATGGCAAAAACCGACTTTGTCATAGCCGTAATAGTGGGCATAGTCTTCTTTACTGCAAGTTTCCTGTTTTTACATGTACCCCCAGGTACAAGCTTCCTGTTTATGATTGGCGTCATGGTGGCTTGTGTCCCAGAAGGCTTACAGGTAACCGTCTCAAGCGCTTTGGCTATCAACGTGTTAAAGATGGTTAAACAGAATGTGCTAGTTAAGCGTCTCTCGGCTGTGCAAACTTTAGGCAGCGTAACCGTAATTTGCACTGACAAGACAGGCACAATCACTAAAGGCGAAATGACCGTTAACAAACTCTGGGTTAAAGACCGCGTCGTCGAAGTCTCAGGTTTAGGTTACATGCCAGTAGGCGACTTTACACTAAACGGTCAACCACTCGAGGAAGGAGAAAGCCGCTCGCTGGACAAACTCTTAGAAATCGCTGCACTTTGCAACGGCGCAAAAGTGGAACCGCCAAGCAAACAAAACCGCAATTGGAGCGTCATCGGCGACCCCACAGATGGCGCTTTATACGTTGCGGCATTGAAATGGGGTCAAGTCATAGAAGAGATAGCCGAAGAGAAACCCACCGTGCACATCTTGCCTTTCAGTTACGAACGCAAACGCATGAGCACCATCCACGAAGTAGACGACAAAGTCCTGATATACACTAAAGGTGCTCCAAGAATTCTCTTAGAGTTATGCACCAAAATCTACGCTGACGGCAAAGTTGAAGACTTAACACCGGAAAGCATTCAGGAGATAGAAACGCGCATTCAAGACTTCGCTCAAGAAGGCTTACGCATCATCGCAGCAGCATACAAAGAATTACCTAAAAGCGAATTCAACAAGGAAGACGACCACGAAAAAGATCTGGTATTTGTCGGATTAGCAGGCATGCGTGACCCACCCCGAATCGAAGTTAAAGACGCAGTTGAGAAAGCTAAAGAGGCAGGAATAAAAACTGTCATCATTACAGGCGACTACGGACCAACAGCAGAAGCCATTGCAAAAGAAGTCGGCATAGTTTCAAAAGAAAATTGCCGAGTCATCAGAGGAGTTGACCTCGAAGACCTAAACGACACTGCCATAATAGACGAAGTAAAGAAAGGCGACGTTATCTTTGCAAGAGTTTCTCCAGAACAGAAACTCCGCATCGTAACGGTACTTAAGAAAAGCGGAGAAGTCGTAGCAGTCACTGGAGACGGAGCCAACGACGCCCCATCGCTTAAAGAAGCAGACATCGGCGTTGCCATGGGAGCATCAGGCACGGATGTTGCAAGAGAAGCAGCAGACATTGTCCTGCTAAACGACAGCTTCGCCAGCATCGTCAAAGCAGTTGAATCTGGACGCGCAATCTACGAAAACATTCGCAAATTCATCGTTTACGTGTTTGCGCACAATTGGGCAGAACTTATCCCATACGTGCTCTTTGCGCTATTATCAACAAGCATTTGGTCAATCCCGCTGCCGTTACTGGTCGTACAAGTCTTAGCCATCGACTTAGCAATCGACGTAATTCCTTCACTGGCGCTGAGCCGCGAACCTCCCGAAACAGGCATAATGCAGGAGCCACCTCGCAGCATTAAAGAAAGATTATTCACAGGGAAAGTGTTTGGCCGCTCCTTATTCATAGGCGCCATAATAGCAGCTGGAGCATTATATGGCTGCTTAAGCACATGGATAGCTGGCGGCTGGACCTTCGGCATGCCGCTGGCAGAAACAAACCCACTATACATAAAAGGAGTAACAATGACTTTCGCTGGCATCGTCGTAGCACAGGCAGGCAACGTATTAGCGTGTAGAACCAGCAAACAATCCATCTTTAGAACCAGCTTAGCAAAGAACAAATGGATAATCTGGGGTATAATAGCTCAGTTAAGCATCCTTGCATTGCTGGTTTATGTGCCGCTACTGCAGCAGGTATTCGGCACCACAGGCCTAACCCTGATGGAGTGGCTATACCTGATAGGGCTAGCCGTCGCGGTAGTTATGGCTGAGGAAGTCCGCAAGTTTGTCTTGCGCCGCTTCTTTAGCAAACACACCGAAGACCTAACAAAACACGACCACACTTGAACGAAAAGCTTGAAAATGATTTTTAATAGAACTACGTTCATTTGCGATTTGACGGCAAAAACATAGAGAGCAAGAAAGTGACTGACGCTACTATATACCGTTGCTTGGCAGGTTTACTTTATAGATTTCAAGGTTTTGGTTTGTATAAACAGGCTTTAACCAGCTGATAGCGTTGAATCTTTCAATACATCCAGAGTAATGGCTAACTTCATCATTTCCCACGTAGATATAAGATACATTATATTTTGTTACAACTTGCTGCAATACAGTAGCATTGCCAGTGAAGGCGTTGTCGATGTCTGTTTGCCGCTGATAAATCTGGCTAAGAGGGATACCCCAGCCGTATGGCCAGTTTATGTATGATGAAACGGTAAGTCTACCGCCTATAAACGCAGGTGGACACTGGATAGAATAGTACGTCAAAAACACAGAGTTCTGCGGTGTGTTACTGCGTACCCACAGCCCCAACTCGTATTCAGGCCATGTTGCGCCGGTCCAGTTGGTCTCAAAGTTATACATAACTACACTTACTGAAGTTAAAACAGACAGCAAAACCAACGTGATTGCCACGATTTTTCTGGGTTTGGATAACATCAACCCAGCAAGCACGGCAATGGGAATCCACGCAAAAATGAAGAATTTATACATATCCCAGGGGTTTGGTGTAATCAAGAAAATGTTAGGTAACAAAACAAGTAAAAGCATTGTTCCCTTCAAAAGTTCGTTACCTGACTTTATGAAGGAAACAATGGCGATAACGAAAGGAATGCCTAAATTCAAAAGGTAATACAGCGGCGGGTTTTGGGCGAAGTTTGAAATCCACGCTGTACTAAGCGAAATAGACGCAGACGGGCCGCCATTGAAGATGAAAGGCAATGCAAGTGCTGTTGGCAGCAGGAAGTAGAGGCAGTTGGTTAGCTTGAAGTTTTTTAGGTTAAACAAAACCGCAACGGCAAATGCGATAAAGCAGCATAAAAAGCCGACATTATGAAACTCAAACAATAAACCTACTAGGACGCCTGCGAGCAGAAGACGGCTCTTGCTAGTCATGTCTCGTAGAAGCGCCAAAACAAAGGCAAATACGGGCAGCGCCATAAGCATTGGTCTCTGCTGAAGCAGATTGTCAAAAATGGGGGGTAACCCGAAGGTTTGCCCATATTGATACGCATAATTTGTAGTTTGATTAAAAGTCCCCGTGAACAATGCGTTAAACAGGCCGATGTAACTTAAGCCCCAGCCAAAGATAGCTAAAACTGTGGCTATCAACGCGGCGCGTCTTCCGTTCGGTCTTGCCAAGGCATAAATTGCTAAACCAAAAATCAGGATAAATACGGCATTGAGAAATGGCAAAAGCTGTGGAAGATAACCGAAAACATTTTCGACGATGGCGGTGTGGAAATCTGTAAAATAATGGTATGTCATGGGGGTACCGGCAAAATTTGGCATTTGCGGTGGAAAATTACCTTGGTTTATGCTTTCTATTATCTCATAGTGCAGGGGTGTGTCTTGCCAGTTGGAACCTGTAAGTATTATGCCGTATTCGCTGCTGGACCACACACTTTTGGCTAAAACAGCCATTGCGATGACAAAAATCGCGGCAAACAGTAGTATACTCGTTTTTTTGATCTGTTTTAGTTTAAGAAACATTTGTGGACGAAGGGGTTCACCGAACTTGTAAATTATTACTGTGTATATTGCTGTGAGAACTAGAAAACTTAGAAGAATTGTTTGACTCGAGTAACCAACGACAAGAGATAAGTAATAAACAAGTTCAACGGAGACTAGTACACTAAAAATGGGGACAAAAGCCCAAATTTCGTGAGTTTTAAGTTTGAAAAAACGGTAAGTAATCAAACCAGGAACTGTAAAAGTGAATACAAGCGCGGTTACTAATGCTATGTACCCTGAAGCAAAAGAGGCGGCTATCAGCAGTAAAAACAGCATAGACAACCAATACTTCTCAAGAACTGCGATACCTTTGTTTTCTTTAACCGTCTCTCTTTCCCTTCGCCAAGTCTTGAAAATATTTATTTTGTAAATAAAGTATTAAAACTGTCGCTTAAGTGGCATTTGACCCAAGAATACAGATCTTTTATGGTTTCAGCCAAACTATTCAGCGTAAAATTCCGAGAAAGGTTAATTAGCATAAGTAAATAGTATTGTTGCGGCGCATTAGAGCTCAGGTAGTATAGTTCGGTCTAGTATATGCGGCTGTCGCCCGCAGGACCCGGGTCCAAATCCCGGCCTGAGCGCCACTTTTCACTTTCAAGCTTACGGCCAAGATTTTGGATATGCATACCAACTCAAGATTGTCTTTTCACAAGCAATAAATCAACATTAGGATAAACTACAAGAGGGTTACTATGGGGATACAAGAGGAAATTCCTTGCGCTTCTTGCCAATGCTGGAATAGGAAACAAAGAACATTTTCCTGTAACCCTGACTTTTGTAGAGGACTTACTGAATGGCTATTCGCAAATGCACCCCAACTATGCAAAGATAACATCCAAATGCAAATTCAGCCCCCAGAAATAGCAATCAGATATGTAGTGTAAACGGCAGCAGATGTTTAACTAAACATGTGCAGAAAAGATATGAATGGAGTATCACCAATTATTTTTTGGACATGACTTTAACTCAGAAACCTCAATTCACGGGACAAAACACAAACAATTGGCTAAAGGAAATCATAAAAAAAATAGATAACAACGCACTTCAACAGCAACAAGTTGTTACACGCGGCAACAACAGTCTCTGTGTCCTTTGTAAAGGTGCGAGGTTTCTCTGCGGCAAAGCCCGATGCCCAATAATGGTTAAAGTCAACTATTTCCTAAAAAGCGCACCCTTAATGGAGAAACAAGACATTGATGGTATGTCGCCGCCCAGCGTCTTCATAGGCAGAATCGGCTACCCCAACGTCTACATAGGTCCCCTTGTGCCGCCTGTACATGAAAACACAAGCATTTATGACTTACCCGAACATTGGTTCGGAAAATCCATTGATGAAATAGTGGGCTTCCGAAGTTTGCTTATCCGCGGAAAACATATGATTAACGTAAAAAAAATCAATCAGGCAGGCAAGATCCTAGATCAAACCCGCGAGTTAGGACTCGCAGACAACAGCGTAGACACAGAGCTTAACCTAACCAAGAAGCCACACGGATCTATAACGCTTAGTGATGACGTCCAACCTTTTGGCCCCTCCGCACCAATTCGCGACTTACGCGTAGGCAACGCACGCTATAACAGCCAAGTTGAGAAGGCATACTACGACACTGATTTGCGGGCTACAACCGCAGTTATTGAACTCTACAATAAAGGCGTTATTGTAAGCAAAATTCAGAAAGCATTCAGTGTTGGCGCATTCGGGGTTGAAAAAAACCGCCGCCTTGTCCCGACGAGGTGGAGTATAACAGCTGTTGATGACATAATCTCCAAAAGCCTGATAGCCAAAGTGAAGACTTTCCCAGAAATCAATGAGTACAGAGTGTACGAGTCAATTTACCTAGACAACGTCTTTGAGATTTTGATGATTCCGGCACAGTGGAGCTACGAGTCAATGGAGGCATGGTACCCCGGCACGGTTTGGAACCCAAACGGCTCCAGCGTAGCTATCTACTCTGACTGGGAACCTAACAATGGACGCACAACATACGCCTCAATTGGGGGATGCTATTATAGTGCACGTTTAGCCATCTGCGAATTGCTCCAAAAAGAGCGTCGCCAAGCCACAGCCATAGTTCTAAGAGAAGCAAGGCCAGGCTACATAATGCCGATTGGGGTCTGGCAAGTGCGAGAAAACGTACGTAACGCTATGCGGCAGAAACCCTACAAGTTTAACACACTTGCTCAGTCGTTACAATTTTTAAGCTGCAAATTCGAAATCCCGATGCAACGCTGGATCCTTCAAAGTGAACTTCTCAAAAAGGCACTGTTCCAGCGCCGAATCAGCGATTACTTCTCAGAGCAGCCTTCGTCATAGTTTATTGCTTTATTTCTGTTTGATGCAACCTGTCGCTTTGTTTTCAGTGTGAATAAGCGTTTTCATCACATACTTTGTAATAGTATATGTTAGTTTTTGGTTGATGTAGGACATAGTTTTTCATGTTTCTTTTTTAGGACAACAAAATGGTTAAGAGCCTGACCCAGGCCTTGTTAATTGGCGAAAATAATTGCCGTACACCATCAACTACAAATTCACACAAACCTTCATGGTGCCCGCTCAAGAAGCTTACCGCTGGTGCACCGATTACTCGCCCGATGACCCCGTGATAATGGCTGAAAACAATGCGAGCCGGCAAATCAAAAAATTAACCAGCACCACAATTCTGCTAATAGAGAAATTCGTTATTGGAAAAGAAACATCAGTAAAAGAAAAGCTTGTACAGCTCTACCCAGACAGGCTAATGTGGGTTTCAACTCATCTCAGTGGAGCAAACAAGCACTCCCAGTTCATATACGAAATATCCGCTGAAACCGCCAGCACCTCCCGCTTAAACTTCACAGCTCAACACATCGAACACAAAACGGGAATACCCCAAATAGAGCTTCTGAAGCTAAAGGAGAAAATGCTAAAGTATGATTCGGATGTTTGGAAGCTGCTTGCAAAAGCTATGGAGAACGAGTTAAGGTAGCAAGTTAACGGCGCTTTTGGACAAGCTTAAAAAAGCATGCACTTTATACCTTCACCAGATGCGTTCATGTTAGCCTCTGCGCCTAAACGCCTGATACTTCCGTTCTCCAAATCAAAAAACAGAGAATCTGAAGTTGAAGCAGCGGCAGTTTTTGCATTTGCTGAATTTAACCGAAGCAAAGGGGGAGGCCTATTTGTAAAGCAGCCAGAGGAGACGACTACTTTCGTGGCTAAAATCGGATACCCACTTTGGTTGTTTCCAAAAAATAATTATGCACTAATTTTTGACGGATTAAGTAGCAACGTCTACGATGTACCGTATAGCATCACCGCTTCAGCATCAGCGTTTATGGAGAATCTCCAGGTCAATCAGCAGCCTCGAGAAACCTACATGGCGTTTCTTTCGAGCAACAGAAGCTACTTTTCAGAGACGCCGAAAGATAGGCATCTCCCTATTCGGGGGATAATCGCTGACAGCACTTTCAAGGCGGAATTCAGCGTCTACCGAAGAGAAGCCAGCGAGATAATTCAGTCAACTCCGCTACTAACGCCAACACTTGAGGAAAATATGATTTCCGCAACCATAAATGAGATTGATAAGCTACAGACCTACTTTATAGAGGAGCAACAAAAGCTTCACGAAATCCTCAGGCTAATTAGCAAAACAACCAGCCAGTACCTTTCAGAAATTGATTACGAAGCCGAAGCAGCTAAAGAGGAAACAAACGCAAAAATCAGAGCCCAAGAAGAATTCATAAATCCTAAAATCACTAAACTAACCAAAGAGTATAAGGCAAAAATCAAGGAATTAACAAGCAGCTTTGATCGAGAACTCGAAAGCCTGCAAAAAGTAAGGAGTAAAACCAAGAAGCTAATTGAAAAAACTCAAGCTGAGATTCAACACTACGAGCAGGAAGCAAAAAAACAAGGAAAAAATGGGCACGAAATATACGAGAAAAGATGGAAAGAAAAAGCCAAAAAAACACAAAAAGAACTATCGGGTCTAAAAAAAGAATTCAAGAACATAGAAGACAACATCAAACGGCTCAGTAAACAAAAAGGTCAGGATATAGCTAAATTTAATTTTGAGTTGGATGACGAAATAAAGTTGCTACGTCAACCAATCGCAGACCTTGAGGAATACTGCAATAGCAAAGTCCGTGCATTAAAAATGGAAAGCGACAATCTGCTAATGCTGGAAAAACCAATAATAGAGGACATAAAACTGGACCTCAGCCAGAGAGAAAGCACTTCAGCCAGCTTCAACGACTTAGGCATAAGCGACCCACAATTGCGCAGTGTAACCCTGATTTACGTACCGTTTTATGTAGCCTGTTATGAAGCTGGGCTATCAAGACGATACATCTGCATTCCGCCATCAACAGTTAATGGAGTTGATTTCTCAGTCAAATTAAAAGGCGCCTTAGGCTTATCCAAAGCAAAAAGCTTGCTTACCCCACGCTTCAAATCCATCGAAACAATAATTCACAGCGTCGAAACGCTTGCTATGGTAAATAGTTTTTTCGAAAGGCAACTTTGGAGTTTAGGAGAAAAAAACAATCTTCTAAAAAACAGCGCATTCAACACAGATGTAAACTGTGGTTTGTCGTTTCTTAAAGTTGAGGGTTGGCTTTCTGAGCGCGAAGCATCGGAGTTAAGCAGTAAATTGACGACTTAGCTTTTGTTGCAGCCATGACAATTAGGGGGCTTTGTAGTACACTATTATTAACTGGATAAGGTACACTGTAATGGCGGAATCATGAAGAAATACACTGGTAGAACCTCAACGGCGATCATTCCATACCCAAACAATAGGATCCTACTCATAAAACGTAACACAAGACCATTCGTCGGGTACTGGGCACTGCCAGGTGGCCGAATGGATCCAGGCGAAACCATAGAGCAAACGATAGTTCGCGAAGTAAAAGAGGAAACTGGACTTGAAGCTAAAATCCTATGGGTACTCAGCGAGTACATAGAGAAAGGCGTCAAAGACGAAGTCGATTACGAGTATTACCCAACCTGCTTTGTGATGGAGCCGATAGGCGGTGAACTCAAAAAGCAGGATAGCGAAATCAAAGAAATGAAGCTTTTCAGTTTAGATGCCCTGCCTAAGCCTTTGGCTTTTGAACACGAAAAAATGATAGAGGATTATGTTTCACACCAAAAAAAAGGAGTGAAACCTTAACTTAGGCGTTTATTGCATACCTTTCTTTGGCTGTGGAGGCGGCGGAACAGGAATAATTGTTGCCTTGTTGAGGTTTTCCTGCTCATTTAGTATCAACGATATCGCTTTTCCTTCCGGCACAATGATTTTTGTGTTGCTCTGCAGAGAGTTCATAATTGTTTCAAGCTGCTTGTATGTGATGGCTGAGTCTTTGAAGTAGGTGGTTAATGCTTCGTTTCGAAGTTTGGTTGCTTCGGCGTCACCTTCTGCAATGGCGATGGTTGCGGTTTTCTGGCCTTCTGCCTGCAAGATGGCGGCTTGCTTCATGCCTTCAGCGCGTTGAATCGCAGCGTTCTTTTCACCGCTTGCCAAGGTTGCTTGGGCGATGGCGGTTTTTTCGGCTGCTTGCCGTTCGTTGTCTGCCTTTAGGACCGACTCCATACTGCTCATGAGCCCGCGTGGAGGTTCAAGATCTTTGATTTCTGCGCGAACGATTTCGATGCCCCAATCTCTGGTTTGTTCATCAAGGGCTTCTTTGAGTTTAGCGTTAATGATTGGGCGCGAGGTGTTTGCGACGGTCATGTCCATTCCGCCGATGATGTCACGGAGTACTGTGCGTGCGAGGGTGTCGATTTGTGATTCATAGTTGTTTACGAAGTACTGTGATGCCTTCACGGATGTTTCGTCGGGTTTAACTTTGTAGAATACGACTGCATCTACGCCCATGAAGACCTTGTCGCGGGTGATGACATCTTGGCGCTGGACGGGGGTCATGCGTTCGGTGATGTTGACTTTTATGATTCGGTCAACGAAGGGCACCAACAGTGTTATACCTGCCTGTACGAAACGGTGATACTTGCCCAGTCGCTCAACCAAGCCTCTCTCTGTAGGTCTAACTATGCGGAGGCTTGAAACCAACACATAAACGATTATTACTATGGGAACTACTATTGCTACAACTAATAGGGGGTCAACCATTTTTGCGCTCTCCTGTATTTTATTTTTGCTCTTTCTGCTATTATGTATAAGAAGAATTAAAGTTTGTTATTACAACAATATACCTTCGTAATGTATTCAAACGCTAATATATACTCAGAAACGGAATAGTAAAAAGCGGGCCGGCCGGTATTTAACGGTCCAGATGAGGTGGTAGTTGGCTTGGTAAGCGCGAGTCCGAGCCGTCTCCAAGTCCATCACCTCCTCGTCTAACAGGTGATAGACCTATCGACTAGTTGACTTAATTAGAACAACATAGACTGGACGCATTCATCCTGCCGCTACCGCGGCAGGTATTCTGCTAGGTTTTTTATAAAAAAGGAAGAGTGGTTTTAGGCTAATTGCCTTTTAAGCAATTAGCTTTTCTCTTTTTCTCTCTCAGATTGGCACTACTACAAGGTAGTCTCGATATTTTTCCACGCCAACTGGAAGCCCATAAACTGCTTCAATGTTTTCTGGAGTAATCACGCTTTTGTCGCCTGCTGCAAAAACTTTTCCGTCTTTAAGCATAATGAATTTGTCGGAATAACGCACTGCAAGGTTTAAGTCATGCATTGTCATGATAGCGCTCAAATTAGTTTTCTTTACGATGTCAACTAAGGTAGCCATTATTCGATGTTGATTGCAGAGGTCTAAACTGCTTGTCGGTTCATCTAACAGCATCACTTTGGGTTCTTGAACTAAAGCTCTGGCAATTTGGACCTTTTGTAGTTCACCACCGCTGATTTCATCGATGTTCTTAAGAGCGAGCGCATCCATACCCAATCGTGTTATTGCGTGTCTTGTGATTTCAATGTCCTTTTTTGAGACGTCCCAAGTAATGTGAGGTTTACGGCCAAGCAGTACAGAGTCAAAAACGGTTATCTGTGAAACGTCAGCACGTTGAGGCACATAACCTAGTCTTTTAGCAACCTCGACACGTTTTAACTGCTTAATATTTTCCCCGTCTACAAGTATGTTGCCTTTTTTGGCTTTTAGCAGTCCGTTAATGCATTTCAACATTGTAGATTTGCCTACACCGTTTGGCCCTAAAATAGCTAAGATTTCATGCACACCGACTGCCATGTTTATGCCTTTAAGAACGGAAGTGCCGTTTTTGTATGAGAATTCGACATCTTGAATATTCAGCATCATTTTCTGTACCTCCTAATTAAAATGTACAAGAACAATGGGCCACCAAGAAAAGCAGTTATCACACCTACAGGTAGCACCAGCGGAGAGATTATGTTTCTTGCCAAAGTGTCAGACACCAGAAGGATCAAGGCACCCACTACTACAGCGCCAGGCATAACAAAACGGTTGTCTGAACCGATTACCCGCCGGACCATGTGTGGAGCAAGTAAACCTACGAAACCGATTATGCCCATCAATGAAACTATTGTTGCAGCCAAAACACTAGATAGAACCATGCCAACTAAGACGTGTCTGCTAACGTTTACGCCTAAACTGTTTGCAGTGTCAACACCAGCGTCAATAGCATTATAATTCCAGCGGTTATACATGAAATAAATCAAGATCGGCACGGACACCGCCACAATTAGTATCAGATTATCCCAAGTTATCCTGCTTAAGTCTCCGAACGTCCAGTGAACAATAGAGGCTATTTGAACGTCATTTGCGAAGTACTGTACTGCTGTGAGACCAGCACTAAATATTGACCCTAAAACAATCCCTGACAAAACGATCGCTTCAGGCGAAACTTTAGTAAGCCTTGTAAGAGCTAGAATCACAAAAGTAGATAGCATACAGAAACAAAACGCACAGATTGTTACTGTATACTGATTACTAATCACAACAGCATCTTTAGCATTGCTGTAGTAGGAGCCAGCGCCCAAAATTACTATAGCAAAAGATGCCCCGAAAGCTGCAGCTTGACTTAAACCTAAAGTGTAAGGCTCACATAAGGGGTTCTTAAGAAGGCACTGCATTACGGATCCTGCAATTGCAAGCATTGCACCAGCCACAACAGCAACTAGCACTCTTGGCAAACGAATACTCCATGCTATACCATTTTGGTTAACGATTTGGTTGAATACTTCGGGAAGCGTAAGACCTGCTGCGCCAACGCATAAAGCTACCAGTATAACTGCTACTAGAGCCACTAAACAGAGGGTTATGAATAAGACTTTTTTACCGACATACTTAGTGTACCCTGAAGAACCCTCTGGTTTTTGGTTACCTTTCTGAAGCCCATTTTTTTGTTTCATCCTTTTTGACCCTCTCTCGAGTTAAGTTTTTCGTGCAAACGTTATTTCGGACATGTTGTCAACTGGAAAAGTTCCTAAAACCCGGAGGCCTGAAGCTGCTAAATGCTTAAGGTACGTCTCTCGATCTGGTATGTTTTCTGACGAGTGGGGTTTGCTGCCGATTTTTTTGCCTTCAAAACCGGTCAGGTTCCAATCTAAAGTTGCCAGTGCAGAAGTTCTTGAGGAATCTTTAAAGCGCCTAAGAATAACGTCACCGTTTGGCGTTAAAGCCTCAATTATTTTCGGTATAAAAGCAGGGTCAAAGCAGCTTTGATTAAACGAAGAAAAAATAGCGTCATACCCTTGGCCTATACTGTCTTTGTTAAAGTCTCCAGCAATAACATGGACTCTTTCGGCTTTGTAAGCATCAATGTAGTTGCGTGTTACAGGTATTGCTGAAGGAAGATCAAAGACGTATGCGTCCAATTCAGGATTAAGTGCTGTAAAGCCTATGGCATAAAGACCATGCCCGCCTCCAAGGTCAAGTAAACGACGCCAAGGTTTGGGATCAAGATGATCAGTTATAACGTGTAATGTGTTGGCCACTGAACCAGCTTCGGCATTTTCAGCGATACTGTAAAGCCAGCTTGAAGGAAAGCCGTTATGTTTTTCCTGCATTATTGGACCATTTTTAAGAATTGTAGGTAACTGTGTCCAACGGCTAGTGTTTAATTTCATATTTTCCAGCGAATGCTGCATATGATGGGGAGAGTTACGGCACAAATAAGTTGCAGTTAATCCAGAATTGACATATGTGTCGTTTATTTTTTCCAAGAGACCTACTTCAACTAAGGCCTCACAGAAGAGTTGAGTCATTATCTCATGGCAACCAAGTTCTTTAGCTAAGCCTTGAGAAGTCTTTGGCGTACTTGTCAATTCAAACAAGCCACTATCATATGCAGTTACAATAAGGGTGTAGCGTTTCAGACCTTCTAGTGAATTATTCATTAAAGAAGAATATTCTTCAAGTTTTGGTGTAGAGTGAACTATTAAGTTTTTAGCATCTTTCATTTTTTTAGTCTCCAAGCTTTTTGACTGATTTTAAATCAAGCGACATCGTTTTTTAGAGAAAGAAAAAAAGGTATGGTCACTTGCTTCACCAAGGTTTACGTAAGAGACACAGGCCCAAAGGGACCATAGAGAGCAACCATGTCGTCGTAGACTGGTGCACCACACATGAAGGTGTAGATGTCGTTCGCTTTTTGGACTGGGTCTATGTCGGCGAATTGTGTTGGGTAAAGCACTTTACCTACATAGTATGCATCAGCAAGTGAAGTGTCAAAGTTTGTAGTGTACCAGTTGTAGCCTAATACTCCGTAAACTTGGTTGTTGTCAAGAGCATCAAGCTGGCTAAATACGTCCTGATGGTTTGCCACGTCTTCTCGAGCAAGAGTCAAACCGTTGTAGTCTACGAAAATAATTTGCGGGTTTAATCCAGGTAACGCTTCAAGGTCAACGTTAACTACAGAAGTAGAATTGTTTGCCATCTCCAAAGTGATAACGTTCTTTGCATTTGTCAAAACGAAGGGAGAGTAAGCAGCGCTAGTTGAAGTGAAACCATGACTTCCACTTGCTGAAAGGCCACCAATATACACTGTTGGTTTAGCAGAATCAGCTATGCCAGACGTGCGAGTATTTAGATCATTAACTACACCATTTATGTAGTTTATTAGTTCGGTAGCACGAGTTTCCTTATGCAGGACTTTTCCTATGAGTGTAAAGCTATCGTATAGGGTTTGGCGACTTTGAGTGCTATCTAGACCACCATAAAGAAGACCAACAACAGGTATGCCAAGTTGGCTCTGTAACGCATCAAGGTTATCGGCAGTAGTGTAAGTAACAAAGACTACATCAGGATCCTGCGCTGCTATAAGTTCAGGATCGCCACC
>JBNIDR010000003.1:10785-11017 GCA_050108155.1 Bathyarchaeia archaeon | reverse complement strand
ACCAATAAGAGGAAGAGATGCGTATTCTGGATGAGCAAGACCATACGGACGTCCACCTGCAGTAGTTTCTGTTTGTTCAACAGCGCAAATCAGCGAACTTGCATCCATGTAAGTAAGCAACCTTAAACAGCCAGCTTTAACAGCGATAACTCGGGTGATGTTATAGGGTACTGTAACGGTTCGACCGGTCATATCTACAACCTGCTGCCATGTGGGTTGTGGTGTAGCTGTA
>JBNIDR010000003.1:9160-10775 GCA_050108155.1 Bathyarchaeia archaeon | reverse complement strand
TGCTTGTTTGAGGTGCATCTGTGGGGTTAGATGTTGGAGATGAAGACGGTGAAGGCGAAGAAAAAGGCTGATAGTAAACTACTGCGGCAGTCGCAGAGACAGCAATTATCACAACGCAAACTATTGCATAAATTGCAGTTTTATTCATTCATATCACCTCATAGTTAAGCCGTTTTTGATGTTTGAACAATGAAATCAGCGATGCTGTTTATGCATGGAATCTCTAGCTCAAGAGATTCACCGGTTAGACCCTTTTCTTGTATAGTTTCGTTGAAGGGCATAACTCCGATAACTTGGGTCTTACCTACTTTTGTCGCCATTTTTTTGGCGCTATTGGCGTTCATTTTATTTAGTATATAGTAAGTGGTTTTGCCGCCTTCTTTTGCCATCTCAGAGATTTTCTTGGATAACTTTATTGATTCATAGGAGGGATCTAATACAGCTAAAACTACATCGACGTTTCCCGCTATACCTCTGCCTAAATGTTCCACGCCTGCTTCTGTATCAACAATAGCAATGTCTTTCGGGTCCAATTGCAGATTCTGTAGGAAGCTTCGTGAAAGTCCGCCCATGGGGCATGCGCAACCTTCGCCAAAATGCTTCACTTTTCCAATCTGCAACAGGTTCAAGTTACCTTTTTTTGAAACACATTCACTAGGAATGTCGTCGATATGCCAGTGCTCATCAAAGATTGATGTTTTTTCGCCTTTAGAGAATGCAGCCATCATCTTTTGCCCTACGGCCTTTTTTCCGCCGATTTGATCCATAAGTTCTTTAGGATCGTTTAGCCCTAGTTGCGCACTGAGACCGTAGTTTGATTCGTCAGTGTCAACTACTAAGATACGGTATCCTTTTGTTTGCAAGTTTTTTGCCAAGAGTGAGGCGACGGTGCTTTTACCGCTGCCACCCTTTCCGCATATTAAGATTTTCATTTTTTTCATCCCCAGTATTACTTTTTTTAAAAAAGTAGCACTATCTTAGTGTTACTATTGTTAGCAAAAGTATTACCATGTATTTCTTCGAAAAATAAAAACCGTACAGACATTACGGAAAAAAAGATTGCCCAGTTCTGAGACGATTTAACTGCTAGTTCATACTACAAAAAAAGAAGCTGCATGGGCAGACACCCATTAGCTTTTAAGATCCTTTATTTTCTCAGTTACGGCAGCTAGCTCCTTCTTGAGTTCCTCAGCATAGTTTTCTAGCCGCTCAATTTTTTCTTCTTTTGTAAAAAAACGTCTTCCGTGTTGCCGGGATTCATCATGACAACCGCAGTTGCAGGTACAGTCTTTGTTCATAAGATCCATCACCCCTTTTACTTTTGAAGTAACTATCATTAGTAAAGTATTTAAACTATCAAGTTTATAATAACAAAGCAACTATCTTCAAGGAAAGCAAGCATGAAAGAACAAACAAAAAACATCTGCTTCTGCCCGCTTGAAGGCGTAATAGATGTTATAAGCAAGAAATGGGCCCTTTTAATAATCAACGTTTTAGGCCACAAAGAAAAACTCAGGTTTAACGATTTAATGAACGAGTTAAACGGGATTAGCCCAAAAACTCTTGCAGACACACTCAAGAAGCTACAAGACGAGGCATTAATTAAAAGAGAAGC
>JBNIDR010000003.1:0-9110 GCA_050108155.1 Bathyarchaeia archaeon | reverse complement strand
CAAGAGTCGAATACTCCTTATGCCGAGAAGGAGAAGAACTAAGACAAGCAATACTGCCACTCCTGAAGTGGGCGGCAACAAGAGAACACAGCAACAAAAAATGCGCCGCAACAGCAAAAGGCCGATGTTTAAACGCACATAAAATTGCCATCCAAGAACCAGAAAAAGTCGAGTAAATATGCCAATTTAACTGTCTTATCCATTTTTGCAATTTGTAAATAAATAAAAGCTTCGGTGAGAAAAAAGATTATTGAATTATTCTATTAAAGCTCTTAGAGGCTAAAAAGAACATTAATCCAACGAACAGCGAGATAGCAAGCAAATCCAACGGCAGATTTGTCAAGTCTCCACTGATAAGGAAACCTCTTACCGCATCAACAATATACGTCATCGGGTTAAATCGTGAAAACTCCTGCAGAACCGGCGGCATCAAACTTATAGGGTATAATGAATTGCTTGCAAAGAACAGCGGGAAGGTTATGGCTTGACCTATGGCTTGAAAACGTTCACGTGCCTTTAAGAATGAAGCTATGAAAATCGAAAGCGCAGCAAAACCTGCAGACGCAAAAAACATGATTAGAACTGCCAAAAAGAAAAATAGCGGATTTGGCACAAAGGAGACGCCAAGTAACAAGGCGAAGGGTACAATTATTAAAATCTGAAATAGCGCTCTAACGCCAGCAGACAGCGACCTACCTATGACGATGGTGTATCTGGATGTAGGTGTAACGAGAAGCTTTTTCAGTATGCCAGATTCACGTTCGAAAATCAGCGTTAACCCGAAGAATATGGCAATCATGGTTGTAGATTGTATCAAAACACCGGGTACAATGTAGTCAGTGTAGGGGATATTACCTGTAGGTATTGCTCTAATGCCACTCATTATTGGGGCGAAGACAACTATCCAAAGCACCGGCTGGATAGCTCGGCTGTAAAGTTCCATTCTGTCATGTCGTAGTCTTCTCAGTTCAAGTTCCATCATAACAAGTACATGTCTAAAGAAGGATGGTACCTGCATTGTTAGCCTCTCCTTATCATGGCTCTAACTTGTCTGGCTTCGCCGATTCTACCGTTGGAGTCAAGTCTAAGACCTGCGTACTTCAGGAAAACGTCATCAAGGGTTGGTCGTGCCATTGAGACTTTATGAATAGGCACATGAGCAAGTCTTAGAGTCTCGATAACATCGGGTAAAATGATCTCTCCATCTTTAGTTGTAATTTTTAACTCGGATTCAGTAATAGCAATGTCATCAACTAGATGCATGCATCTAATTTTTTGTAGACATGGCTCGCTCAATTTGTCTTCGTCTATAGCTAAGGAGAGAACATCTTTTCCAACTGAACGCTTGAGTTCCTCTGCGGTGCTTACTTGTACGATTTTGCCATTGTTTATTATTGCAATTCCGTCTGAGTACAAGTCAGCTTCATCCATGTAATGGGTGTTGAAGAAGACTGTCACGCCATATTCACGTTTAAAAGCTGTAAGTTCAGACCAGACTACCTTTCTAGCTGAAGGATCCAAACCAATTGTGGGCTCATCTACAAGAAGAATCTTCGGTTTAACCAACAAAGCGCAGGCGATCTCTAATCTACGGATCATTCCACCCGAATACACCTTGAGCAGACTGTTTTTGACTGATAGTAACCCCATTTTTCTTAATGCATCTTCAACAATTTCTTTTCTCTTAGAAGACGGAAGACCATACAGCTTGGCGTAGATAAGCAGATTTTCATAACCGCTTATATCAGTCCAAACGCTCATCTCTTGGGGAACGTAACCGACCAGCCGCCTAACAGCTGCATCGTCATGGTCAACATCAAACCCAAAGATGCGTGCTGAGCCTTCAGTGGGTTTAAGCTGGGTAGTTAAGATTCTCATCAGAGTGGTTTTGCCAGCCCCGTTAGGTCCCAGCAGAGCAAAAACTTTGCCGGGTTCAACCTTTAAGTTGACGCCATCTAACGCTCTAAACCCGTGAGTATAGGTTTTAGCGAGATTTTCAACATCAATGGCTAACGTCATAGAATTTCACTGTAGAGTCAGTTGTTAAACTATGCATATTGTTTCAGGTTGGATGGTTTGTTTGCTTCTTTGAAGACTAAACGTAACGTTTTCATCGCTTCCACTATGACACTTCTGTCCACGGCGCTTATAGTCGAGAACTGCCTAGAAAGATATGCTAGCGTGCCCTGCCTAGACGTCTCCATTATAGTTACTCCCAAAGGTGTAGCGACTAACCTTAGGCGGCGTCGATCAGCAGGTTGCTCCTCTCGTTGCATCAAACCCTTTTTGAAGAGGTCATCAACCATCTTCGACATAGTTGGTAGCGTAAGTCCCATGTGGTCTGCTACTTCGGTAAGTGAGACACCTGCATTACGGTGTACAAACGCTAGGGCTCGAAATTGGGGTACGCTGAGGTCAGCTCGTCTTTGGCTGCGCATCTGTGCGCGTATGTCTCTCATAGCAAGGGGGACTACTTCAAGTAGTTCACGCGCGCATTCTTCGGGTGATACGCTGTTCAAATTAGTTTCACTTTCTAATAATTAGAAAAACTAATTAATTAAGTTAGCGCATACACGTGTAAGATGAACTTAAAACAACTGTTTATGATGCCACCGAAGTCGAAAGCATTTTTTTCTTGTACAAAAATTAAACGGATAACTTTGCCGTTATTGTCGCCGTGTTTATCAGCCATGGGTCGTTGTATGCTTCAAGGTTAAACAGATCAAACGCATGTTTATCCACCTGTAACACATTCCAGCCGGCCAGTTTAAGTGCATTAGTGTAATCAGCAAGGGAACGGAGTTTTGATTCGCCGGTAATTGTCGAAATAAAGTTAAAGCCGCTTGAAGTTTTTTCGTAGAATTCCTTAACTGTTGAAACAATGCCTGTCTGAGGATTGTACCGCCATGAATGCAGAGACAGCACATCGCCATCTACTTTGTACCAGTTCTGCACGTTCGGGCAAGAATACAAAGCATGCAAAAACGCCTCTTTGAGCGCATCTTGAATAATAATCAACGCTTCTGGCTGCATAAAATCGTCGAGTCTACTGAAGAAACTGGTAATTTCAAGAGGAGTCTTCCAAGAAGGGGCATTTATACAAAGTGCAATGTCAAATTTTTCATCTTGTAAAATGTCAAGTTTAGTGTAATCAGCCACTATGTAGCGTGTTTTATCAGATACTCCTAAACCTCGAGCTTGATCTTCCGCTTCTTTGATGCAAAGCGCCGATAAATCTATACCCACAATGTCATATCCGCGAAGTGCAAGGCGGTTAGAAATCCTGCCTACTCCGCAACCAAGATCCAAAACCCGTTTACCGGAGCTGTACTCCTGCAGCAGAGGCATTAAACGTTTGACTGCTCTGTCTCCTGTCTTATCGCCTTCTTTTATTATGCGGAACCATAATTCTTCATCGTAGCCATAAATTTTCTGGCCAGAGCTTTTTTTGTTCCCCATTTCAATCACTTACAACTGTCAAATGAGTAACAACAAATTCTCAGTAGACAGATTAAGACCTGTTCATGAGAAATGGCTCAAGTTACTTCTATTGCTTGCAGTAGCACAATAAGGGCGCCGTAGGATTCCAGTAAATGGCTTTTTTCATGCTCTGCTTTGCCTTCAATTTTCAGGGCTTCACTAAGAGAATGTACTGCTTCCGCTTTGCGGTTTGATATTTCTTTGATATTCTCAGCGCTTAGCGGAGCATGCAATTGTACAATGAACGCATGTAACGCGTTAAGCTGTGAAATGCAGCATCTCAGGTTTTTAACGAAGATTTCTTCCTCTTCTAAGTAGTCGTTGAGTCTAATTTCCAATTTACGGACTTCTCTTTGGAAGTCTTCGGAGTCTAATTTATAGTCACTTTCCATATGTTAATCACTTTTTCTACATTTAATTTTATACTCATGATTCCGCCGCATTTGGCTAAATTGTATTGAATAAGGAGAGTCTATTGTAAGTTGTATGCAAGAGTTCATGGGCTGTGTGGCTTAGCGGTTTTTCCAGAAATTCCTCGTACAGCGCCTTAATCTCTGGATTTTCATGGCTCATACGAAGCGTGCAGACCTCCCTGTCATCTCGGTTCAGTCCAGCAGTACGTGCTGCATTAGTACAGATATTTGTTGGTAGAGGCTGTCCTCCACCGCCGATACAACCGCCGGGGCAAGTCATAAACTCGATAAAATGATACTGCGCAAACTCGCCGCCTGCTAGAACAGATTCGCAAACTTTATGAATATTCGCTAAGCCATGCGCAACAGCAACCTTAACGGTTTTTTCGCCAACCTTGATTTCAGCGCGTTTAATGCCATCTTCACCGGCGAAGTCTAAATCAAGAGTCGGCGGCGCCTGACCTGAAAGTATGGTAATAACTGTTCTGAGCGCAGCTTCCATAACCCCGCCTGTTCGACCGAAAATTGGTGCTGCCCCCGTATAGTTGCCTAGCAAGGAGTCAGCGTCTTCTTCAGGCATAGTGCGCAGGTCTACACCCGCTATCTTCATGAGTTTTGCTAGTTCTCTTGCAGTAAGGACCACATCAACATCCTGAAAATCACGGTTAGCGCCGTCTTGTTTCTGCCAGTACTTAGATGCGCTATTCATTTCTGGACGGACTGCTTCAGTCTTCTTTGAAGTACAAGGCATAATAGAGATTACACGCATAACTTCGGGCTTTACATTCAAAGATTTGGCGCCAAATGTTTTAGCAATAGCACCAAACATCTGTTGAGGACTTTTAGCCGTAGATAAATGGGGGACTAGTACAGGGTAGAATCGCTCAGCAAACCGAATCCAGCCTGGACAACATGAGGTAAACATCGGCAAAACGCCGCCTTTGGTTAGGCGGTCTATTAATTCGGTTCCTTCCTCCATGATGGTGAGGTCAGCGGCAAAGTTGGTGTCCCAAACTTTTTTGAAACCCAACCGCCGCAGAGCAGCGTAGACTTTGCCAGTAACCAACTCACCCGCTGGAATATTAAATTCCTCGCCCAGCGAAGCGCGTATTGCAGGGGCAAATTGTGCTACACAATACAGTTGGGAATCTTGAAGCAAGTTCCAAGCATTAAATGTGTCATCACATTCGTGCATGGCACCAGAGGGTTTTGTGAAAGCGCAAGTTCGGCAATCCAGAAATTCCGCCAATTTATTGTTTCTACTGATTGCACCCATTGGACAATGAACAATACATTGGCCGCATCTAACACACCGGTTTTCATCAATCAAAACCCCGTTTTCCTCATCAAAACTTAATGCTTCAACACCTTGACGCAAACATATCTCTACACATGCTTGGCAGCGTATACACTTGTTTGGATCATGCACGATTGATGGCTGAGCTCCCCGTTCTGGATAAGAAAACTTTTCGTATTCTTCTTGCTTGATGAAGCCGGCATTTACGCCTTCGACAGCGATTTTCTTTTGCCATTCCCTCATGAAGAAACATTCATGATTTTCAAGAAGCAACTTTATGCGGTTGGCAAGTTCCGCTTTTACTTTCGGCGTGTTCGTTTCAATCGACATGCCATTCTCTGCCAAACGTTTCTTCAAAGCGGGAAGCGTCACTAATTGTCCATTTATTTCTACCAAGCCTAAGAGGGGACAGGATGGGTTTCGTATCCAATTGATTGTGTCATTAAATTCAGGTTTGGATATGGATTCTTTGGCATATTTGATCGCATCTAGAATTGGAGTTCCTTCTGGCAACTCAAGTTGTTTGCTGTTTATGGTTATTTGCATGCTTGCCCCTCACAGTATTACCGTTTTCTAAATTAGTAGCACTATTTTAGGATTGTTACCTGAGACCGATAATTAAGCATGAATCATAGCACAAAACGAATAAGCAAGCGATAACTGAAATGCGCAGCAACAGCAGTTTTTTAGGCACAGCCAACCAAACACAAAGCGATAAAAATGTCAAAATAGCGCGAGTTAGCAAACTTTTCCGCGCTAACTACTCAAAGACTTTGATGATATAACCAACAAAATGGATTATGAAAGCCGCTACAAAGCCATGCAAGACGCAGTAAGACTCTGCTTCAGAAAGAAAAAAGCAACAAGCTGATGACAAGAGGGAGCAAACTGGAATGATTGTTACGGTTTATGACCACAATACTCGCAATCTTGAATCGGAACTAACAGAAACCCAGCACCATCACGCATTGACGATATCATCCACCATGCACATTCACAGCAGTGAAAGATTGCTTGGAGGCTATCGCAGTAAAGGGCAAGGTCTATGAAATTCCAAAATCATCCGCCGCACTTGCCACAAAAGAGACGCAAAAACGCTCAGCCTTTTAGGCACCTTTGTAGGAGCCGATTGGCATAATACCGTTGCGCTATCCTCTTTATGTAAAATGGCTGCCTGAATCTAAGAGATGCCCAAGCACATCGCCGACACAAAACATCGCCATCCACCCTAAAGCGGTTAGCACGTATTCTTTGGTATTCGGGCGACTCCAATATATCACGCCAAGACTGCGACGACAAATTGCCAAGTATGTGTTTTAACCCAAAGTCCATACAGCATAGAGCAACATCACAATTTGGGAGCATAACAAATTGGGGCGCAAACAGTTTTTCACAAAAGAGCCAGCCAAGAATGTGCCTTGCCGGAGTATCAGTGCAAGACCCTGCGCGTTCATTCGAGATAAAATGTTCATCCATTACGTAAAAAGTATCAACAGGCAACTGTTCTAAAGTAGCCTTCAATGTTTCCCTATATTCTTTGGTAATTGGGATTTTTGCGTTACCTAACTTATCCGGTAAATGCAGAATCAATTTGGGTTTACACCGTTGAAGTCTTGGCACATCTTTGCTTTTGAGACCAACAAGAGTTGAGAACAAAAAAATTCTGTAGCCTTCCCGATGGGCATATTCGATCATATCTATGCATTGCGGGTTAAGAAAAGGTTCGGCGAAACCCGAAAAATGAATTGCCACATTTTTAGGCACCTTGGACAGCGCAATCTTGAAGTCACTGAGGCGCAGGGTTTTACAGCCATGGTAGTGCTCTTGAAAAACTTGTTGAGGACAAAAACGGCAATCTATAGCGCAGTTGCTTACGGTTGTTATTTCTAGCCTTGACCATTGTTGGAGCATTTGTTGTATCAGCCTGTTTTATTCTAATTGCTGTTTTGTGATTTTGTTGTTGAGGGTGGAATAATTTTGTCGACTCTTTTTGATAAGGAAACCGCAATGTTGACTCCGATAATCGATGAGGGAATAGTCAAAAGAGATAGGGCGGTAAATGTTGCGATAAATCCTTCTGGAATAATAGCGTTCAGAACAGGCGTGCTGCTTATCATTACTTGGAATAACTGCACAATCGGCAGACCAGCAATCATCCAAGCAAAAGCAGTCCAACACCAATATACTATAGGGAAAATTATTCCCATTAGGTATCGAGATATCTTCTTTAGGGGGTTAAATCGCAGGGTTAGTAAATCCAATGACAACCCGATTGCTACACCCAAAAAGGGCTTGAATAGACCAGGCATGTTCCCCCAAATTGTAGTTGGCGCAGTAAGCAGACCATAGATAAAAAAATACAAGGTGAAAATGCTTTTTTGCGTCACAGCCCAAACAAGATAAGCTAAGAAAATGTCTAGCGGAACCATCAAGAATGCGCCAAGGAAAACCTGTGGAATAATGACTTTCAAAGCTGGGGCGAAAACCATTGAAATTACGAAATTGGTTGCAGACATAGTGCCAATTAGGGCTAAATCAAATGGTCTAAAGCGGAAGTGACTTTGAAAGTTTCTTAGCATCCACATCACACTCAGTATTACCTTTTTTTTAAAAAGTAACACCTATATACGTGTTTGCGGAAAAAATCATACGTGAATGGAGAACAAGGGCAATGATTCTTGAAATAGAAACAGATGCAGCAGCAGTTCTCCTAAAAGTGCTTCTCAGCTGTCAGTGTGCGATAAGTAATGAAGCGGAAAACGAAATTGCACACTACATAACATCGCAGATGGATAAGCCATCGATTGATTTTAAGAGGATAATCGATATCGCTGGAGGACCTGATGCAGACACAGTATTCCGAAGGCTTAGAGATTGTTGTTTTTACTCCAGAAGCAGCCTAGATGAAGTAGTAATTACCAAGGACGATGTATACAGACATTTTTGTAGTGCTTACCACTGGAAAATCGCCGAAGATGCGCTCCAGTTAATCCCACAAAATGCAAATAACCCCATAAGCAACATTCCTTCATGGTTTATAGGGCACATGCTCTTGCCTGTGAAGTTAATTGGCGAAAAAGATTCGATAAAGGCTGAATATGCAGGTTTAGGTTTCAGAATACAGATTCTCAACATTTTCGTGCCATCAGACATTGAAATACAAAAAGGCGCCATTTACGCTATCCATTTTGCTTCAGTGATTTCTGACATAAATTTCGCACAGTATATTATAATTAGTCAGTTGTTGGAATCTGTTTACAGATTTGTGGAGTTTAGAAAAGAGGTTAAAGTTATTGATTATGCTGATTTCCAAAAATATGGAAATTACAGCAACTTATGTAAGAGCCGTTATGGCAAGTATTACCAATAATGCGTTTTTCAGGCAGGTTTGGGGTCTGAAACCGAGGCGTAACCTGAATTGTTTTGCATCATTTTGTGCCCAGTGTTACTTTTTTGCAAAATCGTAATACTTATATCCCCGAAATGCCTTTCTCTAAATTGCAAACGCTAAACTGGGGAAACAGTTTTAGCCCCTGCCATGCGCTAAAAACAGTCCCGCCCCAGTTGTGTGCCAAGCCTAAACCTTTCGGCTGGCTGTAAACAACCGAAACCCTTCGGGGCGATCAGGCTGAACTACCCGAGTTTTTCCGCCTGACTGGGTTTAACTTGGCGCATCGTACTTTTTTAAAAACACAGCGGCAGACCCATATAGATTCTGAACCAAAAGAGTGGTGGTCCACTGAGCCTTGAACTTAAAAGATGGTAGAGTAAGATCCCAACCTCAATCGGGGGGCGGAAGATGGCGGGTCCGGTGGGATTTGAACCCACGATCTCCGGCTCCGAAGGCCGACACCTTAATCCGTGCTAGGCTACGGGCCCACGTCCATGCTTTCTGGATGGAATACGGACATTTTAACATG
>JBNIDR010000002.1:2212-2461 GCA_050108155.1 Bathyarchaeia archaeon | reverse complement strand
TTTCTTTGACGAATAGCAGTTCGCTTTTGGTTTTCGCTCCTTCCACGAATGAGAGGCGTTCGGTTTTAGCTGCGAGTTGCTTCGCCAAGAACAGCAGCGGAGCGGTTCCTGTGCCTCCGCCGATTAACAGCACTTTGCCTCGGCTCTCGGTGAAGCTGTTGCCAAACGGCCCCCTGATGCCTATGGTGTCGCCTATATCCATTTCGTGAAGATGCCGAGTTGCATCTCCAACCGCCTTAACAGACACAG
>JBNIDR010000002.1:0-2162 GCA_050108155.1 Bathyarchaeia archaeon | reverse complement strand
CGTCGATTCCGGGAATCCAGAGCATCAGGAACTGTCCGGGTTTGGCTTTGCTGCACAATCTGTCTACGAAGCTATAAGTTTTCACAGTGGGGCTTTCAGCTCGTACCTGCACAAGCTGAGCCGTTCTCATCACGTTATTTGCGGTGGGCAAGTCCGACAATGTCTTTTACACTCCCTGCATGTTTTCTTCTCAAATAATTCTCTATTCCCTTAGTTACTGACTGAAAAACCTGGATATCCTCAGCGACTGCCGTGCCAATCTGCACTGCTGAAGCGCCAGCCAAGAAAAACTCGACCGCATCTCGCCAGTTTGTGACTCCCCCGCACCCGATAATGGGCACTTCAAAGGCGTCGGCAATATCATACACTGCACGAAGCGCTACAGGTTTCATGGCAGCACCGGATAATCCGCCTTTAATATTGTTTAATATTGGTAACTGGGTTTCCGTATCAATGGCGATAGCCTTGAGCGTATTTACCGCTGTTAATACGTCTGCGCCTGCTTCGATTGCCGCCTTTGCAAGAACGGTGATGTCGGCAACATTGGGTGATAACTTGACAATAAGCGGTTTATTGATTACGGCTTTAACCTGCTGTATGACTTCTCCAAGGAGCTTAGGGTTTTGACCGATTTCTGAACCCGTCTGCTTAACATGCGGACACGAAACATTAAGCTCCACTGCATCAGCACCCGCTTCCACAGCTTTCAGGGCAACCGATGCGTAATCTTCAGCTGAATAGCCGAACACGCTAACAATCAGCGGAGCATGAACTGTAAGTTTAGTTTCCTTTATTTCTCCCGCAAAAACATCGATGCCTGGATTCGGCAGCCCCATAGCGTTAATCAACCCTGATTCCGCCTGCACAACCGTTGGATTCGCGTATCCCACCCGCGGCTGGCTACCTACAGATTTAGTGACAACTGCGCCTGCGCCTGCTTTAACGACGCGTTCAAATGACTCTGCAGTGTAGCCCAAAACGCCTGAGGCAAGCATGGTTGGGTTCCGCAGTTCCAGTCCGGCAAGGTTTATGCTTAATGGATTGCTATCCACATAAATTCCCCATTCAAACTAGGTTAAGTGAATAGGTAAGATAAATCTTCTTTACTTTAATGCTGTTAACGTTTTTCTGTCTAAAACATTGGTTTTTGAGATGGCCTACGCTAAAGAGGTGAAAAAAGAAAGTGAGGAGGTAGCCGACCTCTCAGGGGTTTTATTTCTTCTTTTTGGTCTTTTTCTCAACTTTTTTCGCAGCTTTCGCCAAGATATTGACCTCAAACCTATTGTAGCCCCCGAATTATATTTAAAATTTACTTATACCTAAATTGCCTGCCCTAACTAACCAAAATCCTAAAATTCAGGCGTTATTTCCAAAATAGCCGCAAAATAAGCCAGTTGTGAAAGCGGTTTTGGCCATGAATCTCAAAGTGTACCGTTTTAACATAAAAATGTTAAAAACAGCTCTACACTGAAATACCTACATTTTAAGGCTAATATTAAATTTAGAGCCCAAAAACGTCTCTGAGCAAAAAACCATAACAGGCTAGACCGCCGCTTTTTGCCTTTATATAAACGAGACAAGGTATAACGCGGCGAAAATCCTATTTCGCCCATCCTAAAGACTCAAAGAAAAACCCCCAGACAAAAAAGTTCCGCATAACAATTCGTACCTTTCAATCCCCGCTCGCAAAAGCCAAAGTTGCCAAGTTACCTTATGTAAACCGTTTGAAGCTCTTGCCGCAGGCGGGGCACTCATAGAGTTCAATGCAAAACGCCGAGTTTTCAATTTTCCGCTTGGGCGTAGTTTGTGCTTTACCGCAATTTGGGCAATTAACCATGAATTCGACACTTTGTAAAAAACACGGGGTGCTAGAAAAGATAAAAACATTTGTTGTATCACGGTGTAATCACATATTATTCCCTTCTGTCTCTTCTGCCGCAAAACCGCTAAAACAACAATCATGCAAACAAAAGGCAAAAACTTCGGCGTTTCTGACTGAAACTGGCGTTTCAATAAAGCAGGATGTGAAACATAAAGGTATATAAGTAAAAGGTGGACACTATGGGTAGGTTTGCCGGTCATAGGGCGCGGGTTCCACCTGATCCCATACCGAACTCAGAAGTTAAACCGCGTTCCGTTCCTAGCTGTAGTGTGGTCTTAGG
>JBNIDR010000001.1:0-31043 GCA_050108155.1 Bathyarchaeia archaeon | reverse complement strand
ACTGTAGAAGACGCTCAAAAGTTAGTCGAAGCCGGCTTTGAATATGTTTGTGATTTCGGCGACGTCAAATTGTTCAGGAAGCGCAAATAACACCGAAAGCCTATAAATAGCAACACAAATCCAAGACCCTTAAAGCCTATATAAATAGGGGCCTGGAGGTTGTCTGGTGGGGCCGCTGGGATTTGAACCCAGGATCGCATGCGCCCCAGGCATGTATCCTAATCCATGCTAGACGACGGCCCCGCAGACTTTGTCGCTGGGTTTTTGGGGTTTGAGGGTTTTTCAATACGTATATGAACTTAAATCTTCTGGATTGCATCCTGCGGCTTTCCATGCGGGGCTTGTTTGCGGAGCATATTTGGATGCTAATAGAAACTCTATGCAGAAATCTATAGAGGGGAGACTCGTAGTGAATCATCATAAAAAAGGAGTAAACAAGAAAAGAGCTGTTTATACCCTTAGCACGACGTTCTCAACGTACTTTTTGAGGGTTTCCCCAAACCCCGCTATTACCTCTGGGGCGTAGGGCTTTATGTTTTGGCAGCGCTTATCCAGTGTGCTGTCGGGTATGAACTGCTGGAGTGCATAGGTTTTGGCGCCTTTAACCAGCTCACCCATAACTGGGATGTCCGCTGCCGTTACGATTTCGGGGACAACTGTTGTGCGGAATTCGTAGGGTACCTTGCCCTCTTTTAGCAGCGCTACGGAACGCTTCAAGCTGGTGGTGTCTGCTGCGCCGAGTTGCTTGTACTTTTCGGGGGCGGTTTTTATGTCCATGGACACGTAGTCCACTTGGGAGAGGCACTGCTCCAGTATGTCGGGGAAAAAGCCGTTAGTATCCAGCTTCACCAGAAAACCGCGTTCCTTGAGTTTAGCGACGAATTTGGGCAGTTCCTTGTGCATGCAGGGTTCTCCGCCTGTGATGACGACGGAGTCCACGTATTTTTTGCGACCCACCAAAATGTTGAGGGCGGCGCCTTCTTGGAGAAAGGGCGGCTGTGGGTTGGTGGCGATTTGCCAGTTGTGGCAGTAGGGGCATCTTAGGTTGCAGCCGGGGGTGAATAGTACCGAGGCTATGCGGTCGGGGTAATCGAGCAGGCTGGTTTTTTGTAGTCCGCTGAACTTCATCTGGGAGCTTTCACCTTAAACTGTCAAGGGTGCTGACGCTAAGATTGTTGAGCGGTCAAAGGTTTTGCGTATTGCGAATTCTGCTTGTTTACCGTCGTTCCATTGGTCGACTGGACGGAGGTATCCAACGACGCGGCTGTAGATTTCACAGGTTGCACCGCAGATTGGGCATTGCTTTCGTTCGCCTGTTGTGTACCCGTGGGAGGGGCAGATGCTAAATGTGGGTGTTAAAGTGAAGTAGGGTAAGTGTGAGGTCCAACTTACTTTTTTTATGAGTTCAGCAGCGGATTTCCATGTTGGCAGGCGTTCGCCTAGGAATATGTGGAAGTTTGTACCGCCTGTGTAGAGTGTCTGTAATGTTTCTTGATGCTCAAGGGCTTCGAAGAGGTCTCCTGTGAAGTCCACTGGCAACTGTGACGAGTTAGTGTAGAATGGCTCGGCGTGTTCGGCTACGACGTGTTTTTGGTTGGCGAATATGATGTCTCGGTAGCGTTTGCGGTCGATGCGGGCTAGACGATACGATGTGCCTTCAGCGGGTGTAGCTTCAAGGTTGTATATGTTGCCTGTTTCTTCCTGATACTCACCTATTCGGCTACGCATATAATTGAGGGTTTTTACTGCAAACGCGTGTCCATCTTTGGAGGCAATGTTTTGACCAAGCAGGTTGAGGATGGCTTCGTTTACGCCCACTATACCGATGGTGGAGAAGTGGTTCTTCCAGAATTTGTCAAAACGCGCTTTTACCTCGCGGAGGTAACGCTTGGAATACGGATAAAGCCCGTTTTCTGTGAAGCCCTCCAGCACTTTGCGTTTGATTTCTAAGCTGGATTTAGCTACATCCATGATTGCGCCTAGTTTTTCAAAGAATTCGTCCTCGTCTTTTGAAAGATAACCGATTCTTGGAATGTTTATGGTGACTACGCCGATGCTTCCTGTTAGGGGGTTTGCGCCGAAGAAGCCGCCGCCGCGTTTGCGCAGTTCACGGTTGTCGATGCGTAGTCTGCAGCACATGCTGCGTACGTCTTCGGGGTTTAGGTCGCTGTTGACGAAGTTGCTAAAGTTGGGCACACCATATTTGGCGGTTACTTCAAAGACAGCCTGTGAAACATCTGAGTCCCAATCGAAGTCCTTGGTGATGTTGTAAGTGGGGATTGGGAAAGTGAAGACTCTGCCTTTTGAGTCGCCCTGCGCCATGACTTTTGCGAATGCAAGATTGAACATTTCCATTTCTTTAGTCATGTCGCCGTAGGTGTCTTGTGTGACTGAACCATTGTATAGGACAGCTTCATCCTTCATGAAAGAAGGCACAGTCAAGTCCAACGTGAGGTTGGTGAAGGGGGTTTGGAAACCGACGCGTGTGGGCACGTTCATGTTGAAGAAGAATTCCTGCAGTGCCTGCTCAACATCCTTCTGAGTTAAGTTGTCATAGCGGATGAACGGCGCCAGATAGGTGTCAAAGTTGCTAAACGCCTGTGCACCTGCGGCTTCACCTTGCAGTGTATAGAAGAAGTTAACCACTTGACCCAGTGCAGTTCGGAAGTGCTTTGCGGGTTTGCTCTCGATTTTACCATGCACTCCGCCGAAGCCTGAGAGCAAGAGCGAGTTTATGTCCCAGCCAACGCAGTATGGCCCCAGAACGCCGAGATCGTGAATGTGAAGGTCACCTGAGAAGTGGGCTGCAGCTATGTTTTCTGGGTAGATGCGGGCTATCCAATATTTTGCAATAACTGTTGAGGATAGGTAATTGTTTAGTCCCTGTAGTGAGTAGCTCATGTTACTGTTTTCTTTTACTCGCCAGTCCTCAACCTCAAGGTACTGGTCAACCATATCTGAAGAGCTTAGCAACGCTGCTAATTCGCGCATGTCATTGTGCTGTTTGCGGTAGAGAATGTAGGCTTTGGCGGTTTGGGCGTGACCGTTCTCGATTAGACATTTTTCGACGTGGTCCTGTATCTCTTCGACTGTTGGGACACCGTCGTCACCATAGATTTTGTTTAACTCCGCTACAACTTGGTCGCTGACTAGTTTGGCCTGTTCTTTATCTTTACCGCCGACTGCTTTTGCGGCTTTCCAAATGGCCTGTGTAATGCGTTCTTGATCGAATGGTTCTAATTTACTATCACGTTTTAGGACAAACTTCATGGTTTTTTCACTTCTGAGAGTAATCGCCTGAAATCTTCAGGCTCTTCAAATTGCTTGTAAACTGAAGCGAAACGGATGTATGCGATGCGATCTAGCTTTTTCAGATGTGCCATGATGGAATCGCCGATGTCTCTGGATGCGACTTCCTCTGCTCCTTTCGACATTAGGTCCTGCCTTACTTTTTCTGCTAACTCATTGATTTGACTCATGGATACGGGGCGTTTTTCACATGCAGTTTGTAGACCGCGGATGATTTTGTTGAGGTCGAAGCGTTGCAGTTGGCCGTCTTTTTTTCGTACCATGAGTTCGATGGTTTCTAGGTATTCGTAGGTGGTGTAGCGTTTGCCGCATTTGATGCATTCTTTGCGTCTGCGTGTGGTGTTTTCTGGGGAGTCGCGGGTTTCCAGCGTTTTTGATTCTTCAGAGTTGCAGTAGGGACATCTCATACTAGTACATACTCATGCCGTGTTATTAATGGTAGTGTTAGCAAGCACATTTTACACACTACCGTTAGTGCAATATTTAAGCTATTTTTACATAAAAACGCTCATACGACATATATATATCCAAGCAGACTCCATAAAAAATACACATAAACCACAACATCAAAAAAAGCAAAAAACACCCTAATTCGCAAAAAAACCCCATTTTGCGTAAATACAACTTTGGTTAAATCTTACGCAAACAATATAATTAGAAAGCCGAAAAAACCCAACACTAAGCCAAAAAATGGCAACTAAACCCCAAGAAACAAGAGAGAAGGTATGGAAAATAAAGCCAAACATCATAAAATCCCAGAAACCCCATGAATATCTAACCCCCGAGCACTGCTATATAGCTGAAAACTACAGCGACCCCGCCGTGTCCATCGCGCGAGCCACAGTAAAGCCCGGAGTAACCACCAAAGCTCACCACCTCAAAGATGGCGTACAAGAAATCTACATAATAACCAGCGGAGCAGGCACCGTAACCATAGGCGAACTGCCCCCAACCGAAGTCACCGTTGGCGACGTTGTAGTAATTCCACCTAAAACCAGCCAAAAAGTAGCCAACACAGGCAAAACCGACTTAGTATTCTACTGTGTATGCACGCCCCGGTTCACACAGGAATGCTACGTGGATGAGGAGCCAGAGGCGCCCTGACATATATCGAGTTTTGAAACACTGATTAATAAGCTGATTCGGCACTTATTGTATTGAGGAGAAATCGAGGAGAAAGGAGAAGCTTCTCACTTCCCCCCAAAATTTTAGCTTGTTTTTAATTCGCTGAAGAATTCGCTTAAATCCACTGTCGAGGCTGCCGTTTCGTCTTTGAGCAGTTGCTTTGCCGGCGGGTTCTGAGCGTAGAAGGGTATACGTGCTGTGAAGCGTTCTTGGAATGTAGGTTCAAATGGGTTCTGATAGAAGACGCCTATTGGAATTTTGTCTCCCCACTCCTCAGCTTTTTCTAGCCCAGCGACTTTTTTCTTGAAGATCTCGCTTTCATCATGTACTACGGGGTCGAAGTCTGTTTCTTGGAGTTTGTAGAGGCGACTCTGGGGTTTGCCGTTTGCGTCTGGGCGGTCAACTCCTTGGTACCAGTCTGCCGTGTTAATATTGTTGTATGTGGGGCATGGCTGTAGGCAGTCGATTAAGGCTAAGCCCTTGTGAGTTATTGCCTTAACAATCATGTCTTTTAGGTGCATCACATCAAACGCGTATGAACGGGCTACAAAAGTGAAGCCAGCGGTTATTGCGAGGGCAATGAGGTTTATGCCTTCGTTGATGTTGGGTTTGGGTAGGCTTTTTGTTTGCATACCCAGTTTTAGTGTGGGTGATGCTTGTCCTTTTGTTAAGCCGTAGACGCCGTTGTTGTGCAGAATATAGGCCATGTCGATGTTTCTTCTGCCCGCGTTGACGAAGTGTCCTGCGCCGATTCCGAGGCCATCACCGTCGCCGCCGACTCCTATGACTTCAAGGTTTGGATTAGCCATCTTTATGCCCATAGCAAAGGGGAGAAGTCTGCCGTGAAGGGTATGGACGCCGTTTGCCTTCACGAAATGCGGCAACTTTGAAGCGTTACCTACGCCTGAAACCAGCACGACATTGTGCGGCTCCAAGTTGAGTTCCGCCAGCGCCATCTGCAGGGCAGATAGTATTCCGTGGTCGCCGCATCCTGGGCACCAGTCCACGTAGTTGCCTGTTTTGTATTCTGAGGGTTTACGCGTCAAACATAAGCACCTGGTTATGGATTGTGAGATAGTAGAAAGTTCTACTAGTTTTATGGCTCAACGTTATTTATGTCTGTTGTTTAGGAAGCTTACCCTTAACCGATTACATTCGAGTGTCGCTTTTCGGACGCACAGTCAGTAATATGCTTCGAACCCAACAGTTTCTTGTACAAGTGAAAAACATGCCTAGGAGAGGTCCATTAAAGTCAGCCCTAACTAGGTTGGCTTTTCTTATCAAATTTGAACTGCGTAGTTTACGTAGGCGGGCCTCATTCAAAGCAGTTTTAGCTAACATGATTCTATTTTTTAGTTTGCTGGGGAAAAGAATCTCCACTGCAGGTTCCTTCCTAAAAATGATCTTTGGGAGCACAGGTAGGTTTTTAAAGTTTGTAGGCAAAAGAGCGCAAGAGTCTGTTCAATCATCAGTCAAATCGGGTTTAGGTAATGTTTCTCTTTCGTTTGGCGAAGATAGGAAACTGCCCATGTTGCCTTCGCTTAAATCGCCCATATCTAAGGTCATATTGGTCATGGTAGTGGTGGTTGCAAGCGGCGCAGGAATCAGTTATTACGCGCTGAGCAACTATTACGGAGTTGCACCAGTACCTTTGACGCCCGCGGATACTCCGACTTTGACGCCTACACCAACACCTGATTTGGCGCCCTCAGCCTCGCCATCACCAGAAGCTACACCTACCCCTACGCCGGCAACGTCGCCGACGCCCAAACCAAGTCCAAGCCCTTCGGCGTCTCCCACCCCAACTTCAACCCCGACGCCTACACCCACGCCGTTTTCGACAACACCACCACAAGTAATCAGCATGCTTTGGAACAAACAAACGGTTGATTCGGCGGGTAATATTGGCTCAAACAGCTCTTTGAAACTGGACTCGACCAATAAACCTCAAATCAGCTACTATGATGCTTCAAACGGGGTTTTGAAGTATGCCGCGTGGAATGGTACTGCTTGGAACAGGCAAACAGTTGATGCAAATGGAGACGTTGGTGCCTACTGCTCTTTGATCTTAGACTCCGCAGATAAACCCCACATAAGCTACTATGATGCCAGCAATAAAACTTTGAAATACGCTGCCTATAATGGCACGGCATGGAGTAGCCAAACAGTAGATTCCACAGGGGATGTTGGTACTTACTCCTCCCTCGCATTGGACTACAGCGGCAACCCGCACATCAGCTACTTTGATGAAACAAATAATGATTTAAAATATGCTTCATGGAACGGCGCATCATGGGATATCCAAACCGTCGATTCAGCAGGAACTGTTGGACTTTATTCTTCTCTGGTTTTAGGTGCCGGTAACGTTCCCCACATAAGCTACTATGACGCCACCAACCGCGATTTGAAGTACGCAAAGTTGAGTGGTTCAGTTTGGGTTTGCCAAACTCTAGATACGACTGGTGATGTTGGAGTGTATTCTTCGTTAGCGCTGGATTCTTCAGGTAACCCGCGTATTAGCTATCAAGATGCCACAAACGGCAACTTGAAGTATGCCTCATGGACTGGTTCAGCGTGGACTACACAGGTAATTGATTCAGAGGGCGATGTCGGCGCCTATTCATCTTTGGCTTTAGATGCAGCTAATAATCCGCACATAAAATACTGCGACGCTTCAAACGGCAACGTAAGATATGCTGCATGGAACGGCACGGTGTGGACTTTTCAAACTATTGATTCGCAGGGAGCAGGTGGCTCTTTAGCGTTGGATTCCACTGATATTCCACACATAAGCTACTATGACTCTGTGAATGGTGATTTGCGGTATGCCAAATGGACTGGGTTCATGCTAGAAACTACCATTTTGGATTCAACAGGTGATGTCGGCGCCTACTGCTCGCTTGCTCTGGATTCCTACGGCAGACCACACATAAGCTATCAGGATACTACAAATGGCTACTTGAAGTATGCGAAATGGAATGGTTCCGCCTGGATTATTCAAACTGTCGATTCATCAGCATTCGTTGGCGCTTACACTTCTTTAAAGTTGGACGCCGCTAATAATCCGCATATAAGCTACTATGACGCTACCAACGGCGATTTAAAGTACGCCAAATGGACAGGCACAACATGGGTAAAACAAACAGTTGATTCCACAGGCGTCGTGGGATTCTATAGTTCTTTGGCGCTTAATGCGTCGGGTAATCCTCAGATCAGCTATTATGATGCCACTAATGGCTACTTGAAGTATGCGAAGTGGAATGGCACTACATGGAATAGGCAAGTTGTGGATTCAATAGGGTTTGTCGGCGCATACTCATCCTTAGCCTTGGATTCTTCAGGCAATCCCCATATAGCCTATCAGGATACAACTAACGGCGACTTGAAATATGCCAAATTAGCGGGTGCAACATGGAACAAGCAGGTCGTTGATTCAGTAGGCGATGTGGGCATTTACTGTTCCTTGGCGCTGGACACATCCGGCAACCCGTCAATAAGCTATCAGGACACAACCAACTGCGATTTAAAATACGCCAAATGGACAGGCACCGCGTGGAGCACACAAACGGTTGATTCCGCAGGGTTTGTCGGCGCATACTCATCCTTAGCCCTGGATTCTTTTGGTAAACCAAACATTTGCTATCAGGACACAACAAACGGCTACCTGAAATTTGCTAGAATGACTGGAACAGGATGGTCCATCCAAACAGTGGACTATTCAGCGTACGTCGGCGCTTACTGCTCCATAGTTTTAGACGCCGCTAACAACCTACATATAAGCTACTACGACGCATCCAGTTGCGATTTGAAGTATGTTGCCTTCAGCTGACCGCGGCGCTATGCTCCCTGCGTAAGCACCTGTCTTGCAGCTGCCTTATCCGCCACGATGTTTTTGAGGGCACCATACACTTCAGTTACTGTCATCGGTCTGCCGGTGTATTTAAGGACGTAATAGTTGGGCTTAACAAGCGCATACTGGGTTATGACGCCTGCAAGTTGAGCTTCATAATTGTCTTCTACGTCGATTATGCGTTTTTTGCCGTCCAGCAGCTTTCTGATTTCCTCGGCGGGCAGCGGATGAATCAGGTGGACTTGGATGAAGCCGCAGCTTATGCCCTCGTCTTTTAGCATCTCTATGGCTTCGATTATTGCGCCCTTAGGCCCGCCCCAGCTGACCACGATGTTTTCGGAGTTCATGTCGCCGTAGAGGTGCAGCTTCACATCCGCTGGGACTTCCTGTGCGATAAGCGCCATTTTGCCGATGCGCTTCTCCATCATTCTGCGGCGGTTAACGGTTTCCTCGTTAATGTTTCCGTTTTCGTTGTGTTCATCTCCGCTGTACCACTGCACCGCATTTTTGGTACCCAAGAAAGCCCTGGGCGACACGCCTGATTCGGTGTATTGGAAGCGCTTGTATGTTTTGCCCTCCAACTCTGCTTCGCCAACGATTTGGCCGCGGTCGATTTTGACTTTACTATAGTCAAAGGCTGGGTAGGTTGCGGAGGAGTTCGCCATGCCTTTGTCGAGCATGTGTATGGCTGGAACTTGGTATTTCTCTGCGAGGTTAAAGATTTCTGCTGCGTCATAGAATGCTTCCTCGATGTCGCCTGAGGCGAGTATGATTCGGGCGAATTCGCCGTGCGCCGCATGCATCGCGAACCTGAGGTCTTGTTGGCTGTGGCGTGTGGGTTGCCCAGTTGCGGGTCCACCGCGCTGATAGTAGGTCACTACAACTGGGACTTCGTTGTTTCCTGCCCAGCCTAAGCCTTCAGCCATCAACGAGAAGCCGGGTCCAGAGGTGCTGGTTGCCGCCCTTGCACCCGCCAAGCAAGCGCCTGAAGCCGCGTTTATGGCTGCGATTTCGTCTTCTGTTTGAATAACGATGACTGCTTCCTGTGTGCCGCCTTTGGTTTTGAGGATTTCATGCGCCTCAATGTATTCGCTTTCGTCAGCGGCGGGCGTGATGGGGTAGTAGGTTTGGACTCTGCATCCACCCAGCACCTTGCCCATCGCAACGGCTTGGTTGCCTGTGAGCAAAATGCGCTCTTCCGTAATTGGCAGCGTTTCAAGTTTGTATTTGAAGTTGGCTAAGTTGCAGTTTTTCTCTGCATAATCATAGGCTGCCTGTAATGCGGCTAAGTTCATATCGGCGACTTTTGCGGGCAGCGATGCTTTGACTGCAACTTCGACGAGTGTGCGGTCGTACTTGAGCAGGGCGAAGGATACGCCTACGGCGAGCACATTTATCATTCGGGTTAACGTAGCGATTTTTTCTACTCCAAGCTTCTTGCCCACTTCCCTAAGCAAGTCAAGGTAGGGGATAGGGTAGATTTGGATGTTTTTTGTTTTCGCCCAATTAAGAAGGTCTGAGACGTTTTCGCCGCTGATGCCGTTTTGCGCCATGAACTCTTGAAGTTGGCTTCTGTATTCGTCGCTGAAAGTGGCGATATCCTCGAACATGTTAACGTACAAATCGCGCTCGTCGAGGATTACTGTGCCGCCCTCTGCGACTTCGCCGATGTGACGCACCACCGTCTCCGCGTCAAACGCCGCCAGCAAATCAACCCTGCTCAGCGTCGCCATCGTAGGCTGCTTGGAGATACGCTGGCTAAAATAGCTATGCATAGTTTTAATGTTGGAGTGAAATTCTCGCCGTCCGAACACGGACAATCCGCCGTATCCGCAGGCTTTCCCAAAGATGTTTGAGGCCGTGTCGACGCCGCTGCCCTGCGGTCCGCCAGCCATCCAATTTAAACTTTCAACTACCATGTCAAAGTCACACATGAAAAGCTGTTTTTTCCAAGCCGCCTAGTGCTATCCGCCGCCAGACGCCTTATCCAAACCAACACAACAAACACATTTAGCTGTTTCGCCACAATAAGGACAAACACAGTCGCAGTCGTCGATAAAGTTGCCGCAGTTTACGCAACGAGGCAAATCCTCCTCACTCATCGATACGCGCCTCCTGCCACAATAAATGTTCTGCCACCACAAAGATTTAAGGATTAACAACTACGGTTACCGAATAGAATTCTAAAACAAGTTAAGCAAGGACAAAATTAGGCTGCTGCTTTTTGTTTTAGCTTTTCTTTATTTGAGAAGTAAATTAGGATAACAATGCAGAATATAGCTGTCGCTACAAAAATAGGTACGTATTGTTCGGGCGAGTAATATCCAATCTCTAACATGCTAAAACCTAATCCAAGGGAAACTGCTAGAAATGCAATGCTTTTCTTTCCTTCTTTAGAATTTACTGTTCGCTTTATCTTTAGTTCCTTAATTTTGAGGAACGTTGCGTAGCCAATCGGTACTGAAATAACCACAAAGAACCATAACAAACGGCTTTGATAATACGCCAACCCTAAGATAAAACCAATACCAACTAGTAATGCGAAATTCATAACCAAAAATGCCCTTGCTAGATGCTTGAAAGAATCAGCAATTGATTCGCCGACCATGTCCTTGGAATAGCCAAATATCATAAACAAGGCATAGAAAGACATCAATAGAATCATTACATCAATAATTCCGATTATGTTGAATGGCTCTTGGTTGCCCATTGAAGCCATAATCGTAGCATTTTGTGTTCTAATTGATGCAAGTACCGCTAGTAACCCTAAGACGAATATGGCGCGAATTTGTTCGTTTTTTTCTGTCTCATTCTTTTTCGGCATGTTATCAAGATTGGTTATTGTACTAAAAGAGAGTTTAAGCTTTATCACTATATAGAATCAAGTGATGACAAAACTTAAAACTGCATTAACTTAATTGAGGTCTATGGAATTTGTAAATTGGGATATTATTGTTACTTTAGTAATAGCGATTTATGGTGCGATACTTTCAAGTTATTCAATCTGGCTACAAAACAAGAACATAAGCGAGAAATTAAAGTCCAGTTGGCGTATGGTTTTCAAAGGGACTTCTTGGGCGAAGTAAGTTCACCTTTGCTTTTATCTTCCGCAATGAATAGTGGAACAAAAACGGTTACTCTAACGAGTTCAGGACTAATACTTCCGAACAAAGATAAGCGGTACATGTTTTTTGTCGAACCTCATAGTAATGTCCATTTTCCATATGAATTAACAGAAGGAAAAAGTTGCGAAGTGTGGCTAACGCAAAGGGAACTAGAAACTGACCTGCAACGTGAGGGTTTTTCTGGTACTATAAAAGTTAGAGGATACTATCGAGACGCTATTGGAAACCAGTATAAGAGTAAACCAATAAAATTCAATATAGAAAGCGGACTAAAGGCTGAGTGATGGCAGGATCGCCAGCTAGAACCATCAACAACCACAAATAAATAGAAAAAGGGGGTAAATCCCCATTTATTATCAATAAGGCAGGTATCCCAGACTAATTTTGGTTTTTTTGAGATACTACTGAATTAAATAGTCTAAAAGCGAAAACTACGCCTGCGAGCAAGCCGACGGCTAAACACGGATAGATGTGAATTCGGTGACGGATAATTGCTGTTTATTCGTAGATGTGTTTTCTGTGCCCGACAAATAGTATGCGGATTGTTGTTTCGTCCACGGTGTATAGGACTCGGTAGGTGCCTATTCTTAGGGAGTAGACTCCTTTCCAGTCTCCGCGTAGGGGTTTTCCTATGAAGGGGTCAGTTTTTAAGGTCAATATTTCTGTAAGTATTTTGATTTTGGCTGTTTTCTCTAGTTTCTTTAGTGCTTTGGAAAAAGTTGGTGCTGTGTTAAGTTGGTATTTCTTTTTCAAGGCCTAACTCTCTTATGAGTTCTTCTATGGGTCGGTCTTTTCCTTCTTCGACTTCTTTTAGTGCCTGTTTGAGTTGTTTGGCGGTGGTTTTGTCCTGTGTGACTTCGATGGTTTCTAGTAGTTCTTCCATGAGGTTTGCGGCTCTTGTTAGGAGTTCTTTTTCTTCTGTCGTCATCAGTGTAGCCATTTTTTTGGGTTCACCTTTGGTTATTATTGGCGGTGTGGGTTTCTTAACTTTTGCCCTGTTTTTGAGGCTTTTTTGGACACCGTAGCTTTTGCCCGCTTTTTATAGGGGGAGGGGTCTACCGTGAGAGCAGCCGAAGCCGCTGTGATCTGCTTGCGGAAATCTCCACAACCAACCAGCAACGCCCCTCAGACGCAGACAACAAACCACAGCCGCCCCCAAAGTCCGCTGGTTGTTGTTGAATTTTTGGGTTTTTAGGGCCATTTTGTTTTTGTGTTTAGGGTTTTGTAGTGGGGATCGTCGGTTAGGACGCAGTCGGCAATGCCAGTTGTGACGAAGGAGGCGATTAGGACGTCGGCAAGGGGGACGTTTTGGTGAGTAAGCAGCAGGCTTCCTGCGGCTAATCCGCAGTCTTCATCCAAGGCTACAACTTGCATTCCGCGTCCCTTAAGCAGTCTTAGGCGGTTTTTAGCGGCTTCTTCGCCGATTCTTGCCCCTGCATACTTGATGAACTCCGCCAGAACTATGCTGGGAAGTAGGAGGCCTTCTCGGAGTTGTTTTTCACAGAAATCGCTTATTTTTGTCTTCATTTGCGGTGTCGGCGGAAACTCTAATGTTAATAGTAGTCGTGTGTCTGCTACTGCAGTCAACGCCAGCGTCTCCGTCCTTCGTCGAGTTCAGCGATGATTTTTTTGTATTCTTCTTCGCCGACGGGTTCGCCTGCTTCTAGGGGCGGTAGGGGTTTGAGTACGATTTTGTCGTCTTCTTTGGTGATTTCTAGGATTGCGCCTTCTTCTATGCCGAATTCTGCTCGGAGCTGCTGGGGTATGGTGACTTGGCCTTTGCGTTTAACTCGTACACGGGACAACTTTACCACAGTCATACTTATCCTGAGTCACACTTAAGAATTTTCCTACCCGAAAGCTTCCGCTGCTTCAAAAACCTGTTTCCCACCATGCTTTTTGACTGCCAAAATTCCTTATAAGCGCAGGCTGGGTGAGGGTGCTGGGAGTGAGAGATGAGTTGAAGCTGCCCGATGGGCCATGCTAGAGCCCGACTGCATTGTGATGACGCTGCTAACATATGCTTTCTAATGACGACTCAACATGCTTCCACACCCACACCGCAGCGACTTCAACATAGCTGTATGTTGTTCTTGTGGTGGAATTCTCTCACGCCACACCGAAACTGCAACTGAAAAACGTTGCTTCCCAAAAAAGCAATCTGGTTCTCAGCCATTCTTGTGGTGTGCCGCACTCTGCCACACCCACATAAAGAGCGCAGACGGGGAAAACAAAGAAAAAGAAGAAAGGACGGGTTTTATCTGACGAAGTCGTCGAATGCCCAGAAGTGCTCTTCTTCTTGGATTATGATGTCTTCGAACATTTTCCGAGTTGCCGTGTCGCCGAGTTCCAATGCTTTGGCGATGATTTTGCGGTACAACGATATAGTATCACTTTCCAATGCGTGATCAAGCTTTAGGAAGTCATCTGCTGCCTCACCCACAACCGGAATCGGATCCGCCTTAACAACCACTTCGCCTTCAAGAAGATAGATGCGTTCGCTAATCTTCTCCAGATGATCCATCTCCGCCATAAAAATGCCCTTGAGCAGCTTGCTAATTACAGCGGCTTTGTTTGTACCAGCAACCGTTTCAAGCGCAGAGTTCTTCATACGCAGTTCAAGCGCAGAAGCCTTCTCATGCTGATTAGTATACTGAACTATAGCGGTAATTTCGCCTGCAACAGCCTTGTTAAGCAATGCAAAATATTCGGAAGTGTAGATTTTACGCCACTCAGGCAGCGGCACCTTGCTTTCCTCATCCTTTTCATCCTTAAACTTGATGTACTCCTGAAACTTGAACAAGTGATCCTCCTCGTCTTTGTAGATTTTCTCGAAAAGCTCACGAGTCCTCCAGTCCCCAATCTTGCCAGCTTCAACAATAATGTCACGGTACAAAATCATAGCTTCCTCTTCTGCTTTAACGCCAAGCTTCGCAAATTCACTCAAAGATTCACCCACAACAACTTTACTGGATTTAGTCGTTGCCTTTCCACCAAGATAATAGATGCGTTCCATAATGTCTGCGGCATGCTTCATCTCTTGAATAGCAATTTCACGCATCATCTTGCCGACGGCGTCATAGGTAGTTTTATCTAAAAGAATATTCTCAGGCAAGGTTTTGCGCATGAGCTTCTCCATTTTACTATGTTGCAGAATGTATTGGAGTGAAACGCCGATTTCGCGTTCAACTGCCTTGTTTAGCATTTCCATATAATCTGGGGCTATTTTAACTGACATAAACAATCACTACTGCTAAGCAAGAGTCGAGCCCTAAAATATAAGATTTTTTATCCTAACAAATTAAGAAAAAAATGTAATCAAAAAGCAGCCATGAGTTAACTGAAAAACTAATTAAGAAAAACAACGCAAAGAATCACAGGCGACAAAATGACCCCGCAAAAAAGCACAGTAGACTACGGCAACTGGGTTTCAACACGGATAATCTATTTCCCCACAATTCTGGGTTTACTGCTGCTGGCAACGGCGTTTCTGTTCTGGCCACTCATAATTCCATCATTGTTCTGCTTCAGTCTAGCCGCCTACTTCGTCTATGCACGACACCTATTTTCACCAAACGGAAAGAACATTCAGAGCCAAATCTGGGACAACGTCGCCTCAAATCTGGATTGGAACGGCCAAGGAAAATGCCTCGACATCGGCTGCGGAAACGGCGCCTTAACAATCAAAATAGCAAAAAAGTATCCAGCCGCACAGGTAACTGGCATCGACTTTTGGGGTAAACAATGGAATTACTCTAAACAGGACTGCGAAGCCAACGCTAAAGCCGAAAACGTTAATGACCAAGTAGCCTTCCAGAAGGCAAGCGCCTCAAACCTACCATTCGAAGACAACTACTTTGATGCCGCCGTGAGCAACCTGTGCTTTCACGAGGTCGCCGACACCAAAGACAAACGACTGATTCTGCGTGAAGCTCTGAGGGTTGTTAAGAAGGGCGGAAAATTTTCGTTTCAAGACCTCTTTCTGCTAAAACAAGTTTATGGTGAACCAGACGATTTGGTTGCAGCCATAAAGAGTTGGGGCATAGCCAAAGTCGAATTCATCGACACACGTAACGCCCCCTTTATTCCGTCTGCGTTAAAGCTGCCCTTTATGGTGGGCAGAATCGCGGTTATTAAGGGGGAAAAGTAGCGGCTTCTGGTGGCGCTGGCGGCGAATTCGCGGCAACCTGAGGGGCAGCTTTTTTCGCTGCGTACCAAGCAACAAACACTGATAGCGCAGCTAAAGCAAAAACAACGACCTCAAAGAGCATCATATTGGCCGAAGCAAACGGGATAAGAAAATCAACTAAGCCCATGGGCAGAGCAATCAAAAAAAGCTTTTTGTTACGGTACAGCACAGCCATTACGCAGAGGTAACCCCATGCAATATGAATCAAAGCGGAGCTAAATCGCTCAAAAACGCCGATGCCCACACCTGCAAGCGCTTCCAAATTAGGTGCAAAAAGCCCCGGCGAACTCGTCATTAACTGGTTGTAGGTGTACTCTGCCAGTGATCCGCTGCCCGAAAGAACAAAATACGTTGCAGCCAAGTTAACAAGACCAAGACCACTAAGCATAACTGCATTTTCCCAAAAAGCCAACTCTGAACCATAAGCCTCCGCATCCTTACGCTCAAGACCACCCCGCTTAAAAGCAAAATACGCGATAACGTAAGCTAAACCCACTTCCAGAAACACTGTTTGAAGCCCATAATAGGCGCCTAAAACAAACGGATTTTCTAAGCCAGCTACTGCGCCGATTGTCGGGATTTGAATCGCATATTTCAGGGCGATGGCGCCGCCGTAGGCTATGAGCGTGTAGAGCCATATGTTAACGTGGAAGTGGCGTTTTTTGTACCAGTAAAGCATCAGCGCAAACGAAAAAGCAATCACGATGATAGGTTGAAGGAAGAATAAGGGGTTGATGTTTTGCATAGTTAACGTTATCAGTGTTTACGCTTAAAAAATTTGGGTACACCCGAGTTTTCTGTTTTTTCTAGTCAAGAATAAAAGTATGTCGCCCTATTACTTCTTCGACCTAAGCTCAAAGCTAATTGCATTTTGGCGTCGACAACGATATAGGATTGCTTACCGGTTGAGGCGTTTTCTACAAGTAGAAAAACAAAACTGCTTTGAAAGCTAGCTCTTTTTAAGCTTCTTCGCCAAAAGCAGCCGCCACGATGCCAGCTCCGCTAAATTCGCCAAGCCCTCAGCGTTCAGGTAGCCGCATGCAGTCTGGTCGAAGAGCAAATTCACCGAAGGCGGCAAATCCTCATCCGCCCACAAAATGTAGGTCAGGGCACCATGTTGAGGGCTGGAACCTCCACCGCAGCCTGCCCAAGCTCCAATCTTCGCCCACCCAGCATCAACGCAACCTCCACAAGCGCCTCGGGGCAACCACCGAAGCCGCGGATAATCGGGTCAACGGCCTTACGCACAAACGCATTCTCATACGCAATCCCGCCAGGAAAATCCCTGAACTTCGCAGGCTTGCCGCTTAGAGGCTTCTTTTGGGCGCCGGAGTATTCGATGAGTAACTCGGAGATTTGGTGGTGCATGGTTGGGTTGAGGAGTTCGACTTCGGCGGCGCCGCGTTGCAGGTCATCGGTGAATTCGCCAGTGTTTAAATTAAAAGAGAAACCAAGAAAACGTAAAACACCTTCATCACCCACTTCAGCCAAATACTTAAGCCGAAGCCGCTGCTCAACAGAGACATTCGAAATAATCAAGTCTACACTCCATAAATAAAACATTCCATTGTGATTTAAGAGAATTCTAGTAAGACGAATAAAGTAAAAGTTTTTGCATGCTGCAAAACTCGTTTGATAAAGTAACAAATTCATCGATATTCAATTTCAGAATAAAGACATATATTGCATAGCAAGCATTAACTTGATAGATAATGAAAAAACAAAAAAAACAATTCTTCAGGAGAATTATTTGATGCAAAAGAAATATGTTGCCGCAAGCACACTGTTTCTAATGCTTTCATTGTTTGCTTCTTTGAGCCTAACACCAATATCAAGCGCATACGACAATGACAACAATTGCGCCAGCAACCTCTACACAACCAACTGGCTTCAATGGAACGGAGAAGCACAAACAACCGCAACGGCATTTAGTCAAATTGAAACTCTATTTAGTCAGAAATACGTTTACTACTGGGGCTATCCCTATATGCAGACTTATGGTGAACTAATAAACTGGGGATCAGGATACACACCATCTGATGTTTACAACAGAATTGACCATGATAATGCATATCATTCATACTTCGCGACAGCTCTCTATGTTGGACACGGAGGACCACAAGGTTTCTATTGTTATAGCAGCGATCCAGATAATCCGAACAACCCACCAACGCCATTTGCAGTCTTTCAAGATGATCCTAATGGTCAAGACATACGTTCACACACAATAAACAGTCCAACATACCAGTTCGCCTTTATGTGGGTATGTATGGGCTATGAATCATTTCCAGCGGGCTCAACAACATCATGGGACCCTCTATGGTGGAGCAATCCACCAGCATATCCAGATTACACATGGATAGGTTTTCAGGGTTTTTCACCATGGTTAAGCTCCCAAATGAATCCCGGAAACACATACAAAAACTGGCTGGTGTTCTTCTACTACTATGCATTGACTAACGGCGTTACAATAATGCAAGCACTCAATTATGCGTCACAAGCTGCAGGTTGCCAAAATTTCGCTAGCTCACCATTAGGCCAGGGGTACTCATGCTATTGGCCGTATGAACAATGGATTCAAGGAATTCACATAACACCTGGCGATTATTCAGGGCATATGGAGGAAGCAGGTAATCCATTGGAGGAACAGATTCCAGCCGATTATTCTTACCCATAAAGGAGACACAAAAATGAATAATATGAAAAGAACCATTATTTCCATGGCGCTCATAACCCTTTTATGGATCTCGTTTCTAGGATTAACGACGGCGAACACCGCAACTCCCCCACCGCTAACCAGTAGTTACTTTCAAGACTGGAATAATCACAGAATGTCACCAAACATCACTGAAGAGGACAAAGCCACAGAAACAAAAGCGCTACAATTTTTGAGCACTGTGTTTGACCTAAACATATCAAGCTATAATGCCACAATCCAAAGTATCGCACCTGCACCATTCGGAGTCTTTATGACAATACGTTTGAGTTCAACTGAAAGCACGGTAGATGTGTTGACTGAGAGTAACAACAGCGAATTAGTATGGTGCATGCTTGAACCAATTAAAGGTTCACTTATATATGCAGAAAAAGAGGCGTCAGACGTTTTGACGACTGCAAAAACTACACTTGATAGTCTTCAAGTGACATCTGCAAAAGACTATTCTATTTTCAAAAACATGCTAAACGGTGTCACTAAACTACAAAATTCTAATATTACAAATGATAGATACACACAAAAAATAGAAGTCAAAGGAAACGAAATAACAATAACTTGGGAACCATCAGCTAACGGTCTCAGCAATCAACTAAATAATCTGGAGCTTACATTTCAAAATGGACGGCTAATATTTTTTGAGAACTTTTTAGACAAATATACAATTGGCAGCAGTGAAGTGAAAGTTTCACAGCAGCAAGCAATTGAAATTGCGACTGAACGCGTACGCGCCTATTCATATATACAAGGTAACGAAACAGTTTCGAACGTGACAATTCTAAGTAACCATATCACCGCAAACTTAACGTTAGAAACCCGAGAAAACTCTACATTGTATCCATATTGGAGTATCTCATTACCATTAGATAAAATGTATCCAGGCGGCGTTATTAGTTTTCAAGTTTCAATATGGGCTGATACTGGCGAAGTAGCGTCCATTACACCCGCAGGCGTTTACGGTGTACCATATTCTGATACTCCACAACCAGCAGAAACAACTCAAACCAACCAATCATTGGACTACAGCCTCATTATTGCAATTGCACTAATAGCAGTAGTAGCAACAACGACGGTCACGGGTTATCTAATTTATAAAAAGAAAAGATAGCCCCACTTTCTCCTTTTTTGTTTTAGATTAAAGTGAGTTTTCTTCTTTATTAGCCCCTTCTGCCGACTCTTCTTGCGGTTGCTGTTCCAAATCCACTTTCTGCTTCTCAGTATTCAGCAGCATGTCAATCAGCTTTTTCTGGTCAACCTCTGCCCTTGTGCGCCAATCCAGGAACAGTTGCCCCTTGTCGTCTTGCATTAGGTAGCCGTTGCGGATGTAACGGTCGAGGTTTAGGCTGACTTTCCAGTTGGCGATTTTCTCGCCGAGAAGTTTCTCGACGTCTTTGCGTGTGGCTTGTCCTTTTTTGGCGACTATGTAGCTGATTGTGATGGCTAAACCTGCAAGGTCGTCCACGCGCCACCCCATGAGTTTATCTTTGGTTTCGACGTCTCGCAAAGCTATGAAGAAGCGGGCTTTATCCAACTCCTCAACAGTAGGCTTCTCGGGGGCTTTCTCTTCCTCGAAAACCGTTTTCACCTGCAAATCCATCGGCTTCAAGTAATCATCCAAAACGTTGAGCACTTTGGGGTAGTCTGCGCCTATGGCTTTGTGGAGTTCCCAGCCTTTGACGCCTGGTTTGGCGTGGCGTTTGTAGAATAGCATTTGGGTGGCTTTCTTGATTTTGCCTGCGTAGGCTCCTTTTTTGCGTGTACTCATCTTTGTTTGCCTTCCATCCATTTCTGCCAAGTTTCAACTGACACGGCGATTGGAACCGACGTGGACTGCACAGTTAATGCTTCTGTCCGCGGGGACTCGTAGGGGAGGATTGTGACTGTTTCTTCGAGGCGATCGATTTTCAGGGTGGCGTAGCCGTAAGTAACCAGGAATGCAGTTAGGAATGCCCGCTGCACCGTCTCCTCGTAAGTGTCGGCACCGATGAAATCCCAGTAGCTGATCTTGCCGTCCTTTCCCTTCTCCTCGACTTTAGCTTTAAGCTCCTGCCAGTAACAGACGAGTTCGTCGCCGAATTCTCGGTCGCCAAGCACCCGCTGCTTCACCAACTCGTCCCGCGTAACCTGCCCCGCCTCAACCGAGGCGACATTGATGTCTTTCCAGCGGTCGCCCAGCGGCGGTAACGCATCCCAGTAGAGCAACCCCTGAGCGAGGTTGTGGAGGCTAAGCTGCTCGAACTCGACCAGAGGCGTCCAAGCGGAGGCGAAAACCTCCACCATGCCCAGTTTGCTGGTCTGGCGAATCTTCTCCTCAAGCAGAAACGGATCCGTGTACAGCGAGGTTGAACGCTGCTTAACCCACTCACTCTGCATCTTAACCACCGATGCAAGGTGGCTCAGCACTTCAGCGTCAAGTTTTAGCTCGTCGGGGTTGTTCCACTGGGGAAAATACTCCTTAACTACGGCGATGATGTCGTCTATGTTTAGTGTGAAGGGGTCGGCTTGGTGGGCTTCGATGGCGAGGCACATTTCAATTATGACTTGAAGACGCTCTCTGCCCACACGTTTCTCATGCTTCTCTGCTGGCATTAGGAGGCTACCTCACGTACCACTGATTTGCCCTCAAGGTTCTGCACGGTTATGACGTTGGAGTCTTTCTGGGCAAACGTGATTTGGCTAGGCGTGATGACGACGTATTGGGCGGCTGCGTCTTTAATCATTGCGACCAGCACCTTGGCGATCATTTCTCGGTTCTTGGGGTCCATGTGGATGTCGTACTCGTCGACCGCTCGGAACGGCGAGCGCACATGCTGCTGCAAGGCAAGGAGGAAGCCCATGGTTGCGGTTGTTCGTTCGCCGCCGCTCTGCGTGTAAGCATCCAATGCGACTGGTTTGCTGCCCTTGAAGCCCACGTAGATTTCCAGCCCAGCGGTTTCGATGTCCTGCGGATTCGACAGCTGCACCTCGCCCGTCGCCAACGTTTGGCTCATGATACGCTGGTACTCAACGTTAACCCGTGCGAGCAGTTCCTCCATGACGGTGCGCCAAGCCGCCATACGAGTCTTCACTTCCTCCAATGTCTTCTCGCGGTTCTCGGCGACCAACTGTGCCTTCTCTTTTAGTTCCAAGTAGAGTTTTGAGTAGGATTCGTACTGCCGCTCAATCTCTTCAGACACTCCTTGGAGGGCTTGGAGGTGCCCGTCGGTTTGCCCCATCTCCTCCTGAATCTCGACGGCGGATTTGAGGACTGCGATACGTTCTCCCGTCGCCTGCGCCTTCGCCAATGCGACGTTGAGAGCTTCCTGCGCCTCTTTGAGGGATTTCTCGGTGGCATCCTGCTCTTTGGCGGCACGTTCCCGCTTGAAATCCAGCAGCGCCAACGCAACCCGCTTATCCAAGGCGGTTTTGCCGAGTTTATCGGTGGATTCCTCGAGCCCCTGCAGTCTATTCTGGGTTTTCTGGATTTGGGCGGAGGCTTTCTGGATTTGCTGCTGCGAAACGTCGATTAGTTCTTTGAGGCTCTCGGGTCTGAGAAGCTTGAATTGGGCAGTGTCAGTTAGGTTTTGGAGGGTTTCGACTTCGCTTAGCAGCTGCTCGGTCAGGTTAAGGGTCGATTGGTTCTGGGCGATTTTCCGTTCAAGCTCGATGCGTTCGTCGTAGACTGTTTTGATTTCGCCCCGAAGCGTCTGCTGCTGGGTCTGCTGCCCATCCAACTCGCCGATGATGCTTTGGCGTTCATCCTCGATTTTGGCCAGCGCCTGCTGAGTCTTGTTAAAGTTAGCCTGCAACGCTTTGACGATGGATTCTTTGCGCTCCACTTCAGCCCACATAAGCTCACGGTCCAAGAAGCGCCGCTTTAGTTGGAGCTGCTTTTTCTCTTGGAACTTCTCGTACTGCTCACGCCAATAATTCAGTGTCTGCGCTGCTTGCTCAAGCAGTTTGCCCACGGATTCCTCCTGCGTCAAAATGCGGGTAAGCTTGTTTTTGGCTTCCACAACATTTACACGGAAGGGCTCCAAACCAACCGCGTCCTCCACCATCCGCAGCTTGTCAACGTTGCTCTGCACGCTGAATTGCTCAACCATGTTTTGATGCATGATAATTAGCATGTTGTCGGGGTCGACGCCGAATTTGCCTAGTAGCCGCTCCACGTCCTGTTTGCTGGCGGCTCTGTTTTCGAGTTCGAACCAGTATTTGCCGTCTCGCCGCAGAAACCGCGTCAAAAAGAGCTGGTCTTTGTTGTATTTGGCTTCGGGGCGTCGGTTGCCCTGTTTGCTGTTATCCAGAATCAGGGTGACTCGGGCTTGGTCTTGTCCCCAGCGGATCAAATCGCTGAGTTTGCGGCTTCGTTCGGTGCTGGTTTGCCCAAGCGCCACACTGATTGCAAGCAGAAGCGAGGATTTGCCTGCGCCGTTTGGTCCCCCAATTACGTTAACGCCCTGTTTGAAGGGGACGCGGGCGTATTCGTAGCTCATGAAGTTCTCTACAATCAGTTCCTGAATTAGCATTGTTTTCTCTTCTTTGGAGACTCAAACTATGGATAGGGAGTATTATTAAAACAATTTGACAAGTTTATGCTGATTCCACCAGCGGTTAATTAACATTGAATCAATGTTGGGCACGAGATTTTGGCATTTGACGCAACAAAAAAGAGTGGGGAACCACTTGGTTGATTAGTTCTTTCTGAACGCAACCATCAACGAAACCAAAGCCACCGAGACGACAACCACGATAGCCGCCATTATTATCCAGTTGATGTCCAAGTTCTGGGATGCCTCAACGTATTCTGATTCGTCGGAATCCGATATAGAGTTGCTTAGTGAGGAATGGATTTTGGGAGTGTGAGTTGGTTTAGGCGTGGGTTGGGTTGTCTGAGTTGGTGATGGCGTGGCGGTTGAGGCGGGGCTTAATGTGGGAGCCGCCGTTGAAGTCGAAGTCGGAGTTGGAGACTGTGTGGGAGATGTAGTCGGCTCAGAAAGAGGCGCTGCAGTTGATGCGCCACCTAAAGCGTAGATGTAGCCGTCGTAAGAGCCAACGTAGAGAGTCCCGCCAGCGATAGATGGCGAAGAGAACACGAAGATGCCTGTTTTGTAGGACCACAACATTTGACCAGTAGAAGCGTTAACTCCGAAGGTGTAGCCATCACAGAAACCAAAGTAAACAACGCCGTCGGCAACCGCGGGAGACGAATACACATAGCCAGTTAATTGCCGTGCCGAATAGGGCGAGTTGAAAACCCAGATTTGTGAACCATCAGAGGCGTTGAAGGCGTAGTAGCCGTTGCGTGCCCCAACATAGACGACGCCGTCTGCAACCGCTGGGGAAGTGTCGGCGTGGTCTGTGCCGCTGCCAAAGTAGGCTTGCCAGATTTTTGAGCCGTCATTTGCCCTTAGAGCATAGAGTGTCCCATTGTCTGAGTTGATGTACACAACGTTGTCAACGACTGCTGGGGAAGCATAGATTGGGTTGCCTATTGAAGTGGACCAGACCAAGGCGCCTGTGTCAGCGTTTAAGGCGTAGACTTTGCCGTCAACTGACCCAATATAGACTACACCTGAGACGACAGCTGGAGAAGAAAACATCATACCGCCCGTAAGATACGACCAAAGTAGCGCTCCGTTGCTGGCGTTCAAAGCGTAAACAAGACGTGAGGCGGAGCCAACATAAACCACTCCGTTAGCGACTGCAGGCGACGACTCGATGCCGCCGTTTGTCAGATATTGCCAGATTAAGGTGCCTGTTGTTGCGTTGAAAGCATCCACGTAGCCGTGACTGCCACCCCATAGAATTCCAACGTAGACAACTCCGTCGGCGACCGCCGCAGACGACTCGACGTTAGCGGGAGTAGTCACCCGCCAAATCACGCTGCCAGAAGTAGCATTGAGTGCGTAGAAGCTGGTGTTGTTTGTCCCCATGTATAATACGCCGTCGACGATTGTGGGAGAGGCACGTAAGCGGTCTGAAAGGGAGGAGTAAGTGGGTGAGTTGCCGGTGAAGAACCTCCAGACCAAAGTGCCGTTGGGAGCGGAGGAAGGGGTTAGGCCTGATCGTTCGAGGTTGTGACGGTACATTGACCAATTATCAGTGACTGTTTGATCAGTTGCTTGGGATAACACAAGTGAGTTATCGGAATTTACTAAACAAATTAGTAGCAGTGTTATGGCTGCTGAGATTAATATGCCATGTTGATGTTTCATCGGTATCTCCGATAATGGCGGGTGGCGGATTCTCTAATAAAAGGTTCTTGTCTACAAACCTTGACAAAGGGTAGTCCAAGTTTCTTGACTGAACGCGAAAAAGCAAGCTAAGCCTCTAAAAGGGCCGGTTCATCGTGCCATTTAGATTAACCGATACACCCACTAACAGCTACGCTTGATCGCCTAGTCAGCCGACAGAGCCGGTCTGAGCTTAGGTGATGCTTACGTTCTGAATGTCAAAGTACCGTTTTGCCAAAAAGCGCAAACGTTCGGCGTTCTTGCCGTTCTTACCTATTGCGACGCCCTTATCTTTGGGGTTGACTGTGATAACTGCCATCTTTTTGCCGTCTGTGCGTTCGCTGACTCGGATTTCGCGGACTGCTGCTGGCTTGAGTGCGTTCTTCATGAAGGTTACGGGGTCTTCACTGAATTCGATGATTTCGTGTTTTTTGCCTGTCATTCGCTCGAGTGTGTGGATGTTGCGTCCGCCCTTGCCGATTGCTACGCCGACTTGACCTTGGTTGACAATGAAGATTGCTCTTTCTTGTTCTTCGTCGATGATACAGTCTTTCACGCTAGCGCCGCTGATGCTTTCAAAGAGTGCGATGTAACGCATTTCGTCGCAGGTGATTTTTATGCCAGTTGTGATTTTTTTTCCTCCCTATTTTTTATTTGATTACTGTTCTACTAATTTGAGAATTTCTGAGTCCCCAGTTTCTTTGATGCTCATTGCAGAGATGATGAAGAGTTTGCTGCAGACTTCAGCTAGGTCCATTGAGGTCCCTTTGTAGGTAATGACGGGGACTTTAGAGATTTCTCCATAGTATTCGATTTGTTCTTTTATGTCTTGTGGACAGTTTGAGGCTAAAACAATCATTTTAGCCTTGCCGGTTTTGGCGTTCTGCAATGCAAGATTGGATCCAAAGGAAACCTTACCTGTTTTCACTGCTGACGCTAATGCCTTATCTATGTCTATCATTGTTCTGTTTTTCCTCCATCTTTATCTTGACGTTCGAAAGTTGACATGTACAATTCAACTAGGCCAGTGCCGATTGGTATAGATTGCCCAACTATAACGTTTTCTGTTACTCCAGCCAAAGGATCACTTTCACCTTTAATGGCTGCTTCAACGATGTTGGGAACTGTGATTTCGAATGCGGCGCGGGCAAGCACACTGGCTTTCTTGCCGCTGATGCCGTGTCTGCCGATCTGTTGCACATCGCCTGTGGTGGTCATCATGTCTGCTACGAGCATAACGTGGCGGACATCTACGTCTAAGCCTTGATCTTCTAGTACACCTTTTGCTTCATGTACCAGTGCGTTGCGTGAGGCTTCGACGCCTAGGGTCTTAGCGATTTCGTGGATGTTATTGGTCGTTGTGCGGGATGTATCTACGCCTTCAACTTCCAGAACCTTTGCAAGGTTTGAGCCGTCGGTGCGGATAACCCATTCGCCACTTTCTTCAGTGACCAAGACACGTTTTATGTCTGGAACACCTTTGACTTGTGCAGCTGGAATCTTGGCAAGCATACGTTTGATTTGTTCTGCTTTTTTGGGTTTGATTTCAACTGTTGTATCTGTGATTGTAACGGTGGCGTTCTGCAACTCCATTTTTTCGCGGAGTTCATCCATTGTGATACCTCTGTCAGCCATCATCTGCTTGTTTAGTTCGATGACGATTTCCTCTTTGACTGGATCCTCGTATATTGCTGAGGCTAAGTCAAGAACAGAGGTGTAGATGATGTTACGTGCGACTTCTACGGCGGCTTCTTTGCTCTTTGAGTGCTCACCTGTGAGGTAGATGGTCATAATTGGCGTGGAGGGGATTCTGCGTGCGTCGACGATTTCGATTAGACGTGGTAAGCCTAAGGTGACGTTTTGTTCTTTGACACCTGCATAGTGGAAAGTTCTAAGAGTCATCTGTGTGCCGGGTTCACCGATTGACTGCGCCGCTACGATTCCGACTGCTTCGCCTGGCTCCATGAGTGCACGTTTGTACTGCTGTGCTGTGATTGTTACTGCTTTCTCAACACCTTTCTCTGAGAGTTTTGTCTTTGCAAAGTTCTGTTTTAACTGGTTAAGCAGTATTGGGGTAATTTGGTCTTCGACGCTCTTTAGTTGCTTCTTGATGAAGTCTGCTGAGGCAGGTTGGACACCTTTTTCTTCGCCTAAACGAACTTGGTCAATTAATCGGCTGACGTTGACTGCTTTACCGTGGTCGCTTTTTGCTGGGTCAACACCGTCTTCTCCATAGCGGAACTGGATAATGTCACCGGCGCTGTCACGGACTGTTGAGTCATATTCCAGCCTAATGTGCTCAAGTGCGTTAATCAGCCTACGCTGCATGTAACCACTTTGCTGAGTACGAACGGCTGTGTCAACCAGACCTTCACGGCCACCCATAGCGTGGAAGAAGAATTCGATTGCATCTAAGCCTGTTTGATAGGAGTTGTAAACGAAGCCTCTTGCTCTTGGGCGAGGGTCGTTCTCTTTGAAGTGAGGCAATGCACGCCCTTGATAGCCTCTGAGGATACGTTTACCTCGGACTGACTGTTGACCAACACAAGCGGCCATCTGACCAATGTTAAGGCTTGAGCCTCTTGCACCGGTTCTTGTCATGACGATGCCTGCGTTTTCCAGTGTAAAGTCGTCGTCTGCAATTTTGCCTGATTCGTCTCTGGCTGTTGAGAGTTCGTGCATGACGTAAATTTCGAATGATTCTTCCATCGTTTGACCAGGTAGACGTGGGAGCGTACCGTTTTGGAAGTGGGCAATGTGTTCGTCGATTTTCTTCTGGGTGCGCTCCATGGTTTTTGCCATTCGGTTGCGTGCTTTTGGTGAGAGGACAAGTTGGTCATATGTGTAGCTGAATCCTCTTAGTGAGATGAAGGTTTTTAGCATGTGGGTGATGTTGTTGAGGAATTCTCTGCCTGCTTGTGTACCGTAGTCTTTGATGATTCTGTGAAGCAAGCTTTCAGACTGCTCAGAACCGATTGAGCGGCGGTCAATGATGCCTGAAATCAGTTGCCCGTTGCGGACGACTACGTAGGCGTCGTGTTTGCATTCTTCCTCTTCACATTTACTGCATCCTTGGCAGATGTTGGCTTTGAGGATGTAGTTGAGTGTTTTTGGTAGGAAGAGGCTGAAGATTTGTTTGCCTGACCACATTGGTACTGGTTCTTTGATTTCGGGCTCTGGCAAGTCTCCTTGATAGTTGGTGGTTGTTAGGAGTCTGTCAATTTGGCCGCGTGTGAGGTAGTTGCCTCTTTTGGTAAAGTAGTATGCGCTTGTTACGAAGTCTCTGATTGCGCCGATGATGGGTCCGCCGAATCTGGGTGAAAGAATCTGGTCTTGCACCTGCATAAGTAGTAGTGATTCGGTTCGGGCTTCTTCGCTCTGTGGAACGTGAAGGTTCATTTCGTCGCCGTCAAAGTCTGCGTTGTATGGTGGACAGACACAGAGGTGCATACGGAAGGTCTTGTATGGCAGGACACGGACGTAGTGAGCCATAATGGACATGCGGTGAAGTGAGGGCTGTCTGTTGAAGATTGCGATGTCGCCGTTCTTTAAGTGACGTTCAACGACAAAGCCTATTTCAACTGCCTCTGCAATTTTTGTGCGGTCTACGACGAATTCAAGACGGATACGTTTGCCGTCTGGACGAATAATGTATAATGCGCCAGGATAGTTTTCAGGGCCGTTAATAACAAGCCGCTTCATTTCCTCAATGTTCCAAGCTGTAACTTTCTCTGGGACACTAAGGCGCATGGCGACGTCGCGTGGAACACCGACTTCGTTTATGTCCAAGTTGGGGTCCGGCGAAATTACTGTACGGGCTGAGAAGTCGACACGTTTGCCTGAGAGGTTGCTTCTGAATCGGCCTTCTTTACCTTTTAGACGCTGGCTTAGGGTTTTTAGTGCTCTGCCACTGCGGTGTCTTGCAGGTGGAATGCCTGAAGCTTCATTGTTAAAGTATGTTGTAACGTGGTACTGGAGCAGTTCGCTGAGGTCTTGGATAATCAGGGTTGGTGCGCCTGCTTCCATGTTTTCTTTTAGTCTCTGGTTGATGCGGATAATGTCTACGAGTTTGTGGGTTAAGTCGTCTTCACTACGAATGCCCGATTCAAGGGTGATTGATGGACGCACATAAACTGGGGGAACTGGAAGCACTTGGAGAACCATCCATTCTGGGCGTGCAACCTTGGGGTTGAAACCCAAAACTTCTAAATCCTCATCAGAAACACGCTCTAAACGTTCGCGGATCATGCTTGGTGTGAGTGGCTCTGAGCCTGATTCTGTTTGCTCAATGAATTTGGTTGGCTTCTCAAAGGTGATTTTGTATTGTGGAGCAGCACAGTATGGGCACTGTTTGGCTTTTATGTCTGCCATGATTTCTTTGTAGACTTCATCTGGGATTGTACCTAAGAGTTCGTTGAATCGTTCGATTCTTTGGCGTGCCTTTTTGGATGCGTCCTCAGAGAGCAAGATACGCCCACATGTGCGGCAGGTCGATTTAAGGAGGTCAAAGATGATTTTTGTGAATTCGATGTGCACAATTGGAACTGCTAGTTCGATGTGGCCGAAGTGTCCTGGGCAGCGGATAGCGGTGTTGCCGCAGGTTTTGCATCTTTGGCGGGGCTCGAGTGTTCCAAGTCTTCCGTCCATGAGACCCGCAGTGATTGGTGCACCGTCTTCATCGTATGTGTCTGGAGTTTGTATTTCGACGACTGATTGTTTTCGGAGATCTTTGGGTGAGATTAAGCCGAATGAGATTTCGTCTACTACTTTGTGGATTAATTCTTCCTGTTGTGCCATCTTATGCCTTCTCCTTTAGTTTGAGTTTGGGTGTGATGCATAAGCTTTGAAGCTCCTGCAAGAGAAGCTTGAAAGCGTATGAAACGATTACTGGAGCGATCTTGGCTTTTTCGTCGCAGATCTTGCAGACATAGCGCCTCTGCTTCATGTCAAAGAAAGCGATTTGACCGCAGTTCTCGCAGATGTATAGCGTATACTTGTCGGACTCCTCCAGCAATCTGTCACGCAGCAACATTGCAGCGCCGTGTCCGATGAGGCAGTCGCGTTCCATTTCTCCGAATCTCAGACCACCACCACGAGCACGACCTTCAGTTGGCTGGCGAGTCAGCATCTGGACTTGGCCGCGAGCACGAGCGTGAATCTTGTCTGCGACCATGTGGTGTAGTTTCTGGTAGTAAACCACGCCAATGAAGACGTCTGCAACGAATTTTTCGCCGCTGGTGCCGTTGTAGAAGACTTCGCTTCCTGTGTGGCTGAATCCGAGTTTAACGAGGTTTTTGCGTATTTCGTCGGGGCCTTCGTTTGAGAAGGGTGTGCCGTCTGCTGGTTTGCCTCTGGCTGCGGCTGCTTTGCCTGCAAGTGACTCGATAAACTGGCCTATGGTCATTCTTGAGGGGATAGCGTGCGGGTTAATGATTAGGTCGGGAACTATGCCATCTTCTGTAAATGGCAGGTCTTCCTGTGGAACGATGAGACCAATGACGCCTTTTTGTCCGTGGCGGCTCGCAAATTTGTCTCCTAGCTCAGGGACACGTTGATCTCTTACGCGGACTTTGACGAGTTGGCTGCCTTCGCCTGATTCAGTGATAAATATGCCGTCGACGATGCCTGTTTCGCTTGGGCGCATGTCGACTGAGGTGTCACGCATGCTGGGTCCTTTGACTTCGAATTCCTTGTATTCCTCTAGGAATCTTGGGGGGCTGATTCTGCCGATTAGGACGTCTCCGCCGACTACTGCTGATTCGAGGCCGATTATTCCGTCGGGTTCAAGCAGGCGGTAGTATTGTTCGCCTCTGTAACCGCGGGTGCCTGGCTCAGGAATTCTGAATTGGTCTTTTAGTCCACCGAGGTATTGACGACATTCTGCCTCGTAAATGCGATAGAAGGTGCTGCGTGCGAGTCCTCGTTCGATTGAGGCTTTGTTGAATATGATGGCGTCTTCCATGTTGTAGCCTTCGAAGCTAAGTACGGCCACGAGACAGTTTTGACCAGTTGGGCGCTGTTTGTAGCCCATGACGTCCATGTTTTCGGTTTGGACTAGGGGGACTTGTGGGTAATGGAGGATGTGGCTGCGGCTGTCGACGCGGTGGTGGAAGTTTGTGCCGTAGACGCCTAGTGCCTGTTTAGCCATGGCTGCTTGGTATGAGTTGCGTGGTGACTGGTTATGCTCTGGGTAGGGTATTGTGGAAGCGCAGATGCCGAGGATTGTGTAGGTAGCGATTTCTGCATGTGTTGTTTGAGGTGTTATTGCGTCGTAGGATAGGGCGATGTAGGCGTTTTCCTCTTCTTCTGCGTCAAGGTATTCGACTAAGCCGTTTTTGATGACGTCTTCCCATGTCCATTCGCCTAAGCCAATTTTTTCGAAGTGTTTGCCTTGCAGTTTTGGTACGCCGTTTTCTACGATGATTAGTGGTCTGCGGACTCTGCCTTCGTCGCAGTTTGCGTGTACTTCTTCGGTTTCAGTTTGGCTCTTTGAGAAGTATGTGATGTTAACTTCTGT